>NZ_JAWDIW010000015.1:0-212863 GCF_032464805.1 Rhizobium sp. 10PS4 | reverse complement strand
TAAACCGCGCCGTGATCCTTGTGGCCCCACCAGGTCAAGACGTCGGTCTCGGTAAGGCGGGCTTCGCTGAGGCCGTGTTCCGGCTCCTGCAGCGTCGCCGTCGTCGCCGAGATACTTGGATCGGTGTTCAGCGCATTGGCGATCGTCGTGTGCATGCCTTCGGGATAGATCCCCCGGACGATCTCATTGCTATTCTCGTGGATGTTCTCTCCCCAGACGACGGTGCGAATGGCCATGATGTGCTCCTGTAGAACCTGGCAGTATCGATAGGCGGGAAGGCAGGATTCAAAGCGCTTTGGAAAACGGCGCCGGCTGCGCCTCGTCTCCTCCACGTCCAAGGAACACATAGACCTTTGTCAGTATTTTGACAAAGGGGAAAATTTACCGGCCTAAGGCAGAAAAACAGACTGGCAATATCACAGCGATATCAATGGGAAACCGATTTAGAAAATAGATTGACGACCAAAACGCCTGTTATGATCAGCCCGAGGCCGACGATTGCTGGCAGGTCGAGGCGCTGCTTGAAGAACACCAGGCCGACCGAGGAAATCAGCACGATTCCCAAAGCGCTCCAAATCGCGTAGGCGATACCGACGGGGATGGTTTTCAGCGTCAACGACAGGCAATAGAAGGCAGCCGCATAACAGGCGACGACGAGTGCCGTCGGCCCGATGCGGGTGAACTGCTGCGACAGTTGCAGCGCGGTCGTGCCGATGACCTCGAGCACGATGGCTGCAAACAGCAGCCCGTAGACGGCGGCCTGGCTCATGGCGGGTTCCTTTTCGAATTACCTGCCGGTCAGTTCGACAAGGCGATCGATGAGATCCCGCCTCAGAACGCCGTTGATATCATGGCTTTCCAACGTATCTGCGAACCAAAGTCCATCGGCGGCGAAACGCACGACTTGTGCGTCGAGGGAGGAATCGGTGCCGATATATTCCTCGGCCCGCGCCTGCACCCATTGGCGCCAGCGAAGACGTAGCCGGGGTTCGGCAAGAAGCGCGATCGTC
Organism: Rhizobium sp. 10PS4; assembly: GCF_032464805.1. Lineage (NCBI taxonomy): Bacteria > Pseudomonadati > Pseudomonadota > Alphaproteobacteria > Hyphomicrobiales > Rhizobiaceae > Rhizobium > Rhizobium sp. 10PS4. The sequence continues at coordinate 211,853 of NZ_JAWDIW010000015.1, read as the reverse complement.
ACCTGCGTCCAACTCCTGGAATCGTCGGGACGCTCCTTGAGACCGGATACCGCCCTGAGATAGGCGCGGGTGAAGCGCCCCTGTGGCAGCGGATCGCCGCGCATCAGTTCCTCTATATCGGCGTCGAACTTTTCGAGCAGGCTCTCGAACAGGGCATCGAGCAGCGCATTTTTCGTCGGGAAGTGATGCAGCAGCCCGCCCTTGCTGACGCTGGACGCGGCGGAAACCGCATCGAGCGTGACTGCCGCCATGCCGTCGCTGGCAGCAAGGCGCGCGGCGACCTCCAGCAACTGCTGGCGCACAAGCACGGGCTGCTTCTTGCGATGATGAGCGTTCGACATGCAGATAAAAGATACCGTCCGGACGGTTTTGTCAAGGAGAATCGGCCGCCACGCTGCCGTGCCGGCATTATGCGCGAAATGCCGCGGCACCTTGATGACAGTTGCGATCATTTTCCACCCGGTGCATGAAGAGGCCGGGGAATGGTTGAGGCAATGGGGATGGTTTCGTGACGGAGAAGGTCACCACTTTATATCAGGCGATCGGCGGCGATCCTGGCGTGCGGGCACTGACACACCGCTTCTATGAGCTGATGGACGAACTGCCGGAGGCGAGAAACGTGCGCGCCGTGCACCCGCCGAGCCTTAAGGGCAGCGAAGAGAAATTCTACGAATATATGACCGGTTATCTCGGCGGCCCGCCGCTCTATACCGACAAGCGCGGCCATCCGCGTCTGCGCAGCCGCCATTTCGTCGCCGAGATCGGCCCTGTCGAGCGCGACGAGTGGCTGCTCTGCTTCCGCCGTGCCCTGGACGAGACGATATCAAGCCAGGCGCTGCGCGATCTCATCTGGGCGCCGGTGGAACGGCTCGCCTATCACATGCAGAACAGGGCCCCCGACAACAAGGAGCAACCATGAGCTTGAACGCGCGTCTGGAGCCGGTGTTCTATCTCTTCGCCGGCTTGTTTGGCGTAGCCGGCGTGGCGCTTGCCGCCCTTGCTGCCCATGGCGGTGGCGAGGCCAATCTTGCGGCATCCGCATCTGCCATGTGCCTTGCCCACGCCCCTGCCCTGCTGGCATTGGCTCTCGGCAACGCCAAGCTTAAAACCGCCTGGCTGGCCGGTTTGCTGATGATTGTCGGAACGCTGCTTTTTGCGGGCGATCTCGTCACCCTGCGCTTTTCCGGCTCCGGCCTCTTCCCCTATGCCGCGCCGACCGGCGGCTGGGCGATGATGCTTGGCTGGCTGGCCGTTGCGGCAGGCGCGGTTCTGCGCGTCAGGACTTGAGATCGACGGTTCGGAGCGTTGCTCAACGAACAGTTCCGATCTTCTCACTCGACGGAGAAGGAGGGCGAAGACGCCGCCACACGTCTCTTCTCCCCAGCGGGGAGAAGGTGCCGGCAGGCGGTTGAGGGGGTGAGCGGCAAAGCCGCGAATGCGCTGAGCGCAGCAAAGGGCAATGAATGGCGTGCCGTGTGGCCCCCTCAGCCGACCCTTCGGGCCACCTTCTCCCCGCTGGGGAGAAGAGGAGGCCAAGCTCACACGCCTTTGGCACCCAACCGAAAGGCGAAACCGTATCGACCGCAGTTAAATGCCGTCGACGACGTTGAAGCCCTCGAAGACCGGCGGCCCCTTGTAGATCGCCTTGTGATCGCCGGCATTGCGGTGCGCTGCGCGAAAACTCTCGGACTTCGTCCAGTTCTGAAAATCCGCTTCGCTTTTCCAGACCGTGTGCGAGGAATAGAGCGTATAGCCCTCCTCTTCGTTGGCCTTGCCGCGCAGCAGGCGGAATTCGACGAAACCGGGCACCTCGGGCAGGCTGGAATCGCGATTGCGCCAGACCGTCTCGAAATCGCCTTCGCTCCCGGTTGCAACCTTGAAGCGGTTCATTGCGATATACATGGAATCTCCCTACTCTTTCTTCTTGCCCGCCCTTGCAGAACGCAAGGGAAAGGCGAGAACATTATCGCCGTTTGCCGCTGCTGGGCCAAGCGGTCTTGTTGTCGCTTCCCCGGGCATGCGCGCTTCCCAGGTCGGGAATAGCGTCACATTCTGGTAGATCTGCTGGCGTTCGGCATGCTGCTGGAAAAGTTCGTAGAGTTCGGGCACGAGGCCCTCGCCTGTCTGCGCGGCGAGCTTATGCAGGCCGATCATGGCGAAGCCGTCGGGGCGCTGGTCGTTCATCGGGAATTGTCTCGTTCGTTCATCGTCTGCAGCGCACGTTCCAGGCTGGACTTGCTGCCGTTGCGAAGCGGGATGAAGGTCTTGCCGAATTTCTTGCAGCCGGTCTTCACACGCAGGCAGGCATCGTGGCTGATACAGTCGATCGGGCAGAACACGCAGTCGACCGAGGGAAGCACGGTATCGATGCGGGAAACCGCTTCACGCAACCCGCCATCATGATGAATGAGCTCGGCGCCGAAATTGCTGCAGATCTGGCGAAGATGCGCCACCTGGCAGTCACGGCCACCGACATAGAGGAAACTGCGGCCATCCAGTTTGGATCGCCCGAGGGATGCCTGACCGGCGTCCTCGCCCGCGTTATCGCGGACCTCCCGGTTCAAACCCTTCTTGCCCTTGCGAGCCATATGCCACCCGTTCGCTCGTTGATCGTCACACGATTCCTGCGTGTGCGGGTGGACTTTATTAAACTTGATTTTTAGAGTAAAGTATAAAGTTGATTATTTTTATCATATTATCGTGGCGCGACCTCGATAGGCGCTGACATGGTCATCGCCTGCCCACCGGGCGGGGGGCTGAAAGGTGCCGCACGACGCACCGCATCGAGAGCAAGCTGATCGATCTCCGGAACGCCGGACCCACGCGAGACACGAGCGGAGGTCAGGCCGCCGCCGCCGTTGACTGAGAAGGTGACAACAACGCTGCCTTCGACATCTCGGGGCTTCCTGATCGCACGCCGAATACGGCTACGGACCTTGCCTGTATAGTTTGCGGTCGCGGCCGTCCCCACACCGTTATTGCCGTTGGCGGCCTGCGAACTGTTGTCGGATTGCGCCGATGAATTGCCTTCGGCAACGCCACGCGTTGACGTCTGCTGCCCCTCCCCCTTGTCGCCAGCGGCCTTCTGCGGCGGACGCTTCTTCTCGACCGGCTTGGGCTTTTCCTTTGCCACTTTCGGCTTTGGCGTCGGCGTTACAGCCTCGGGCGGCTGTTCCGGTTCCGGCTGAATTTCTGTCGTTTCTACGGGCTTCACCTCCTGTGGAGTCTCCGCGACTTCCGGCAGGGTTTCCGCAGGTTGCACCTCGCTTGGCTGTACCTCGGATGGCTGCACTTCAGGCGGCACTGCGTCGAGCGGCAACTGCTGCTGTTCAGCAACGACCGTCGACATTGGTTGCGCGACGGACTCCTCCGCCGGCACCTCGGACACCAGAATCTCCGGCTCGACGGCCGCGGCCGTTTCGGGCGAAACGCGCGTCACTTCCGGTGCCGGCGCCTGCTGAATAGGATCCTGCGCTTCGAAGGGCGAAACTTCGGTCGGCTGCATGGTTTCCGGTTGAACTTCCGCCGTTTGCGTCGGCTGGATCGTGTCAGGCTGCACTTCTTCGGGAATGATTTCCTGCTGGATGGTCGTTTCGGTCTCGCCGGCCGCAGCCTGGTCGATATCGGAATCGCCATACATGACGACGCTCATCGCCTGACCGGCTTCTTCGATTGCCTCCTCCGGAGCTTTGGGGAAAGCAATCAGCAGCACAGCCGCCAGTGTCGCGTGAAAGATCAGCGAGCAGATGCAAGTCAGCGCCACCCGTCGCCGCACCGGCTTCTTCTCGTCCCCCTGCTTTTCCACCGCCGCATCCATCGGCGGCGCAGGGACAGAGGCAGTCGGTTCGGTTTCCGGATGATCGGGAAAGGAGGGTATCTGCGCGAAGCGCGCGTAGTGGACCACCGCCTCGCCGGCCGGCTGCCGCTGCACATTGCGCAGGTCGGAAAGCTCGTGGCCGGGATGCATGTTGTTGTCGTTCAGACCGCCGTCAGCGTCCGGCTCCCCGATGAGCACCTGTCTCGATCTGGTCTTCGCTGAAATTGCCATCTTATGCCTCGGACAGTCTGGACATGCCCGCCGGGATTCATCCCCGGCGTATTCTCAGAGCAATTCCAGGAAAAGTGCGAAGCGGTTTTCCGTCCGGAATTGCGTCAAAACAAAAGGTTAGAGCGGTTCTGCGCTTCCCTCAAAAGCTGAACCGCTCTAGCCCTCGAAGGGAACCGAAATCTGCGAGCGGGTGACGAGACCCTTCATGCATTCGCCTGCCGCCGGGCCGTCGCAGACCGGCGTGTCGTTGATGATGATGCGGGTGACCGTCTCGCACTTCACATTCGGCATATCGAACTGGCGCACGCGCTTCTTGCCCTGCGGCAGATCGCGGAAGTCGAGCACGGTGATGCGGTCGACGGCATTCCTGTCGTTGAAAAAGGCGAGCTCGAAGGAGATCTTGTTGATCGGGGTCTGGAGATTGTTCTCGGCAACGAAAGTCATCATGCAGCCCTTTTGCGATGGCGCCAGAGCGTTGAGTTCGACATCCAGTTTGGCGGTTCCCTCGTCCTGCGCCTGGCATATGCTTGAAACCGCCATCACCATGCCGGCTGCAACAGCCGCAAACCTAACCGTCATCATCTTCTCCGCCATTGTCGCGAACCGCCGCCAGGCGGCCTCATATCAGCAATCTCAAAAACTTGACTGCAATAGTCTCCTATTGCGTCTTTAAAAAACTATGAGTATGAAAGTCAAGATAATTGTCATCACAACCGGGGACCCCTGATCACCGGCCTCATGGAATTGCCAACCGAAATGATGGTTGAAAAGCCAGATAACTTTAAGCATGTGCCGCTGCAGAGCGAGCCTGCGGCGCAGCACCGGATCGTCGAAAGCGCGGATCTTTTCCGCGGCACGAACGAGATCATGATAAGACATGGCGGCCTGGTCTATCGCCTGAAGATCACCCGTCAGGGCAAGCTCATTCTCAATAAGTAGGGTAGGACATGACCGAACAGACAAGACCGGCGCCAGCCGAAATCCGTGCGTTTCGCGCCGAGAATCCGAAAATGCGCGAGCGTGATATCGCCGCCCAGCTGAAGATTTCCGAGGCAGCCCTCGTCGCCGCCGAAACCGGCATCAGCGTGACCCGAATCGATGGCAGTGCGCTGAAGCTTCTCGAGCACGTGGCCGGCCTCGGCGAAGTAATGGCGCTGTCGCGCAACGAAAGTGCCGTTCACGAGAAGATCGGTGTCTTCGAAAACATCAAGAGCGGCGCGCAGGCCGCGATCGTTCTCGGCGAGAATATCGATCTGCGCATCTTCCCGAGCCGCTGGGAGCATGGTTTCGCCGTATCCAAGAAGGATGGCGATCAAGAGCGCCTCAGCCTGCAATATTTCGACAAGGCCGGCAACGCCGTGCACAAGGTGCACCTGCGCCCGAGCTCGAATGTCGAGGCCTATCACGCGATCGTCGCCGAGTTGAAGCTGGAAGACCAGTCGCAGGAATTTGTCGAGGCTGAGACCTCAAATGCCGTCGATGAGACCGCCGACGTCAACCGCGACGAACTGCGCGACAACTGGAGCAAACTCACCGATACGCATGAGTTCTTCGGCATGCTGAAGCGCCTGAAGATCGGCCGCCAGGCGGCCGTGCGCACCGTCGGCGACGACTATGCCTGGAAGCTCGACAACAGCGCGACGGCAGACATGATGCATGCCTCGGTGAAATCCGGCCTGCCGATCATGTGCTTCGTCGCCAATAACGGCATCGTCCAGATCCATTCCGGCCCGATCTTCAACGTGCAGCCGATGGGGCCGTGGATCAATATCATGGACCCGACCTTTCACCTGCATCTGCGCCAGGATCACATCGCCGAGACCTGGGCCGTACGCAAGCCGACCACGGACGGCCACGTCACCTCGCTGGAGGCTTACAATGCCGAAGGCGAGATGATCATCCAGTTCTTCGGCAAGCGGAAAGAAGGTTCCGACGAACGGGCCGAGTGGCGCGAGATCATGGAAAACCTGCCGCGGGCAGCAAGTGTGGCCGCATAAGGATCGCTACGATGACGATGCGTAACAATCTGCGCCGGATCCGTCCTTGGGAACTGGCCCTGACGGCGGCCATCATGGCGCTGCCGCTGATCCCGACGGCGCCGACCGTCGAAGGCTTCGCCTTCATCCGCGCCGCCCACGCCGAGGAAAAGAAGCTCGACACGTCGCGCCTGGTTTCGGTCGGCGGCGACATCACCGAGATCGTCTATGCGCTCGGCGAGGAAAGCCGGCTGATCGCCCGGGACACGACGAGCATCTATCCGGAGGCGGCGCTGAAGCTGCCGAACGTCGGTTACATGCGCGCGCTCTCACCGGAAGGCATCCTCGCCATGAACCCGACGGCGATCATCGCCGTCGAAGGTTCAGGCCCGCAGGAAGCGCTGGCTGTGCTGAAGAATGCCAGCGTGCCCTTCGAGACCGTGCCGAGCGCCTTTACCCGCGACGGCATCATCGCCAAGATCGACCGTGTCGGCACGCTGCTGGGCGTGCCCGACAAGGCGAAGGCGCTTGAAGAAAAGGTCGCGGCTGACCTCGACGCGGCGATCGCCGATGCCGAGAAGCGCCCGGAGGCCGAGCGCAAGCGCGTTCTCTTCATCCTCAGCGCCCAGAACGGCCGGATCATGGCATCGGGCACCGGCACGGCCGCCGATGGCATCGTCAAGCTCGCCGGCGCCATCAACGCCGTCGGCGCATTCCCCGGCTACAAGCCGTTGACGGACGAGGCGATCATCGAAGCCAAGCCCGACATCATCCTGATGATGAATCGCGGCGACGGCGCCGGCACCAAGAACGAGGACCTGCTGGCTCAGCCGGCGATCGCACTGACGCCGGCAGGCGAGAAAAAAGCGATCATCCGAATGGATGGCATCTACCTGCTCGGCTTCGGCCCGCGCACCGCAGCCGCCGCGCGTGAGCTCAACACGGCGATCTACGGGGGCTGATCATGGCCCTGCCGCAAGCCATGGTGGAACGAAGGCGACGATTCCCGATGGCGGACATCCGCGAAATCAGGCAGGCGGGCGACAGGACGCGGCTCGCCTTGCTGGCGATCGCGCTGCTCGTCGTCGGCTCGGTCTTTTCGATGCTGTTTTCGGTGACAACAGGCGCCTCGGATGCCTCGATCCTCGACGTCATCAGCAACATGGCCGGCTCCGAGGCGGCGCTCAGCACGCGTGACCGGATCATCATCTTCGATATCCGCCTGCCCAGGGCGATCCTCGGTTTCCTGATCGGCGCTTCACTGGCCGTTTCCGGCACGGTGATGCAGGGCCTGTTCCGCAATCCGCTGGCCGATCCCGGCCTCGTCGGCGTCTCCTCCGGCGCAAGCCTCGGCGCGGTCGCGATGATCGTGCTCGGCGGCGGCCTCGCAGCTCCGCTCGAGGCGCTTCTCGGTATCTACGCTCTGCCGACGGCGGCCTTCGGCGGCGGCCTCGTCACGACGCTGCTGCTCTACAGGATCGCCACCCGTCACGGACAGACCTCGGTGGCGACGATGCTGCTTGCCGGCATCGCGCTTGGCGCACTCGCCCTCGCCATCACGGGACTGCTGATCTACATGGCCAACGACCAGCAGCTGCGCGACCTGACCTTCTGGAGCATGGGCTCGCTTGCCGGCGCCACATGGACGAAGATCGCCGCCGCCAGCCCGATCATCCTCTTGTCCTTCACCGCTCTGCCCTTCATGGCCCGCGGCCTCAATGCCATCACGCTCGGCGAGGCGGCCGCCTTTCATATGGGCGTTCCGGTGCAGCGGCTGAAGAATGTCGCGATCGTCGGCGTCGCTGCGGCGACCGGCGCGTCCGTCGCGGTCAGCGGCGGCATCGGTTTCGTCGGGATCGTCGTGCCGCATATCCTGCGCATGGCGATCGGCCCCGACCATCGTTTCCTGCTGCCGGCCGCAGCTCTTCTCGGCGGCTCTCTGCTGATCTTCGCGGATGTCCTGGCCCGCACCCTGGTGGCCCCGGCCGAGCTGCCGATCGGCATCATCACCGCGGCGGTCGGCGGGCCGTTCTTCCTGTGGATCCTGCTGCGGCAGCGTTCGCGCCTTGCCCTGTGAGTGACCCCTGTGAGTGATATTGCGATGATCGAAGTTTCCGGCGTCTCCGTGCGCCTTTCCGGCAAAACCATCATCAACGACGTCTCCTTCACCGCAAGAGCCGGCGAGCTGACGGCGATTGCCGGGCCGAACGGCTCCGGCAAGACGACGACGATGAAAGCCATCTCTGGCGAACTTGCCTATGGCGGCTCGGTGCGCATCGGCGGCGACGAAGTGAAGGGACTGAAACCCTGGCAGCTTGCCGCCATTCGTGGCGTGCTGCCACAGGCAAGCACCATCTCCTTTCCCTTTACCGTGCGCGAGATCGTCCGCATGGGCCTGACGTCAGGTCTCAACCTGCATCCCGACAAGGCCGAGCAGACGGCGGCGGCAGCACTTGCCTCCGTCGACTTGACCGGCTTCGAAGGCCGTTTCTATCAGGAACTCTCCGGCGGCGAGCAGCAGCGTGTGCAGCTTGCCCGCGTGCTCTGCCAGATCGCCGAGCCCGTCGTCGACGGCAAACCCTGCTGGCTGCTGCTCGACGAGCCGGTCTCGAGCCTCGACATCAGCCACCAGTTGACCATCATGACGCTCGCCCGCGATTTCTGCGAACGCGGCGGCGGCGTCATCGCCGTCATGCACGATCTCAACCTGACGGCGCTCTTTGCCGACCGCATCGTGCTGATGAAATCCGGCCGGCTCGCCGCCGCCGGCAGCATCGCTGAAGTGCTGACGAACGAAGCGATGCTCTCGGTGTTCGGTTGCGCGCTGCGCATCAACCAGGTGCCATCAGACGGCACGCCCTTCGTGCTCGCCCATAGCGCCGTTTCCCGCCCCTAAGCACTGCTCCGGCGGAACTTTTGATCGCCCGGCACGTTTCCGGCATGATCTGGGTCAATGCCGGGCGATATCATTCATGCAACGGACGGTGGTGACCCTCGTGCGAAATAGGCGGGCTTGCGCGCGCCCCAGCCAATGGAGACAGCCATGAGCTATTCTATCTTCCAGTCCGGCCGCAGCCGCCGCAACGGCACCTTCCACAATTTGGAATCCGGCATCGAGGAGCAGATCGAGGCGCTGCGCAACGAACTCGCCGAACTGACGCGCCTCGTCGGCAAGAGCTCACGCCATCAGGGCGAGAAAATCCGTAGCCAGGCCGGTGCCGGCTATGAGGAACTGCTTGGCCGCAGCGAGGATCTGCTGCGCGAATTGCAGCACGGCTATGAGCGTGGAACGACGGAAATGCGCGAGACCGTGCGCAAGCATCCCTTAGCGACCATCGGCGCCGCGGCCGCTTTCGGCCTTGCCATCGCCTTCTTCGCCCGGCGCTGAGGAAGCGCGATGCTCTTACCGATCCTCAGCCTGCTGACGGGCGCAAGCGTGCACCGGACCGTTGCGCGCGCCAAACGCAATGGCATCTTCATTGCGCTTGCCGTGCTCTTCCTTCTCACCGCCTACGCGCTGGCCGTCACCGCCGGCGCCATCTGGCTCGCCGGCATCTACGGCCCGGTCGGCGCTGCCCTCTTTCTGGCCGCGTGCGCGCTGCTGATCGCCATCATCGCCCTGGTGGCGATGTCGATCATCAACGCCCGGGAAGCACGCCGCACCCGCGAACGCCGTGCGGCGCTCGAATCGCTGGCAACGGTCGGGCTCGGTCTTATCCGCGCCCAGCCGCTCCTGACTGCCGGTGTTCTGGCAGCAATCGTCGCGGCCAATCTGGTGGGCTCGAAGCGCGAGGATTGAAGAGGGACTCGCTCTCCTCATTATGCATACTCGCCACGAAAATGGAGAGAGTGAATAATTTTCCCCCTCACATACGAGCGGAAAATTAGGCAAGGACGCCCACCTCACACTCCCTCATTCCTGTGCCTGTCACAGGAATCCAGCCACGGCGCGTCTGCGCCGTGAATGAACTCAATAACCGCAAGCGGGGAAAGTCTTTCGCGCCCAAGGACTTGGGCGCACTGGATTCCTGTGACGAGCACAGGAATGAGGATGGAGAGGTGGTGCCCCCGCGAGACAATCCACCGCCGTAACATTGTTCCCGACAACGCAAAAAAGCCGGCGCCCCGAGCGGCGACCGGCTTTCCTCCTAAATATAACCCTCTTCAGAAGGCAAAAGCCTTCGATGTCAGCGGCGCCGAGGTGGCGTCGGGGCCGAAATCAGCTTCGCCTGATATCTGCAGCAATTCCTGCAACCGCTGGCGGGCACGGTTGACGCGGCTCTTGATGGTACCCACGGCACAGCCGCAGATTTCGGCCGCCTCTTCGTAGGAAAAACCCGAGGCGCCGACGAGGATGATCGCCTCGCGTTGATCTGGCGGCAGCTGGTCGAGCGCCTTCTTGAAGTCCTGGAGATCGAGCGCGCCATATTGCGAGGGGTGCATCGCCATCGATTCGGTAAACAGCCCGTCGCTGTCCTGCACTTCGCGGCCGCTCTTGCGCATCTGGCTGTAGAGTTCGTTGCGCAGAATCGTAAAGAGCCAGGCCTTCATATTGGTGCCCATCTCGAAATGATCCTGCTTGGCCCAGGCTTTCATGATGGTGTCCTGGACGAGATCGTCGGCACGGTCGTGCCGCCCGATGAGCGAGATCGCGAAGGCGCGAAGGCTTGGGAGTGCCGCCAGCAGTTCCCGCTTGAAGCTGGGTTGCGATTTGTCTTCCATGCGACGATCCTATTCGGCCATCTTGGCAGAAGCCATCATTTCAGCATGGTCAAGCTTTTCGAGAAGGTCGAGAAAACGATCGGGAATCGCCTCATCCTGTGCAGCCGCATAGAGCGACCGTAGCCTGACGCCGATCTGATTGTTCGGGTCCAGGATGTCGCTTGCCCGCAGCTCCAGCTTTCGCTGGTCGGCTGCTTCTTTCTTGCGTGTAGTCATCAATTCGTCTTCTCGCCGGTTGTCTGTCCAGAGCATGATGCCGAAAAGTGGGAGCGGTTTTCGGACGACATCATGCTCTAACTTGCTAATTTAGAACAGGATTCAGATTTTAGGCCGACCCGGCCTAAAATCATCCTGTTCTAGGGGGCGTGGATGGATCAAACACGATTTCAACCATCGACATCGAACGTTCCATTGTCGATGTCGTTGGCATTTGCTGTTGCATGGGTCAAAACGCTACGCCCTTTCTTCGTCGGCTGGAATAATGCGGCGCAACGAAAAAAGTTCCTGCCGTTCCGGAACTTTTTTATCAAGGCGGCGTTAACCGCTCATTGAAGCCAATGCCGGCCTGTATGCAGGAGCCCATTAATGACACTTTCTACTCGGATTGCGCCGCACCTTCCTTATCTGCGCCGCTATTCCCGCGCCCTTACCGGCACTCAGACTTCGGGCGACGCTTATGTCGCCGCCGTTCTCGAAGCCATTATCGCCGATCTGTCGATTTTCCCGGATACGGCGAATGACCGGGTCGCACTCTACAAACTGTTCACGCAACTGTTTGGTTCCACCGCAGTCCAGATTCCAGAGCCGACTTCGCCCTATGCCTGGGAGCAGCGCGCCACGCTGAACCTTTCCAAGGTGTCGCCGCGCGCCCGTCAGGCATTCCTGCTGGCTTCCGTGGAGAATTTCCGCGTCGCCGAAATCGCCGAAATTCTGGAAACCGAAGAACGGGATGTCATGCATCTGCTCGACGTCGCGTCGCAGGAGATTTCCCGTCAGGTCGCAACCGATATCATGATCATCGAAGACGAACCGCTGATCGCCATGGATATCGAGCAGATGGTCGAGAGCCTCGGCCATCGCGTCACCGGCATTGCCCGTACGCATGCCGAGGCCGTGGCGCTTTACAACAAGACCAAACCGAGCATGGTGTTGGCCGACATCCAGCTTGCCGATGGCAGCTCCGGTATCGACGCAGTCAACGACATCCTCAAGACGTCGAGCGTGCCGGTGATCTTCATCACCGCCTTCCCGGAACGGCTTCTGACCGGCGAGCGCCCGGAACCGACTTTCCTTGTCACCAAGCCGTTCAATCCCGACATGGTCAAGGCATTGATCAGCCAAGCTCTCTTCTTCAATGAATCGACCAGAGTAGCCGCCTGAGACGCAATTTTCCGGCCTTCGGAACTAAATCGCCAAAGCATGCGTTCCGGTGCTACCGGGACGCTCCGGTGGCTTTAACGGTTTTTTGCAGCGCTTTGTTCTAGATTTGGCAGGCGGTGTCTGGAAGGGCGCTCCCTTCAGCGACGTTCAAGATGTCACAAGGAAAGGCGGCCGAGTGAATACGACTGAACCATTGTCCGGCATGCCTTTTACCTTCGAAGGCAAAGCCGCAATGATGGAACGCGCGCTCGGCAGCGCCGGGATTTCGATCCTCTGCCAGGACGCCCGACTGTCGATTTTCTACGCTGAAAATCTGCCGCCGCATTTTGCAGCACTCTTTGCGCCCGGCAGCAGCGACGCTGTCCTCTTTGGCGATGCGCACGGCCGATATCTGACGGCGCTGAAGCACAAGGTGCTGGAAACCGGCATCCCCAACAATGCCGAGGTCGAGATCGACGTCGACGGCGAAAGGCGCACTTATGAACTGAAGATCCAGCGCACCGGCGGACGCGGCGAACATGGACTTCTGTCCGTCATGGCTGAAGTCACCGAAAGCCGGCATCGCGAAAAAGTTCTGAAATCGCTGCTCCGCGAACTCTCACACCGCTCGAAGAACCTTCTCGCCATAATTCAGGGCATTGCCACCCAGACGGCCCGCAACACGCTCTCTCTCGACAGCTTCCTCCTCAAATTCCGCGGACGGCTGCAATCGCTTTCCAACTCGCAGGACCTGATTACGGATTCGAGCTGGCGCGGCGCCTATCTCTTTGAACTCGCCGAAAAGCAGTTTGCTCCCTATTGGCCGGAGACGGCCGGCTCCATGCCGATCTATGGCATCAACGCTCACCTGACGCCGAATGCCGCCGTGCATCTCGGGCTTGCCCTCCACGAACTCATCGTCAACTCTGCCTCCTTCGGCGCGATATCAGGCGGCGCCGCCTCCATCACGCTGAATTGCCGCGAAGCCATGATCAACGACCGGAAGGCGATCGAAGTCGCCTGGGCGGAAGTTCTGCATAATCAGGCAGAAGTCCACGAATTCAGCGACAACAGCTTCGGCCGCACAGTGCTGGAGCGTGTCGTGCCTTCGTCGGTCAACGGCAAGGCGGAGTTGAACCTCGTTCCCGGCCGCATCGAGTACCGTCTGACCATTCCGGAAACCGAATTCGAGATCTTCAAGCGAGTGTGAAAGCCCTGGAGACAGCCTTAAACGGAAAAACAGCCGGTGCGAGGGCGGCGCACCGGCTGTCTTCACTCACCGGGAGGGGACCGTGAGTACGTCCGGATAGTGGGTTGGGGGCGCGCATGTTGGGTCGATGCGATCACCATCCGGATATCGCAATAACGGCGACATCAAACTTTGGTTCCCTGCCATCCAAAAAAAATTCGGCTTTTTTGAATCTTTTTTCGGATGCCCTTCCCTCGTCGCGCGCTCAGCCGTTTCACCGATGCAGACGGATTAAATTCTTCCAGCAAAAACAGTGGATTGCTTGCGGGATTACACGCAAAAATCGTCAAAATTTTACCGTTTGATAAATTTTTAAACCTGAGTTACGCTTTCCCTCACAGGCCGTTTACCAATAATGAGGGAACTTCAATGGAACGACTGGAAACCGGGATTCATCCTGGCCGGCTTTCGCCCGCCGAGTATGAGGCTAATTTTTCCGATCTTCATCCGCGCCTCGATAGTCATGAGGCGCTGGTCGCCGCTGACCGCTGTTATTTCTGTTATGACGCGCCATGCATGACGGCCTGTCCCACCTCGATCGACATTCCGCTGTTCATCCGCCAGATTTCGACCGGTAATCCAATCGGCTCGGCAAAGACGATCTTCGACCAGAACATCCTCGGCGGCATGTGCGCCCGCGTCTGTCCCACCGAAGAACTCTGTGAACAGGCCTGTGTGCGCAACACGGCTGAAGAGCGGCCGGTCGAGATCGGCCGCCTGCAGCGTTATGCGACCGATGCCGCCATGCAGGCGGGCCGGCAGTTCTATGCCAGAGCCGAACCGAGCGGAAAGACGATCGCCGTCGTCGGCGCAGGCCCGGCCGGCCTTGCCGCCGCCCATCGCCTGGCAGTGAACGGCCATTCCGTCGTCATCTATGATGCCAGGGAAAAATCCGGCGGTCTCAACGAATACGGGATCGCCACTTACAAGACCGTCGACGACTTCGCCCAGAAGGAAGTCGATTACGTCCTTTCGATCGGCGGCATCGAGGTTCGGCATGGGCAGCGTATCGGCCGCGATTTCTCGCTTTCCGATCTGCAGGCGCAATATGACGGCGTCTTCCTCGGTATCGGCCTTGCCGGTGTCAACGCGCTGCGCATCGAGGGCGAAAACCTTGCAGGCGTCGATGACGCCGTCGATTTCATCGCCGCACTCCGCCAGGCCGAAGACAAAAGCGACATCGCCATCGGCCGCCGCGTCGTCGTCCTCGGCGGTGGCATGACGGCGATCGACGCTGCCGTGCAGGCAAAGCTGCTCGGCGCCGAGGAGGTGACGATCTGTTACCGCCGTGGCAAGGAGCACATGAACGCCTCCGAATTCGAACAGGATCTGGCAAGCTCCAAGGGCGTTATCATCCGCCACTGGCTGGCGCCGAAATCGATCCTTTCGCAAGACGGCAAAGTCGCCGCGATCGAGGTGGAATACACCAAAATCCTCGACGGCCGCCTCGTCGGCACCGGCGAGACAGGCGTGATTGCCGCCGATCAGATCTTCAAGGCGATCGGCCAGAGCTTTGACGCCTCTGCTCTCGGTTCGCTGCGCATGGAATCCGGCCGCATCGCCGTCGATGGCGAAGGCCATACCTCGCTCGACGGCGTCTGGGCCGGTGGCGACTGCGTCTTCGGCGGTGACGATCTCACGGTTTCGGCGGTCGCCCACGGTCGCGACGCGGCTGAATCCATCCATCGTGCCCTCACTGCAGCAGCCGCTCCGGCTGTCGCCGTCGCTTGAAGGGGAGAATGAACAATGGCTGATCTCCGTAATAATTTCGTCGGCATCAAATCCCCGAACCCGTTCTGGCTGGCGTCTGCGCCGCCGACCGATAAGGCCTACAATGTCGAGCGCGCCTTCAAGGCCGGCTGGGGCGGTGTGGTCTGGAAAACGCTGGGCGAGGAAGGCCCGCCCGTCGTCAACGTCAACGGCCCACGCTACGGTGCGATCTGGGGCGCCGACCGCCGCCTGCTCGGTTTGAACAATATCGAACTCATCACCGACCGCGACCTCTATACCAACCTGCGGGAAATGAAGCAGGTGAAGATGAACTGGCCGGACCGGGCGCTGATCGCCTCGATCATGGTGCCCTGCGAGGAAGAGGCCTGGAAGGCAATCCTGCCCTTGGTTGAAGAGACCGGCGCCGACGGCATCGAGCTCAATTTCGGCTGTCCCCACGGCATGTCTGAACGTGGCATGGGTTCGGCGGTCGGCCAGGTGCCTGAGTATATCGAGATGGTCGTGCGCTGGTGCAAGCAGTACACCCGCATGCCGGTCATCACCAAGCTGACGCCCAACATTAGCGATATTCGCCGCCCGGCCCGCGCCGCCAAGGCCGGCGGCACCGATGCCGTGTCGCTGATCAACACGATCAATTCGATCGTCTCCGTCGATCTCGATAACTTCGCCCCCAACCCGACGGTCGGCGGCAAGGGCAGCCATGGTGGTTATTGCGGCCCGGCGGTAAAGCCGATCGCGCTCAACATGGTGGCCGAGATCGCCCGCGATCCGGAAACCTACGGCCTGCCCATCTCGGGCATCGGCGGCATCACCACCTGGCGGGACGCTGCCGAATTCCTCGTGCTCGGCGCCGGCAACGTCCAGGTCTGCACGGCGGCGATGACCTACGGTTTCAAGATCGTCCAGGAGATGATCACTGGCCTCTCCGACTGGATGGACGAGAAGGGCCACCGAGACCTCGACGACATTACCGGCCGCGCCGTCCCAAATGTCACCGACTGGCAGTATCTAAATCTCAACTACATCGCCAAGGCGAAGATCGATCAGGACGCCTGCATCAAATGCGGCCGTTGCTACATCGCCTGCGAGGACACCTCGCACCAGGCGATCACCAACTTCGTCGATGGCGCTCGCCATTTCGAGGTGATGGACGAGGAATGCGTCGGCTGCAATCTCTGTGTCAGCGTCTGCCCGGTCGAGAACTGCATCACCATGGAACAGCTTCCCGCCGGCACCCTCGACAAACGCACCGGCCGGGTCGTCGACCCGAACTATGCCAACTGGACTACGCACCCGAACAACCCGATGGCGCGTCAGGCGGCGGAGTGAGGACTTGCAATGCCGCGGACAAGCTCGGTTCGCGGTATTGCCCTGTACCGCAATGCAAGTTTCGGGCTTGATGGGCGGCTCCAAAGGTGGCGAAAGGCGATTACGGGGACATCATAAGGCTGCCGAAGTTAGCGCAGGCGATTCCACGAGAGAGCCATGCACGACCACTCAAGCAGCGAAAAGTCGGAAACGATGCGTCCCCGTTCGCGCCAACGCCTCCCGATCGGAGCGGAGGTTGATGCCGGCTGCGTTTCGTTCAGGCTATGGGCCCCTGCCAGAGAACGCTGTTTCCTCGTGATCGAGGGAAATTCCCAACATCAGATGACGGCGGAGGACGGCGGCTACTTCTGCCTCCATCTGCCCGGCCTGGATGCAGGGACGCGATACCAATTTCACTTTGGAGACGCGGATGATCTTCTTGCCGATCCTGCCTCGCGTTTTCAGCCGGATGGCCCATCGGGGCCATCAGTCGTCGTGGACCCGGCGCGGTACCAGTGGAGTGATCACGATTGGCAAGGAATGCCCGCCTTCGGAGCTGCTCTCTATGAGATGCACATCGGCACCTTCACAAGGGAAGGTACCTTTGCGGCAGGCCGGGAAAAGCTGGAAAGACTTCGCGCTATCGGCATCAACTGCCTGGAAGTAATGCCGATAAATGAGTTTGAAGGCGAATTCGGCTGGGGTTACGACGGCACCTTGCTCTACGCTCCGACCCGGCTCTATGGAACACCGGATGATGTGCGCGGTTTCGTCGACGAAGCCCACCGGATCGGCATTGGGGTGATCCTCGACGTCGTCTACAATCACTTCGGTAAGGGCGAGCGTTTTTGCGAATTCACGCCAGACTATTTCACAGAGCGTTACTCGAACGAATGGGGCAAGTCGATCAACTTCGACGGTCCGAACAGCCGTGGCGTTCGCGAATATGTCGCGAAGAACGCGGCCTACTGGATCGATGAATTCCACTTTGATGGACTGCGTATCGACGCCACGCAGGCCTTGTTCGATTCGAGCCACGAACACATCATCACCGTCATTGCGAGGGAGGCTCGGGCAGCAGCGGGACAGCGGCAGATCTACCTCGTGAGCGAAAATGAGCCGCAACAAACCAACATGGTGCGGCCGGCTGATGTGGGAGGGCATGGGCTGGACGCCTTATGGAATGACGATTTCCACCGCTCCGCGACGGTGGCGCTAACCGGCCGCAGCGAAGCCTATTATCATGATCACCGCGGTACGGCCCAGGAGCTCGTTTCTGCCGCCAAATATGGCTGCCTGTTTCAGGGGCAGCGATATGATTGGCAGGATAAATCGCGTGGAACGGCTGGGCTCGACCTCAAGCCGTGGAATTTCGTACACTTCCTCCAGAATCACGACCAGGTCGCCAATTCCGGCACAGGCGCCAGGATCGGCCAGATAACATCGCCAGCCCGCCTTCGGGCTCTGACGGCGCTCCAACTGCTGGGGCCGCAAACGCCCATGCTTTTTCAGGGGCAAGAATTTGGTTCCTCTTCTCCGTTCTATTATTTCGCAGATCACCAAGGGGAAATCGCCGACATCGTCCGGCAGGGGCGGCGCAGTTTCATCAGCCAATTCCCGAACCTGAGGGATGAAGAGCTCATTAGACAGTTGGCGGATCCGTGTGCTCGCACGACGTTTGAGAAGGTGAAGCTCGATTGGGCTGAATGGGAGAGGAACGCGGCGCTCGTGCTGCTTCATCGCGACCTGCTGAATCTACGTCAGACAAACAAGGCATTTTCTCGCCAAGCCTGCGCTCGTGACGGCCAAATGGACGGTAATATTTTGTCCAGCTCCGCCTTCCTCCTGAGGTTCTTCGCGGGGAAACCGTCGGACGAAAGAATATTGTTGATCAACTTCGGCAATGACCTCGTGATCGATAGTCTGCCGGATCCGCTTTTCGCTCCACCAGAAGCTCACCAATGGCATCTCTCTTGGTCGAGTGAAGATGCCACCTACGGTGGCAGCGGACGCCGCCCGTGTGATTTTCGGAAGCGTTGGGTATTGAACGGGGATATTGCCCTGGTCCTCGCCCCACTAAAACTCCAGAATCGGCAAAACGCCTCAGCAATGCCTATAGAGGACTGGCAAGCCGGCATCTTGCGAGCCGGGGACCCCGGCACCTAACTGCGGGCCTTCGCGTTTCGTCGTTGAAGCAGACGTTCGAGAAAATGAGAGAGGGAGTCGCCTGAACTCTCGCCATCGCCGCTGAGGACAGTAACGCCCCACCTCTTCAGAACATGCACCTGAACTTCGGTCGGCTCGTGCATGAAGAGAAACAGCGGCGGCCGGTGTCGGTCTAGTCCGGTTCGCCGCCATGTCGACCACAGGTGATGGAGCAAAAAGCGAATGTTCAGATCGGACATGCTGTAGCCGATAAACAGCAATGTCGAGGCGAAGGCATCGCTCCTGAATTTAATGTCCAAAGGAGCATCAAAGGACAGGCGATCGAAGTAATCCGACTCTGTCAGCACCAGTGTGTCCGGATCGGAGAAATCGCCGTGGTATTTGACGATTTGAGTTTTGCCGACCGGCGCGGTCGCCATGTCTTTCGCGCTTGTGATCCGCGTGAATGGCCGCCCGAACGTCTCATAGGACATTTCGAGATTTGCATCGTAATTAGTGGTGTAAACGAGAGGAAAATCCAATTCGACGATGAGCCGATGCAACTCCGATGTCCTCAGTTGCTCCGGCAAAATCTGCCACTCGCATTTCATCCATTCGACCAATTGAGACAATGAACCGTGCTTCAACCGGTAATATTCGGCAATTTCCTGGTAGGTCGTGCCGTGGGCGGCGGCGAACGAGGAAGGCAGGCCGAGGTCCGTCAACATGTGGTCGATGAGGCAGGTCCACGACGGCAAACCGACGCTCATCGATATTCCTGCCCCAACGAACAAAATGGCCTGCCGGCGTTCAAGCGCGCTAGCGATCGCCAATATCTGTTCATCGTGTGGCACGAATCCTCCTGACTGCCGTAGATCGAACGTGGTCCGGAGAGAGTTGTTTCCGTGCGCTAGCGTACCTCCGTGGGGTGCTTTAAAGACTTTGCGCAGGAAGAGCCGTGGCCGCTTTCGATTTCCTTGGCGCGCATGACTGCTGTCCTCCGCAATCCGTCACCACGCAGCACGGTTCGCGCCTCTCTCGGCGGGTCCGGCTGCAAGGATGCGGCAGCTTCGTGGTCCGCCTGAGCCTGCCCAGAGCAATTCCAGGAAAAGTGCGAAGTGGTTTTCTGTCCGGAATTGCGCGAAAACAAAAGGTTAGAGCGGTCCTGCGCTTCCATGAAAAGCTGAACCGCTAAGTGGCGTCGCCGATCCTCTGTGGGCCTCTGCGCGTTTCTAAGTCGTGGGCGTACGGTCCCGCATGTCCGCCGGTTCTCATGAAGTGCTTGTCAATTTCGGCAATGATCGCATCAGCCTTCTCTCCGGCATTTAATCTGATCAGAGCGTCCAGCTTCGCTTCGGTACGGTCATCGTTTTCCTTCGAAGACGGAGATCCGATATAGAGAAAGTAGGCAAGACCGACGACCTGCCAGAGCAATTGCAGGAATTCGGACTGCCAATTTTCAAAGGTGTCTCTGCCCATCTCCATGAGATAGGCATTAACATCAGGCACCTGACCGTGGTTCTGCTGCTCGCCGACAAAAGCAAACCAACCAAATAACCAATGGCCGGTGAGCGAAAATAGAAAGAAGCCGACGGTGATCCAGGCGTAGGCGTATTTCTTGAACATGATACCTCCTTTGGACAGCTGGGGCGGCGAGTGCGAAATCAGCCGCATTTGTTGAGATCCTCATCAGCTAATCCCCTGGCCGGCCCTTCAAGTTATTCCCCTAGGGAGCTCGATGCCGCAACCGGTGTGCCAGTCCTGAAGGCGGGCAGGACCTCGCGTCCGAAGGCTTCGATGAACTCGCGCTGATTGCGCCCCACATTGTGAATGTAGATTTCTTCAAATCCCATCTCGACATCGGCTTTTAGCCACTCGACATGCTGTTGCGGATCGGCCGAGATGCGCACATGCTCATCCATATCTTCCGGCCGCACCTTCAGACACGCCTCATCGAACTCCTCGGGCAAACGAAGGGTTTCCGAGATCGCAGCAGAAATTGCGTTGCTTCGCCACTGCTCGAAAGCGCTTGCTCTGGCTTCCTCTTCGGAGCCGGCATAGGAAATATGCGTTTGTAAGTAGAGCGGCTTTTGCTGCCCGCCGCCACGCCGGAAGGCGTCGACGACTTTGCCGAGCTTGTCGGGCGGCTGATTGATGGTGATAAGCGCATCCGCCCAGCCTCCCGCCCACTCGGCCGTTTCTGGCGAAAGAGCGCCGGCAACAATGCGCGGGACCTCATCAGGGAGAGTATGGACGCGGGCTTGATCGACTTTGATGGGCTCTGCCCGACTGACAAGCTTCCCCAACCACAAGTCCCGCATGATCTCTACCGCCGCCTGCAGCCGTTCATTTCTTTCGGCCTTGGAAGGCCAGCGTTCACCGATGACGTGTTCATTCATGGCCTGCCCGCTGCCCACCGCTATCCACGGCAACCGTCCCGAAAACATTTCCGCGATCGTCGCGCCGGCCTGTGCGGTAATCGCTGGATGATAACGCCAGCCCATAGGGACTGTTATGATACCGAAGGGAATAGATCGCGTGGCCTGGAGCGCCGCCCCTAACCAAGCCCAAGCGAAGCCCGACTGACCCTGCCTCTCACTCCACGGCGTCAGGTGATCGGACGACATCACGGCACCGAAACCCGCAGCTTCCGCAGCCTGCACATATCCGAGAAGCTCGCTTGGCGAAAATTGTTCATGGGACGCGTGATAACCGATGAGCGTCATGATCCGTTACCCACGGAAATAAACCAGTGATAGGCATAGGGCTCGAGTTCCAGGCGTGGCTGGATGGCGCCAGCGTACTCCACCTCGCCGATCAGATCTCGAAACTTCCCAGGCTGCATTCCGCCAAAATTGATTTCCGTCTTAATACGCCGGCCAGCAAGGTTGTGAACGAGCAACAGAAGCGACCCGGCGTCTTCAAAGCCGTGGACTAAAACAGCCGGATCCTCGGCGCTCAATCTCACCAGCCGCCCCTTCGTGAAGATCGGTTGGTTCCTGCGAAGAGAAATAAAGCGCCTGATCCCGTTCAACAGGGAATTTGGATCGTTGGATTGGTCGGCAACATTGACTTTTTTGTAGGAAAACGGCCCCTCCGCGACGATCGGCTGACACAGTTTTCCGGCTTTGGCACCGGAGAAACCGGCATTCCTTTCCGCCGACCATTGCATCGGTACCCTCACTGCATTGCGTCCGGGCTGGGAAAGGTCCTCGCCGATACCGATCTCGTCGCCGTAGACGATAAGCGGCGGCCCGCTCAGCGAAAAGATGATGCTGAAGGCGAGTTCGGTTCGTCGTTGGTCGCCGTTCAACATGGGCGCAACGCGACGGCGGATGCCGCGGCCGAATGCCTGCATCTCTTCCTTCGGCGCGAAGGCGTCGAAGACGTTCTTCTTCAAATCCGCAGGAACCCGGGAAAAATCGAGCTCGTCGAGATTGCGCAGGAAATTGACCCACGCGCAACCGGGCGGTGGCTCCGGAAGCAGGCTCAGTCCCTGATTGATCGAGGCCGCGTCTTCCCCAGCGAAGCCTGCGAAGAGATAGCAGGCGAGCACGAAGTTGAGCAGAAGCTGGAGTTGGTCTCCTTCCCCAAAATAGGCATCGGAAGCCTCCGGCGGAAGATTGACTTCACCAAGGAGCACACCACCCGGCCGCCTGCTTTGTAGATAGCTGCCGATCTCCCTTAGGATACCATGTGGATCACGAGGATTGGCATGCTCAAGTCCTTTATCGGCAATGATAAGCGGCGCGGCGTCAAGTCTGAACCCGCTGACCCCGAACGCGATCCAGTAGTCGACGATGCGCAAGATCTCTTCGCGAACCCGCGGATTAGCAGCGTTCAGTTCAGGCTGAAACTCATAGAAACTATGGAAATAATAGGCCCTCGCCACTTCGTCATAGGTCCAGAGGCTGTCCACTTCGCCCGGAAAAATCGACTTGGCCCCGGAAGCGACAGGCGGAGGATCGGCGCTCCAGACATAATAACTGCGGTAGCGCGTCTCGTCGTCCCGCCTGGCGGCCTGGAACCAGGGATGCTGATCGGATGTATGATTGACGACAAGATCGATGATCACCCGAATCCCATGCTCACCGGCGCTGTGCAGAAATGTCAGGAAGTCGTCAAGCGTTCCGACCTTTGGGTTGATCGAATAGAAATCGCTGACGTCATAACCATTATCGCGATCCGGACTGCGATAAAACGGCAGGAGCCAGATGCATGTGATTCCGAGTTCTGAAAGGTAGGGCAGCTTTTCAGTCAGGCCCACGAAGTCGCCAATGCCGTCGCCATTTCCATCGGCGAATTTCTCGACATCGATGCTGTAGATCACTGCCTCCTCATACCAGCTGCTGCTTCGGTTCGGCACCGCGACGGTCTCCCGATAATCTCTGTTGCCACCCCTTCTAACGGTTCCGGAACGAGGGGGTTCCTCGGATTGCGCCAAGTCCACGGGTGCCGGGGGAAGCGGAAGGAACGTCTGCGCCGGTGGAACCTGCAGACATCACCGGTGTTTTCACAATATCCCGAACAGATAGGAAAGCCTCCGATGGATCACTCCACGACACCGCTGGCAAGTCCCGAGCGATCACCTCTCCAACCGAAATGGTGGCATACCGCAACTGTCTACCAGGTCTATCCGCGCAGCTTCTGCGACTCGAACGGCGATGGCATCGGCGATCTCCCCGGCATCACCTCAAAGCTCGATTATCTCAAAAAGCTCGGGATCGACATCATCTGGCTGTCGCCGATCTACAAGTCGCCGATGGACGACAATGGTTACGACATATCCGACTATCGGGACATCGCCTCCGAGTTTGGCACGCTCGCAGATTTCGACCAGTTGGTGGCGGAGGCAAAAGATCGAGGAATCGGCATCATGCTCGACCTCGTCGTGAACCACACCTCCGATGAGCATCCGTGGTTTCTTCAATCCCGTCAGGGTTCGGACAACCCATTCCGCGACTTCTACATCTGGCGAAAGCCTGCGCCGGGCGGAGGACCGCCGAACGGCTTGAAATCCTCCTTCGGCGGGCCGGCGTGGACGCTGGACCCCGCAACAGGCGAATATTACCTGCATATGTTTTCCCGCCGTCAGCCGGACCTCAATTGGGAGAACGAGAGGGTACGGGCGGAAATCTATGACATGATGAACTGGTGGCTCGAGCGCGGCATTGCCGGCTTCCGTATGGATGTCATTGATTACATCGGCAAGCAGGTGGACCGGGAGCTCATCAAGGACGGACCTCATCTGCACGACTATTTGCAGGAGATGAATGCCAGGACGTTTGGCAGCCGCGACATTCTTACGGTTGGTGAAGCCTGGAGCGCCACTCCCGGCGCGGCCCTCCTCTATTCCGGGCGTGACCGCCAAGAACTGTCGATGGTCTTCCAGTTCGAGCACGTCACCCAGCAATGGGACACGGTCTATGGGAAATGGCGCCCGAAACCGCTCGACCTTGTCAATCTCAAGACGGTCCTCAGCAAGTGGCAGCTTGCCTTGTCCGAAGATGGGTGGAATTCGCTCTTCTGGGGCAATCACGATCTGCCACGCGCCGTCTCGCGCTACGGCGATGTCACCGGCTATCACGTGGAGTCCGCCAAGATGCTGGCGACCGTGCTGCATCTCCTGAAAGGCACGCCTTTCATCTATCAGGGTGAGGAGATCGGCATGACGAACGTCCCGTTCACCTCCATCGAACAGTACCGGGACATCGAAACCCTCAACATGCACAGGCTGCACGTGGAGGCCGGCCTTTCCCCAGAAGAGTTTATTCGCGGAGCAAACGAGAACGGCCGCGATAACGCCCGCACACCGATGCAATGGAGCGCGGCCCCTTATGGCGGTTTCTCGACCGGCGTGCCCTGGATCGAAGTCAATCCCAATTATCCGAAGGTCAACGCTGAAGCGGCCATTAGGGACGAGAGCTCGATCTGGAACCACTATCGCAAATTGATCGCTCTCCGGAAGACGTGCCCTGTCATCGTATACGGGGAATACCGATCCTGGCTCGACCAACACCCTGATGTCTTCGTCTATACCCGTACATTCGACAGGACTCGGATGATCGTCGTCGCCAACTTCACCCCACGGCACATTGCGCTGAGTTTGCCATCGGAGCTCGGCATGAACGGAGAATGTCTCATCTGCAATTATGAACCGGTGAACATGATCAACGAGACCATTGAACTCAGCCCATACGAGGCCTTCGCCATAGCGTCTAGAACAGGATGACTTTAGGCCGGGTCGGCCTAAAATCTGAATCCTGTTCTCAATTCAAGAGTTAGAGCATGATGTCGCCCGAAAACCGCTCATAGTTTTCGGCATCATGCTCTAGGTGAAGCTGGTATCCGAGCACAGTTGCTTGGCTTTTGCTGTGCTCGAGGCTGGGATCTTCTCGGCTATCGCAAGCGCCGGGGCAGAGAAAGAGGCTGGCGCCGGCTGCCCCTCGATGCTATGGCCGCGCCGATCGCGAAGGAAGCAAGGGCTGCAAGGCCCAGCATCAGAGGCGCCGGCAGCGATGACCGCGAGCGCGAACGTAAACCGCCATCGATATGTGCCGTGTCCTGGGAAGGCCGATAGAGATTACCGTCACTTTTCGCGACAGGTGATGCGCGGTTGAAATAGGCCGCCATGAAGCGGCCGAGCAAACGCGCCGCCAGGTTTGGCGCCAGCAAGTGAGCGAGACGTGTTGCGTTAGTTACGGCGCCAACGGTGGTCGTTGCTCGCGGATGTTTTGCCACCTGGACTATGGCTTCGGCAACGCGCCGAGCATCGATCAGCGGCGGCGGCGCGGAGACCTTCCGGCCGACATAGTTGGCGCCATGCATCAGGCCGGGCGTATCGACGAAGGCGGGGTAAATATCACAGATATGAATGCGAGGCTTATCCGCCACCTCCGCCCGTAAGGCCTCGGAAAATCCGCGAAGCCCGAACTTGCTGGCGCTGTAGGCTGTGGCGAACGGCGCCGCTGCAAAACCGCCGAGCGAAATCATATTGATGAAGACGCCTCTCCCCTGGCGCAGAAACACCGGCAGAACCGCGTGTGCGTCGTTGATATGTCCCAGCAAGTTCGCGCGGATGACCTGCTCATGCGCTTCAATGGGCGTCTCCTCGAACCGACCAACCGCGCCGACTCCGACATTGCTGACCCAGACATCTATCTTGCCGAACGAGGCAGCTTTCGAGGCAAGAGCCTTGACGGCATCGGGGTCGGTGACATCCGCAACAACTGAAGTGGCCTCGCCGCCAAGGAGGCGGCAGCCCTCTGCCACTTTTTCCAGCGCGGCACCGTTGCGCGACGCGAGCACCAGCCTGCTCCCCTGCCTGGCGAATGCCTCGGCTGCGGCTTGGCCGATACCACTCGATGCGCCGGTAATGACGACGACAGCATCCTTGAGATTGGTTGTCATAGTCGAAGCGTCCTTCCGATTTACCACTTTCTGCGCAAACAACCCGGCGCCATTGAAGTTCCCGGCCAGCGAACATCGCGCCTTTTCAGGCAACTCTTGCTGTCTCGGAGCGTGCTGAGATGTCGCTCATCACCACGCGCCCTCTCGAGATGCGATCGAGAGCGGCCATTTAGAGCCTTTCCGGGTTAGATTGCAGCATTCTGCCGGAGCAGGTTTTCGTCAGGGCAGAGACGATTGGCGAAGGGCATACCCCTAGGTACGTCCGAGCCGATCGCCTTTGCCCTGGCGGAAAGATGCCCGGCCCTTCGGGTTGGCTGAAACGGGCCGGCTGATCGATCGGCCGGCTTGGCCGTAGAACTTGGCTACGACGCGCGCCGGCCGGTCGACCATCCGACTCCGTTTGAGCCAACAGAATGCTTCAATCTAACCCGGAAAGGCTCTAGCTAGGTTAAATGCAGGCAAAGGATGCCTTAGCCACCGAATGATTTTCGATAGGCATGAGGGCTTGTCCCGAGCCGCCTGCGAAAATGATGCCGCATGGTTGCCAGTGTTCCAAAGCCGCTGGCAGCGGCGATGTCATCGAGCGAAACGGCAAGTTCCTTCTCCATCAGATCGCGGGCATGACGCAGCCGCTCCTTCAGCAGCCATTCGCCGACGCTGAGGCCCGTCGTCGCTTCGAAGCGCCGCTGGAAGGTGCGCATGCTCATGCCCGCTCTTTTCGCAAGCAGGCTGATTGGCTGGTCCTCGGAAAGGCTTTCGCGCATCCATTCGATCAGCGGCCCCAAGCGGATACCCTCGCGTTCCTCGGGAACCGGCGCGTGAATGAACTGCGCCTGTCCGCCTTCGCGGTGTGGCGGCACGACCAGACGGCGGGCGACGCTGTTTGCGGCCTCCGAACCGAAATCGCCGCGCACCACATGCAGGCAGAGATCGATGCCGGCAGCACTGCCCGCCGCCGTCAGCAGGCTGCCTTCGTCCATGTAGAGAACGTCGGCGTCGAGTGCGATGTCGGGATAACGCGCGGCGATCGAGGCGACATAACGCCAATGCGTCGTCGCCCTGCGGTTCGTTAGCAGACCCGACCCGGCAAGAACGGCAACACCTGAGCAAAGTGACATGATCCTTGCGCCGCGTTCATGCGCGGCCTTGAGCGCTGAAACCAGCGGCTCAGGAACGGCGGCATCGATCGACCGCCAACCCGGCACGACGATCAGGTCCGCTTCGTCAAGCACTTCCAGTCCCTTGTCGACTGCCACCGTCAGCCCTCCCGCAGCGCGAAGCGGACCCGGTTCGATGCCGCAAACCGAGAAGCGATACCAGCCTTCGCCCATTTCCGGCCGTGGCAGGCCGAAGACCTCGTAGGCGATGCCGAATTCGAAGGTGCAGAGCCCGTCATAGGCAAGTGCGGCGACCAGCGGTCCTTTCGTCTGCGGCGGCAATGAATTTGGCATGATCTTTACGCTGTCGGTCATGATGGCCAATTTCGCAAAGCTTTAGCATCGGCAATACCAGGCGGCAACTTCAGAAAAAGGAAAACCGATGCCAAGCCCCATTTCCCAAATACCTGCTGCAGCTCCGCATGCCGCCGTCGCTCACTTTGCCGCCAAGCTCGCTTTCGAAACCGATTGCTCCGACGTGCATGCCGCCTTTGCGGCCGGCAAAGTCGATTTCGTTCTCCTCGACGTGCGCTCGCCGCAGCTCTTCGCAGAGTCCCACATTCCCGGAGCCATCAACCTGCCGCACGGCAAGATGACGGCGCACCGCATGTCGACATGGGCAAGCGATACACTCTTCGTCGTCTATTGCGCCGGCCCGCACTGCAACGGCGCCGACAAGGCTGCCTTCCGCCTCGCCAATCTCGGGCTTCAGACCAAGCTGATGATCGGCGGAATGACCGGCTGGGCCGATGAAGGCTTCGCCTTCGAACAGGGCGTCCCTGCTGCCGCATGAGGGCCTCCCGTCTCCCCTGCAATTATTGCAGCGGGGAGACGGGAAAATCGCGGCCGTCAGAACTCGACGACCACCTTGCCGAAAGGCCCGCGATAGAGGTGATCGAGCGCCTCAGGGAATTCGTCGAAGGCATAACGCTTGTCGATCACAGGCTTCAGCCCGGTCTGGTCGATTGCCCGCACCAGATTTTCAAGCGCACGGCGATGGCCGACCGAAATGCCCTGCACGACTGGCGCCTTGAGCAGGAATGGGCCGGCCGGGCCGGAAACCTCGAATCCCTCGAACACGCCGATAACGGAAATGCGGCCATTGATCGCCACCGCCTTCAGCGCCTGGCCGAGATGTGGGCCGCCGACGATCTCAAGCACGTGATCGGCGCCATAGCCGCCGGTCAACTGATAAAGTTGTTCCACCCAGTCGCCCTCATGGCGGTTGATCGTATGATCGGCGCCGAGAGCAACGGCGCGCTCGAGCTTCTCGGCGCTGCCTGATGTGATGAAGACCTCCGCGCCATGCGCCTTGGCGATCTGCAGACCGAAGAGCGCCACCCCGCCGGTGCCTTGTACTAGCACCTTGTCGCCGGCTTTCAGACCGCCGCGTTCGATCAGGGCGAACCAGGCAGTCAGTCCGGCGCAGGGCAAGGTGCTCGCCTGCGCCGCATCGAGCGTATCAGGCGCGCGTGAATACCATTCCTCCGATAGCACGGTGTATTGCGAGAGGACGCCGGGATAGAAGCCGCCGCGCGTCTTGTAAGGTGGCGTGCGCGCATCGCCCAAGCCGCGTCCGTCAATCCAGTCGGGCGAAAACGTCGAGATGACCCGATCGCCCGGCTTGAAACGGCTGACATCGGGTCCGACTGCCTCGACGACCCCTGCCATGTCCGAAGCTGGCACGAAGGGAAATTGCAGCGGCAACCCCATGCCGCTCTCCATCAGCAACCGATCGCGGAAATTGAGCGAGACGGCTTCCGTCCGGACCAGAACCCTGTTTCCCGAAACCGGTTCGAGCCTCCGCTCCCCGATCGTCAGCTGGCGCTCCGGCCCTACCGCGTCGATCTGCCATTGCCGTGTTGTCTGCATTGTCTTGCTCCTTGTCCATTGCAGGGAGCGCAAAACATATCGTTGAATATTTCGCACCAGTTGCGATATTTATTCTCCAGAATGGTTCCAAAGAGGAAACAAATGGAACAGCTGAAGGGTATCTCGATCTTTGTCGAAGCCGTCGAGGCAGGTGGCTTTTCGGCCGCCGCCGAGCGGCTTCACCTCACGCGTTCGGCGGTCGGCAAGACGATCGCACGTCTGGAACAGCGTCTCGGCGTGCGGCTTTTCAACCGTACGACACGCATGCAGAGCCTCACCGAGGAAGGCCGCTTCTTCTACGAGCGCTGCCTGCGGGCGGTCGAGGAAATCCGCCTCGGGGAAGCGATGCTGGAATCCGGCCGGCGTGATGTGCGCGGCCGCCTGCGCATCTCGATGCCGGTGCTTTTCGGCCGCCATTGCATCGCGCCGGTCCTCGCACGCCTGCTCGATGAACATCCGAACCTCGAACTCGACCTTTCCTTCAACGACCGTATCGTCGACCTGCTCGAGGACGGCTTCGATCTTGTCATCCGCAACGGGCCGCTGAAGGACAATCCGGATCTGATGGCCCGGGCGATCGCCCGCCAGCGCATGACCGTCTGCGCATCGCCCGCCTATCTGGAAAAACATGGTTCGCCGCAGACCGTCTTCGATATTCCCCGGCATGAGGGCATCGTCTATAGGCGGGGCGATGATGACAAGGGCTGGATCTTTCCGACTGCAGCCGATCCCGGGCGGCGGATGCCGCCAAAGGCGCGGCTGCGGCTCGACGACCTTGCTTCGATTTCCGATGCGGCCGTCGCCGGGCGCGGACTTGCCTGGCTCCCCTGCTGGCTGGTCCGCGAGGAGGTGCTGGCAGGCCGGCTCATTCAGGTGTTGAAGCAGGAACCGGCCAATGTCTTCGATGCCCATGCCGTTTGGCTGCGCTCTCCGGTCATGCTGCCGAAGGTGCGGCTCGCGATCGATACGCTCGCCGCAGGACTGCCGGCAATGATGGGCTGAAGCGCTCGCCACGCGTCTGCGAGCGACGAGAAACCCATGTAATTCCTATACGTTTCCCTGGAAATCACCCGATGCAGCAGTATATCCGATAGTTCACCGTCCGTTGTGGACGACCGCCATATCACTCGGAACACGGTCAGCATGTCACTTCGCAGCGCTCTCCGCGCACAAACTGCAGATTGCCACGCCGCGGTCGACGCTCTCTTCGGCAGTTTCAATCTCTCACGCACCCAGGATTACAAGGCATTCCTGCGCGCGCATGCCCAGGTCGTACCATCAGTCGAACATGCGCTTGAGGAAGCCGGGATCGCTCGCCTGCTGCCCAACTGGTCGGAACGAAGGCGCGCTCACCTGCTCGCTGCCGACATTAGGGAACTCGGCGATCGATTGCCCGCGCCCCTTCCTCAACCCGCCTTGCATTGCGAAGCAGCGGTCTGGGGTGCTGCCTATGTCCTGGAAGGCTCCAAGCTCGGCGGCGCGCTGCTCGCCAAGGCCGTGCCTGATCATTTGCCCAGCAGCTACCTGACCCCCCAAGGCCCGAAGGGCGCCATGCGGCTCTTCATGGATCGTCTTGACGCGAGCAAGGTGGACGATCCCGGCGCTGCCGTCACGGCCGCTCGCAATGTCTTCGATCTCTTCCTAAAAGCGGGGCAACTCACGCTGGAAACCGTGCCATGAGCGGCACGCACGAACCTGTCGATCTCACCAACTGCGACCGTGAACCGATCCACCAGCTTGGATCGGTTCAACCTTTCGGCTTTCTCCTGGCGATATCCTCAGACTGGATTGTCACCCGCGCCTCCGCAAATCTGGTGGAGTTTCTCGATGTTGCGCAGGCCGACGCGATCGGCCGTCCCGTTGTTTCGCTGATCACACCCGAAGCACTCCACGCCGTCCGCAACAAGCTTACCACGCTGCGCGGTCCCGACGTCGCCGAGCGCATTTTCGGCATTGCCCTGATGCCCGATCAAAACAGGTTCGACATTGCCCTGCACCTGAACGGAGGTGAGGTCATCATCGAAGGCGAGCGCTGCCAGGATGACCGGCGCGACGCCGCTTCGCTCTCCATGCGCAGCATGATGTCCCGCCTCGACCACACGGAAACACTGGAGGCTTTCTTCCGCGAAGGTGCAAGACAGGCGCGCGCCTTGACTGGCTTCGATCGGGTCATGGTTTATCGTTTCGACGAAGGCGGTTCCGGCGAAGTGGTGGCGGAAGCCGCCCGGGCCGGCATCGGCTCGTTTCTCGGGCTGCACTATCCGGCTTCCGACATTCCGGTGCAGGCGCGCGCGCTTTATCTGCGCAACCTGTTCCGCATCATTGCCGATGTCGACGCCGTCCCCGTCCCGATCCTGCCGCAACGCGACGAGCACGGCCAGCCGCTCGACCTCTCCATGTCGGTATTGCGTTCTGTTTCGCCGATCCACATCGAATATCTGAAAAACATGGGCGTCGGCGCTTCGCTCTCCATATCGATCGTCGTGGACGGTAAGCTCTGGGGCCTATTTGCCTGCCATCATTACGGCCCGCGTCTGCCTTCGGCCCAAAGCCGCTCCACTGCCGAACTCTTCGGTCAGATGTTTGCGTCGCGTCTTGAAAGCCGCGAACGGCGGCTGGCTCTCGACTACGAGACCAAGGCGCGCCGCATCGCCGACCGGCTTCTCACCTCCGTGGCAGACAATGCGAGCCTGCTCGACGATCCGGCCTGGCTGATTGAGGCGCTCGCCGATGCCATTCCTGCTGACGGGATCGGCGTCTGGATCAACGGCCGGCTGGCACTCGCCGGCATCGGGCCGAATGAGAGAAGTTTCGCAGCCCTCGTCCGCCACCTCAACCGTAGCGCTGCCGGCCGAATCTATGCCGTGGACAGGCTCTCAGAAACCTATCCGGACCTTGAGGTCGACGATGCGGTGGCAGGCATGCTCGCCATCCCGATCTCGCGTTCGCCGCGCGATTATGTCGTGCTTTTCCGTCAGGAATTGGTGCGCACCGTCCGCTGGGGCGGCGACCCACACAAGCCGGTGGAATACGGGCCGAACGGCCCGAGGCTGACGCCGCGCAAGAGTTTCGAAGCCTGGTCGGAACTGGTGCGCGGCCGCTCCCTTCCTTTCACGGACGCCGAGCGCCGTGTCGCCGAAACCATCCGCGTCACACTGATCGAAGTGGTGTTGCGCCTCACCGACGAGGTCAGCATGGCGCGCCAGACGGCAAACGAGCGCCAGGAACTGCTGATTGCCGAGCTGAACCACCGCGTCCGCAACATATTGAGCCTCATCACCGGCATTATCCGGCAGTCGCAGGCAACGTCGGTCGGCCTTGGCGACTACATTCGCCAGCTCGAGGGCCGCATCCAGTCACTCGCCCGCGCCCATGACCAGATCACCCGCGATCACTGGGCGCCCGCTTCGCTTCGGCAATTGCTGCTCGCAGAGACCGCCGCCTATCTCGGGAAAAACGCGCAACGCATCCAGATGAGCGGCGAGGATGTGCTGCTGGAACCGCAGGCCTTTTCCACCGCCGCCCTTGTTTTCCATGAGCTGATGACCAATAGCGCCAAATATGGCAGCCTTTCCGGAATTGGCAGCGGCACCGTCCAACTCGGCTGGCATCGCGACGACGAGGGCAATCTGCGCATTAGCTGGCGCGAAAAGAATGGTCCACCCGTCGTCGAACCCAAACGCCATGGCTTCGGTTCGACGATCATCCGCCGCTCGATCCCCTATGACCTTGGCGGCAAAGCCGAGGTCCGCTACGCCAAGGATGGGCTCGAGGCCGATTTCTCCATCCCCGCGCGACATGTCGTCGGCCCCACGAGCGAACGATCAAATCCGGCTCCGCTCGGAACGACCGAACCCAAGACCAATCCCGACGATCAGCCGCTTTTCGGCCTGAACGTACTGCTGGTGGAAAACAATCTGATCATCGCCATGGATGGCGAGGACATCCTGCGCCGCCTGGGCGCCGACGTGGCTACGGCGCCAAGTGTCACTGAGGCGATGGAAATTCTGGCAGGCCAGTCCTTCGATCTGGCGCTTCTCGATGTCAATCTTGGCGATGAGACGAGTTTCGGAATTGCCGACCGGCTGGCTGCCGAAGGCGTGCCCTTCGTTTTTGCCACGGGCTATGGGGAGGGCATCGCCCAGGCCAACAGCCACTCGGACGCGCCCGTGCTACAGAAGCCTTATACGATGGAAGGCATGACGGATATTCTTGCTCGGGTGCCGCTTCCAAGAAGAGGGTAAACCCTCACGCCTCCAGGGGATCCGGTCGCAGGCCGCCGATGAAGAGCTGTTCCAGAAACCGCGCCGCATCCTCGAAGCGCCCTTCGCCCGAATGTTCCTGCCCCAGCACGGCACGCACCTGAACGTCGAAATCCGCGTAATGCTGCGTTGTCGACCAGATGGAGAAGATCAGGTGATAGGGATCGCATTTGACGATCTTGCCTGATTTCGCCCAGGCGCGGATGACCTCCGCCTTCTCGTCGACCAATTCCTTCAGCGGTCCCTTCAGCTCGTCCTCGATATGCGGCGCGCCCTGCAGCACCTCGTTGGCGAAAAGCCGGCTCTCGCGCGGAAAATCGCGGGCCATCTCCAGCTTGCGGCGGATGTAGCTGCGGATTTCCGCCTCCGGATTGCCTTCGGCGTCGAAGGCCCGCAACGGCTCCAGCCAGGTGTAGAGCACCCGGTCGATCAGCGCCCGGTGCATGGCTTCCTTGGTGCGGAAATAATAGAGCAGGTTGGGTTTCGACATGCCCGCCACTTCGGCGATCTGGTCAATGGTCGAGCCGCGAAAGCCGCTTGCCGAAAACACGTCGAGGGCCGCTTCCAGGATCTGCTCTTCCTTCTCCTCCTGGATTCGCGTCCGCCTCAGGGTTTTCGCTGCTCTCGGTATGGTCACAGGCTGTTATTTCCCCTTGAAATTCAACTTCTTCGCTCAAGTTTAGACCGGAAACGTTCCCCGCCGCTTTCTTGAGCAACTGCCCGTATTTTTATCGGTAATTTTCGTGATTTTCGTCTTGAGCCCGGCGGTGGAAGTTGTAATGTTTACCAATCGGTCAAATTATCCGCCAGATGCAAAGCAAAGGCAACTGACGATTTTCCGGCGCTCGACAAAACCAATAAGGGAGCGCAGGAAAGGACCACGGGAACAGGCGGGCATGCCCTTTGCATGACTGCCGCAAACAGGTGAGGGCATACAAAATGGTGGCAGCACCAGGCGAGAACATGCGCGTCAATGGCGACCGTCTCTGGGACAGTCTCATGGACATGGCAAAAATCGGCCCCGGCATAGCCGGCGGCAACAACCGCCAGACACTGACGGATGCCGATGCGCAAGGCCGCAGCCTTTTCAAAAAATGGTGCGACGATGCCGGTTTGACGATGGGTGTCGACCGGATGGGCACGATGTTCGCCACCCGCCCCGGTACCGATCCCGATGCCTTGCCGGTCTATGTCGGCTCGCATCTCGACACCCAGCCGACCGGCGGCAAATATGACGGTGTGCTCGGCGTGCTCGCAGCCCTCGAAGTCGTGCGCACCATGAACGATCTCGGCATCAAGACCAAACATCCGATCGTCGTCACCAACTGGACCAACGAGGAAGGCGCGCGTTTTGCCCCTGCGATGCTGGCGTCAGGCGTCTTCGCCGGCGTGCACAGCCTGGATTTTGCCTATAATCGCAGGGACCCCGAGGGCAATCTGTTCGGCGACGAACTGAAGCGCATCGGCTGGGTTGGCGACGAAGAGGTCGGCGCCCGCAAGATGCACGCCTATTTCGAATATCACATCGAGCAGGGACCGATCCTCGAAGCCGAGGAAAAGCAGATCGGCGTCGTCACCCATTGCCAGGGCCTCTGGTGGCTGGAATTCACGCTGACCGGCAAGGAAGCCCATACCGGCTCGACGCCGATGAACCTGCGCGTCAATGCCGGTCTCGCCATGGCCCGCATTCTGGAAATGGTCCAGGACGTGGCGATGGGTGAACAGCCAGGCGCCGTCGGCGGTGTCGGCCAAGTCTTCTTCTCTCCGAATTCCCGTAACGTACTACCCGGCAAGGTCGTCTTCACCGTCGACATCCGCTCTCCCGACAAGGAGAAGCTCGACCGCATGCGGGCAAAGATCGAGGCGAAGGCGCCTGAGATCACCGACGCACTCGGTGTCGGCTGTTCCATCGAGGCGATCGGCCATTTCGAGCCGATCACCTTCGATCCGAAACTGGTCACGTCGGTGCGCGACGCCGCCGAGCGGCTCGGCTACAGCCACATGAACATCATCTCCGGCGCCGGCCACGACGCCTGCTGGGCCGCCAAGGTCGCGCCGGCAACGATGGTCATGTGCCCATGCGTCGGCGGCCTCTCGCACAATGAGGCGGAAGAGATCTCAAAGGAATGGGCGATGGCGGGAGCCGATGTGCTGTTCCATGCGGTGGTCGAGACGGCGGAGATCGTGGTGTGATGACTAATGTCGCGCCCGGAGCCCCCTCATCCGACCCTTCGGGCCACCTTCTCCCCGCTGGGGAGAAGGGATCGGTAGACGTCGCGGTCTTCCCCTTCTCCCCTCGGGGAGAAGGTGCCCGAAAGGCGGATGAGGGGGCTCCGGGCGCGACGAAAATTATCAAGCAGGATATCCGGAAGCATCGCACCAACAAGACCGACCAGGCGAGAACGCTTCGCCGCAACGAAACTGAAGAGGAATACCACCTCTGGAGCGACCTGCGCGCCCGCCGCTTGAACGGCTATAAGTTTGTAAGGCAAGTTCCCCTCGGCCCATTCATCGTCGATTTCCTCTGTCGTGAACAACGACTGATCGTCGAAGTCGACGGCTTCCAGCATGCCGATAGCGCGTCCGATCAGCGCCGAACTGAATGGCGCAATGTGAATGGCTATTCCATCCTGCGCTTCTGGAATCGGGAAATCTCGCGCGAACGCCGCTCAGTTCTCGAAACGATTCTGGCGGCTTTGCAGGGCCGGATCGAGGCCAGCTCAGACCTGCTCGGCTTCTATTCGCCAGCCAAATCTACAGACAAGAACGGGGAATGATCATGACCACAGTCATCAAGAACGGCACCATCGTCACCGCCGACCTGACCTATAAGGCTGACGTGAAAATCGACGGCGGCAAGATCATCGAGATTGGTCCGAACCTCTCGGGCGACGAGACGCTGGATGCCACCGGCTGTTATGTCATGCCGGGCGGCATCGATCCGCACACCCACCTCGAAATGCCCTTCATGGGCACCTATTCTTCCGACGATTTCGAGAGCGGTACGCGCGCCGCCCTTTCCGGCGGCACGACGATGGTGGTCGATTTCGCCCTGCCCGCCCCCGGCCAGTCGCTGCTCGAGGCGCTGACCATGTGGGACAACAAATCGACTCGCGCCAACTGCGATTATTCCTTCCACATGGCGGTCACCTGGTGGAGCGAGCAGGTCTTCAAGGAGATGGAGACCATCGTCCGCGACAAGGGCATCAACACCTTCAAGCACTTCATGGCCTACAAGGGCGCGCTGATGGTCGACGATGATGAGATGTTCGCCTCCTTCCAGCGCTGCGCCGAACTCGGCGCCCTGCCGCTGGTGCACGCCGAAAACGGCGACGTCGTCGCCTCGATGTCGGCAAAGCTGCTCGCCGAGGGCAATAACGGCCCCGAGGCGCATGCTTATTCCCGGCCCGCCGAAGTGGAAGGTGAGGCCACCAACCGCGCCATCATGATCGCCGACATGGCCGGCTGCCCGGTCTATATCGTCCACACCTCCTGCGAACAGGCGCACGAGGCGATCCGCCGCGCCCGTGCCAAAGGCATGCGCGTCTATGGCGAACCGCTGATCCAGCACCTGACGCTCGACGAAAGCGAATATTCCAATCCCGACTGGGATCACGCGGCCCGCCGGGTGATGTCGCCGCCATTCCGCAACAAGCAGCATCAGGACTCGCTTTGGGCAGGGCTTGCCTCCGGTTCGCTGCAGGTGGTCGCCACCGACCATTGCGCCTTCACCACGGCGCAGAAGCGCTTCGGGCTCGGCGACTTCACCAAGATCCCGAACGGCACCGGCGGCCTCGAAGACCGCATGCCGATGCTCTGGACCCATGGCGTCAACACCGGGCGGCTGACGATGAACGAATTCGTCGCCGTCACCTCGACCAATATCGCCAAGATACTCAACATCTATCCGAAGAAAGGCGCGATCCTTGTCGGCGCCGATGCCGACATCGTCGTCTGGGACCCGCAACGTTCCAAGACCATTTCGTCCAAGGCCCAGCAGTCGGCGATCGACTACAACGTCTTCGAAGGCAAGGAAGTGACCGGCCTGCCGCGCTATACGCTGACGCGCGGCGTCGTCGCGATCGAGGAAGGTGCGATCAAGACCCGCGAGGGCCACGGCGAATTCGTCAGGCGCGAGCCGGTCACGGCTGTCAGCAAGGCGCTTTCCCAGTGGAAGGATATCACTGCGCCGCGCAAGGTGACGCGGAGCGGCATTCCGGCAAGCGGCGTATGACGATGGCGCATGACGATACGGCCATCAACCGGGGAACGCTGCCTCTATGCCAATGACCTCACGCCGGTACCAAAGCGTCCAACTCCGGCAGAAGCACAACGCTTTCCTGCTCGTTCGGATCGGTGCGGGCGATGATCGCCGTGCACGGCGTGCTGCTGAGGTTCGCCGGCAGGTGCGGCACGCCGGCCGGGATATAGAAAAGTTCGCCGGCATGGACGATGACGTGATGCTCGAGCCGGTCTCCGTACCATGTATGGGCCTCGCCGGAGAGCATGTAGATCGCCGTCTCGTGCGCCTCGTGCAGATGCGCCTTAGCGCGTACGCCCGGCGGGATCGTCAGGAGGTGCATGCAGATGCCCTTGGCGCCGACCGTCTCGGCCGCGACCCCTTGGAAATAGCTGAGCCCCTGCTTGCCGTCATAGGCATGATTGGGGCGAACGATGTGGCAGGTGGGCTTTGATGTCACGTCCATCCTCATCCTCCATGGAGTGTGTCGTCGATAAAACCGGCGGTAATGATAGCACGCAAACCGCGCTCCCGCGGCGAAAACAAGACTGGTCGCATTGATGCAAGCACCCTCCGTCGTATCCGCCAAGGATCTCTGTCTCACCTACCAGGCGAATGACGGCCCGGTGAGTGCACTGAGCAATGTCAATCTCGATGTCCGCAAGGGCGATTTCGTCTCATTCATCGGCCCCTCGGGCTGCGGCAAGACCACTTTCCTGCGTGTCATCGCCGATCTCGAGAAGAGCACGTCGGGCGAGATCTCGATCAACGGCATGACACCGGAAGAGGCTCGCAAGGCCCGCGCCTACGGCTATGTCTTCCAGGCGCCAGCGCTCTATCCCTGGCGCACCATCGAAAACAACATCGCCCTGCCCTTGGAGATCATGGGCTATTCCGGCGCCGAGCGGACGCGGCGCATTGCCGAAGCGCTCGATCTGGTCAGTCTTTCGGGCTTCGAGAAGAAATTCCCCTGGCAGCTTTCCGGCGGCATGCAGCAGCGCGCCTCGATCGCCCGTGCGCTCGCCTTCGACGCCGACCTGCTGCTGATGGATGAGCCCTTCGGCGCCCTGGACGAGATCGTCCGCGACCATCTGAACGAAGAGCTGCTGAAACTCTGGACCCGCACCAATAAGACGATCTGCTTCGTCACCCATTCCATCCCCGAAGCCGTCTACCTCTCGACCAAGATCGTGGTGATGTCTCCGCGCCCGGGCCGCGTGACCGACGTGATCGACTCGACCCTGCCGGCCGAGCGCCCGCTCGACATCCGCGAAACCCCGGAGTTCCTGGAAATCGCCCATCGCGTCCGCGAAGGGCTGAGGACGGGCCACGCATGAGGAGCGGGAGCGTGTTGTTTGGCAAGACCCCTCCCCAACCCCTCCCCACAAGGGGGAGGGGCAAACACGCGGCGCTCGCTGAATGCTCCATGGAACGTCGCGGGAGAGCGCTGCCGCCACCCACGGGTTCGACGGTTAAGTCCCTCCCCCTTGTGGGGAGGGGTTGGGGAGGGGTCTAGATGCCACACTCAAACATCACCCTCAAAACCCGCCAAACGGCAAAATGCCTCCGCCGTGAACTGACAAAGGCGGAAGCTGCCATGTGGGATATGCTTCGCGATCTCAGGCCCTATGGCGCCCGGTTTAGGCGCGAGACGCCGATCGGCCCCTATATCGCCGATTTCGCCTGGCTTTCAGCACGACTGATCGTCGAGGTCGACGGTGACAGCCACGAGACTGCCGACGGCCGCCGCCACGATCTTGCCAGGGATGCATTCCTGCGCAATGAGGGTTTCAAAGTGCTGCGCTTCGACAATGCCCAAGTACTTGATGGACCCGATTACGTGTTTCTCACCGTCGAGAAACACGCTGCTCCATTCTTGAAGGAGCCTTTGGCATGAAACCCGACACCTTCAAGGACAAGATCGTCCCGGTCACCACCATCTTGCTGGCCCTCGTCGTCATCTGGTATGTCGCCGCCATCCTGATGAACGCGCCGTTCCAGCGCGACATGGACGGCCGCGCCGGCGCCACACCTACGACCCTCGAATTCATCGGCAAAACGCTGGCGCAGCCGAAGCCGATCCTGCCGGCGCCGCATCAGGTGGCGCAGAACGTCTACGAGAACACCTTTCTGCGCAGCCTTTCGAGCAACCGCAGCCTCGTCTATCACAGCTGGGTAACCCTCTCCTCCACCCTGCTCGGCTTCGGCTTCGGCATGCTGCTCGGCATCCTTCTCGCCGTGCTGATCGTCCATAACCGCGCCATGGATCGCTCGCTGATGCCCTGGCTGGTGGCGAGCCAGACCATACCGATCCTTGCCATCGCGCCGATGATCGTCATCATCTCCTACAACGTACTGACCGGCGACAATGCCGTTGCGCATCTGTTGAACCTCGATTCCGACGCCTCCCGCCTCGTCTCCAAGGCGCTGATCTCCACCTACCTCTCCTTCTTTCCGGTCGCCGTCGGCATGGTGAAGGGGTTGCGTTCGCCTGAAATCATGCATCTCGACCTGATGCGCACCTATTATGCCAGTCCGATGCAGACTTTCTGGAAGCTGCGCGTTCCAGCCTCCATCCCTTTCCTCTTCACGTCGATGAAGGTCGCGATCGCCGCCAGCCTCGTCGGCGCCATCGTCGGCGAGCTGCCGACGGGTGCCGTCGCCGGCATCGGTTCGAAGCTGCTGGCCGGCTCCTATTACAGCCAGACTATCGATATCTGGGCCGCCCTCGTCGCCGGATCGCTGCTGGCGGGCATCCTGGTTGCGATTGTCGGCGTTGCGGCGAAGATCGTCGACCGCGCCATGGGCGGGAGGCCGGCATGAGACATCTGACCTTCTCCTGGCAAGGCGTGGTTGCCCTCCTCCTCTGTGTCGGGGCGCTGGCGGCCCTGCCGCTCCTGGCCGAGGGCGCAGCGCGATCCCTTACCGACGGCACGGCAAGCCTCATTTTCACCATCGTCATCGCGGCTGCCCTGCTGTCATTCGCACCGCAGCCGCCGGCCTATCGGGCCACCGTGCTGTTTATCGGCGCGCATGGCGCCGCCTGGATGCTGCTTTCGGCTCTTTCCGGCAACGAGGGAACGGCGACGCGGGCGTTCTTCCTGCTGCTCTTCGCCTGCTGGCTGCTTGCTTGGCGATGCGTCACCGAACTGTCGAAACTGCAGCCCGTCACCACTTTCGGCAAGTCGGCGCTCCAACTCCTGATCCCGTCGATCTTCGGCGCCTGGATCCTCATTCTCTGGGAAGCGGTCACTCGCGGCGCCGGCGTTCCCTTCATCCTGTTGCCGCCGCCGAGCGCCATCGGCGCGCGGTTCATGGCGTCGCTGCCCATCCTCGGCGCGGACGTCAGGCAGACGATCTTCAAGGCGGTGCTGATCGGTTATATCGTCGGCTGCCTCAGTGGCTTCGTCGTCGCAGTGCTCGCCGACCGAATCGCCTTCCTGCGCCGCGGCCTTCTGCCGATCGGCAACATGGTTTCGGCCCTGCCGATCATCGGCGTCGCCCCTGTCATGGTCATGTGGTTCGGCTTCGACTGGCCGTCGAAGGCCGCGGTCGTCATCATCATGACCTTCTTCCCGATGCTGGTGAATACCGTCGCCGGCCTTGCCGCCTCCGGCAGCATGGAGCGCGACCTGATGCGCACCTATGCCTCCGGCTATTGGCAGACGCTGCTGAAGCTCAGGCTTCCGGCGGCAATGCCCTTTATTTTCAACGCACTGAAGATCAACTCGACGCTGGCGCTGATTGGTGCCATCGTTGCGGAATTCTTCGGAACGCCGATCGTCGGCATGGGCTTCCGCATCTCCACCGAGATCGGCCGCATGAATGTCGACATGGTCTGGGCGGAAATCGCCGTCGCGGCGCTGGCCGGCTCGATCTTCTATGGCATCATCGCCCTGACCGAACGGGCGGTGACGTTCTGGCATCCGTCTATCCGTGGTGGCTAGGCGCGCGCGGGCTCCAGAAACGGGTCCGGGCATAACTTCAGAGGGTAAGGATAAGAAAATGAGAAAGTTGATGGTTGCAATGATGGCGAGCGCGATGTCGCTTGCATCGGCCCATGCGATGGCCGCCGACAAGGTGGTGCTGCAGCTGAAATGGGTCACGCAGAGCCAGTTCGGCGGTTATTATGTCGCCAAGGACAAGGGCTTCTACAAGGAAGAAGGCCTCGACGTCGAGATCAAGCCGGGTGGCCCCGATATCGCCCCCGAGCAGGTGATTGCCGGCGGCGGCGCCGATGTCATCGTCGACTGGATGGGCGGCGCCCTGGTTGCCCGCGAAAAGGGCGTTCCGCTCGTCAACATCGCCCAGCCCTA
Source organism: Rhizobium sp. 10PS4 (assembly GCF_032464805.1). Lineage (NCBI taxonomy): Bacteria > Pseudomonadati > Pseudomonadota > Alphaproteobacteria > Hyphomicrobiales > Rhizobiaceae > Rhizobium > Rhizobium sp. 10PS4. Next base: position 170,058 of record NZ_JAWDIW010000015.1, on the reverse strand, counting down.
TCAGAAGTCGGGCCTGGAAATGGTCTGCCGCAAGGACGGCCCGGTCAAGACCGAAGCCGACTTCAAGGGCCACACGCTCGGCGTCTGGTTCTTCGGCAACGAGTATCCCTTCTTCGCCTGGATGAACAAGCTCGGCCTGTCGACCGAAGGCGGTCCGAACGGCGTCACCGTGCTGAAGCAGAGCTTCGACGTGCAGCCGCTCGTCCAGAAGCAGGCCGACTGCATCTCCGTCATGACCTATAACGAATACTGGCAGGCGATCGATGCCGGCTTCAAGCCTGAAGAACTGACGGTCTTCAACTACACTGAAATGGGCAACGACCTTCTCGAAGACGGCCTCTATGCAATGGAAGACAAGCTGAAAGACCCGGCCTTCAAGGAGAAAATGGTCAAGTTCGTCCGCGCTTCGATGAAGGGCTGGAAATATGCCACCGAGAATCCCGACGAGGCCGCCGAGATCGTCATGGACAATGGCGGCCAGGACGACAACCATCAGAAGCGCATGATGGGCGAAGTCGCCAAGCTGGTCGGCGACAGCTCCGGCAAGCTGGACGAGGCGCTCTATGCCCGCACCGCAAAGGCGCTGCTCGATCAGAAGATCATCAGCAAGGAGCCGTCGGGCGCCTGGACGCACGACATCACCGACGCCGCTTCCAAATAATTCGGCGAGATTGCGAAGCGAAACGCGCGGGAGATTTTCCGCGCGTTTTGTCTATTCTAGAGCATGATGCCGAAAAGTGTACGCTGTTTTCGGACGACATCATGCTCTATTTATTTGATCTAGATGCTGATTTAGATTTTAGGCCAGTCGGCTTACATTATCAGCATCTGGTAACTGGAAAAAAAAGCCTTGCAACTGTCGCATTTATCGGGCGTCAAACGTCTTAGAGATAAGACGCGATCAATCTTCGTAATGTTGACATAACCTTGCGGTGATTGATTGACGTCGGAATGGTAATTATTATCGCCAAATGGGGAATTGTTTTCTGCCGGACTTGTAGATCGAGCAAATCGATACCACCTACAAGCCGAATTTGCCGGCGAGGGATGAAGACGGCAAAGGATCGGCGGATACCTCTGAGAATGCAGGAAGGGCAGTGGCCTGATCGCGCGCTGAGTGGCAGACGCTCGAGTTCGGCCAACCTTATCATAAGATTGGACGAAGACGCATGGCACGCAAGCCAATTGGAATTCTAGGCGCTTCTACTCTTTTTGCAGCGGCACTTGCTGCATCCACCGCTTTTTCGCAAGAAACGCCGGTCGCAAAGCCGCAGCAGAACCTGCCGGCGATCGTCGTCACCACGGCGGTGAACCGCACCCTCGTCGACCGTGTCATCGGCACAGGAACGGTCAAGCCCGTCGAGGAAGTCTATATCCAGCCGCAGGTCGAAGGCCTCTCGATCCGAACATTGAAAGCCGATGTCGGCGACAAGGTTCAGGCCGAAAGCACGCTGGCGACGCTCAACGATGACGCGCTGGTGCTGGAGAAGAGCCAGATGATGGCGACGAGGGCCAAAGGCGAGGCAAGCCTCGCCCAACTGCGCGCCCAACTCATCGAGGCACAGGCCAATGCCGAACAGGCGAGGCAGCAGCAGGCTCGCGCTCAGGAAATGGTCAAGAAGGGTACCGTTTCCACCGCCCAGGTCGAACAGGCCGATGCGACTGCCGCCGCCGCCAACGCCCGTGTCGTCTCTGCCGAACAGGCGATCGAGGTCGCCGAAGCCGATCTCAAGGTCTTCGACAGCCAGATCGCAGATGCGGATTTGAAGCTGGCGCGCACCGATGTGAAGACGCCGGTCGCCGGCACGATCTCGGCAAAGAACGCCAAGGTCGGCGCCATTGCTGCCGGCACCAGCGACCCGATGTTCACGCTTATCCGCAACGGCGATATCGAGCTTGTCGCCGAAATCGCCGAAAGCGATATCGTCAGGGTGATGGCTGGCCAGAAGGCGACGATTTCGCTTTCCGGTAGCCGCGAGAGACTTTCCGGCGCCGTGCGTCTGGTTTCGCCGACCGTCGATCCCGTCACCCGCCTCGGCCTCGTTCATATCTCCATCGATGATGACAGCAAGGCGCGTTCCGGCATGTACGGCAGCGCCGAGATCATCGTCCGCGAGACTGAAGGCGTAGCGCTTCCCCTGACCGCAGTGCTCACCGGCAATGAAGGCTCCTCCGCCCGCAAGGTCGAGGATGGTGTGGTGAAATTCGCCAAGATCGAGACCGGCATCCAGGACGGTGCCTATGTCGAGATCATAGAAGGATTGAAGACCGGCGACGAGGTCGTGGCCAAGGCGGGCGCCTACGTTCGCGACGGCGACCACATCACACCGGTGCGTGAACAGCCCCCGGCTTCCAACTAAAGAGACCATCCGATGAATTTTTCAGCCTGGTCCATTCGAAATCCGATCGCGCCGCTCCTGACCTTCTGCCTGTTGATGTTCATCGGCATGCAGTCCTTCAATACGCTGCCGATCACGCGCTTTCCAAACATCGACGTGCCGCTCGTTTCGATCAGCGTGACGCAGAGCGGCGCTTCGCCGGCTGAGCTCGAAATGCAGGTTACAAAGGAGATCGAAGACGCGGTCGCCTCCATCACCGGCATCGACGAAATCCAGTCGACGGTGACCGACGGCAGCTCGCAGACAAACGTCATGTTCCGGATGGAAGTGCCGACGGAGCAGGCTGTCCAGGACACCAAGGATGCGATCGACCGCATTCGCAGCGACCTGCCGGCAACGGCCGAAGCACCGATCGTCTCCAAGGTCGATGTCGAGGGACAGGCGATCCAGACCTTCGCCGTTTCCTCGCCTGCCATGTCGCTGGAAGAACTTTCCTGGTTCGTCGACGACACGATCAAGCGTTCGCTGCAAGGACAGGCCGGCATCGGCCGCGTCGACCGTTACGGCGGCGCAGAGCGCGAAGTGCGTATCGAACTCACCCCTGACAAGCTCAATGCCTACGGCATCACTGCCGCGAGCGTGAACCAGCAGCTGCGCGGCACCAACATCGACCTCGGTTCGGGCCGCGGCCAGGTGGCGGGCAGCGAACAGGCGATCCGTGTTCTCGGCGACGCCCGCAACGTCGCTGACCTCGCCAATACGACCATTGGCCTGCCGAACGGCCGCTTCGTCAAACTATCCGATCTCGGCGTTATCAAGGACACCTATGAGGAGCCTAAATCCTTCTCGAGATTCAACGCTACGCCGGTCGTTACCTTCGGCGTTTTCCGCTCGAAGGGCGCCAGCGAAGTCAGCGTCGCCGAAACCGTGGCGCAGAATCTCGACAAGGTGCGAGCCGAAAACCCGAATGTGAAGATCGAACTGATCGATGATTCGGTCTATTTCACCTACGGCAACTACGAAGCCGCCATTCATACGCTGCTCGAAGGTGCGCTGCTCGCCGTCATCGTCGTCTTCCTGTTCCTCAGGAACTGGCGTGCGACGCTGATTTCGGCAATCGCCCTACCCTTGTCCGCGATCCCGACCTTCTGGATCATGGACATGATGGGCTTCTCGCTGAACCTCGTCAGCTTCCTCGCGCTGACGCTTGCGACCGGCATTCTTGTCGACGATGCGATCGTGGAAATCGAAAACATCGCCCGCCACATCAAGATGGGCAAGACGCCCTATCGGGCGGCGATCGAAGCGGCCGATGAAATCGGTCTTGCCGTCATCGCCACCACCTTCACGATCATCGCCGTCTTCGTGCCCGTTTCCTTCATGCCGGGTATTCCGGGCCAGTACTTCATCCAGTTCGGCCTGACCGTCGCCTTCTCGGTCTTCTTCTCGCTGATGGTCGCGCGCCTCATCACCCCGATGATGGCCGCCTATCTCATGCGCGCCGAAGACGGCATGGAAGACCATCACGACAATGATGGCCTGCTGATGCGGGGATACACGCGTCTCATACGTGGCACGACCGGCCGCTGGTACACGCGTTATGCCACGCTGATTGTCGCATTCGCTTTCCTGGCCGGCTCTGTTCTGCTGCTGATGCAGGTTCCCGGCAGCTTCCTGCCGCCGGAAGATGCCTCACGCATCGTTCTCTCCGTCGAGCTGCCGCCCAATGCACGGCTCGACGATACCGAGAAGACGACGGATGCGATCTATGACAGGGTCAAGGACATCAACGGCGTCGAAAGCGTCTTCGTCCTCGGCGGCGCGTCGCCGAAGGGCGATCTCGAACTGCGCCGTGCGACCATCACGCTCGCGCTTCACAAGCTCGATCAATCGCTCGTCAAGAAGGTGGTCAACGACGTGCTCGGCGACATACCGGTCGTCGGCCCGATGCTGCCGAAAGTGGAAGTCCACGGCCGTGAACGCCCGCAATGGGATATTGAAAAGGAAGTCTTCGCCAAGCTGCGCGACATTCCCGATGTCCGTATCCTGAAGCTCAATGACCGTGGCGAACGCGACCTCTCCTTCAACTTCCTCTCCAAGAACGACAAGGACCTGAACGACGCCGTCGGCATTCTGGAATCCAAGCTCCGCGCCGATCCGCTGCTTGCCAATGTCAGCGCCGACGGCTCGCTGCCCCGTCCGGAACTGCAGGTTCATCCGCGCATGGATGAGGCCGCCCGCCTCGGAATCACGCCGCAGCAGATCTCCGAGACGATCCGCGTCGCCACCATCGGCGATGTCGATGCCGCCCTAGCCAAGATCTCGCTCGACGATCGCCAGATCCCGATCCGGGTCCAGGCCGCAGTCGACATGCGTCGCGATCTCGCGGCCATCAGGACATTGAAGATCCAGACCGCCAACGGTGGCACCGTTCCGCTCGCGAGCGTCGCCAATATCGACTATTCGGAAGGCGTAAGCTCGATCAAGCGCAACAACCGCTACCGCGTCGTCTCGATCGGTTCGGATCTGCCCCAGGGCGTCGCACTCGACACAGCCTCCGCCCGCTTCCGCGAGATAGTCAATGGGGCCAATATTCCGGCTTCCGTGCGTCTTGCAGAAAGCGGCGACACCAAGGTGCAGACCGAGATGCAGCAGAGTTTCGTCAACGCCATGTTGATGGGCCTGCTGCTGGTGCTGACGGTGCTGATCCTGCTCTTCAAGGACGTGATCCAGCCCTTCACCATCCTGTTCTCGCTGCCGCTCGCCATCGGCGGTGTCGCGGCCGGCCTGATCCTCACCAACAATCCGCTGTCGATGCCCGTCATGATCGGCATCCTGATGCTGATGGGTATCGTCACCAAGAACGCCATCCTGCTCGTCGATTTCGCAATCGAGATGCGCCATCAAGGCATGGCCCGCGTCGAGGCCATGGTCGAAGCCGGCCGCAAACGCGCCCGGCCGATCATCATGACCTCGATCGCCATGTCGGCAGGCATGCTGCCTTCCGCTCTCGGTGTCGGCGAAGGCGGCTCATTCCGCGCGCCGATGGCGATCGCGGTGATCGGCGGCATCATCGTTTCGACAGTGCTCTCGCTCGTCGTCGTGCCCTCCTTCTTCCTGATCATGGACGACCTCTCCCGCCTGCTCGGCTGGGCTTTCGGCCGCCTGGTCGGCAGGAAGGACGACGAGGAACTGCCGCTGTCGCGCGAGGATCTCACCCGCGTCACCCGGGAGAACCGCGGCGACATCGACTCGCTGGAGGAGCGCCTGACCGCGATCGAAAAGCCGGAAAGCAAACGCAAGACCGCCAATGGCAACGACACCAACGTGCTGCGCCTGCCGCCCTTCGCGGCTGAATAAGCAAAGCCGAGGAATTGAACGGGCCGGGAGCGATCTCCCGGCCCGTTTCGCTTTTTTTCATTCATCTCTGACGGTTGACCAAAATCAATTCCATCGCCGTCTCCTTCCCGTATTTTGCCCGGCAGGCATAAGGAATTGAAAAGACCGCCATATCAGGGGACCGGGAGATGAACAGAACGCCGACATTCGACGGCCATGAGGCCGCTGTGCTCGCCAAGGCTGACTTCATGGCCGGGCTCGACCACGACGAGGCTGAAGCCCTGCGCGCCTGCGCCACCGTTCTCCTCTGCGACCCGCACGCCGTTCTCTTCGAGGAGGGCGACAAGGCGGCCTATTTCTATTGCATGCTCAGCGGTTATGTCAGGCTCTATCGTCACAAGGGCGACGGCAGGCAGGCCGATATCCGCATCTGCGAGCCCGGCGACAGTTTCGCCGAATGCCTGATCCACGCCGACGAAACCTATCGTTACGGCGCGCAGGCGATGGATCATGCCGTGCTGGCGTGCTTTCATATCGCCAAGGTCCGGCTGTTGCTCGATGAGCAGCCGCGGATCGGCAAGGCGATCATGCGCAGCCTGTCGCTGCATCTGATCTCGACGATGGAATGCCTGGCAAGCGACCGCATGCAGACCGCGCCGCAGCGCGTGGCTAACTATCTGCTGACCCATTGCATCGAGAACGGTGCGACCGCTTCGCTGCGGCTGCCCTTTCCGAAAAATCTGCTTGCCCGCAAACTCGGCCTCGCACCGGAGGCGCTTTCGCGCGCCTTCTCGGCGCTGAAGACGAAGGGTGTCACGGTGCGCGGCCGGGCAATCGCCGTCCGCGACGTCAAAGTGCTGCGGCAGATCTGATCGCCAAAACCATCCCGCTTTAAAGCCCGCCCTGCTCCCTGAGGAAGCTGACGATCGAGCTGACGCCGTCGCCGCGCTTCATGTCGGAGAAGACGAAGGGGCGGCTCGCACGCATGCGGGTTGCATCCCGGTCCATGACCTCGAGATCGGCGCCGACATAAGGCGCCAGATCCTTCTTATTGATGACGAGCAGGTCCGACCGGGTGATGCCAGGCCCGCCCTTGCGCGGGATTTCCTCGCCTTGGCAGACGGAGATGACATAGATGGTGATATCGGCAAGATCGGGCGAAAAGGTCGCTGCCAGATTGTCGCCGCCGGATTCGATGAAGACGACGTCGAGATCGGGGATCCGCTGGTTAAGGCCGGCGATCGCCTGCAAATTGATCGTCGCATCCTCGCGGATGGCGGTATGCGGGCAGCCGCCCGTCTCGACACCGACGATGCGGTCCGAAGTCAATGCCTGCATCCGCACCAGCGCCTCGGCATCCTCGGTCGTGTAGATATCGTTGGTGACGACGGCGACGGAATAATCGTCGCGCATCGCCTTGCAGAGCTTTTCGGTCAGCGCCGTCTTGCCCGAGCCGACCGGCCCGCCAATGCCGACACGCAAAGGACCGTTTCTCGATTTCATGTGCCTTACTCCAATCGAACCCCGATGATAACGAAGCCGCCCGCCCGCGCCACCGTCAAATGACGCAGCCGCAGCGATAATTTCGGACAATCACGAACGGAACAGCCGTGTCGCCTGCGTCTCGTGGCGCAGGCTGGCAATATCGGCCTGCACTGTCGCCGAACCCAGATCGTCGAGCGTCGAGGCTGCCGCCCGCCGGGCGACCTCCGCGATACGGTCTTCCAGACCGGCAAGAACGGCGAGGCCATCCCGTTGCCCGGCGACACCGAGGCGGATACCTGATGAAACCGCTTGTGAGACATAGGCATGCAGGAAGGCGGCGAGCGCCTTCTCGGGCCCTATGCCATGGGCGCCCGTCACCGCCCCGACCGCAATGGGATACGCGACCCTGTCAGGTAGCCGCTCGAACACCCCGTCGGGCCAGGCCCGCGCCGCTGCGAGGAAAGCCTCACCGAGCAACATCGTTTCCTGATGCCGCTCGCGTGATCCGGCCAGCGCCTCGGCGAGTGCAGCGACTTCGGCAAGGCGTGCGGGTTCTGCCTGTTGCCTGTGGCTTTCGGCCAGAAGCACCGCATCGTTCCAGGCCGACCCATTCCCGACCAGCGTGCCGATCCAGGCCGCAAGCGAGGTCGCATCCGTAACGAGCCCGTCGGCCACCGCCCGCTCCAGCCCGCCCGAATAGGCAAAGCTGCCGATCGGAAAGGCCGGCGAGAGCCATGCCGTCAGGCGCAGCAATGCCTGCAGCTCGCGATCCCTGGTCATCAAGACTCAGTCGTGCTTGTGGTCATGATCATGACCGCGATCGTGGCGGTGCTCATGCTCATGCTCGTAGCCATGTTCGTGATCGTGGTCATGGCCGTGATCATGCCCGTGGTCATGATTGTGATCGTGGTCATGCCCATGCGAATGCCCGCCTTGGGAATGATAGGCGCCGCGCGCCGGCTGGAACGGCTCGTCGATCTCGAGGACGACGGCGCCGAGACCCTGCAGCATGGCGCGGATGACGTGATCGCGCAGGATGACGATGCGGTCTTCCTCGATCTGCGCGGCAAGATGCCGGTTGCCGAGATGCCAGGCGAGCTCGACCAGATGGGTGCGGTCGCGACCGCGGATTTCGAAGAGTTTCTCGTCGGCGGCGAGGATCTCGATCAGTTCGCCGTCGTCGCGCACCAGCAGGTCGCCATTGGCGAAAAGCACCGGATCCTTGAGATCGAGCATGACCATCTCACCATTTTCCAGATGCAGCAGCTTGCGGCGCAGATGGCGCAGATCATGCGGCAGCTTGACCTGGGCGATTGGGTGGGAGGAAGGGGTTCCGGCGGGAAGATAGGAGGTGACGCGCTGCATGACATGTCCGTTTTTCTGAGAGGACGACCATGCAAAATAGCTCTTCCCGATGCAAGCACCAATGGCCTTTCGTCCGGCTTCGGCTTTTATATTCCGTAAGCCTGCATCACATTGTCGCTCTCCGGGCCTCTGTTCTCGCCGTCGACGCCGTTCTCGACGAGCCCGTGCCAGGCGTGATGAAGACCTTCCCGTTCATGTACGACGCGATTGCGCCCGAGCGCCTTGGCGAGATAGAGCGCCCGGTCGGCGGAGGCATAAACCGCCTGCTTGTTGCGCCCGGCGACGAGATCGGCAATGCCGCCGGAAACGGTGATGCGGATATCGTGCCCCTCGGCCTTGATGGCGCCGCCGGCGATCCGGGCCCGGACACCTTCAATACGCTGCATCCGTGCCTCCAGCGGCTCGCCGGATAGGATCACACCAAACTCCTCCCCACCCAGCCGTGCGACGACGGACACCTCATCGAAGGCGGATGTGAGCATGCCCGAAACGGCGACGATAACGGCATCGCCGCAGCCATGGCCGAAGCGGTCATTGATCGTCTTGAAACGATCGACGTCAAAAATCACTAGGGACGCGTTGCCATCGATATTCTCAAGCGCCTCGGCAAAGGCGCGCCGGTTGAGCAGTCCGGAAAGCGTATCCGTGCGGCTGAGCTTTTCGAATTCCGCCCGCGAGAGCGCAAGATCGCGCATGGCAAAGCCGGCAAACAGCGACAGCATGCCGGAAACGGTACCGCCGATCAGCCAGGAAAAGATCGCGCTGAAGCCGATTGCATGGGCGAGCGTCACCGGTAGAAGCCCGAGAAGATCGAGCGATGGCATCGTCAATGCGATAATGACTCCTGAGAGAATAACGGCAAGAAAAGCCATCTTCAGGGCGAAGACATAGACGTTCCTGCGGTATTGAAGATCGCCGAAATCGGCCTGCAGCGAAATCCAGTTTCTCATGAGAATCAACCTTCCTGCTCGGCGTTTCCAGGCATTGATAAGAGCCCAATTGCTGCGGGTGTCTTAATTGACTCGTTAAAATTCGAACGGTTTTGGACGTTTTGGTGGACAGAATTTTTCTAGCAAAGGATGCAGCTTTCCAGTCCCTGAATCGAACAGCGCAGAGAGACAGTTAAATAATTGATATAAAAGGGATTTATAGAGCTTCCAGACGCGGTTGCTCCAGAATGGCTTAACTGAAGAAAATACCGGTTTTTCCACGGATTTTTACAACCAGATGGAGAGCGCTATTCACAATTCCCTTTAAGAGCGGACCGGCTCGACGGCTGCTTCAATTGTAGACAGAAACAGACAATCGCAATGCTTGTGGAAGCGGGTTCCATATGCCTGTTCGAAGCCCAGCCGAGCGCAGGGCAGCGGCAGTCCAGGTGTTGCAGCCGAAGAGGGCGTTGAAGTATCCCCTGGCCTCGAAGAACCGGTCGATCTCGCCGTAACCCACACCCGGAATCGGCACCACCGCGCCCGCGTCGCGGACGAAGCTCTCGGAGATAAAGTCGCGCAGCTGCGCTAATTGATCCTCACTGACATTGAATGCCGTAACGGTGGGCTGCGGCTCGGTGATAGGGCCAGCAAGGTCCACATGCAGCACTGAACGGTCGATCGTCAGCGCGCGCAACACCGGCAGCGGCTTCAGCTCCGCCCATGTGGGCGTTTCCAGATAGAAGGCACGACCGCCCCAGCCGATAATGAGCCACTCCGCGCTCGGATGGCCGAGCGGAAAATCGGTATTGTCGAGGAAGGAAAAGGCAGCCCGCGTTTCCGCGTCGAGCGGAATGGCAATATCGGTATGGATCGGGCCTGACAGCAGCAGAACCCGATGCGTCACTGCGGCAGATGACGCCTTGACCGGCGCAATCAGCGGCCGGGGAATAAGGGTCCCGCAGACCGCCGAAAGCACGAGCAGGAATACGATCCGCAACAACCAGCGGATACCTGTCCTCATCGCAGCCGTCCATCACACATCGGACGTGGGCCTAGAACAGGAAATAGCGCTGCGCCATCGGCAGCACCGTCGCCGGCTCGCAAGTCAGCAGCTCACCGTTCGCCCTGACCTCGTAGGTCTCCGGATCGACCTCGATCTCGGGTGTCAGGTCGTTGTGGATCATCGATGCCTTGGAGATGCCGCCGCGCGTATTCTTCACCGCGACCAGTTCCTTGGCGACGCCGAGCCGGCCTTTCAGGCCGCCGTCGAGCGCGGCCTGGCTGACGAAGGTGACGGAGGAATTGGTGAGGCTCTTGCCATAGGAGGCAAACATCGGCCGGTAATGTACTGGCTGCGGCGTCGGGATCGAGGCGTTCGGATCGCCCATCGGGGCGGCCGCGATCGAGCCTCCGAGCAGCACCATATCGGGCTTCACGCCGAAGAAGGCCGGATTCCACAGCACGAGGTCGGCGCGCTTGCCGACTTCGACCGAGCCGATCTCACGGCTGAGACCATGGGCAATCGCCGGGTTGATCGTATATTTGGCGATATAGCGGCGGACGCGGAAATTGTCGTTGTCGCCTTTTTCCTCCTTCAGCCGGCCGCGCTGGCGCTTCATCTTGTCGGCCGTCTGCCAGGTGCGGATCGCCACCTCGCCGACGCGGCCCATGGCCTGGCTATCGGACGAGATGATCGAGAAGGCGCCGATATCGTGCAGGATGTCTTCGGCGGCGATCGTCTCCTTGCGGATCCGGCTTTCGGCAAAGGCGATATCTTCGGGGATCGACGGCGACAGATGGTGGCAGACCATCAGCATGTCGAGATGCTCGGCGATGGTATTGACCGTATAGGGACGCGTCGGATTGGTCGACGACGGGATGACGTTCGGCTGGCCGCAGATCTTGATGATATCAGGCGCATGCCCGCCGCCTGCTCCTTCCGTGTGGAAGGCATGGATGGTGCGGCCCTTGATGGCGCCGATCGTATCCTCGACGAAGCCGCTTTCGTTCAGCGTATCGGTGTGGATCATCACCTGCACGTCGTATTCGTCGGCAACCGACAGGCAGCAGTCGATGGCGCCTGGTGTCGTGCCCCAATCCTCGTGCAGCTTCAGCGAGGTGGCGCCCGCCAGCACCATTTCGGTCAGCGCCCCCGGCAGCGAGGCATTGCCCTTGCCGGCAAAGGCGAGGTTCATCGGGAAGGCGTCGGCCGCTTCGATCATGCGCGCGAGATGCCAGGGACCGGGCGTGCAGGTGGTGGCGAGCGTGCCGTGTGCCGGACCGGTGCCGCCGCCAAGCATGCAGGTCATGCCGCTCATCAGCGCTTCCTCGATCTGCTGCGGTGCGATGAAATGGATATGGCTGTCCATGCCGCCAGCGGTGACGATCTTGCCTTCGGCGGCGATCGCCTCCGTGCCCGGGCCGACGATGATGTTGACACCCGGCTGCATGTCGGGATTACCCGCCTTGCCGATCGCGACGATGCGCCCATCCTTGAGGCCGATATCGGCTTTGTAGATGCCCGAATGATCGACGATCACCGCATTGGTGATGACCGTATCGACCGCGCCATCCGCCCGCGTCACCTGGCTCTGTCCCATGCCGTCGCGGATCACCTTGCCGCCGCCGAACTTCACCTCCTCGCCATAGATGGTGAAATCCTTCTCGATCTCGATGAAAAGCTCCGTATCGGCAAGGCGTACCTTGTCGCCGGTGGTCGGTCCGAACATGCCGGCATAGGCGGCGCGCGAGATCTTGTAGGGCATATTCTGGTTCTACCTCTGGAGTTCCGAAAAATTGGGAGATTTCGATGCGGCCCGGTCGAAAGTCAGGGTCGTGCGGCAGCCGTTTCGCTTGTTGATTTCGCCGATGAGATGGTCGGAAAAATCGCCCGGAAATGCGATGAAGCTGCTCAACGATGCCTCTACGGTCGCAGCGTCCTGGACCATTACATTTGACATGTGCAGCAGCCTTGTCATGACCCCGGCAATGACCTCCTTGCTGTATTTCAGCTTCTGCCGAAGCACCCAGATCGTCTCGACAACGACCACATGGTTGACGAAGAACGGTTCGCGGCTCCCCACAACGGCAGCGCGAACCAGGGCGAACTGGTCCGGCGTGTGGTCCCCCTCGGAAAGATCGGTGAGAAAGATCCTGAGCAGGATATTCGTATCAATCCCCAGCATTCCATGATCCCGTCGCCATTGCACCGCGCGCCTCGGCGATCCATTTTTCAATGTCATCGCCCGAAACCGGTTCGTCGCTCTTCAGAACTCCTATCAAGTCGGCAAGACTTTCTCTCAGCACACGAACTTCGAAAACGCCGTTGGAATTCGCGACGAAATCGATCCGGTCTCCGGCATGAATGTCCAACGACTTGCGCAACCCTGCAGGCAGCGTGATCTGATTTTTCGATGTGACCTTTGCCGATGTCGCCATAACAAGTCTCCTTACCTTTTGTTCAAAATGTAAGGCGTTTTGCCGGATGCCGCAATGTTTGTCCCAAGCCGCCGAAGCCGCCCCTCGTCGATATACCGGTCCACCAGCTGCCGCTCGGCGGCGAACGGATGCCATTCCCAGCCGACATGGCCGAAGCCAGCGAGCGTCACCTCGGCCTCGTCACGTCTCTCCAGCACCTCGCCGATCACGATCATGCCGCTGCTCGGCACCACGTATGGCTGAGGATCAAAAGCCGAAATCGCTGCATCGACGGCATCGTGAATCGACTTGTCGATGATGACGTGCGTCTTGCCGGTGTCTGCGCAGAAGGCGCTGAACTCAGCGGTATAGTCGTCGCAGAAATCGTCGAGTTCCGGATGCGAGACGGCAAGCGGCGCCCGCATCGCGGCGAATTTTTCCGGGTCGCGCACGCTCCAGATTTCGCCGGCCGACACGACGCCCGGATGGGCGCGCCACTCACGCGAACCAAGCATCGCCTTTGCCGGCCTGCCGGTGTTGCAGACCGCAACGGCATCCGTGCGGCTGCCGCCGGCCCCATAGGAGCGGCAGTCATTGAAGCGGATGACGAAATCGGCGGCATCGATGACACCAGCCTCTGCCTCTCCGATGTCGCCATTGCCGACGATCATGATCTTCCTGATCACCCTAGTTGCTCATCATATCTTCGAGCTCTTTCAGCTCTTTCGTGCGTTTATCCGTAATGTTGGCGAGGCATCCGGCAACCAGCATCGGCTCCATCGTGCCGCCGCGGGCCTGAAAGCCGAAGGCGTCGCATTCGGCATCGCGATAATCGATCCAGGCGCGCTGCGCCTTGACCAGCGCCTGCTCCGCGCCCTTCATGTCGCCATCCAGGTCCTTGTCGATCGCTGCCAAGACGGCGCGGGTCTTCTTGTATTGCGCATTCAAAGCCTTGTCGGCGGCCTCATGACGCGCCGCCTCGCAAGACGTCATGTCCGATTGCGTCTTGGGACTGTTGCAATCGATATCCTCAGCAGAGGCAGCACCTGCCGTCAGCAGCATCGCCGCCCCGACGAGGCAGATATTCAAGCGCATGCATTCCTCCAGATTATTGTTCTTAAAGCTTGCCCATCACCAGCTGCCGGAAGCCGTAAACCTCGCGCTTGCCGGAAAGCGGGATCAGCGTCACCGAGCGCGTCTGCCCCGGCTCGAAGCGCACCGCCGTCCCTGCCGGAATATCGAGCCGCTTGCCATGCGCCGCCGCGCGATCGAAGGAAAGTCCCGCATTGGTCTCGGCGAAATGATAGTGGCTGCCGACCTGCACCGGCCGATCGCCTGTATTGGAAACCTCCAGCGTCACCGTCGGCGCGCCGGCATTCAGTTCGATGTCGCCGCTTGCGGCAATGATTTCGCCTGGAATCATCTCGTCCTCCTTAAGCCGCCTTGGGCGCGCAGCCCTCAGCTTTCAGCACACGCTTCGTCGACGCTGGATTTTTGACAAGCATCGCCGCCGGCCGAATGGGCCTCGCGACGAGATTGCCGCCGCAGTTCGGGCAGACACCCTTCAACACGCCGTCCACGCAATCGGCACAGAAGGTACATTCATAGGTGCAGATCCGTGCCTCAGTGCTATCAGGCGGCAGATCCTTGTCGCAGCATTCGCAATTGGGCCTGAGCTCGAGCATCCCTATCTCCTCACCGGATCGGCTCGTGCACGGTGACGAGCTTGGTTCCATCCGGGAACGTTGCCTCCACCTGCACGTCGTGGATCATCTCGGCAATGCCCTCCATCACCTGGGAGCGGCCGATCACATGGGCGCCAGCTTCCATCAGCTCGGCAACCGGGCGGCCATCGCGGGCGCCTTCGACGACGAAGTCGCTGATCAGCGCGATCGCTTCGGGGTAATTCAACTTGACGCCGCGCTCCAGTCGCCGCCGCGCCACCATCGCCGCCATCGAAATCAACAGCTTGTCTTTTTCTCTCGGAGTGAGGTTCATCGCTTGTCCATCTGCTTGACCGAATGCTTACGTTCATAGATTCCAGACTTTCGGCACAGGCGCACCATTGCGCAAGGCGGAAATGACGGGGATCAGGATTTTTCTGAGCGAGAAGCCGTCGGCCGCTGCTAGGCGAACGACGAGCTTGCCATTCCAAGCGCTCGCACCGCCCATCGATCCTTCGACCAGCGGCCGGACTTTGCTAAGATAGGCTTCTGAAAGCGGCCCGGCATAAAGCAACGTCGCAAAGGCCACCTGTCCGCCGAGCACGGCCTGCCGCGCCGCCAGTGCCGCCACACCTTCGGAAAGCCTGAGTTCTTCGGCGTGGATCAGTTGACCCGAGCGGCGGATCCGCCAGCGATCGCGGAACAGCCCCGATACCACCGCCTCACCCATCGCCTTGCGGCCGAGCAGCACGGCTTCGACGGCCAGAAATTCGGCGCTCTCGTCAAGATCGACATCCAGCCGGCGGAAAAGTGCGGCCCGGTCGAAGAGGATCGTTTCCTGCGGCAGCCAGTCGACGCGGGCTTGGGCTCCGACCTTGATGCTGGTCGCCACCTCGGCGATGCCGGCCGATGCCTTGTAGATCTTCTCGCAAGCCTGAGTGGTGACGTCGATGCGCGTGCCGGGGCCGGCATCCACGCTCCAATCCATCCGATCGCCGCCCGTCAAACCGCCAGCAGTATTGATGATGACGGCTTCCATGGAGGCGTCGAAGGTATCGGGCAGGCGGATTTTCGCCGCCCCCTCCTGATAGAGTTCACGGATGCGCGTGCGGCCATCGAACAGCTTTGCCGCCAGATGCCCGCGCCCTTCCGCTCTTTGCGGTCTCGTGCCTGCCGCCGCGATCGTCATATCGTCCCTTTCGGCCGCGCCCCTGGTTTTCATTCAAGCGCGCGGATAGCAGAAAGCAAGCAATTCCTATGCCGCCCCGAGCAGACCTTTGCCGGCGGCGGAAGGTTTCCCAGGCGCCGCGCCCTCTGCTGCAAAATGCGGCATCTGCCGGTCAGACAGTCAGGTGGCGGCGGGCCTCCGGCGTATCCAACGTCTCGGCAAGCCCTTCATGCACGATTTCGCCGCGATCCATGATGTAGACATAGTCGGCAAGCTCGCGGCAGAAATCGAGATATTGCTCGACGAGCAGGATCGCCATGCCTGTAGAGTCGCGCAGATAGCGGATCGCCCGGCCGATATCCTTGATGATCGATGGCTGAATGCCCTCGGTCGGCTCGTCGAGCACGAGAATCCTCGGCCGTGTCACCATGGCGCGCCCGATCGCCAGCTGCTGCTGCTGCCCGCCAGAAAGATCGCCGCCGCGACGTGACAACATCGACTTCAGCACCGGGAAGAGACTGAAGATGTCATCGGGGATGTTGCGGTCGCGGCGGCCAAGCGGAGCAAAGCCGGTTTCGAGATTTTCCTTGACGGTGAGCAGCGGGAAGATTTCGCGCCCCTGCGGCACATAGCCGATGCCCTGCTTGGCGCGGGCAAAGGGCGGCAAGCCGTTGAGCTTGGTATCGTTGAAGGTGACGGTACCGGCCGACAGCGGATGCTGGCCGGTAACGGCGCGCAGAAGAGAACTCTTCCCCACGCCGTTACGCCCCAGCACGCAGGTGATCTTGCCCATCTCCGCTTTGATCGAGATGCCGCGCAGCGCCTGAGCGGCGCCGTAGTGGAGGTTTGCGTTTTCGACTGTCAGCATCGGTTTCCCTTTAAATCAAACTGCTGTCGGAGCAGGCCGCTGCCCCTCATCCGGCTGCCGCCACCTTCTCCCCGCTTGCGGGGAGAAGGGAATATGCCGCGACCTGTCCGTCCCTCGTCCACCTCTCGCATGGCACGTCCCCTCGCCCCGTTTACGGGGAAAGGGTGAGGGTGAGGGGCATCCGGCAAACGCGACGCTCACCGCCCCAAATAGTTCTCGATGACCTTCGGATCCGAACTCACAAAATCGATCGACCCTTCGGCCAGCACCGATCCCTCAGCAAGGCAGGTCACCTTGACGCCGAGGTCTCGGATGAAGCCCATGTCATGTTCGACGACGACGACAGACCGGGTTTTGGCGATATCCTTGAGCAGGATCGCAGTTTCCGCCGTCTCCGCATCCGTCATGCCGGCCACCGGCTCGTCGACGAGCAGGAGCTTCGGCTCCTGCGCCAGCAGCATGCCGATCTCCAGCCATTGCTTCTGCCCGTGCGAGAGATTGGCGGCGAATTCGTCGCGGCGATGCGTCAGCCGCACCGTTTCGAGGATCTCGTCGATGCGCGTCTTGTCCTCGCCCGAAAGCCGGTAGAACAGTGTCGAGAACACGCTACGACGGCGGTTCAGCGCCAGCTCCAGATTGTCCCACACCGTATGGCTTTCGAAGACTGTCGGCTTCTGGAACTTGCGGCCGATGCCGAGCTGGGCGATATCGGCCTCGTCCTTCTTGGTAAGATCGATCGTGCCGTTGAAGAACACCTCACCCTCATCGGGCCTGGTCTTGCCGGTGATGATATCCATCATCGTCGTCTTGCCGGCGCCGTTCGGGCCGATGATGGCGCGAAGCTCGCCGGGTTCGATGACGATCGACAGCGAATTCAGCGCCTTGAAGCCGTCGAAGGAAACCGAGACGCCGTTGAGATAAAGCACGCTGGTGGGTTTGACGTCGGGGATCATGGCGCTCACTCCGCTGCCTGGATTTTCGGCTCGATACCGTCTTCCTCAGCCGCCGGTGGTGCCGCCTTGGAGACGACCTTCCGCTTGCCGAGATATTGCGCAATCGTGCCGACGACACCCTTGGGCAGAAACAGCGTGACGGCAACGAAGAGGCCGCCGAGCGCAAACAGCCAGAACTCCGGGAAGAGGCCGGTGAAGATCGTCTTGCCGCCGTTGACGAGGATCGCGCCGATGATCGGGCCGATCAGCGTCGCCCGTCCGCCCACCGCCGTCCAGATGACGACTTCGATCGAATTGGCGGGCGCGAATTCGCCGGGATTGATAATGCCGACCTGCGGCACGTAGAGCGCACCGGCAATACCGGCCATCATCGCCGAGACGACGAAGGTGAAGAGCTTGAAGTGCTCGACGCGGTAGCCGAGAAAGCGTGTGCGGCTTTCGGCATCGCGCACGCCGACCAGCACCTTGCCGAACTTCGAGCGCACGATCGCCGAGGCGAGCAGCAGCGACAGCGCCAGGAAGATCGCAGTTGCGGCAAAAAGGACTGCACGCGTGCCGTCAGCCTGGACGTTGAAACCGATAATGTCCTTGAAATCGGTAAGGCCGTTATTGCCGCCGAAACCCATGTCGTTGCGGAAGAAGGCCAGCAGCAGCGCGTAGGTCATCGCCTGGGTGATGATCGAGAGATAGACGCCGTTGACGCGTGAGCGGAAGGCAAACCAGCCGAAAACGAAGGCGAGCAGGCCGGGCACGACGAGCACCATCAGCGCCGCAAACCAGAAATGGTTGAAGCCGTACCAGAACCAGGGCAGATCCTTCCAGTTCAGGAACACCATGAAGTCGGGCAGAACAGGGTCTCCGTAGCTGCCGCGCGTGCCGATCTGGCGCATCAGATACATGCCCATCGCATAGCCGCCGAGCGCAAAGAAGGCACCGTGGCCGAGGGAGAGGATGCCACAGAAGCCCCAGACGAGATCAAGCGCCAGCGCCAGCAGCGCATAGGTCAGATACTTGCCAAACAGCGACATGATATAAGTCGGCACGTGCAGCGGATTGCTCGGCCCCGTCATCAGGTTCAGGACCGGCACAAGGACGGCGACGAGAAGCAGGAGGGCGATGGCAATGACGATCTTGCGATCGAGTGATCGGAGAAGGAAGGCCGTTATCATGCTTCCACCGCCCTTCCTTTGAGTGCGAAGAGCCCGCGGGGACGCTTCTGGATGAAGAGAATGATGAGGACGAGCACCAGGATCTTGCCGAGCACGGCACCAGCGAAGGGCTCGAGGAACTTGTTGACGACGCCGAGCGAGAGTGCACCGACCAGCGTACCCCAGAGATTGCCCACACCGCCGAAGACGACGACCATGAAGCTGTCGATGATGTAGGATTGACCGAGGTTCGGCGAGACATTGTCGATCTGGCTGAGCGCCACGCCGGCAATGCCGGCAATGCCCGAGCCGAGCGCGAAGGTGAAGGCATCGACCCAGCCGGTGCGGATGCCCATCGACGACGCCATGCGCCGGTTCTGCGTAACGGCACGCATCTGCAGGCCGAAGGCGGACCGTTTGAGCAGCAGGAGCAGCGCCACAAAGACCACCATCGAAAAGACGATGATCCACAGTCGGTTCCAGGTGATGGAGAGCCCGCCGAGATCGAAGACGCCGGACATCCAGGTCGGATTGCGGACCTCGCGGTTGGTGGGACCGAAGATGCTGCGCACCGCCTGCTGCAGGATGAGCGACACGCCCCAGGTGGCGAGCAGCGTTTCGAGCGGCCGGCCGTAGAGATAGCGGATGACGGCGCGCTCGATCACCAGACCGACGAAGCCGGTAAAGACGAAGGCCGCAGGCACGGCAAAGGCCAGCGAATAATCGGCAAGTTCAGGAAAGGCGGAGGTGATGTACTCCTGCACCACATAGGTGGTGTAGGCGCCGATCATCACCATTTCGCCATGCGCCATGTTGATGACGCCCATGACGCCGAAGGTGATGGCAAGGCCGATCGCGGCAAGCAGCAGCACCGAGCCGAGAGACAATCCGTACCAGATGTTCTGGACGATATCCCACAGCGCCAGGCTGCGATTGATGGAGCTGATATCCGCCTGGATCGCCGGCTTCAGGTCGTCAGGCGCGGTTTCGAGTGTGGTCGTGAGGATGGTCAACGCATCGCGATTGCCGCGCGCCGCGATCGTATCGATCGCAGCCTTCTTGTCTTCGACGCTCGCATCCGTCTTGAGCAGCAGCACTGCGCGTGCCGCTTCCATCGTATTCTTGATCTCAGCGTCCTTTTCGGCCGCAAGAGCCGAGTTCAGCAGGTCGAGATTGGCGGGATCGGCATCTTTCAGAAGGCCCTGCGCCGCGGCAAGCCGCGCTGAACGGTCCGGGCTCATCAGCGTCAGCTGGCTGGTGGCGGCTCCGATGACGCCGCGAAGCGCGTTGTTGATCTTCACCTTCGTCATCAGATCCGGATCGACATCGGCAGCGGCTTCGCCGGTGATCGGATCGGAATAGGTCGGTTCGTCATCGGTACCGCCCCGGAGGAGAACCGGGCCGCCATCGGAATTGACGTAGAGAAGGCCGTCGCTCAACTGCTGCAGGATCTGGCTGACATGCGGATCCTTGGAAGCGACCAGCGCCTTGATGGCCGCTTCGCGTTCCGGGAAATCGCCGACGCCGAGCGCGTCGATGAGCACGTGGATATCGTCCTGAGCCTGGACTTCGCTCGAGATCATCACGCCCGAAAATGTCAGGCCCGAAAATGCCAGGCAAACCGTGATGAGGAAAATCTTTATGGCGCGATACATCGGCTTTCTCGCCCTTGATAGTGTTGGCCTCGCGGCGCAATCGCTGGGACGGAGCTTCCGCCCGGGATCAAACCCGGACGGAATCCTTCATACAATCATCGGATCGGGGTCGTACTCAGGAGCCCTTGCCACCGCACTTGCCCGTAGCGACGTTGAAGTTGCCGCAGGACATCGGCTTGCGCCAATCGGAGATCAGATCCTTGGAGTCAGGCAGAAAATCTGACCATTCGTCGCCGACGACGGCAGGTGTCTGCTGGACGATTTCGAACTGGCCGTCGGCCTGGATTTCACCGATCAGCACCGGCTTGGTGATGTGGTGGTTCGGCATGACGGTCGCATAGCCGCCCGAGAGGTTCGGAACGCTGACGCCGATAATGGTGTCGAGAACCTTGTCGGTATCGGTCGTGCCGGCAGCCTGGACGGCCTTAACCCATGCGTTGAAGCCGATATACGCAGCTTCCATCGGGTCGTTCGTCACGCGCTTGTCGTTCTTGGTGAAAGCGTGCCAGTCCTTGATGAACTTCTTGTTGGCCGAGCTTTCGACCGATTCGAAGTAGTTCCAGGCAGCGAGATGGCCGACGAGCGGCTTGGTGTCGAGGCCGGCAAGCTCTTCTTCGCCGACCGAGAAGGCGACGACGGGGATGTCGGTTGCCTTGATGCCCTTGTTGCCCAGTTCCTTGTAGAACGGAACGTTGGCATCGCCGTTGATCGTAGAGACGACGGCGGTCTTCTTGCCGGCCGAACCGAATTCCTTGATCTTGGAAACTTCGGTCTGCCAGTCGGAGAAGCCGAACGGCGTGTAGTTGGTCATGATGTCTTCTTTCGGAATACCCTTCGAAATCAGGTATGCCTCGAGAATCTTGTTGGTCGTGCGCGGATAGACGTAGTCCGTACCTTCGAGAACGAAGCGCTTGACGCCTTCTTTTTCCATCAGGTAGTCGACAGCAGGAATGGCCTGCTGGTTCGGAGCAGCGCCGGTGTAGAAGATGTTGCGCGAGGACTCTTCGCCTTCATACTGGACCGGGTAGAAGAGGATCGAGTTGGTCTCTTCGAAAACCGGCAGAACGGACTTGCGCGACGAGGACGTCCAGCAACCGAAGACGGCGGCAACCTTGTCCTTCTGGATCAGCTCACGTGCCTTTTCGGCAAACAGCGGCCAGTCGGAAGCCGGGTCGACGACGACGGCCTCAAGCTTCTTGCCGAGAAGGCCGCCCTTCTTGTTCTGCTGGTCGATGAGCATCAGCATGGCGTCCTTGAGCGTGGTCTCGGAGATGGCCATGGTGCCGGAGAGCGAGT
This sequence comes from Rhizobium sp. 10PS4, assembly GCF_032464805.1. Classification (NCBI taxonomy): domain Bacteria; kingdom Pseudomonadati; phylum Pseudomonadota; class Alphaproteobacteria; order Hyphomicrobiales; family Rhizobiaceae; genus Rhizobium; species Rhizobium sp. 10PS4. Next base: position 148,429 of record NZ_JAWDIW010000015.1, on the reverse strand, counting down.
GCAGAATGCCGACCTTGATCGTGTCATCGGCGGCAACTGCACCGCTAAAGGCGGCCGACGCCGCCATGACGGCGCCGAGCGCTGCGCCCGTAATAGTGGATTTGAGCTTCATCTGGTTGAACTCCCCTCTTCTTGTTCCGCAACAGACCGGAAACGGAGATTAACTGTTGCTTAAAGAACTATCGGGTGCTGCAGCGCGAAAACACATACGTCGATTGACGTAGGCGCGGGGGTCAAACAGGCAGCAGGCCGGGAGAGAGGTGGCATCCCCCACCGCGGGAGATGCCCCGTCGATTCTCTCGGAGGAATTATCCGTCGATCGTCAAGACGATGGCCGTCGGACCGTAAGAGAGGCTCGCCCTATGGCCTGCGACGGTCAGCTTTTCGAAGGCGCCGGTCACGGCGCTGGCCTTCAGGATCTCGATCTTCGTTCCAGGCGTCGGGACAAAACCGTCGGCAAGCGTCACATCGAGCTCGCCGGCTAGCACCGCCTTGCCATGAACGATCAGCGTACCCTCGCCGTTCGCGCCGAGCCTCTGCTTCATCACGGCCGTGGCAAGCTGCTGATAGTCGCCGCCGACGGTCACGGGCTTGTCCGCCGCCAGAACGAGCGAACCGCGGTCAGCCGTCAGGCCGCCAGTACCGAAGGCCGACGGCGAGAGGGCCACCAGCGCGCCCTCTTCCAGCACGGTGCCGCCGGCATAGCTGTTCGCACCCGACAGCCCGAGGATGCCTTCGCCGTGCTTCACCAGCCTGCCCTTGCCGGTGATGTCGTTCCGCCAGGTATCGATCGCATTGAAACCGCCCTTTGCCGCATCCATCGTCACGGTCACGTCCTGTTCGAACGCGCCGTAGCCATCGGCGGCGGCAAACAGGTTGAGACGGCCGTAACCTTCCGCGTCGTCGAGCAGCGGATAGCCGGAGGCGATCTCCGTCGTCTTCAGCACGTCGCGGCGCTGCTCGCCGTCCAGATAGGGCAGACGCGTTTCGAGAAGCGCTTCGGCGCCCTGCGGCACACGCGCCGGCTGATCGGTCGCATGGATCGTCGGCAGGCCATAGCTCAGGCGCTGCAGCACGTAAGCGCGATTGGCGTCACGATCGGCGAAACGATCTGCAGCCAGCGGTGCCGCATGGGCGGCAACCTCGAGCGCGCCCGCATCCGCAACGCCTGATTTGGCGACGAGCCATGCCTGCGCTTGGGCGTAAGCATCGCTCTTCAGCGCCGCATTGTCGGCCTTGTTCAGATTGTAGACGACCGTGGCGGTGCCGAGCATCCGGCCGCCCATCACGTCGAGAGGAGAATGCATGCCGGCAAGGATGCGGTCTTCACCCAGCTCGCTGGCGCGCGTGATCATTTCCTGAAAGCGCTGCGGCACGAGATAGGCCATGGCGAGCCCATCCCGCCAGGCTTCCGCCGTATGTCCGCTCGGGAAACCGCCGTCCTCAACCGGCTTGCCGCTCTTGGCAGGCTCCAGCGTCGGGACGACAGATACCTCCTGGCTCCAGCGGTAGGGACGGCCATATTTGAAATAGCGCTTGGCCGGCTCCGTCGAGCCGTCACCGCTGGCGGCAATGATGAAGTCGATTGCAAGGCCCATGTCGGGGTTGGCATCGGTCTTGCTTTCCGTGTCCGGCTTGCTGCCGGCGCCGCGATTGTTGCCCTTGTCGTCATATTTGACCGTTGTCGCGTCGGCCGCCACCTCGGTGATCGTGGTGGTCTGCTTCGAGCCGGCCTTCCAGGCATCCGTCAGCGGACCGAGGCCATCGACGATGCTGGCATTCTTGCCGCGCCGATCGTCGAGATAGGCGGCCACCGCCTGGTCGGCCGTCCGCGCCCGCGTCGCATTGACGACATAGGCAATGTTGGCGTCATGGACGGCCTGGTTGACGATATGGCCGTCAGTCTTGCTGGCGGGAATACCATCCCAATCCGTCTTGGCGACCTCCGGGCAATTGTCCTTTGCCGGAGCTTCGACACCCGCATCGACGAAAGGCGTGCGCGGGGTCCAGATTTCGAGGAAGCCGGAGAGAAGGTGAACGGCGGCGTTGGTGTTCGCCGTCGAGAAGCAGGCGTCACCGCGTTTGTTGGTGTTTCCGGCCTGCGCATAAGGCGCTTTCGCCGCCGTGGACTGCTCGGCGCTGGCAAGCGATGGCACGATGGAAAGGAGGCAGACGAGAGCGGTGCTCAGGCGGCAAAGGCTTAAAACAGACATGGTGATACCCGAAATGGTTGAACGAACGCCGCGAGAGTTAGAGCTCTTATGTGACAGATCAATTGCAAAAATATTGCCATTCTGTGAACCAGTCGGTGCCTGCCTCTTGCCTTTCCCAACCATCCCGCCAAAACTGCCGGAGAGACGATGAGCCCAACCGGAATGCCGGAAAGGAAGACATGGCAGCGCGCCAACGCATCATTCCGGTGAGACGCGAATACAATCGCTGGGTCGCCAACCAGACGCTGGAAGATTACGCGCTGCGCTTTACTGCCAAGAGCGCCCGCCATTTCTCCTCGCAGCGCATCTCGCAGACGGCGATCGGCGCAATCTCCTTCCTGGCGCTGGAGGCAATCGGCGGCGCAATCACCCTCTCCTATGGCACCACCAACGCCTTTTACGCCATTGTCGTCGCCTCGGTCGCCATGCTGGCGATCGGCCTGCCGATCAGCCGCTACGCCATTCGCCACGGCGTCGACATCGATCTGCTGACGCGCGGCGCGGGCTTCGGCTATATCGGCTCGACCATCACCTCGCTGATCTATGCGAGCTTCACCTTCATGCTGTTTGCCATCGAGGCTTCGATCATGTCCGGGGCGTTGGAGCTCACCCTCGGCATCCCGCTCTGGATCGGCTACATCATCAGCGCCGTCATGGTGATCCCGCTGGTAACGCACGGCGTACGGCTGATCAGCAAGTTCCAGCTGATGACCCAGCCCTTCTGGATCGTGCTGAATATCCTGCCCTTCATCTTCATCGCCCTGCTGGACTGGGAAAAATTCGATCTCTGGCGCGCCTTTGCCGGCATCCGCCATGCCTCCGGCCCGCCCGGCACCATCGCCGAATTCGATCTGGTGGAGTTCGGCGCCGCCTCCGCCGTCATCCTGGCGCTGATGTCGCAGATCGGCGAACAGGCCGACTTCCTGCGCTTCCTGCCGCCGGACCCGCAGCGCAAGTGGCGCCACCGCCTGGCGATCTTTCTCGCCGGGCCCGGCTGGGTCATCATCGGCGCGCCGAAGTTGCTTGCTGGTTCATTTCTGGTCGTGCTGACCTTCACTTCGGGCGTTCCCCTCGATCGCGCCGCCGACCCGGCGCAGATGTATCTGACCGCCTTCGGCTACATGGTCCCCTGGCATAATGGCGCGCTGCTGTTGATGGCCGCCTTCGTCGTCGTCTCGCAGCTGAAGATCAATGTGATGAACGCCTATGCCGGCTCGCTCGCCTGGTCGAACTTCTTCTCGCGGCTGACCCACAGCCATCCCGGCCGCGTCATCTGGCTGGTGTTCAACGTCGCAATCGCCCTGCTCTTGATGGAACTCGGCATCTATCGGCTGCTGGAGGAGACGCTCGGCATCTTCTCGATCATCGCCATGGCCTGGCTCTGCACGATCTCCGCCGATCTCTTCATCAACAAGCCGCTGGGGCTGGCTCCCCCCGGCATCGAGTTCAAGCGCGCCCACCTCTACGACATCAACCCGGTCGGCCTTGGCGCCATGACGCTGTCGGCGACGGTGTCGCTGATTGCCCATTTCGGCGCCTTTGGCGAGATCGCCGCCTCGCTCGCGCCCTATATCACCCTCGTCATCGCGCTGGTCGCCTCGCCTGTCATCGCCTGGGCAACGAAAGGCAAGTTCTATCTCGCCCGCAAGCCGCGCCAGAGCTGGAAGAACCTGACGAACATCACCTGCTCGGTCTGCGAGCATCCCTTCGAGCCGGAGGATATGGCCTGGTGCCCGGCCTACGCCGCGCCGATCTGCTCGCTCTGCTGCTCGCTCGACAGCCGCTGCCACGACATGTGCAAGCCGGCCGCCCGTTTCAACGCGCAGGTCGGCACCGTCGCCAAGGCGCTGCTGCCGGAAGCCATTCTGGAGAAGCTGACGACGCGCCTTGGCCGCTACGGCATCGCCGTCGTGCTGGCATTGACCGCCATCGGTGCAATCCTGGCGATGATCGCCCATCAGGTCGCCTCTGCCTCGCCCGAGACGGGTGAGGTCGTCAATCGCACCATCCTCATCGTCTTCTTCGTCTTCTCGGTGATCTCAGGCGTCGTCTGCTGGTTCTATGTGCTCGCCCATGACAGCCGCGTCGTTGCCGAGGAGGAATCATCACGCCAGAACACGCTGCTGCTCAAGGAAATCGCCGCCCACAAAAAGACCGACGCCGCCTTGCAGAACGCCAAGGAAACAGCCGAGGCCGCCAACCGCGCCAAGAGCCGCTACGTCGTCGGGCTCAGCCATGAATTACGCACGCCGCTGAACGCCGTGCTCGGCTACGCCCAGATCCTCGAACGCGACGAGACCATCCCGGCGCCGCGCCAATCCTCGATCAAGGTCATCCGCCGCAGCGCCGAACACCTCTCCGGGCTGATCGACGGCCTGCTCGATATTTCCAAGATCGAGGCCGGCCGCCTGCAGGTCTATTCCAACGAGATCAACATCCAGGATTTCCTCGACCAGATCGTCGATATGTTCCGCCCGCAGGCGCAGGCAAAGGGGCTTGCCTTCATCCATGAGCGCGCGCCGGCCTTGCCGCAATTCGTCCGCACCGACGAAAAGCGCCTGCGCCAGATCCTGGTCAACCTGCTCTCCAATGCCATCAAGTTCACCGACGAAGGCAGCGTCACCTTCGACGTCGGCTATCGCAGCCAGGTCGCGACCTTCGCCGTTGCCGATACCGGCCGCGGCATCACGGAGAAAGACCTGCCCCGTATTTACGAACCCTTCCAGCGCGGCGAGGCCGAAAGCGTGCGGCCGATGCCGGGGCTCGGCCTCGGCCTCACCATCACCCGGCTTCTGACCAATACGCTTGGAGGCGAGATCTCGGTTGCAAGCGTGAAGGACGAAGGCTCGACCTTCCGCGTCCGGCTGATGCTGTCCGCCGTCATGCGCGCCGTGGCCACAGCGCCGCAGGAGAAGCGCATTGTCGGTTATGACGGCCCGCGCCGCACGGTCGTCGTCGTCGACGATAACGAGGACCACCGCGAGATGATGCGCGAGATCCTGGCGCCGCTCGATTTCATCGTGCTGACGGCGGCAGGCGGCGGCGAATGCCTGACGCTGATCGAGGGCATCATGCCGGACCTCTTCCTCGTCGATATCCTGATGCCCGGCATGAACGGCTGGCAGCTCGTCTCGCGTCTGCGTGAGGCCGGCCAGACGGCGCCGGTGCTGATGCTGTCGGCCAATATCGGTGATGCGGCCGTTCTCAGCGACAGCGACGACAGCCACAATGATGCGATCGGCAAGCCGGTCGACATCCGCCAACTGCGCGACAAGCTCGCCCTGCATCTCGGCCTGACATGGATCTATGCCGATGCCACGCCAGCCGTTCCTGTCAAGATCGAAGCGCCGATGCTGAGCCCAGGTGCTGCCCATGTGCAGGAATTGCTGCGGCTCGGCGAGATCGGCTATATCAGAGGCATTGAAGCCAAGCTTTCAGACCTTGCCAAGGTGGAGGCAAATCAGCCATTCACGGAGGAACTTCGCGCCTATGTCGCCGCCTTCGATCTCGCCGGCTTCATGACCTTCCTGCACGACTTCGACGAAAAGGTGGAATCCATTGGCTGAGCCGGCCCTCCCCCGCGACATCGTTCTGCTCGTCGACGACTCCGCCGAAGCCCTCGGCTTCATGACCGACGCGCTCGAACAATCCGGCTTCTCCGTGCTGATCGCCACATCAGGCACGGCGGCACTTGGTATCGTCGAGCGCATCACACCCGATCTTATCCTGCTCGACGCGGTGATGCCGGGTATGGATGGCTTCGAGACCTGCCGCCGGCTGAAGGCGAATGCTGCTGTAGCGCAGGTGCCTGTCGTCTTCATGACCGGCCTGACCGAGACCGAGCATGTCGTGCACGCGCTGGAATCCGGCGGCGTCGATTATCTCAGCAAACCGATCAACATCGATGAACTGCGCGCCCGCATCCGCGTCCATCTGCGCAACGCTCGCTCGGCCCAAAGCGCCCGCATCGCCCTGGACGCAGCCGGCCGTCATCTGCTGGCAGTCAAGGGCGACGGCGCCATCCACTGGTCAACGCCGCAAGCGACACGGCTGGTCAATGCCGCCATGGGCAGCGACGACGGCATGGAAATCGTCGTCCGCCATATCACCGGCTGGATGCGCGACCGCGTCGCCGCAGTGCGCGACGGCATCATCTCGATCGCCCATGCCGGCCAGGCAGCGTTGCAGCTCGCCTTCCTCGGCGCAATCGGCCCTGACGAATATCTCTTCCGCCTCACCGCCGCCAGTCAGCGCAGCGACGACGAGGTGCTGCGCCAGCGCTTCTCGCTCACCCAGCGCGAATCCGAAGTGCTGCTCTGGATCGCCAAGGGCAAGGCCAACCGCGACATCGGCGAAATATTGGGACTGTCGGCGCGGACGGTGAACAAACACCTCGAACAGATTTACGTGAAGCTCGGCGTCGAGAACCGCGCCTCGGCCGCCGTGAAAGCCACGCACGTGCTGTACGAGATGTAAGAGGGTGATGGAGGCTAGCTCCGTGGCGCTGCCGAGATGCCGCGGGACCATGACGGTCTCCATTCGCCGAAGCGCCGGATCGTACCATTTTTCGCCGTCAGCATCCCCTTCACCGAAGCGAGCTGCCGGGCGCCGTAACGCGCCGTCTTCGTGGATCGATCGATGAGCGACTGCGGCACGGTAGCCAAGCCGGAATTGAAACACCCGCAAAAAGAAAGAAGCCCGGTCGGAACCGGGCTTCGATAATCATGTCCCAAAATGGGAAGCGAGGCTTACATGCCCTGCGGGAAGTAGCTGTACTTGCCGTCCGGACCCTTCTTCCATTCATACATGATGTAGCCAGGAATCTTCGGGTCGCCCTTTTCGTCGAACGAAATGTCGCCGAGAACGGTCGGGAACGGGCCCTTCTCCTTCATGGCCTTGGCAACGGCCTCAGGATCCAGCGAACCGGCAGCCTTGGCGGCCCCGGCGATCGCCTGCATCGCAGCGTAGGAATAGAGCGTGTAGGCTTCCGGATTGAAACCAGCGGCCTTGAACTTCTCGACGAGTTCCTTGTTCGCAGGGTTCGCCGTCGGATCGGGGCCGAAGGTGTTCAGCGTACCGGCGACGGCGTCACCAGCGATCGAGGCCAGTTCGTTCGAAACGATACCGTCGCCCGAAACCAGCGTGGCCTTCAGGCCCTGGTCGGCCGCCTGGCGGATGATGAGACCGGCTTCGGTGTGCAGACCACCCCAATAGATGATCGAGACGCCGGCTTCCTTCATCTTGGCGATGAGGGCCGAGAAGTCCTTGTCGCCGACGTTGATGCCTTCGTATATGACTTCCGTGACGCCAGCGGCATTCATAGCCTTCTTGGTTTCGTCGGCAAGGCCCTGACCGTAGGGGGTCTTGTCGTGAACGACAGCGATCTTGGCGTCCTTGAAGTGATCTGCAAGATATTTGCCGGCGATGGCACCCTGCTGGTCGTCACGGCCGCAGGTGCGGAACGTGTTCCACAGGCCCCGCTCCGTGAAGGTCGGGTTCGTCGCGGCCGGGGTGATTTCGAGGATGCCGTTTTCGGCATAGACTTCCGAAGCCGGGATCGAAACGCCCGAGTTGAAGTGGCCGATGACAAACTTGACGCCGTCAGCAGCGAACTTGTTGGCGACCGAAATGCCCTGCTTCGGGTCGGAGACGTCGTCGCCGAGCTCGATCTTGATCTGCTCGCCGTTGATGCCGCCAGCCGCGTTGATGTCGGCGGCTGCCTGTTCAGCACCCTTCTGGAGCTGAGCGCCGAACGCGGCGTTCGGGCCAGTCAGCGGACCAGCGACAGCGATGAGAACGTCGGCCCACGCGTTGCCGCTGAAGGCGACCATCGCCGTCAGAGCCACCGCCGACAGAAGAGACTTCTTCATATTATTACTCCCAATTTTTGGGCGGGTTCCGGTCTAAGGCCCAGCGCACTACCCACCATTGACTGCGCCAGGAAAGCTGTTCCACTCGGAAGGCAATTCATGCCTAGTTTCAACGGACTGTCAATGTTTGTCCTTCCACGAAAACGCGGAAGTTTTCTCGTACAGCCAGTAATAGTTGTTAACCATCTGATTGGTGCGGCGGTAGCGGAAGCCGGCCGTCGAGAACACCAGCAGCGTCACGAAGTCGAGGATATAGTAGAAGGCGTTGAGCATCGGCCCATTGAACAGGGCATGATGCAGGAACTGCATCGCCCAGGCGAGCAGAAATGTATAGACGATGACCAGCGGATAGTCGCTCCAGCCCTCGGCAACCGCTTTGCCGGCGCGCCAGGCCGTCCAGAAGCCTAAGAGCAAGACGATGACACGGATCGCCACAAGGGGGCCGGCATCCGCTTCGAAGAAAAGTCCCTGCATGTCAAACTCTCCTTTCGAGCTAGTGTCTTCCGCCTTCGAGATAGGCGGCGCGGACCTCGGGATTGGCAAGAAGCTCCTTGCCGGAGCCGCTCATCGTCACCTTGCCGTTCACCATCACGTAGGCGCGGTGAGAAAGCCTGAGGGCGGCGAACGCGTTCTGCTCGACGAGGAAAACGGTCAGCCCCTCCGCCTCGTTGAGCTTCCTGATCGCCTCGAAGATGCCCTTGACGATCAGCGGCGCAAGACCGAGCGAGGGTTCGTCGAGAAGCAGCAGTTTCGGGCGCGCCATCAGCGCGCGGCCGATCGACAGCATCTGCTGCTCGCCGCCCGAAAGTGTTCCACCCCGCTGGGCGTGACGTTCCTTGAGACGCGGGAAGAGCGTGAAGATCTTCTCAACGTCTTCGGCGAAGTGTTTCAGATTATCGAGGCCAGCGCCCATCTGAAGATTTTCCAGAACCGTCATGCGCGGGAAGATGCGGCGGCCTTCCGGCGACTGTGCAATGCGCAGACGGGCGATTTCATGCGTCGGCATGCGGGTGATGTCGCGGCCCTCAAAGACCACCGAACCGGTGCGGGCCTGCGGGCTGCCGCAGATCGTCATCATCAGTGTCGACTTGCCGGCGCCGTTGGCGCCGATCAGGCTGACGATCTCGCCCTTGTTGACGTGGACATCGACGCCGGCCAGCGCCCGGATATTGCCGTAATAGGTTTCGACGCCATTCACCTGAAGGAGCGGTTGACCCGTCATTACTTCATCGCCCATCAGTTTGCGCCTCCTTCGAGCTGCTCGACGGCTGCGATCACCTCTTCCACTTCCTCATCCTCGACACCGAGATAGGCCGCGATGACCCGCGGATCGTTCTTCACGTGATCCGGTGTGCCATCGGAAATCTTCTGACCATATTCGAGGACGACGACGTGGTCGGAGATTTCCATGACCACAGACATGTCGTGCTCGATCAGCAGGATCGACGTCCCGGTTTCGGCGCGAATGCTCTTCAGCAGAGCGTTGAGCGTTGCCGATTCCCGTGGGTTGAGGCCGGCAGCCGGTTCATCCAGGCAAAGCAGCTCCGGGCCGGTGCACATGGCGCGGGCGATTTCGAGACGCCGCTGGGCGCCGTAGGGCAAATCGCCGGCGGGGTCGTCGGCGCGGTCGATAAGGTCGGCCTTCTCAAGCCAGAAACGGGCAAGCTCGATCGCCTCGGCCGCTTCCCGCCTATAGGGGCCGACACCGATAAGGCCGAGGATTGTATAACCCGATGCCTTCATCAGCTTGTTGTGCTGGGCAACCAGCAGGTTTTCCAGAACGGTCAGGCCGGAGAACAGCCGGATGTTCTGGAAGGTACGCGCGACCTTGGCTTCCCTGGTGATGCGAAAGTCCGGCAGGCGCTCCAGCAGGTATTGCTTGCCGCTCTTCTGGTTGAACGTGATCATGCCCATCGTCGGCTTGTAGAAGCCGGTGATGCAGTTGAAGACGGTGGTCTTGCCGGCGCCGTTCGGCCCGATCAGCGCGGTGATATCGCCACGCTTGGCTTCGAAGGAGAAGTCGTTGATGGCCATCAGGCCGCCGAACTTCATCGACAGGTGTTCGACCTTGAGAAGAGTGTCGTCAGACATCGTATTCGTCGTCACGGGGCTCATCAACCATGGCCCTCCTTGATGAAGCTTCCGGATATCGCCTTGCGCTCTCTGAGGAAGGCTGTCGGCTCACGCGAGCCGACGAAGCCGCGCGGCTTGAACAGCATGACGACGACCATGGCGAGGCCGAAGATCAACATGCGGTAAAGTTCCGGCGTAAAATCTGGTCCGAAGATGAGTTTTAGGAAGCTCATCTCGCGCAGCAACTCGGTGCCGCCGACCATGACGATGGCGGCGATCGCGATGCCGGTCAACGACCCCATGCCGCCAAGGACAACAATGGCGAGAATGACGGCCGATTCCAGGAAGACGAAGGATTCCGGCGAGACGAAGCCCTGGCGGGCGGCGAAGAACGAGCCGGCGAAACCGGCAAACATCGCGCCCGTCGCAAAGGCGGTGAGCTTGGTCGTCACCGTGTTGATGCCGAGCGAACGGCAGGCGATCTCGTCTTCACGCAAAGCTTCCCAGGCGCGTCCGATCGGCATGCGGCGCAGCCGGATGGTGACATAGGCCGTCAGCATGCAGAGCGCCAGGATCAAATAGAACAGGAAGATTTTGTAATAGGCCGAGGAGATCGGCAGGTTAAAGAGTTTGGCAAAGCCGCCGGCCGTCGCATCGAAGGGAATGCCGAAGAGTGTTGCCTTCGGGATACTTGAGATACCGAAGGTGCCCTTCGTCACTTCAGTCCAGTTGATGAGGACGAGACGAATGATTTCACCGAAGGCAAGCGTCACGATGGCAAGGTAATCGCCGCGCAGGCGCAGCACCGGGAAGCCGAGAATGACGCCCCAGAGTGCGGCGAAAATGCCCGAAAGCGGCAGCAGCACCCAGAAGGACAGGCCGAAATAGCTCGAAAGCAGTGCGTAGGAATAGGCGCCGACGGCATAGAAGGCGACATAGCCAAGGTCGAGCAGGCCGGCAAGGCCGACGACGATGTTCAGCCCCCAGGCGAGCATCACATAGATCAGGATCTGAATGCCGAAATTGTCGACATATGTCAGCGAGCCCTGAGGGCCTTTGATCGCCACCACCACCATGGGATAAAGCAGCAGCGCGATCAGCGCGATCTTCAGGAAATGCCGGTGGAAGAAGCTCTTCTCTGTCGAGATATCGAGTTCGCCCTCGCGCGCCTTGCTGAGCTTGCGGCGGTCGATATTCGGCCTGATGAAAACGACCATGGCGAAGCGGCCGATGGCAGCGACCGCGACGAAGATCGCAAGCAGGCCCCAGCGCTGGACGATGATCAACTCATTGCTGATGTTCTGGTCGGTCTTGAGGCCGACATAGAGAACGAACATGCCGAACGACAGGACGGCGGCGAAAAGAGCTTCGGTAAGGCCTTTGCGGACAAGTCCGGCATCGGGCTTGCCTGCAGAATTTTCGGTGTTTGCCATGACGTTATACCTTCTCGACTTCCGGCCGCCCGAGGATGCCGGTCGGCTTGAAGATCAACACGAAAGCCAGGATCGCAAAGGTCGCGACGTCCTTGTAGGCGATGGTGAAGTATGCCGACCACAGCGACTCGATAAGGCCGATAAGGAGGCCGCCGAAGACGGCGCCGGGCAACGAACCGATACCGCCGAGAACGGCTGCCGTGAAGGCCTTCACACCAGGCGTGAAGCCGTCGTTAAACGAGGCAACGCCATAATACATCAGGTACATCGTGCCGGCGACCGCTGCGAGTGCCGCACCCATAACGAAAGTGATGGAGATCGTCTGGTCGACGTTGACGCCGAGCAGCGCGGCCATCTTGCGATCCTGCTCAGTGGCGCGCTGGGCACGGCCGAGTGCCGTACGATTGACGATGTACCAGAAGATCGTCAGCAGCACTGCGGTGATCACGATGATGATGATCTGCTTCAGCGACACCGAGATGTTGCCGAACTGGTAGACCGAGCTCACCATCGGCGGGATCGGCTTGTTGCGTGGACCCTGCGTCACCTGGATGAAGTTGGACAGCGTGATCGACATGCCGATCGCAGTAATCAGCGGCGCCAGGCGGAAGGACCCGCGCAGGGGCCGGTATGCCACGCGCTCGATCGTCCAATTCCACAAACTCGTCATCAGCATCGCAACGACAAGCATCACCAGCAGCAGAACGGCCACCGGGAGACCTGCGAAGATGGATGTGAGGACGAGGAAGACGATAAGAGCGGCGAAGCCACCGAGCATGAAGATGTCGCCATGGGCGAAATTGATCATGCCGATAATGCCGTAAACCATCGTATAGCCAATAGCCACAAGGCCATAGATGGATCCGAGCGTCAGCCCGTTTAAGAGCTGCTGGACGAAATACTCCATATGTCGTTTTCCCCTGGATGCGAGCGAAACATGCTGCATCTCTTTTTGGTTCTTTGGTTCCCCGTTTCAGGGAACCTCATAGGCCGAATGCATAGCGGTTTCGTTGGAAATGTGAAGACAAAAAGGATTTACTCCGACAGATTCTTGTCAGAACAGGCCTAAATGGCGCGTTTTGAACCAAAATCCACAGAAAAACGGCAGAGCGGGGCCTATTTTTAGCCAGAAACTACAACTGGGTTAACCATCCGGAGATATCGCCGTCGATTTCCTGCACTGCTTGCTGCGTAAGCTATTCCACAGAATTGGAAGATGGAGCAAATTCAGACCCCAAGGCAGCCCCTTTGACGAATGCCATTTCACCAGCGATGCCGCATCTTCGTCTGACAAGGCTGAAAACTTATGGTAGCATCATCAGGCTGCGTATTGAGGGATGCGGAGCACGACGGGGAACACCATATTAACTTGCGTATCTGGTTGTGACAGGGATGGTTTGCGGACGAGCGACAGCGGGGTGCTCGCCGCGTGGCGAACGGCAAAAGGACAATGCTGAGGACATTTGAAAAGGCGGCGCTCGAAGCCGGCAAGGCCATCATCACGGTCTTGCGCGAAGGCTTCCCTGTCGCCATGAAGGCGGATGCAAGTCCGGTCACGGTCGCCGACGAGGAGGCCGAACGCATCATCCTCGCTCATCTCGCCAGAGATTATCCCGAAATACCAGTCGTGGCGGAAGAATCGGTCGCCGCCGGAAAAGTGCCCGACATTGCCGGGCGAGGCTTCCTCCTGGTCGACCCTCTCGACGGCACCCGTGAATTCGTCGACGGACGGCAGGAATTCACTGTCAACATCGCCTATATCGAGAACGGCGCCCCGGTGGCCGGCATCGTCTATGCGCCGGCGCTGGGGCTTGCTTTCTCTGGAGAACGCGGCCACGCTGAAAGGCTCGTCGTCATGGACGATTTCACGGTTGGCGCACGCAGCGCAATCACGGTGCGCGAACAGCCGGACGACAGGCTGGCGCTTGCAAGCCTTCGCCACAACAGCCCGGAGACCGGGAGCTTCCTCGCCGACCACGCGATCTTCAAATGCACCAATATCGGTTCCTCTCTGAAGTTCTGCCTGCTCGCCGAAGGCAAGGCCGACGTCTATCCGCGTTTCACCCGCACGATGGAATGGGACACCGCGGCCGGTGATGCGGTGCTGCGTGCCGCCGGCGGTTCGACAGTGACGCTGGACGGAATGCCGCTGACCTACGGCAAGACGGGAACGGCGGCCGATTTCGACTTCGCCAACCCGAACTTCATCTCCTGGGGTGGCAGGAAACGCGTCCTCGAACCGGCGTGATCACCCGCGGATATCGCTGAATACCGGCAGGCGGCGCAATCCTTTGCCTCGCCGCCAATCCGCGATCTCCGACAAACGCCCCCCTGAGCGGGCCGTCTCTTTGCCCGCCAAATAACCTCCCCCCTGCGTGTCTGGAAGCATGTCCATTTCGAGCTGTGGAGTGATTCGCGCGATCGGGTCTCACCAACTGATTCTGGCCGTAAACTCGTCGTCTGCATCTTTTCCAGACGCTATCGCTTCACCAAGCCTGCCTTGATTCTGTCACATTTTGACACGGCTTCTAGGATGATCGATATCTTCATCAGAGAAATTTCGCCTCGTGTTCCCTTAAGAAATACAGTTAAGAGACCTGGGTCACGTGCCGAAACGGTGCGTCGCCAGCCCGCGCAAACCCTCGCCAAAGTCCTAAAAACCTTGACGAAATTCCAATTATTAACGAAATATCATGAGTTTGCCTCAACTTAACGCAGATGCGAAAGATTTGTTGCGATGCGATATTTCTCTGGACACCATTACACAATTGTCGCATTTTTCCGTTTTAGTAGGGTTACCAAGACCTAAGTGCAGCCCTGGTGACAGGGTTAACCATTGATCGCCTATTGCCGCCGCGCCCCCTCGAAGACAACAGAGTACGATCCTTGAGCATCACGGAATTAAACAACAGCATTTCGACAGAGTCCTTCCGGCCGAGCCGCCGCCAGCAGCCGAGCCTGAAGATTCAGACCCCTGTTATCCACAGCGATGCGCCGCAGGCGCCGTTGGTGGATTTGGTCCTGAAGCGGGCGTTCGACATTGTTTCGTCGTTGAGCGCCCTCCTCGTCCTCGCCCCTTTCCTTCTGTTCGTCGCCCTGCTGATCAAGATCGACAGCCCAGGGCCGGTGCTCTTCAAGCAGACCCGCTGGGGCAAGAACTGCAAGGCCATCAAGGTCTACAAGTTCCGTTCCATGCGCACCGACCTCTGCGACGTCTCCGGCGTTGCCCAGACGGTGATGAACGATCCGCGCGTCACTCGCGTCGGTGCCATTCTGCGCCGCACGAATGTCGATGAGTTGCCGCAACTGCTGAACGTACTGCTGGGCCACATGTCGGTCGTCGGCCCGCGCTGCCATGCGATCGGCATGCGCGCCGGCGGCGTGCTCTACGAAGAGCTCGTACCGGAATACCATCAGCGCCATGCGATGCGCCCCGGCATGACGGGTCTTGCCCAGATGCGCGGCCTGCGCGGTCCGACCGATCGTCCGGCCAAGGCGCGCGCCCGTATCGCCAGCGATCTCTACTACGTCGGGAATTTTTCGATCTTGATGGACATGCGCATCATTTTCGGAACCATCGTGTCGGAGCTGACCCGCGGAAAAGGCTTCTAAAGCGCGTCGCGATCTTTCAGATTCGCTGCTCGCGCTTTAGTCTTTGTTTTTGCGCATGTCGCACAAAAAGCGATGCACATTTTGCGCTACATGCTTCCCAGCTTTAGCTTTGTGAGAAGGGCCGGCTGCCTCAGAGCAGCCGGTACCGGAATGCTCCGGCGACCGCCTGCATGCGGCTGACCGAATCGAGCTTGCGCATCGCGCCCTTCAGATAACCAACCACCGTATGTGCCGAGAGATCGAGAATGATCGCGATCTCGTCGCTGCTCTTGCCGGCCGCCGACTACAGCGCTGCGCGTCTTTTTAGACGCGCAAAGGACGCTGTAGCACTTTGAATTGCTGCCTGATTCCTTAGAGCCTTTCCGGGTTAGATTGAAGCATTCTGCCGGAGCAGGTTTTCGTCAGGGCAAAGGCGATTGGCGACGGGCATACCCCTTGGTACGTCCGAGCCGATCGCCTTTGCCCTGGCGCAAAGATGCCCGGCCCTTCGGGTTGGCTAAAACGGACCGGCTGATCGACCGGCCGGCTTGGCCGTAGAGCTTGGCTACGACGCGCGCCGGCCGGTCGACCATCCGACTCCGTTTGAGCCAACAGAATGCTTCAAGCTGACCAGGAAAGGCTCTAAATCGATTCCGATTTAAGGAATCAGGCAGCGTCGCAGGCATTCGATTTCGCGCCGGGTGAGCGTCTCTAACGGGCCATCCTCCATGGAGCCGTAGAGCAGCGCCATCGCCTGCTCTCGCGTGGGCATAGGACAGCCGCCTGAGAAGGCGAAGATGTATTGTTTCAGGTCAGCGTCGTGCAGCGTGAAGGCGAAGGTATTCTTCATCCCGTGCAATTGAAAGAGCGCGTTGAGTTTGCGGTTTTCCTGATTGGCCGCGCTGCCCGCAAACGACCCCTCCTCGCAGAAGATCGGCACGATTATCCGCTTCATCGCGGTCACCAGTCTACTGCAATAGAAGAGATCGGCAGCCTCGTAAAAGCCGACAAGGCTTTGCGGCCAATTGCTGATCAACCGGTTTTCGGTGAAAGCTGTGCGGTCGCCCCGCGGGAAAGCCGAGAGCAGACAGAAATCGAAGCCCACAAGCTTCGCCATCGCGTCGAGCCGTTCCTTGCCGTCGTCGGCCGAAACCCCGGCGCGATCGGCCTGCGAAGGCGAAAATGCAGCATCCTCAGCGCAGTCGCCGACTGCGCGTTCACGTCTTTTCAACTTCATATCCTCGAATGGCCAGCTTCGGCTCGGCCTTGCTGTCACCGGGACATCAGCAAAGACGGCTTCTGCCCGCATTCCGAGGATACGAAGCATCAAAAACGCGAACTGGACTGATACAGCGGGAAGAACGGAGACGAAGTCTTGCGCTCATCCTTATGTTGCCGCCCTTATAAGATCGTCCCGGGAAATCAGCTAATATTTATTCCGCATGGCTCCCATGCAGGCGCTACAAATTGATGTGGCGGCAGACAGCGGCCCCCATCGCCGGCCAGGGCGGGCGTCTAAATTTGTTATCAAAGTCTTACGATGGGTTTAGGCAATTTTTAAATGTGGCAGGCTAGAGTGGGGCTCGTGGTCTTGCGTTGTGTAGAGAGTCCAATGACCGAAATGATACGTCCCCGAGTAAAATATGTCATCGGCCCCGATGGCAGCCCCCTGACGATCGCGGATCTTCCGCCGCCCAATACGCGGCGCTGGGTGATTCGCCGGAAGGCAGAGGTTGTCGCGGCTGTCCGCGGTGGCTTGTTGAGCTTGGAAGAGGCCTGCGAGCGTTACACGCTCACGGTCGAAGAATTCCTGTCCTGGCAGTCGTCGATCAACAGCCACGGTCTTGCCGGCCTGCGCACCACGCGCATTCAGCAATATCGTCACTGATCACACCCCAGCATCGACGACATTTATTTCGGGCCGGACGCATCTCCCATGAGGGAATGAAGAAGGCCCGAAATCACTGACGAGGCCGCGTAGCACCAGAGGCCGGGCTGCGTGAAGGCATCCGCCAGCCCCGTCGTCTTCGCCGCCGCAATGACGATCGCGACGAGCAGCACATCCATCATCGACCACTTGGACAGATGCGGTACGACGCGACGATAGAACAGGCTGCCGGCCCCACCCCCGGAGGCCGTCGCTTCTGCGGTGATCCCCATCGCCTCCACGGTGATGCCGATCATCTTTAGAAACGGGAGCAGGATCGAAACCAGGGCGACGATTGCCGCCAGCAGCTCGTCCCCGCCTTGCCAGAGCGAGACGATGATTTCGATGAGCGACGGCGTTTCGTCGAAGAAATACAGCGTCTCGAAACGGACCAGCGGCAAGACGAGGCCGAGCGCCAGGAAGAACGGCGCAGCCACGAGAAGCACGGGGCGAGCCATCGAAAGCGCACTCATTGCCCTGAACCTCTCATCGATCCGACATTTTGCATGAACACTCTGTCTCCTGCCTGTATTGCCTCCACGGCTTGGCACGACCGCGCCGCCATGTCACGGTCCGCTACGACAATATCGGTTATGAGGAAAGACAATGGACATTCGAAGTGAGGAAGGCGTCTCCGGCGGCCGCTATGCGGCCGAGGTCGAAGGGCACGAGGCGGAGATGACCTATTCACGCACATCGCCTAAGCTGGTCATCATCGATCACACGGGCGTTCCCGATTCGCTGCGCGGTAAAGGTGTCGGCCAGGCGCTGGCGCTCCACGCCGTGGAGGCAGCCCGCAGCGGCGGCTGGAAGATCATCCCGCTCTGCCCATTCTTCAAGGCGCAGGCGCAACGCCATCCGGAATGGAAGGATGTCGTGAATTAATGCATGTCGCCCAAAAACGCACAGCGGGTTTGGGACAAGGACACGCATAAAATAAATCGTCCCTGCGGGGGACGAATCTCGTTTCCGGTGGGAGCGACGCCATAAGGCAAACACCAAAAGCCATGTATAACGGACAGCGCGCCCATCATACATGGCTTCTCAGTGGCGATCCCAGGGCGCCGAAGCCGGCACCCAGCCGTTTCTCTTACGCCCTTGCTCTGGCGCCGCCGTCACGCTCTTCCAGCGCTGTGGCCCTTGCATATTCCGCTTGCATCTCCTCGAGCGCCATTTCCAGCGTCTCTTCCTGCATCTTCAGTTCCTTGATCGAAACCTGCAGGTTGTCGGCCCGCTGACGCGCGGCCTTGGCGAAGGTCGGATAAGCAAAGTGATTCGGGTCGGAAATACCGGACTTCTTTTCCTCGACGACGATCTGGCTCTCCAGATCCTTCGTCATCCGTTCGAATTCGGACATCATCATCTGCAACTGCTGCAACTGACGTCGTTTTTCGTTCACCTGAAATTCCTTCAGGCGAACGAGACTTTCTCGCGACTTCATACGCATTACTCCCGTGATGCGAGACCCCGGCTCAACTTGAAACCGCCCTGCGCGCCGCTTTGACACGGTTTGCTAAAAAATTTCCCGCGATATTAACAAATACCTACCGCTGGTAACCTTTCGTTTACGGGCATCGTTAATGATAGGCCCTATGATTTAAGGGTCGGTAAATGCCGAGGCATGAAGTTCGAACCTTTTCATTGGCGAGTCGGATGAATCACTTAGCGATGTTTCCTAATGTTAAAGTTGAGGAACACCTTTTTGAGATTCCTATTGGAAAACAGAGAAATGGAAAAATTGTTTAATAAATTCGATACTCCTTGCCAGAGTGAATTAGAATTTGTTAACCATTTCGTGGCAGCTTTCAAATCACGTAGCGTGTTCGGTATCGTGTAGGGGGCCAGACCACCTTTCGGCGGCGGTAAAGGGGATAATTATGCGGGTACTTCTAATCGAGGATGACAGCGCGACGGCGCAGAGCATCGAGTTGATGCTTAAATCAGAGAGTTTTAATGTTTATACCACCGATCTCGGTGAAGAAGGCGTCGATCTGGGCAAGCTGTATGATTATGATATCATCCTTCTCGATCTGAACCTGCCCGACATGTCCGGATATGAAGTGCTTCGCACTCTCCGGCTGTCCAAGGTCAAGACGCCCATCCTTATTCTGTCGGGCATGGCCGGCATCGAAGACAAGGTTCGCGGCCTCGGTTTCGGCGCTGACGACTACATGACCAAGCCGTTCCACAAGGACGAGCTCGTCGCCCGCATCCACGCCATCGTCCGCCGCTCCAAGGGACACGCCCAGTCGGTCATCATGACCGGCGAGTTGATCGTCAACCTCGATGCCAAGACGGTCGAAGTCGGCGGCCAGCGCGTCCACCTGACGGGCAAGGAATATCAGATGCTGGAGCTGCTTTCGCTCCGCAAGGGCACCACCCTCACCAAGGAAATGTTCCTGAACCACCTCTACGGCGGCATGGACGAGCCGGAACTGAAGATCATCGACGTCTTCATCTGCAAGCTCCGCAAGAAGCTCGCCAACGCTGCCGGCGGCGCCAACTACATCGAGACCGTCTGGGGCCGTGGTTACGTTCTTCGCGAGCCGGATGGTGCCGAATACGCCGAAACCGCCTGATATTTTTTCCGATCCCCCTTATCGGATAAACGAAGATCCCGCCTTTTCGGCGGGATTTTCGTTTCTGCCTGCGCAATAAGAATCCGCCCTCACCTCAGGCCGGATCGGCCTGAAATCCTCTGTTCTTTCGATCTAGGAAATAACCTGGGGCGGCCGAGACCGCTTGCACGCGGCATCATGCTCCGGTGGTGCCGATATCGGCGGAAGAGATCTGCCCGTCAGGCGGCGATCGCGCGGTTTCCGAAAACGGCGGTCAGGATCTTGCGATCGAACGGCTTCAGCAGGAAGTCGGTGGCTCCGGCCCGTTTGCCCGCCATGAGTTTCTTCAGATCCGCCTCGACGACGCAGTAATAGATCTTGACCTCTTTGCCGCCCTCCATGGCACGGATGGCGGCGATGAGGTCGAGGGCGCCTTCCATGCCGGAATCGACGATCAGATATTCCGGCAGCTCCGCCTGGCAGCGCTGCAGCGCCTCGCCGGCGTTGGAGGCCTCGCTGACCAGAAAGTCGAGTTCGGAGAGAATGCGCTTGCCGACCTTGCGGACGATGTCCGAATTATCGGTGATCATGAACCTTTGCATGGCCGCTCCTTTGCCCCCGCATTCGTCGCAGCAAGAGGCCTCTTACAACCCTGGAGAATAGGTCCATCAGGCTAACGAATCGTTACCGGACGGGGCGCCGACACGGGTCCGCGCCCCGAAATCAGGCTGCCGCAGCCACTGCCGTGAACACCAGTTCGTCGGCGCTGGCGCTGTGATCAAGCGTCATTCCGCACTCCTGCGCCAGAAGCACGGTGTAATAGGGCTGGATCGAATGGGCATCGATCGCTTCCTCGATAGTGCCGGTCGATATCTCGACGAACTTCGGCGGCAGGCGCATCAGTTTGCCTTTGGACGTGAGCTTGAACTTCGCATCGAACTCGGGATTTTCGAGCGTTACCTCGAGCACGCCGCCGCGCGGAATGGCGGAATAGGCAACGAGGAAGAGGTTGAGCAGCAGCTTGACACGGTTCTTGGCGACGATGGCGCGCGGTCCGTTCCAGATCACCTCGGTCTTCTTTTCGGCGACGGCGAAATCCTTGGCTGCACGCTCGGCCTCGCCGGTGTCGATCGAGGCGCCGACGGAACCCGACGCGCCGAAGGCGAGACGTGCGAATTTCAGGCGGACGGAAGCATTGAGCGCGCTGGTGCGGATCAGGTCCATCGCATCGGCATCGGCGCCGCCTTCATCCAGGAGCTCCAGCCCGTTATTGATCGCGCCGACCGGCGAGATGACATCGTGGCAAACGCGGCTGCAAAGAAGCGCGGCCAGATCCGGGCCGGACAGGGTGAGATTGGGGTTCTTGGACATCATTGTCTCCTGATGGGCGGCAACTCATTGCGCCCGGAATATGCTTCATCAAAATTGCGCGAAGTTTGCGATCGTACTCGGTGCCATAATGACACCATATTTGGTAAACCGATTGTTAAGATCATCGGCGCAAAATGCACCAATCGCCGCGAGCGGTTGCCCGCTCTCAGCCAAACGACGAACGGATGACACCATGCGCCCTCGATTTCCGCACCGATTCATCGGCTTCTGCAGGTTACTTTCGGCCCTCATCGTCTCCTCGCTGATGATTGCCGGGCCGGCCGCCGCCCAGGACAACGGCCAGTACACGATGCAGGAAATCGTCGACACCGGCCACTCCTTCTTCGGCTCTGCCAGCGGCGGACTTGCCAAGGTCGTAGAAAGTGCCTTCCAGAAATACGGCCTGCCGAACGGCTATATCCTCGGACAGGAAGGCGGCGGCGCCTTCATCGCCGGCCTTACCTATGGCGAAGGCCAGCTGAACACCAAGAACGCCGGCGAACATAACCTCTACTGGCAAGGCCCCTCGCTCGGCCTCGATTACGGCGGCCAGGGCTCACGCGTGATGATGCTGGTCTACGACCTGCCCTCCGTTAACGGCATCTATGCCCGCTTCGGCGGCGTCAGCGGCTCGGCCTATGTGATCGCCGGCTTCGGCATGACGCTGCTCAAGAACAACGACGTGCTGGTCGTGCCGATCCGCACCGGCGTCGGTGCACGCCTCGGCGTCAATGTCGGCTATCTCAAAATCACCCAGGCGCCGACCTGGAACCCCTTCTGAGGCCTCAAAGCCGCTGGAATCTGCCGCCGTCTCCACCGGCGGCCTTGCCATGCGCGTCACGCGTGCTTAATCATCGCGGCTGACCTCGTATCAACCTTCTTACCGATGGCCGCGCCGTGATCGAATATGCTCTCTTGTTCGGATTGGGCTTCCTGACCGCGGCCTTCCTCGTCTTTCTGGTCTCGCCCGCCGTTCACCGCCGCATCGTCTGGTATACGGAGAACAGGCTGAAAGCGACGATGCCGCTGAGCCCGCAGGAGGTCCGCGCCCAGAAAGACATGGTGCGCGCGCTTTATGCCGCCGAAAACGCCCGCACCACCCAGGACCTTCTGCGCGAGCGCGAGAAATCCCTGTCGTTCCAGCTTCGCCACGACGCCCTCGCCGTCGATGCCGGCAGGCTTGCCGCCGAGATCGGCGAATTGCAGGCCCAGATCGGCGAGATGCATGTCGAGGCGGCCGACCAGCGCTCGCATCTGCGAAAGGACGAGAACTATATCAGCCAGTTGAAGACCAATCTGCATATTGCCGAACAGTCCGCCGCCAACAAGGAGAGCGAACTGGCGACGATGCGGACGCGGCTGAGCAAGCTCGGTGAACAGGCCGATGGGCTGAGAATAGACCTGGCCGCGCGCGAGACCGAGGCGGAGAGCCTGAAATTCCGCGTCAACGCGCTGCGTGACGAACGGGACACGCTGCGCCAGGACGTCAGCTTGCTGCAAAAGCGCGCCAAGGATGCCGAACAGAAACTGACGCAGCAGCAGCATATGGTGATCCGCCTGGAAGATAAGGCCGCGCGCGAGAGCGCTTCCGCCATCGAAAAGGAAAACCTGGTCGCTCGCCGCCAGCAGGAGATCGCCAGGTTGAAGGAGCAGTTGAAGGCCGCCAACGCCGAGATCCGCAAGGTCAACCGGGTGCTGCGCGACGCCGGCCTTGCCGGGATGGCCGCGGAGCTGCCGGCGGAAATGACGGAAGACACGACCACATCCACTCTCGACACCGCCATCGTCACGGCTGAGATGGGCGAGGATGTCCGTAAACGCAGCGCCGCCCTGGCCGAGCGCCTGCAAAAGGCAAAGGCCGTAGCCGGACGCGATGGTGCGATCCGCGAGGAGATCGCCTCGATTGCCGCCAATATGGTGGCGCTGACCGCACTGAACGAGGGGGCCTCTTCACCGATCCGGACGCTGCTCGTCGAAGCTGCTGAAAAGAAGCCGAACGATCGCGTCAGCCTTGCCGACAGGGCGGCCGCGATCCTCGCCGATCCCCCGAGCGTCCGATAGGACGCGCGGCGCGCCATCATGTTTGACCATCATGTTTGAATTGACGCAGAAACCTGAAAGTCAATCCGATTTGAGAAGGATCTGCGTTAGACCCGGCCCATCGCCGAGGCCATGGAAAACAGCGCGATCCCCGTCGCCGTCGCGGCATTGAGACTGTCGAGTTCCTCCGACTGTGGAATGCGCGCGCTCTGGAACCGCGCAAGCAGCGCCTCCGGCAACCCCTCGCCCTCGGTGCCGACGACGAGCGCCATGCGCGTCGAGGCCGGAATGGCGCGGATATCGGTCTTGCCGTGCGGTGAAAGCGTCCAGATGGCAAAGCCCCGTTCGGCAAGCGCCACGAGCACATCGAGCGCCTTGCCGCCGCGGCGGTGTGGAACGCTCAGCACCGAACCGACCGAGACACGCAGAGCCTTGCGGTAGAGTGGATCACAGGAGGTTTCGTCGAGCAGCACCGCATCCGCCCGGAAGGCGGCCGCATTGCGGAACATCGAGCCGGCATTGTCGTGGTTGGAAATGCCGCAGCCGACGAGCAGCAGCGCCCGTTCCGGCAGCGCGTCGAGAAGTGCCGCCTCCCCACGGTCCTGTCGCCGGCCGAGCGCGAGAACGCCGCGATGCAGATGGAAACCGACGACGCTATCGAGCACATCCGCCCCGGCGACATAGACCGGCACATCGGCCGGAAACCGCTCCAGGATGGGCAGGACGCCTTCGACGCGGTTGCGCAGCAGCAGGATCTTCTCGGCGAGAAAGCCGCGGCCTGCCGCATGCGCCTCGGCGAGCATGCGCAGCACGACGGTGCCTTCGGCGATGAAGCGGTTCTCTCGGCCTGTCAGGTCGCGCTCGCGGATCTCGCGGAATTCAGCGACGCGCGGATCGTCGGCGCTGTCGATGTCGATTGGGACGGCGGCCATGCCGGCCTCAATTGCCCGTAACAGTGACGTCGGCGACGGTGCGGCCGGTCCTGAGGTCGTAGACCAGCGCCTTGTTCCTGCCCTCGACCGTTTCGCCGTAGAACAGAAGCTGCCCTGCCGAAAACGAAGTGGACTGCACCTTGAAGCCGAGCGGCAGGGAAACGGTTGCCGCAAGCGGCGCATCCGAGGGCACGCCGGAGGCGGTAACAGCGGACGCCGTCTCCTTCGGCTCGCTGTGCATCACCTTGTAGACAACCGCGCCGAAGACCGCCATAAGGCTCACGAACATGATGGCGCCGGAAACGATCTGCAGGCGGACCATCTTGCGCCGGACACTTTCCATCGCCGGATCAAGGGGCTTCTCTTCCTGGTCGTCTGGCTCGATTGCTGTCATCTGTGCGTCCCGTTCTAAAAAATACGTCGGAGAAGAAGCGTCTTGAGCGACCCCTTTAAACAAGCAGCCGGCAATAGAAAAGTCCTGACCGCCGATGAAACTGCCGAAGGCCGGTTGGACGCCTGGCTGACGGCGCAGGTCGGCGAGGAATTTTCGCGCAGCCGCATCAAGGCGCTGATCAAGGACGGCCAGGTTTTTCTGCGCGGCGAACCCGTCACCGACCCGCAGCGCAAGGTGCGCACCGGCGACAGTTTCGAACTCACGCTGCCCGAGCCGGAAGACCCGACGCCGCAGGGCGAGGACATCCCGCTCGATATCCTCCATGAGGACGACGACGTCATCGTCATCTCCAAACCTTCCGGTCTCGTCGTCCATCCCGGCGCCGGCAACTGGACGGGGACGCTGGTCAACGCGCTGATCCACCATTGCAGCGATACACTTTCCGGCATCGGCGGCGTGCGCCGCCCTGGCATCGTCCACCGTCTCGACAAGGACACGACAGGCGTCATGGTCGTCGCCAAGAACGACATTGCCCATCGCCACCTGTCGCTGCAATTTGCCGACCATGGCCGCACCATGCCGCTCGAGCGGGCCTATCAGGCAATCGTCTGGGGCCGGCCCCGCACGCTGTCGGGCACGGTCGACGCGCCGCTTGGCCGCGCCACCGGCGACCGCACGCGCCGCGCCGTCAAACGCCCCGACAGTCAGGACGCCGACGAGGCGATCACGCATTACCAGGTAATCGAGCGCTTCCATGAGAAGCCGGACGCGACCGCGTTCGCCTCGCTGGTCGAGTGCCACCTCGAAACCGGGCGCACCCACCAGATCCGTGTCCACATGGCCCATATCGGCCATCCGCTGCTCGGCGACACGGTTTACGGTGCCGGCTTCAAGACCAAGGCCAATCTCCTGCCCGAAGAGATCCGCAAGGTCGTCAACGGCTTCGGCCGCCAGGCGCTGCATGCCTTCATGCTGCAGTTCGAGCATCCGCGCACCGGTGAAATCATGCATTTCGAGGTGCCGCTGCCGGATGATATGGTCGAACTGGTCGACGCGCTGCGGCGATAAAGCCGGGCTCCGAATGCCGCCTGCCCAACTCACACCTGCGTGAGCGGCACCTTGAACCGCTGTTTCGCCACACTTATCTGTATATTGACTTAGTGCGGGCTCGCAGTAGAGCCGCACGTCCCGGTTTGCCTTTTTTAACGCGAGGATGCGTTTCCATCGGGAACCGGAATTCACTTTAGGAGGGTGCACTATGGCCCGAAATACCTTGCCGTCCATTACCGCCGGTGAAGCCGGTCTCAATCGTTACCTCGACGAAATCCGCAAGTTCCCGATGCTGGAGCCGCAGCAGGAATACATGCTCGCCAAGCGTTATGCCGAGCATGGCGACCGCGATGCTGCCCACAAGCTCGTCACCAGCCACCTTCGCCTCGTTGCGAAGATCGCGATGGGCTATCGCGGCTACGGCCTGCCGATCGGCGAAGTCGTCTCCGAAGGCAATGTAGGCCTGATGCAGGCCGTCAAGAAGTTCGATGCCGAGCGCGGCTTCCGCCTCGCCACCTACGCCATGTGGTGGATCAAGGCCTCGATCCAGGAATATATCCTGCGTTCGTGGTCGCTGGTGAAGATGGGCACGACCGCCAACCAGAAGCGCCTGTTCTTCAACCTGCGCCGGCTGAAGGGCCGCATCCAGGCAATCGATGACGGCGACCTGAAGCCGGAGCACGTCTCGGAGATCGCCACCAAGCTGAACGTCTCGGAGGAGGAGGTCATTTCGATGAACCGCCGCCTCTCCGGCGACGCCTCGCTGAACGCGCCGATCAAGGCAGCCGAAGGTGACGGCGGCCAATGGCAGGATTGGCTGGTGGATGACCACGACAGCCAGGAAGACGTGCTGATCGAACAGGATGAACTCGAAACCCGCCGGCGCATGCTGGCGAAAGCGATGAGCGTGCTGAACGAGCGCGAACGCCGCATCTTCGAGGCGCGCCGCCTCGCCGAGGATCCAGTGACCCTGGAAGACCTTTCGACTGAATTCGACATCAGTCGCGAACGCGTTCGCCAGATCGAGGTGCGCGCCTTCGAAAAGGTGCAGGACGCCGTCCGCAAGGAAGCCCTGGAACGCGCCAAGGCCGTCCGGGTCGTCGAAGCCACGGCATAAGCCTGTCGCGTGATACAATTGAAGAAGGCGGGTCCTTGCGGCCCGCCTTTTCTTTTTCATTCATCTTTGTCCGCAGCCTCGGCATCACGCCAAGATCGGGAAACCGTCACTGGCTCGTCGACACATCTCCGAGCGCAGTCCATTCCTTGATCGCGGTATTGAAGGCGTCCGTTCCCGTACCGCCCTTTTCCATCGTCAGCAGCGCGCGGCGGCCGTTGCGGTAGGTGATCGGAATATCGATCCAGTTGCGGGTCGACATCAGGTCGAGATTGGCCTTGCGCGCATCAGGGTAGTCGTTGAGCGCGATCATGTGGAAGTCGTCGGTGATCTTGGCCGGAACCGCGATCAGCGCGTCACCGCGGTCCTGCTCCGTGCGCTTCATCGAAATGCGCTGGACGCTGTCGATGCTGCCGCCTTCGAAATTCGGCGGCACCGAGAAGACGATCTCGACGAGATGGCTTGCCGGCAGCGACGGATCGGAATTGCGCTTGAAGGTGACGAGAGCCGAGAGATTGCGCTCGGGAACCGTGACATTGCCCTGCACCGTCGCCTCCTGCCGGCCATCCTGGCCAGCCTCGTGCTGCACGCTCCAGACAACCGATCCCTCGATCGCCGTCGGCGAGCTCTGGCCGATGCGCTCCTCGTAGAGGAACATCTTTTGCGACGAACCGACGGGCGCGGTCTGCGGCGGCGATGCCACGGGGCCATTCGGCGGCGTCCGCGTGTCGGCGGGTGCCGCATCGCCCTGCGCGCTGGCAGGCGGTGTATCGGCTGCCGCAACATTCTGTTCGGCGACCGACTTTCCTTCCGCGGTCGGCGTTCCCGGCACAGTCGCCGGGCCACTGTCGACCTCGGTTCCATCGGTCAGCAGCCGCTGGGTGAATTTCGAATTGGCCGCAGCGCCGTCATTGTTCACTGATGCTACCTGCGGGTTCGGCTGCGCCGGCGCCGCTGGAGTATTCTGCGCTCCTGGTGTGGTTGGCTGGGCTGGCGTCACCGCGTCCGGCTGGGCAGGCGTCGCCGAGCCATCCGGCGGCGTTGCCGCCTCGTTCCTGGTCGCCTGCGACGGTGCCGAGCTGACGAGCCCGTCGACCATCGCCACCAGCGCCTCCCTGTTCGTCCAGCCGGCATAGGCGCCGCCACCAATCAGGATGAGTGCGAAGATGAGCGTGATCACGGTGCCGATGCCGAAGCGGCGGCGCTTCGGCTCCATACGGAAGCTCTTGCCCTGCAGCTTGGAGGCGACAATCTGATCGATATCCATCGACGGATTGGCGTCATCGTCATCGGCGGCGACAGAGCCGCGGCGGTCGTAGCCGCGCAGCGCCTTCGCCTCGCGCCAGTCCTCGCTCGGCGCGCCGCTAGCAGGCGCAGGCTTGCCGTTGTGCACTTCGGCGAAGATATCGACATCGTCGAAATGAGAGGCAACCGGCGTCTTCTTATTGTTGCCGGCCTCGATCGGCGGCAGATCGTCGAAGGCGGCCGTCTCCCAGGAAAAACTTTCCTTGGCGGCCGGCATGACGGCGGCGGGTGCCACTTTTTCGAGGCTCGATATCACCTCCTCGAAGGCGCGCGCCGAGGCATCGGCGGTAATCGGCGCCGGCGCCGTCTCCGAATATTGCCGGAGTTCCTCTTCCGCCCATTCGGTCTCCGCATCCTTGGGCGCCGGAGCCGGCGTTTCGGCAACGGGCTCGGTCCAGACGGGGTCGAAATGCGCCGCAGCTTCGGCCTGCAACGGCTCCTCGCGGCTATGCTCGACGAACTCCTGCGGACGATCGAAATCGGCGACCGGCTCCACCAGGCGGTTGGATGCGTGGTCTATGCCGCGGGTGATCGGCGGCAACGGCTCGTCGGGCTCGTAAGCCTCCTCGGCCCCCGGCTCCTCGCTTTCCACCGCCGCAGGTTCGCCCGCGATCTCGTCGGCTTCCAGGGGATGCGGCTCGTCGGCACGGTCTTCGTCGGCTTGTTCGTCGCGATGCTCGGCAGGTGGCGCTTCCCAACCGTCATGTTCGGCCGGTACGTCTTCGGCAGCGACGTCGCGCGCCTCGCTGGCATGCCATTCCTCGGCCGGCGCTTCCTCCTCCTGCGAGGGATGCCAGTATGTCTCGGCCGGACCGGATGTTTCCGGCGAAACCGATGTCTCGGCGGAAACAGGGGTTTCCGCGGAAACAGGGGGTTCCGCGGGAACGGATGTTTCAGGGGAAACGAGCGTTTCCTGGGAAAGAGGCTCCTCCGCAGCGACCTCTTCCTCAGCTTCCTCCGGCGCGGCGGATTCCACATGATCGGGCTCGTCGGCGGCCTCGGCCGCCTGCGGTTCCGCATAGGCTTCGTCGACCGGTTCCTCGACAGCCGTCTCCGGCGCCGGTTCGCTTTCGTCGGGAACCGCTTGTTCTTCGAAGGATTCCGCCGCGGCGACGGCCGCAACCGGCTCATCGAGCGGCATCGCCTCGGAGTGTTCGCCTTCCACTTCGCGGATGGCAGCCTCGAGCTTTTCGAGCTGGCGTTGCAGCATGGCTTCCGGCGGACGCGGCTTCATGTTCTCGAGCTGCCGCTGCACTGCGCCGCGGGCACGTTCGTAGACTTTCACCCGCATCTCGGGGGTATTTTCAGCCAGGCCGTCGACGGCCCGCCGAATGACTGCAATAAAATCCGCCATTAGTACTTTCTCAAGAAGTCCGGCACTCTACCGAACCATCCTCCACAGTGACCCGTGAGCTTAATCCTCAAACGGATCGGTCACAAGTATCGTGTCATCCCGCTCCGGGCTGGTGGACAGGAGCGCGACGGGCGCCCCGATCAGCTCTTCGACCTGGCGAACATATTTGATCGCCTGTGCCGGCAGATCCGCCCAACTGCGGGCGCCGACGGTCGATTCCTTCCATCCCTCCAGGGTGACGTAGATCGGTTCGACCCTAGCTTGCGCTCCCTGGCTTGCGGGAAGATGGTCAATCTGTTCGCCGTCGAGCATGTAGCCGACGCAGATCTTCAATTCCTCGAGACCGTCGAGCACGTCGAGCTTGGTGAGCGCGATGCCCGTGATGCCGTTGGTGGCGACCGACTGGCGTACGAGTGCGGCGTCGAACCAGCCGCAGCGGCGCTTACGCCCCGTCACAGTACCAAATTCATGCCCCTTCTCGCCCAAGAACTGGCCAATTTCGTCGGTGAGCTCGGTCGGGAACGGGCCTTCGCCGACGCGCGTCGTATAGGCCTTGGTGATGCCAAGAATGTAACCGAGCGAGCCGGGTCCCATGCCGGAACCGGCTGCCGCCTGGCCGGCCACCGTGTTCGAGGAGGTCACGAAGGGATAGGTGCCGTGATCGATATCGAGCAGGCTGCCCTGCGCGCCTTCAAAAAGGATGCGAGCACCCTTGCGGCGCTCCTTGTCGAGGAAGAGCCAGACCGTATCACGGAAAGGCAGTACCCGATCGGCGATCGAGGTCAGTTCGTCCATGATCGCCTGGTGGCTGACTTCGGCAACGCCAAGGCCGCGGCGAAGCGCATTGTGATGCGTCAGAATACGGTCGACCTTGCCGGAAAGACTCTCGAGATCGGCAAGATCCATGACGCGGATGGCGCGGCGGCCGACCTTGTCTTCATAGGCCGGGCCGATGCCGCGGCGCGTCGTGCCGATCTTGGTGCCGCTGTTCGAGGCCGCATCCTCGCGCATCGCGTCGAGCTCGCGGTGCAGCGACAGGATGAGCGTCGCATTGTCTGCAATGCGCAGATTGTCAGGCGTGACCGCCACGCCCTGCGCCTCCAGCCGGCCGATCTCGGCGATCAGCGCATGCGGATCGACGACGACACCGTTGCCGATGACGGCCATCTTGCCCGGGCGCACGACGCCGGACGGCAGCAGCGAGAGCTTATAACTCGTGCCGTCGATGACGAGCGTATGGCCGGCATTGTGTCCGCCCTGATAGCGCACAACGATATCCGCACGCTCCGAAAGCCAGTCGACAATCTTGCCCTTGCCTTCGTCACCCCATTGCGAACCGACCACGACTACGTTCGTCATCCAACTCTTCCTGTTACCGGCGCGGAACCGCGCACCTGCTCAAACCCGCGCATCTATAAAGCTTTGTTTTTTGGAAAGCGACCCTGTTGTCACAGCAGATTGGGCTTTTTACGTGACAAATCAGCAGCCGACGGGCTATTTCCCCTCACAAAACGCCGCTCGGCGATCGCGGAAAGACGGGAAGAACGCTCTTGCAAGCCACGGCCTATATCTGCCTCGTTATCGCCACCCTCTGCTGGGGCGGCAACTCCGTCGCCGGCAAACTCGCGCTCGGGCATATCAGCCCGATGATGCTGACCTTCCTGCGCTGGTTCCTCGCCGTCGCGATGATCGCCGTGATTTCAGTACCGCAGTTGCGGAAGGACTGGCCGGTAGTCAGGAAGAACCTGCCGCTGCTCCTCTTTTACGGCGTCATCGGCTACACCCTTTTCAACGCCATGCTTTATTCGGCCGTGCAATATACGACGGCGATCAACGTCGCCATCGAGCAGGCCGGCATCCCGATGCTGATCTTCCTGCTGAATTTCATGTTCTTCCGTACTGGCATCTCGCTGGCGCAATGTCTCGGTTTCGGGATGACGCTGATCGGCGTCGCTCTGACCGCCGCACATGGCGACCTCGCTACGCTGCTGCAACTCAGCCTCAACCGCGGCGACGGGCTGATGCTGATCGCCATTGCCGCCTATTCGGTCTACACGATCTTCCTGCGCTGGAAGCCGCCGCTCGACTGGCGCACGCTGATGGCGGTCCCGGCGCTCGGCGCCATGCTGACCTCGCTGCCGCTGCTCCTCTGGGAAGCCGGCCGGGGTGCCGCGCAGTGGCCGGACCAGGCCGGCTGGGTCATCACTCTCTACACGGCGATCTTCCCGTCGCTGGTGGCGCAGATCCTCTATATCAAGGGCGTCGTGGCAATCGGCGCCAACCGCGCCGGCCTCTTCATCAATCTCGTGCCGGTGTTCGGAACGCTGCTTTCCGTCGCCCTGATCGGCGAGAGACTGCAGTCCTTCCATGTGATCGCACTGGTGCTGACCTTGGGGGGCATCGCCATCGCCGAAAAGGGCCGTCCGAAAGCTTCGTCGCCGACCGTGCCCGCCTCACCCATGGATTAAAACCTTTTCCTGGTCAGGAAAGGCCTCTAACCAAGCTCCAGCGTCGTCACGCCGAAGACGTGCTTCAGCGGGATGGCCGGTGCCGGTCCGCGATACATGCGTGTCGTCTCGAACACCGGTTGAAGGCCGATGCCTTCGGCAAGCGCGACCGCCTCGTGGTTCTCTGCGGGAATGTCGATGAAGACCGCGGCTCCCTTCGCCTCGGGGATCAATTCGGCAAGCAGCGCCGCGGCGCTGTCGGCATCGTTGGCAAAGAGCGGGCCGACCTTGTAGCCCTCGTAGCAGCGGCGGATCGTGCCGTAACCGCGGATCTTGTGGCTCTTGCGCACCACCGCCGAACGACGGCCCTTGCGGGCGGTGCACCAGGCAGCGAGAAAAGCATCCCGCGGCTGCGGAAAGATCGCCGAATCATATCGCTGCAGGCCTTCGAGGCGTGAATCCAGCACCGGTTGCGCGACAAGCGTCGAGACAGGCAAGGAAGTAGCGACACCGCCGTAACGAATGGTGGAATAGGCAGGTTCGAAGCCGGCCTTGCGGTAGTTGTCCTGCTGTGCGGCGACGCCGTCGAGACCGATCGTGCGGTCTCCCGCGCTGGCAATGCCCGCCGCCCAGATCGCCTTGCCATAACCCTTGCCACGAAAATCGGGATGGACGATGTAGAGGCCCAGGAAGGCGAAAATATCGCCGTATTTGACGACCGAGATCGAGCCGACGGGGACTTCACCGATGGAGCCGACGAAAAATCCCGACGGATCAGCCTCGTTGAATGCAAGCGAATCGTCGAGACCAGGGTTCCAGCCTTCCTGACGCGCCCATTCGAGCACGAGTTCCAGTTCGCCGGGCCGCATCGAACGAACGGCAAATTCCGAATTCATGCAACTTTCCCAGATTGAATGTCCCGCAAGTCCATCCCGGCAACGGCAAAGCAATTGTCAGGCCCCAGCTCCCGATTGCACCTGCGAACGATGGAGAGCCGCGCTCATGGACTTGACGACGCGTATAATCATTTTTCGATGCAATACAGAAAGCTTCGTTTCCGCATTACCATGAAACAATGCCGTTGCAAGCTCAAGAAAATTACTTGGGCCTCAATTATCTTCCAGCCGATGCGAATAAAAAGCCGCGCCGAAAAGATGCCGCCCCGCCAATTTGAAAGACGAGAGAAGCATTCGTCCGAAATCACCTCCACGACGCAGCAAAAAACCGGGAGCGACGACAGTCGCCCGCGGAAGGATCACCGGCCGTTCAACTGCTCATCGCGGCCTTCTGCTTTTCGATTCGGCTCGTTATCGATGAGAAAAGACGGTCTGTCTCGGCCGCCGGTGCGGGAAAACCGAACGCATAACCCTGCAGGCCGTCGCAGCCGAGCTGCGCCAGCACGACGGCATGCGCCTCGGTCTCGATACCCTCGGCGATCACCTCGACATCGAGTGCCTTGGCGATTTCCACGATTGAACCCACCACGCGCCGCTGCTCGGCGGAGGTGACGACCTCTTTGACGAGCTGCCGGTCGATCTTCAGCCGCTTTGGCCGCAGCTTGACGAGACCGATGAGTGAAGCATGGCCGGATCCGAAGTCGTCGATCTCGATGTCGATGCCCATCTGTTTGATATCGCCGATATGATCGAGCAGTTTTTCGTCGATGTCGTCGAGGAAAATCGTCTCGACCAGTTCGAAGACGATCACGCCGGGCGGAATGTCGAGTTTCCTCAGCTTGTCGAGCAACGCCGGATCGGCAAGTCGCGACGCCGAGATATTGACGGCGATGCGCGGAACCGCAAGGCCGCGCAGCAGCCAGAACAGCCGGTCTTCGAGAACGCCTTTGAGGATCGCCGCGTCGATCTCCGCCGCAAGCCCGTGCTCATTGGCGATCTTCAGGAATACCCCCGGGGTGAGCACACCCCTCTCCGGATGTTTCCAGCGCGCCAGCGCCTCGAAGCCGATGACCTCCCGCGTCCGCGCGTCGAGCTGCACCTGATAATAGGGAATGATCTCGCCGCGCTCCAGTCCGAGCTTCAGCTCTTCGGCGAGGCGACGCTTGGAGCGCAGATCCTCCTGCAATTGCCGTGTGAAGAATTCGACGCGGTTGCGCCCGAGCTTCTTGGCCTGGTAGAGCGCCAGGTCGGATTCGGCCAGCAGGTTGCGCGCCCGCCGATCGCCGCTCCAGGAAACGCCGATCGAGGCGCCGGACGGCAGCATCTCCTGGCCGAAGCGGATCTTCTTCCGCAGCCGGCGCTGGACATCCTCGGTGATCTGCTTCAGCTCTGCGAGATCGGTGAAATTGACCAGCACGATGACGAATTCATCGCCGCCGACACGGGCGACCATGCCATTCGCAGGAATGGCGGCAGTGATGCGAAGGGCCGCGGCCCTGAGCACGGCATCGCCTGCCGCATGACCGTGGCTGTCGTTGATCTGCTTGAACTGGTCGAGGTCGAGATGCAGCACGCCAAGCGTCGTGATGCTTTTGTCGACCGGCAGCTCTGCCAGCCGCTTGTCGAGAAGGCGCCGGTTCGGCAAGCTGGTAAGATAGTCGTGATCGGCGACATGCTCGATGCGCGCATTGCTTTCCTCCAGCGCCAGCGCCCTCGCCTCGGCCACCACCTTCTGCCGCGCGAGTTCCGCGTTGAGCAGGACGTCGGCCGTCACATCCCATTCGGCGCCGATGAAGGAGGGCAGACCCTCCGCATCGACATAGAAATGCGCGCGCGAACGCAGATGGCGGATTTCGCCGCTGGGCAATATGATCCGGAATTGTGAGTTATAGGCGCCGCGCGTCCCGATCGCCTGCTCGAAGTCGCCTTCGGCCCGCTCGCGATCATCGGGATGGATGGCGTTCGACCAAAGCGATGCTGGCACCAACCGGCAGGTCTCGCCGGTCTCGTAGAGACGATGCATCTGCGCATCCCACAAGATCCCGCCCTGCTCGATGCTGTGCTCCCAGACACCGATCCGGGATGCATCGAGAGCGAGTTCGAGCCGACGCAGAAGATCCTGAAACTCTCGTTCGGATCGTGTGGCTTTGTTCTCTGGCAACGCGGTCCCAGCCTTACAAGCTTGCATAACGGCAATATGGTCTCAAGCCGGCATTAATGAAGCCTTGTCCTGATGACCGAACTAGTGACTAGGTGAACTGTTCGTTACGACTTCCCCTTTTGGATCAAAGGACTTGCAGTCTGCGGCAGCTTCAAGATCAGTGGTTGTGCCGCGGCGGGTTCTTTGCGATCTGGCGGAATTCCGTCGCACCCTCCAGCACCGCGCCGTCCGACAATTGCGTCACCGAGCGGCGGTAGATCTGCTGCCACGGCGTCGCATCCGCCGGCACCGGCGGGATGCCATCGCCCTTGCGCCGTTCGATCTCGGCGTCCTCGACCAACATGTCGCAGCGCCCGTGGTTGAAGTCGATGCGGATGATATCGCCGGTACGAAGCCAGGCGAGGCCGCCACCGGCTGCGCTTTCCGGCGAGGCGTTGAGGATCGAGGGACTGTCCGCCGTGCCCGATTGGCGGCCGTCGCCGATCGTCGGCAGGCTGTGGATGCCGCGCTTCAGGAGATGATCCGGCGGCTGCATGTTGACGACCTCAGCCGAACCCGGCCAGCCGATCGGCCCGGCGCCGCGGATGACAAGGATGGTATTTTCGTCGATGCCGAGTTCGGGATCGTTGATGCGTTTGTGATAGTCCTCGGAACCATCGAAGACCACCGCCCTGCCCTCGAAGACGCCTTCGCGCCCGGGTTCCTCAAGATAGCGCCGGCGGAAATCCTCCGAGACCACGCTCATCTTCATGATCGCGAAATCGAAGAGATTGCCCTTGAGAACGAGGAAGCCCGCCCGCTCCTTCAGCGGCTCAGCGAACGGCGTGATAACCTCGCGGTCGCGCGCTTCCTTGCCCTCCAGGTTCTCGGCCATCGTCCTGCCCGTCACCGTGCGACAGTTGCCGTCGAGCTTTCCGGCCTGCAGCAGTTCCCACATGATCGCCGGCGTGCCGCCGGCGCGATGAAAGCGCTCGCCGAGATAGGCGCCCGCAGGCTGGACATTGGCCAGCAGCGGGATATCGAAACCATATACCTGCCAGTCGTCGGGATAGAGTTCGACGCCGGCGTGCTTCGCCATCGCGGCCAGATGCGGCTGCGCGTTGGTCGAGCCGCCGATCGCCGAATTGGTGCGGATCGCATTCAGGAAAGCCTCACGCGTCAGGATATCCGACGGCTTCAGATCCTCGAAGACGATTTCGACGGCGCGTCGCCCGGTGCGATAGGCCATCTGGCCGCGTTCGCGGTAAGCGGCCGGAATGGCGCCACAGCCGGTCAGCGAAAGGCCGAGTGCCTCGGCCAGCGCATTCATCGTCGAAGCCGTGCCCATCGTATTGCAGTGGCCGACGGAAGGCGCAGAATCGAGCGCCGCCTGCAGGAACTCCTCCCGATCGATCTCGCCTGCGGCATATTTCCGCCGCATCCGCCAGATCACCGTGCCGGAGCCCGCCAGCTCCCCCTCGTGCCAACCGTCGAGCATCGGGCCGCCGGAGAGCACGATCGCCGGGATATCGACCGTCGAAGCCGCCATGATCGCCGACGGCGTGGTCTTGTCGCAGCCGGTGGTCAGCACGACACCGTCGAGCGGATAGCCGTAGAGGATTTCGACGAGGCCGAGATAGGCGAGATTGCGGTCGAGAGCGGCTGTCGGGCGCTTGCAATTCTCAAAGATCGGATGCGTCGGAAACTCGATCGGAATGCCGCCGGCATCGCGAATGCCGTCGCGCACGCGTTTGGCAAGCTCAATATGCACCCTGTTGCAGGGCGTAAGATCACTGCCGCTCTGGGCAATCCCGATGATCGGCTTGCCGGAGCGCAGCTCTTCCGGCGTGATGCCGTAATTCATGAAGCGCTCAAGATAGAGCGCTGCCATGTCGATATGATCGGGATTGTCGAACCAATCCTGCGAACGTAGGCGCCGCTTCGGCGAATTGCTGTCCGTCACGTCTTTCCTCCCGGCCGAGCATTCTTCTCTTCAAGATGGAGGAGCAGGCCGCTGTGATCCTTTTCGCCATTGCCATTGGCGACGAATTCGCTGAATTCGGCATGTACCGCCGCAGTCAGCGGCAGCGTCAACGACAGGATCTTGGCCGTCTCCAGGGCGGCGTTCAGATCCTTCAGCTGGTTGCTGGACGAACCGCCTGGCGTAAACTGCCGCTCGACCATGCGCTTGCCGTGCAGCTCAAGGATACGGCTCTCGGCAAAGCCGCCGCGAATGGCGTCCCGAAAGGCCGCCTGCGAGCCGCCGCCCGCTTCGATCAGCATCATCGCTTCGGCGACGGCGCCGATCGTCACCGCGACGATCTGCTGGTTGGCAAGTTTGGCAAGCTGGCCCGCCCCGCTTGGACCGACGCGGGTCACACGCCCCATCGGCGCAAAGACATCTGCAAGCCCGTCGATCACTCCCCTGTCACCGCCCGCCATGATCGCAAGCGTACCCGCTTCCGCCCCGACGACGCCGCCTGATACCGGCGCATCGACGTGATCGACGCCGCATTCGGCAAGCCTCGCCGAATGGTCGCGGGCGAAATGCGGGGCGATCGAACTCATGTCGATGACGGTTGTGCCAGACGTCGTCGCATCGGCCGCTCCGCGGTCGAACAAGACGTCCTTCACCGCCTCGGCGTTGGTGAGCATGGTGATGACGACGTCTGCGCCGGAAACGGCATCCGCCGGTGTTTTCGCGCAGATTGCGCCGTCTCCTGCAAGCGGCTCGGCCTTGCCGGGGTCGCGATTCCAGACGGTGACGGCAAAACCCGCGCCAAGCAGCCGGCGAGCCATCGGCGCGCCCATCAGGCCGGTACCGAGAAAGGCGATCCGCCTGCCGTCATGGCCGTCTCTCGAATTCATCATTCAGTCCTCCCAACTGTTGTCCGTCTTTGATAGTCCCCTCGCCCATCGTTGCAAACCGTTTTGACGGACGTAACGCATTTTTGTCACATGCCCTGGCGGGTTGTCCGAAGGCCGCGCACACTTCGCCTCATGCCCTGAAAACGATACGGGCGAGAACCGAAGTTCCCGCCCGATTTACCCGACAAAGGAAGGTTGAATTCCGTTTATTCCGCCGCGAGCCGGATGACCTCCGCCTCTTCTTCCTTGTGTTCGTCCGGCTTGTGCTGGATGAGCGGACGGTTGCCCGTCAGCCGCCGCAGCAGCACATAGAACACCGGCGTCATGAAGATGCCGAAGAAGGTCACGCCGATCATGCCCGAGAAGACCGCGACACCCATGGCCGCACGCATTTCCGCGCCGGCGCCGGTGGAGACGACGAGCGGCACGACACCCATGATGAAGGCAAGGGAGGTCATGAGGATCGGGCGAAGGCGAAGGCGGCTGGCCTCGATCGCGGCCTCCCGCGGTGTTCTTCCCTCGAACTCCAGTTCGCGGGCGAATTCCACGATAAGGATGGCGTTCTTCGCCGATAGACCAACAAGCACCACAAGACCGATCTGGGTGAAGATGTTGTTGTCTCCACCGGTGAGCCAAACGCCGGTCAGCGCGGCCAGCACGCCCATCGGCACGATCATGATGATCGCAAGCGGCAGCGTCAGGCTTTCATACTGGGCGGCCAATACGAGGAAGACGAGCAACAGTGCCAGGGGGAAGACGACGATGCTCGAATTGCCGGCCAGGATCTGCTGATAGGTCAGATCCGTCCATTCGAAGTCGATGCCCGCAGGCAGGGTCTCGTGAAGGATCTTCTCGATTGCCGCCTGCGCCTGACCCGACGAGAAGCCCGGTGCCGGACCGCCGTTGATATCGGCGGCAAGGAAGCCGTTGTAGCGGTTCGCGCGTTCCGGACCGGTGCTCGGTTCCACCTTCAAGAGGGCCGAAAGCGGGATCATCTCACCCGATGCCGACCGGACCTTCAACTGGCCGATATCTTCCGGCTGGGCACGGAATTTCGCATCGGCCTGCACACGGACGCTGTAGGTGCGGCCGAAGGCGTTGAAGTCGTTCACATAGAGCGAACCGAGGTAGATCTGCAGCGTCTGGAAGACGTCGGTGACGGAAACCCCGAGCTGCTCGGCCTTGGCACGGTCGAGATCGGCATAGAGCTGCGGCACGTTGATCTGGAAGCTGGAGAACAGTCCGGCGAGCTCAGGCGCCTGATAGGCTTTTGCAAGCACGGCCTTGGTCGCCTCGTCGAGCGCCTGGTTGCCGAGGCCAGCACGATCCTCGATCTGTAGCTTGAAACCGCCCGTCGTGCCGAGACCATTGACCGGCGGTGGCGGGAACATGGCGATGAAGGCATCCTGGATGACGCCGAACTTCTGGTTCAGCGCCATGGCGATTGCGCCGCCCGAGAGATCAGGCGTCTTGCGCTCTTCGAAGTCCTTCAGTGTCACGAAGACGATGCCGGCATTCGAGGAGTTGGTGAAGCCGTTGATCGACAGGCCCGGGAAAGCAATCGCATTGGCAACGCCCGGCTGCGCCAGCGCGATGTCGGTCATGCGCTTGATGACGTCTTCCGTGCGGTCGAGGCTTGCGGCATCCGGCAACTGGGCAAAGCCAATCAGATACTGCTTGTCCTGCGACGGCACGAAGCCGCCGGGGACCGTGCTGAACAGGCTGTAGGTCGCACCGACCAGCGCCAGATAGATCACCATGACGATGCTCTTGCGCGACAACAGCCCGCCGACGCCCTTGCCGTAGGCATTCGAGCCCGCGCCGAAGACACGGTTGAAGCCCCGGAAAAACCAACCGAAGATAGCGTCCATGAACCGCGTCAGCCAATCCTTCGGCTGATCATGGCTCTTCAGGAGAAGGGCTGCCAGCGCCGGAGACAGCGTGAGCGAGTTGAAGGCCGAGATGACGGTCGAAATCGCGATAGTCAGCGCGAACTGGCGGTAGAACTGACCCGACAGGCCGGAGATGAAGGCGAGCGGCACGAAGACCGCAACGAGCACCAGCGCAATCGCGACGATCGGACCGGAGACTTCCTTCATAGCCTTGTAGGTGGCAGCCCGCGGCGACAGGCCTTCCTCGATATTGCGCTCGACGTTTTCGACCACCACGATCGCGTCGTCGACGACGATACCGATCGCAAGCACCAGTCCGAACAGACTGAGCGCGTTGATCGAGAAGCCGAAGACATACATCACCGCGAAAGTGCCGATGATCGAGACAGGAACGGCGATCAGCGGGATGATCGAGGCGCGCCACGTCTGCAGGAACAGGATGACGACGAGGACGACGAGCGCGATGGCTTCGAGCAGCGTGTCGATGACCTTCTCGATCGAGGCCCGCACGAATTTCGTCGTATCGTAGACGATCTCGTATTTGACGCCCTCAGGCATGGCGAGCTGCAGCTGATCCATGGTCGCGTTGACATTGTCCGCGATCTCGATCGCGTTCGAACCCGGCGCCTGAAGAACGGCGACGGCGACGGCCGGCTTGCCGTCGAGCAGCGAACGCAGCGTGTAGTCCGCAGCACCGAGCTCGATGCGGGCGACATCGCGAAGGCGGGTGATCTCGCCATTGGCGCCCGTCTTGACGATGATGTTGCCGAACTCTTCGGGCGTGCGCAGGCGGCCCTGGGCATTGACGTTGAGCTGCAGGTCCACACCGGGCTGGCTCGGCGATGCGCCGATGATACCGGCGGCGGCCTGGATGTTCTGGGAACTGATCGCACTGCTGATGTCGCTGGCGGCAAGATTGTGCTCGGCGGCCTTCTGCGGGTCGATCCAGACACGCATGGAATAGTCGCCGGCGCCGAAGACCTGCACCTGACCGACGCCTGCGATGCGGGCGAGCCGATCCTTGACGTTCAGGGTCGCATAATTGCGAAGATAGGTGATGTCGTGATTGTTCCCGTCGGAGACGAGATTGACGACCATGATGAAGTTGGGCGAGCTCTTGACTGTCGTGATGCCGAGCGAACGGACTTCCGCCGGCAGGCGCGGTTCGGCCTGTGAAACGCGGTTCTGCACGAGCTGCTGCGCCTTGTCGGGGTCGGTGCCGAGCTTGAAGGTAACGGTGACGTTGAGCACGCCGTCCGATGTCGCCTGGCTGGCCATATAGAGCATGCCTTCGACGCCGTTGATCTGCTCTTCGAGCGGCGTCGCCACCGTTTCGGCGATGACGCTTGGGTTGGCGCCGGGATAGGTAGCGCGCACGACGATCGACGGCGGCACGACCTCCGGATATTCGGAAATCGGCAGCGCGCGCAGGCCGATCAGTCCGGCAACCAGGATGAGGACCGAAAGAACGCCGGCAAAGACCGGGCGGTCGACAAAGAATCTGGAGATGTTCATATCAAAGCCCTCTCCGGGGTGAACATGGATGCAAAGTCCCTCTCCGGCGGTTTGGCAGCCGCCGGCGGGTCATATCATTTCAAGTATTGGCCCTCCCCCTCGGGGGAAGGCGAAAGTCTTTACTGCGCGGTCGCGACCTTTTCTTCCATCTGAGGCACGACGACTGCGCCTGGACGGATGCGCTGCAGACCGTTGACGACGATCTTCTCGCCGACGTTCAGGCCGCCATCGACCACCCGCTGACCGTCAGCCACTGTGCCGAGCTGAACCTGCCGATAGGCGACCTTGTTCTCGCCATCGACGACGAAGACGAACTTCTTGTCCTGATCCGTGCCGACGGCGCGGTCACTGATGACGATCTTGTTCTCGGCCTTCGGCTGGCCCATGCGCACCCGCACGAACTGGCCGGGGATGAGACGCCCGCCCGGATTATCGAAGACGGCGCGAACGCCGATCGTGCCGCTTGATGCATCGACCTCGTTGTCGATCAGTTGCAGCTTGCCCTTGATCGGCGTGCCGCTGTCGGTCAGCGTGCCGACCTCGACAGGGATCTGCTCGACGGGAGGCAGGGCGCTGTCCGTCTGCGGAAGCTGGGCAAGCGCCCGCGTCACCATCTCTTCGCTGGCATTGAAGCTCGCATAGATCGGATCGACCGAAACGAGCGTCGTCAGCGCCGGCGAGGCCGACCCGGCCGCAACAAGGTTACCGGCAGTCACCTCGATCTTGCCGATGCGGCCGGAAACCGGAGCCCGCACCTCAGTGTAATCGAGATCGAGCTGAGCCGACTGCAGTGCGGCCTGCGCCGAACGCAGCCCCGCCTGAGCCTCGGCCAGCGCGCTCTGGCGCTGATCGAGATCGCTCTGGGAGATGGTGCGGTTGTCGGAAAGCCTGCGGCCGCGATCGAGTTCGGTCTGCGCCAAGCTGACTTTGGCTTCAGCCGAAGCGACCTGGCCCTGCGCCTGCGCCACGCTCGCCTGGTAGGGAGCCGGATCGATGGTGAAGAGCAGGTCGCCCTGCTTGACCAGCGCCCCTTCGCGGAAGGCCACCGAAAGGATGGCGCCGGCGACGCGGGAACGCACCTGCACCCGGTCGACCGCTTCGAGACGGCCGGAGAAACTTTCCCAGGCCGTCACGTCGCGCGCCGCGACGACGGCAACCGTCACCGGCACAGCAGGAGCCTGCGCGGGGGCGGAAGCGGCCGTGGCGGTCGTGCTCATCGGCAATTCGAAAAACAACGCAGCGCCGGAAATCGACGCAATAACGGCTATGCCGGCGCCCATCAGGGCCCAGCGCTTACTTCTGGACGTCATCAGTACTCTCCTTGCGGCTCTAAGCCGCCGAAATATCAGGTCTTCTTCAATGCAATTGCGGTTGGACGCTTACCTCCCGAAGGAAGCTTCCGAAATGGCGGCTGACGTTTTCCTGCCAGTCGGGCGCTCCGTCGGATTTCCCACCATAAATCGAGGGCCAGCCCGTCCCGGCGGGAAGGACATGCTGGCGCACACCGACGCCGGCCTGTTTCAGGCGGACACCGTAACCAATCGTTTCGTCGTGCAGAGGATCATCCTCCGCGGTAAATATCAGCGCCGGCGCGACGCCTGAAATACGCGAACAGAGGCAAGGCGCCGCATAGGGGTGGCAACCGCCGCCGCTCAGATAGTGGCTCCAGCCCTCCGTCCAGCGCTGGCGCATGCCGATGGCTTCCGCCTTGCGGATCGAGGACGTGCCCATGAAGGGATCGAGCAGCGGCGAAATCAGGACCTGACCGTCGAGCGCGTCCGGCATCTGGTCGCGTGCCTTCAGTGCGACGCCGGCAGCGACATTGCCGCCGGCCTCTTCGCCGGCGACGAAGAGCAACGACTTTCGGTCGCCAAGACCGGCGCGTTTGTTGGCGAGGTAGGTAAAAACTGAGAAGGAAACTTCCAGCGCCTTCGGAAATATGTTGCCGGACAGCGTGCTGTAGTCAGCGTCGACGACGATGGCGCCGGCTTTGGCGAGGCTCATTGCCACCGGCCGGTCGGCCGCCTTGTCGCTGTCGAGAAAAGCCCCGCCGTGCAGGTAAAGCACGATCGGCGGGCCCTTGCCATAATCGGCGCCCATGTAGATACGTGCGGAAACAGGGCCGATGGCCACCTTATCCAGCATCATATCTTTCCATTCCACCGACATGGTTCCGGTCTCTTTTGCGTCAGTCACAAGCAGACAA
This sequence comes from Rhizobium sp. 10PS4, assembly GCF_032464805.1. Taxonomy (NCBI): domain Bacteria; kingdom Pseudomonadati; phylum Pseudomonadota; class Alphaproteobacteria; order Hyphomicrobiales; family Rhizobiaceae; genus Rhizobium; species Rhizobium sp. 10PS4. The sequence continues at coordinate 105,240 of NZ_JAWDIW010000015.1, read as the reverse complement.
CGGCTGCCGCTTGCATTTTGAATAAAAAAGATATTGTTATTCCAATCAAGGAATAAGAAGCTATATCGCGATAACACTGTTCCAGATCTCGAACAATGGTGCAACGCAAACTGCGGACTTGAAACCGATGGACCAGCTCTCGGCAATGCGCGTCTTCATCCGCGTCGTGGAGACGGGCAATTTCACCCGCGCCGCCGACATGCTCGCCATGCCCAAGGCGACGGTGACCAATCTCATCCAGGGCCTGGAAGCGCATCTGCGCACCAAGCTTTTGAATCGGACCACGCGCCGGGTCATGGTGACCACGGACGGCGCGCTTTATTACGAACGCGCCGCCCAGATCATTTCGGAACTGGAGGAGCTCGATGGCAGCCTCTCCAATTCGCAGAGCTTGCCGAGCGGACGGCTGCGTGTCGAGATGGCCGGCGCTTTCGCCGATTGGATCGTCGTTCCGGCACTTTGCGATTTCTATCAGCGTTACCCCGATATCCGTATCGATCTCGGTGTCGGCGACCGCACGGTCGATTATCTTGCAGAAAATGTCGATTGCGCGCTGCGGGCCGGCACGCCGGCCGACCAGTCGCTGATTGCGCGGCGCGTCTCCGAAGTCGAGATGATCACCTGCGCTGCGCCGGACTACATCCAGAAATTCGGCATGCCCGAGCGGCCCGAGGATCTGGAGGCCGATCATTACACCGTCAACTATTTTCGCGCCCAGAACAACCGGACGCTGCCCTTCGAATTTCGCCGGCACAACGAGGTGATCGAGACCAGCCCGCGTTACATCGCCTCGGTCAACGATAGCCGCACCTATCTAACGGCGGCGCTGACCGGCCTCGGCATCGCGCAGGTGCCGATCTTCATGGCGCGCGAGCCGATGGCAAGGGGCGAACTCATTCGTGTGCTGCCGGATTGGCGCCGCGATCCGCTACCGCTCTACGTCGTCTATCCGCCGAACCGCCACCTCAGCAACAAGGTGCGCGTCTTCGTCGACTGGCTGGTGAAGCTTCTGATAGAGGCGAAACTGAACGACGGTTGAGCGCCAGAACAACTACGGCCCGGGAAGGCAGGGGAAACCTTCGACGGGCCGCAATCTATAACTTTGAACATCAAGCCTGTCGCACCGTAGCAAGGGCGCGGCAGGCTCTGGAGGTTCGCAAAGAGAGCGGCAGGGAATTCCACTCCCTCGCGATAAAGCAGATATACGCACTCCCCATAGGATTGTAAGGAAAAATTCCGCAATCACGTTCACATAATTGCGATGATGGCTTGGCCATGGTTCCCCGCTCGGTTGTTCCCGCGCGCGGTGGCGGACCGGGTTTCAATTCCCGACCGCCGGCTTCAGCAGGTCCTCGAGACCGATGCTGCGGAACAATTCCGCCCGGACACGGTCGGCAACGCCGTTGACGATCTCCGCGCCATCCTCGGACGGATCGATATGGACGCGGAACGGCCTGGTGCCAAACGGCTTGCCGACGACATCGACGATGGCAGCGGCAACCGCGCCGGCATCGGCGTCGGCAGGTTCGAGCGCTGCCAGGCCCTGCAGCGCCTGTTCCGGCACGCCCTTGTAGGGCCCTTCATTGTATTCGGCGGCGCGGGCCGTATCGGCGGGTGAGCCGGAATGGGCGAAATTGGTACCCTTGGTGAAGGCGCCGGGCACGATGATCGAGGTCTCGATGCCCCAGCGGGTAAGCTCGCCGGCATAGGAGACGGCAAGTGAATCCATCGCCGCCTTGGCGGCGAAATAGGGCGAGAGGTAGGGAGGCGTGCCGCCGCGGCTGCTCGACGACGATACCCAGACCACCAGGCGCTTGCCCTGTTTGCGCAGATAGGGGAGTGCCGCGCGGTTGACGCGCTGGCTGGAGAGCACGTTGATGTCGAAGAGTTCGGCGAACTGTTCCGGCGTGAAGGCTTCGGCCGGGCCGAAGGACATATGGCCGGCATTGTGAATGATGACATGGAGGCGGCCTGCCTCGACGATGATCTTGGCGATGCCTGATACAACCGACGCATCGGCGACGGCGGGAGCGTTGCGGCCTTCGGTGGCACGCATGCCGGCATAGACGGTGTGGCCGGCCTTGGCGAGCGCGCGGGCGGTGAGAGCGCCGAAACCGCTGGAAGCGCCGGTGATGACGATGACTTGCTTGCTCATGATCCTATTCCTTCTGGATTCGGTTGGCTGATTGAGGAATTAAAATTCGGATGAGCGGCGGCCGGAAGCCGCCGGTCTCGTCAGATCACGCCGCCATTGGCGCGCAGCGTCTGACCGTTGATCCAGCCGCCGGCCGGGCCGGCGAGGAAGGCAACCGCAGAAGCGATATCTTCCGGTGTGCCGAGGCGCTCCAGCGGGTTCATTTTCGCCGTGCGGGCGATGAGTTCGTCCGACTTGCCGTTGAGGAAAAGCTCGGTAGCGACAGGACCGGGCGCGACGGCGTTGACTGTGATGTTGCGGCCACGCATCTCCTTGGCCATGATCGCCGTCAGCGTTTCCACGGCAGCCTTGGTAGCGGCATAGACGCCGTAGGTTTCGAGCTTCAGGCCGACGACGGATGTCGAGAAGTTGACGACCCGGCCGCCGTTGCGCAGACGCTTGGCTGCCTCGCGCAACGTATTGAAGGTGCCCTTCAGATTGACGCCGATCTGGCGATCGAAATTGGCGTCATCGGCCTCGGCAAGCGCAGAGAGCACCATGATGCCGGCATTGTTGACGAGCACATCGACGCCGCCGAAAGCGGTTTCCGCGGCATCGAACATGCGGCGGACGGCTTCGGTGTCGCTGACATCGGCTTTCGCCGTCAGCGCCTTGCCGCCGGCCTGCTCGATCTTCTTTGCCAGTTCCTCGGCCGGAGCGGCATTGCCGGAATAATTGATGACGACGGTGAAACCGTCCTTGGCGAGACGCTCGGCGACCGCTGCGCCGATGCCGCGGGACGAGCCGGTCACCAATGCGACCTTGTTTTCGTTGGAAGCCATTGTCCTTCTCCTTCATTCTGCGCCGCAGCGCATTTTCGATGAGCAGAAGATGCGCCTTTTCCCTTTGCGGATAATCGGGCATTGTCCCGCATCACTATCCGGGAATGACGAACAAACAGATGGACAGATTTGACGCCATGCGCGTGTTTTGCCGTGTCGTGGAACGCCGCAGCTTCACGCTTGCCGCCGAAGACACCGGTCTGCCGCGCTCGACCGTCACCGATGCGGTCAAGGGGCTGGAAGCCCGCCTCGGCGTGCGCCTGCTCCAGCGCACAACACGCCATGTCAGCCCGACGCTTGACGGCGAGGCCTATTACCAGCGCTGCCTGTCGATCCTTGCCGATATTGAGGAAGCCGAAGGCGCCTTTGCAGGCGCCAAGCCGAAGGGCATGCTGCGCGTCGACGTGCACGGCACGCTCGCCCGCCATTTCGTGCTGCCGAGCCTGCCGTCCTTCCTGGAGACCTATCCGGAGATCGAATTCTACATGAGCGAGGGCGATCGGCTGGTCGATCTCGTGCGTGAAGGCATTGATTGCGTGCTGCGCGTCGGCACGCCTGGAGATAGCGACATGGTCGCCCGGCACGTCGCCATGCTCGATGAGGTGACGCTCGCCTCACCTGCCTACATTGCCCGCCACGGCCTGCCGCAGCATCCCGACCGGCTTGCCGGCCATCGCATGGTCGGCTTCCACTCCAGCGGAACCGGCAGCCTGCTGCCGCTCGAATTCACCGTCCGCGGCACGGTGCGTGACATCACCATTCCCGCCACCGTCGCCGTCAACGCCGCCGAAAGCTATATTTCAGCGGCGAGGATGGGCCTCGGCATGATCCAGATCCCGCGCTATCACGCCGAAGAAGACCTTGCCGCGGGAACGCTGGTCCAGATACTGCAGGATTTTCCGCTGACCCCGACACCGGTTTCCCTGCTCTACCCCCGCAACCGCCAGCTTTCGCCCCGCGTGCGCGTCTTCATCGACTGGCTGGTGAAGGTCTTCGCTCGACAAAATTCCGAAAACGCGCTTCACTAAAATGCATCTCACTAAAATGCATATTGCTAATGTGAGCGCCCTCGGAGAACGGTCATGGCACTCAGTGATATCACCGTCTACCAGACGGAAGACGGCTTCGTCGTCGAATTCGGCGGCGAAGGCGAAGATAGCATTGCCGTGACGCTGCGGAGCACGCCTGAGTTGACCTCGGAAAATGCCGTCTTGCGGGCCAAAGCCCTGCTTGCCGCCGCAATCGAACCTGCCCATAGCGACGGCGCGCGCCGCAAGGATCCCGCTTTGCTCGAAGAAGAGTTGGAGGAGGGGCTGGAAGATTCCTTCCCGGCGAGCGACCCGGTCTCGGTCACATCACCCTCCATCCCGATGCGCGATCCGAATGCCGGCCGCTGATGTCCGTGGCCGAAAAACATGAAGCGGTTTCGGGATGACGGCGAGCGCGCTGAATGTTATCTGCGTCGGCCATGACCGATGGTGGAACGATATCAGGTGCGATCGGCACCGGCACGCTCACCGGCGAAAGCCTCAGGACGTTTTTTGAGCGCGATGCGATCGTCGTCTCACGCGACCTGCTCGGCTGCCATCTGACCGTGGACGGCGTCGGCGGACGCATCACCGAGACCGAAGCCTATTTCCCCGATGACGAGGCCTCGCACAGCTACCGCGGCCCGACCAAGCGCAACGGCGCCATGTACGGCAAACCGGGCAACGTCTATATCTACCGCATCTACGGCATGTACTGGTGCCTGAATTTCGTCTGCCATCCGGGCTCGGCTGTACTCATCCGCGCCCTGGAGCCGGAAACGGGAATCCCTCAGATGATGGAGCGGCGCGGCACCGATACGCTGACGTCGCTCTGCAGCGGTCCCGGCAAGCTCTGCCAGACGCTCGGCATCGACATCGCGATCAATGACAGGCTGCTCGATCACCCGCCCTATGCGATCGCGCCATCAGCATCCGTGCCGATCGTCTCGGGAAAACGCATCGGCATCACGAAAAATGCCGAAGCACCGTGGCGCTTCGGCATTCAGGGATCGCGTTATCTCAGCAAGCCGTTCCGCTAGCGCATGATGCCGAAAAGTGTGAGCGGTTTTTCGTCCGGAATTGCGCAACGCCTAAAGTTCATTCCATTACCGCGCTGTGGTCGACGGCGGGTGCTGCCTTCGGCTTGCGCAGCAGCAGCACCAGCGGGATGACCGCAAGCGACATCAGCATCAGCAGCTTGAAATCGTCTATATAGGCGATGATCGTCGCTTGCAGCGTGATGATCTCATTGAGCGAGGCGCGGCCGGCCGCCGTCACCGGGCTGAGCCCCTGCGCAGCCACCGCATTGAAGGCGTGGTTGAACGGCGTCACATAGGCCGCGATCGATTCATGATTGCTCTGCGTGTTCTCGACGATCAGCGCCGAGACGATCGAGATGCCGACCGCCGAGCCGATGTTTCGCGAGAGGTTATAGAGACCGGTACCGTCGCCGCGCATATGGGCGGGCAGTGTGGAAAAGGCGATCGTCGTCAGCGGCACGAACAGAAAGCCGAGACCGGCGCCCTGGATGAAGCCGACCGAGACGATCGTCCATTGCGAGACGTCGGGTGTCCAGCCGGTCATGTCGTACATCGCCCATGCAGTGAGCCCCAAGCCGAGCGCCAGCAGCGCGCGCGTATCGACCTTGCCGACAAGCCGCCCGACGATGAACATGCAGAGCATGGTGCCGAGCCCACGCGGCCCCATGACGATGCCCGCTGTGATGACGGGATAGCCCATCAGCGTCTGCAGATAGGGCGTCATCAGCGCCAGTGAGGCGAGATAGGTAATGCCGACCACGAAGATGAAGATCATGCTGATCGAGAAGTTCTGGTCGAGGAACAGCTTCGGGTTCACGAAGGATTTCTCGGCCGTCAGCGTATGCACGATCAGCAGATAGAAGGCTGAGGCGCAGATCAACCCCTCGAGCATGATCTCACCGGAAGAGAACCAGTCGAGCTGCTCGCCGCGGTCGAGGAACAGCTGCAGCGCGGCGATGCCGAGGCTCATCATCCCGAAACCGAACCAGTCCAGTTTGGCCAGCAGATCCCTCTTGGTCTCGGTGACGAAGACGACGATGCCCATGAAGGCCAGCGCGCCGATCGGCACGTTGATATAAAACACCCAGCGCCAGCTGATATTGTCGGTCAGCCAGCCGCCGATGACAGGCCCAAGCACCGGCCCGACCATGACCGAGACGCCGAAAAGGGCCATGGCCGAGCCGCGCTCCTCGACCGTATAGATGTCGAGGAGGATGCCCTGGGAAAGCGGCACCAGCGATGCCCCGAACAGGCCTTGCAGCAGACGGAAGGCGACGATCTGGTTCAGCGATTGCGCCAGGCCGCAGAGAACGGAGGCCGCCACGAAGCCGGCAATGGCGACGAGCAGCACGCGTTTGCGGCCGAACTTGGCGGCGAGAAAGCCCGACGGCGGCGTCATGATTGCCGCCGCGACGATATAGGAGGTCAGCACCCAGTTGATCTGGTCGGCAGAGGCCGACACGCTGCCCTGGATATAGGGCAGCGCCACATTGGCGATCGTCGTGTCCAGCGCCTGCATGATAACGGCAAGAATGACGCAGGCCGTGATCGCACCGCGATTGGCAATCGGCGTCGCCAGAGAAGCGGGAGCGTTACTCATGATCCTTGCCCTGAGGCCGCCCCAGAAGCTTGTTGACGAAATCAGGCAGGCCGCGGGCATGACCGGTCTCGACATCGACCACCGTGCTCATGCCGACGCGCAGCGGCGGCTTGCCGTCGGCGTCCTCGATGCTGACGCGCATCGGAATGCGCTGCACGACCTTCACCCAGTTGCCCGTGGTGTTCTGCGCCGGCAGCAGCGAGAAGCTGGAACCGGAGGCCGGGCTGATGCTCTCGATCTTGCCCTTCCATGTCACGCCGGGATAGGTGTCGACATAGATCTCGGCCGTCTGGCCGGGCTTGACGTAGGTAAGCTCGGTTTCCTTCGGACTGGCGGCGATCCAGAGAGGGCTGGTGGCAACAAGCGAGAAGGCCTGCTGCGAAGCCTGCAGGTAGGAGCCCACCTGCAGCGCGTTGACATTGGTGACGATGCCGTCGAACGGCGCCTTGACGACGCTGTGGTCGAGTTCGCGCTGAGCATTGTCGACCTGCGACTTGGCCTGCAGGTAGAGCGGGTTTTCCTCGATCGGCTGATCGGCATTGCCGCCGAGCTGCGCGAGCGTCGTTGCGGCTTCCGCCTTGGCGACGGCAACCTTCTGCTGCGCGGCTTCAAGATTGTGCTTGGCTTCGTCATAGGCCGACTGCGTCGCGCTGCCGTTGTTGACGAGGTTCTGCTGCCGGTCAAACTGATCCTGATAATAGGGCAGATCGGCTTGCGCCTGGGTGATCTCGGCAAGCGACTGCTGATAGCTGGCCTTGAGATTCATGATCTGGTTGCGCTGCGCGTCGAGCTGCGCCTTGGCGCCATCAAGCGCGATCTTGAAAGAATCCGACCGCAGGCTGAAGAGCACCTGTCCCGCCTTGACCGCCTCGTTCTCTTGGACGTTGATCTGGTCGACGATACCCGAGACATCGGTAGTAAGCCCTACCATGTCGGCCTGGATATAAGCATTGTCGGTCGACATCACCTGGCCGCCATTGACGTAATAATAACCGCCGACGACGAGCGCCACCGGCAGCAGGGCAAACAGGATCGGCCGCGTGAGACTGCGCCGGCGGCGGACCTTGTTGCCGCCAGGCGCAGCCACGGCGGCAGCCGGCGCTGAATTGGATGAAGGCGCTTCGGCTACCGTTTCCTGCTGTTTCGCTTCGTTTTCTTCGACAGGGGTCTCGGTCTTGGCATTGGCGTCGGCAACGACGCGGAGGGGAGATTGATCAGCCATCGTTCGTCTCATTCTCGTCAACCGGGCTCCGGCATGCCTGAACCAGGTTCGTCTTCATTACGGATAGGATGTGGAAAAGCTGCTCGCGCTGCTCGGCCGGAACACCTTGCAGCGCTTCCGCGCGGGTGGTGTCGCCGAGCTCGCGCATTTCGGCAAGCAGCGGGTGCGCTTCGTCGCGCATATAAAGCATCCAGATACGCCGGTCGGTCGGGTGCTGGCGGCGCTCGATCAGCCCGCGCTCGGCGAGCTTGTCGAGAATGCGCACCAGCGTGATCGGCTCGACTTCGAGGATTTCGGCAAGGCCACCCTGATGGATACCTTCGTTATTCGAGAGATAGGCAAGCGTCTGCCATTGCGACCGGGTCAGCCCAAGGCACTTCGCGCGCTGCTCGAACCGCTTGCGCAGCAGCCGTGCGACGTCGTGGAGAAGGAAACCGAGGGTCGGAGTGGCGTTCATGAAAACCTGTGACCGTTATTTATAAGCACCCTTATAATATCGGTAGATATATTCAGCATGTGCACTGCACAAGGGCATGGACGGCGGATTCAGCAATGGCGGCTAAAATGCCGCAGACCGGGTCAAGCATATCCGCAGTTTCTCCTTTCGCCGTTTACGAGCACCAGTCGGTAGCCGCAGCCCAGCTCCGCCCTAATTCTGTGGCAGGAACAGCCTCCGCCGGAGGCGCGCATTGGGGAGCTCGATGGCGTTCTTCGAAAGCATGCTGACGCTGCTGCTGGTGGCGATCGTCTTTCTGCAATTCTCCAGGAAGTTCCGGATTCCCTATCCGACAATGCTGGCGATCGCTGGCGTCATCGTTGCGGCCGTGCCCTGGGCGCCCGAAGTCGCGATCGATCCCGAACTTGCGCTGGCGCTGCTGATCGCGCCCGTGCTCTTCGACGCCGCCTATGATTTGCCGCCGAGGACATTGAGACGCAACTGGCTGCCGCTGTTCTCGCTCGCCGCCATCGCCGTGATCGTGACGGCCGCAGCCGTCGCTACCGTCAGCGTGACGATGGCCGGCCTGCCGCTTGCCGCAGCCGTCGCACTCGGCGCCATCGTCGCGCCGCCGGATGCGGCGGCCGCCACCGCCATGCTCGACCGCTTCACCCTGCCGCGCCAGACCTATGTGATCCTGAAGGGTGAAAGCCTCCTGAACGACGCCGTCGCGCTGCTGATCTTCAGCGCCGCGGTGGCAGCCGCCGCAAGCCCCACCTTCTTCGCCGGCGCCCTGGCGGAGCTGGCGCTCGCCGTGCCTGGCGGCCTCATCCTCGGTTATCTCCTGGGCCGTCTCTACATGGTCGTCGGCCTGAGGCTCGCCGGCACGCTCGGCGGCACTTTGCTCGAATTCGTCGCCACTTTCGGCACGTGGATCATCGCCGAGCGGCTGCATCTTTCGGCAATTCTGGCGATCGTCGTCTATGCGATGGTGATCGCCCGTTACATGCCCGAGCGGCAGACGGCCCGCCACCGCATTCATTCCTATTCGGTCTGGGAAGCCGCGGTCTTTCTGCTCAACGTCCTCGCTTTCCTGCTGATGGGCCTGCAGGCCCGCCAGATCGTCCTCGACCTCGATCCCGGCCGCCTGAATTTCGCGATCACCTTCGCCGCCATGGTCTTCGTCACCGTCATCGTCGTCCGCCTGGCCTGGGTGCTCTTCTATAACCGCGTCATCAACTTTCTCGCCGCGCGCGGACGCACGACACAAGCCGTTCCGACCTTCGCCACCAGCCTGCTTGCCGGCTGGTGCGGCATGCGCGGCCTCGTCACGCTGGCAACTGCGCTCGCTTTGCCGATCGATTTTCCCGATCGCGATATCATCCTGCTCAGCGCGCTCGCCGTCGTTCTCGGCACGCTCATCGTCCAGGGCCTGACGCTCGGGCCACTGATCCGTTACCTGAAATTCGACCCGGACACCTCCCTGGACCGCGACCTCGCCAGAGCCCGCGTCACGTTGATCGATGCGGCCCTTGCCGAACTCGCCGGCGGCGAGGACAAATCCACCCGCATCCTGCGCGACGTCTACACCTCCGAGCGCCAAATCGCCGCTGACGGAAAACACCCGCGCGAGGTCAGCAGGCTCGACAAGCAGCGCCGCAACGTCATCGTCGCGAAACGCCGAAGATTGGCAGCGATGCGCCGCGCCGACGAGATTGACGATGATGTCTTTCACATGCTGGAACAGGAACTCGACTGGGCCGAACTCGCCGCTCTGCAACCCGGCAGAGACGAGATCGTCGAGAGCTGATGCCCTCTGTGACGTTTTGATGGATTCCGGAATCGTTACCAATTGGCATTTGCAATTTTTCGCCGGTGCCGTTTATAGTCCAATTCCATAGGGTTACGATTTTTCTGATGTGCATTGCGTGCCGGCCTTCCTTTTCCAAGGGATTGAACGCCGGGGAAATCACGGGGGCAGAGACCCTCGGTCAAAGCAGCAAGACATGAATAACATCACTTCATCTTGAGGTTGGCGGCAGTGAATCGGCCGTCGAGATTGGAGGACCGGTATGACTTACGCGCTTCGACAGATGGTGGTGCTTGGCTGTATCGCCGCATTCATGCCCCTCCCCGCGCTGGCCCAGAGCGCCCCGCCGCCCCCACCCGTCACCGTCGCCAAGCCGGTCGTTCGCGATGTCATCGATAGCGACGAGTTCATCGGCCGGTTCGAGCCGGTCGACGAAGTCTCCGTTCGTTCGCGCGTCGGTGGTTACCTGCAGGAAATCCATTTTCAGGACGGCGCATTGGTCAAGCAGGGCGACCTGCTCTTCGTCATCGATCAGCGGCCGTTCGTAACCGCGCTCAATCAGGCAAAGGCGACACTCGAATCGGCGCAATCCACCCTGGTCTTTGCCGATGCGCAGTATAAGCGCACGCAATCTCTTGCTTCGAGCGGCAGCCAGTCGGCGCAGACGCTGGATGATCGCCGCCGCGAATTCGATTCGGCCGAGGCCAATGTCCGCGGCGCACAGGCCGCAGCCGATCGCGCGTCTCTCGACATGGAATATACCGAGATTAAGGCGCCACTCAGCGGCCGCATCGACCGCCGGCTAATCTCGGCCGGCAACCTGGTGCAGACCGATCAGACTGTGCTGACGACTATTGTTTCGCTCGACCCGATCGATTTCTATTTCGACGTCGATGAGCGCCGCCTGCTGAATTTCGCCGACACGGCGCGCAAACTGGGCAAGGATCTTCAGCAGGGTGGCGGCGGCCTGGATGTATCCGTCACGATCTCGGATCCCAATGCCAAACCATTCAAGGGAAAGCTCGATTTCGCCGAGAACCGGGTCGACAATGAGAGCGGCACCATTCGTCTGCGTGCCCGCTTCCCCAACCCCGATCTCGTCCTTCAGCCCGGCCTCTTCGGTCGCATACAGGTCGAAGCCTCCAACACCTACCAGGCCATTCTCGTCCCCGACGAGGCCATCGGCTCGGACCAGAATGAGCGCGTCGTCTATGTCGTCGCCGAAGACGGCACGGTGTCGACCAAGCCCGTAAGGCCCGGACCGCGGCTCTATGGCTACCGCGTCATACGCGAGGGCCTCGACGGCACCGAGACGATCATCGTCAACGGCCTGATGCGCGCCCGGCCGGGTGCAAAGATCACGCCTCAGATGACCGAACTGCCGCCGGAACGGCAGGACACTGCGCCCGAAACCGCCGGCGCGGAGAACGGACAATGAGATTTGCTCATTTTTTCGTAGACCGGCCGATCTTTGCGGCGGTCATCTCGATCCTTTTTCTCGTCGTCGGCAGCATTGCCTATACGCAATTGCCGGTATCGCAGTATCCCGAGATCGCACCCCCGACCATCGTCGTGCGCACCTCTTATCCGGGTGCCGACCCGCAGACGATCGCCGATACCGTTTCGACGCCGCTTGAACAACAGATCAACGGCGTCGAAGACATGCTTTACATGTCATCCTACTCCAGCGCCGACGGCGCCATGTCGCTGACGATCACCTTCAAGCTCGGCACCGATCTCGACAAGGTCCAGGTGCTTGTCCAGAACCGCGTTTCCATCGCCCTTCCCCGTCTTCCCGAGGAAGTCCAGCGGCTTGGCGTCACCACCGACAAAAGCTCGCCTGATCTGATGATGGTGGTGCACCTGCTGTCGCCGTCGCATCGCTATGACCAGCTTTACGTCTCGAATTACGCCCGCAACCGCATTCGCGACGTTCTCGTTCGCCTTGACGGCGTCGGCGACGTGCAGCTCTTCGGCGAGCGCCAGTATTCGATGCGAATCTGGCTGGACCCGGAAAAGCTCTCCGCCTACGGGATGACATCCGACGACGTCGTCGCTGCGCTGAGAGATCAGAATGTCCAGGTTTCAGGCGGCAAGATCGGGGCCCCACCCGTCACCGGCAAGAATGCGTTCGAATATACGGTGCGAACGGACGGACGCTTCTCCGACGTGCGCGAATTCCGATATGTCATTGTGAAATCGACGACATCGGGCCGGCTCGTGCAATTGCAGGATGTCGCCCGCATCGAGCTCGGTGCACAGGATTACGTCACCAACAGCTATCTCAACAACGATCCCGCGGTTGCTCTCGGCATCTTCGCCCGGCCGGGAACCAACGCCCTGGACACCGCCCATCAGGTCCAGACCATCATGAAGGACCTCTCGCAGAATTTTCCTCAAGGCCTGGAATATCGCATCGTCTATGACACGACCGAATTCATCTCGGATTCGATCACCGAGGTCTATCGAACTATCGCCGAAGCGGCCATCCTGGTGGCGATTGTCGTTCTCGTTTTCCTGCAATCCTGGCGAACCGCGATCATTCCGATCATTGCCATCCCGGTATCGCTGATCGGCACCTTCGCCGTTCTGCTGGCGTTCGGCTTTTCGCTCAACATGCTCACCCTGTTCGGCCTCGTGCTGGCAATCGGTATCGTCGTCGACGACGCGATCGTGGTGGTGGAAAACGTCGAGCGCAATCTGGCGCGCGGGATGACGCCGAAGCAGGCGTCCCATGTCACGATGGACGAAGTCGGAACCGCCGTCGTCGCCATCTCCCTGGTACTGATCGCCGTGTTCGTACCGACAGCCTTCATTCCAGGCATCTCCGGCCAGTTCTACCGACAGTTCGCGGTCACGATCGCTGTCACCACCGCAATTTCCGCATTGAATTCCCTGACGCTTTCGCCTGCCCTCGCAGGCATATTGCTGAAGACTCATGACCATGAAACCAAGCGCACGAATGTCGCATCCCGTCTGGGAAGAGGGCTGGCAAACGGCTTCAACCATGGATTCGATCGGCTGAGCTCCGGCTATTCATGGACCGTTCGGCATCTGGTCAGCAGTTGGATAGGCTTGACCGCCGCGATGGTCACCTTCGTCTGCCTGCTCGGCGCGACCTGGTATATGGGCACGAAAGTTCCCGCGGGCTTCATCCCGACCATGGACCAGGGTTACGCCATCATCGTCATCCAGCTTCCTGATGGAGCCTCGCTTGCGCGTACCGATGCCGTCGTCAAGCAGGTGGGCGAAATCGCCCGCACCGTGCCCGGCGTCGGCAATGCCGTGCAATTTGCCGGCTTCAGCGGGGCAACGTTCACCAATGCCTCGAATGCCGGCGTCGTCTTCGTCCCGTTCAAATCCTTTGCCGAACGTGAAGAAGGCGGCGAGAACGCCAACAAGATCATCGGCGAGCTTTTCGGCAAGCTGCAAAGCATCCAGGAAGCCTTCATCATTGCCATCCCGCCGCCATCCGTGCGGGGCGTCGGCAACTCCGGCGGCTTCAAGATGCAGATTTCCGATCTCGAAAACGCCGATATGACGCGCGTGCTCGGCCTCGCCCGGCAGATGATGGGTGCGGCAGCGACGACCGAGGGTTTGACGGGCGTCTTTACGACATTCTCCGATGCAAGCCCGCAATACTTCCTGGCGATCGACCGCGACAAGGCGCGTTTCCTGAATGTGCCGATCCCCAATATCTTCAACGCGCTTTCCATCAATCTCGGCGTCGCCTACGTCAACGATTTCAATGCGTTCGGCCGCGTCTACCAGGTTCGCGCCCAGGCCGACCGGCAATATCGCATGGACAGGGAAGACATCCTTGCCCTGAAGGTCCGGTCGGCGACCGGCGCGCTGGTTCCGCTTGGAACCTTGATGGACATCCAGGACGCCAGCGGCCCGGCGCTTGTCCAGCGCTACAACATGTACGTCTCGGTGCCGCTTCAGGGCAATCCGACGCCCGGCACGTCGACGGGCGATGCCATCGCCAAGATGGAGGCCTTGGCGGCGAAGATCCTGCCGCAGGGGACGACCTTCGAATGGACCGAACTCGCCTATCAGGAGACCCACACAGGTAACACCGCCATCTACATCTTCGCCCTGTCCGTCGTCTTCGTCTTCCTGGCGCTGGCGGCACAATATGAAAGCTGGGTTCTGCCGCTCGCGATCATTCTCATCGTCCCGCTTGCGGTGCTTGCGGCGCTGATCGGGGTCTCGCTAAGGGGAATGGACAACAATGTCCTGACTCAGATCGGTCTGATCGTCCTGATCGGCCTTGCAGCCAAGAACGCCATTCTGATCGTCGAGTTCGCCAGGCAGGCGGAAGACGAGGGCAAGTCGCCGGTGGAGGCGGCCATCGAGGCCAGCCATCTTCGCCTGCGCCCGATCCTGATGACGGCATTCGCCTTCATCTTCGGTGTTCTGCCGCTTGCCATCGCCACCGGCCCCGGCGCCGAAATGCGCCAGTCGCTTGGCACCGCCGTCTTCTCGGGCATGCTCGGCGTGACGATCTTCGGCCTGTTCCTGACGCCGGTCTTCTACGTCGTGCTACGCGGCTGGCGCCGTAAACGGCCGGCCACTGTGGAACCAGCGAAGACAGAGCCGGTCGAGGAAGGGGTCGCCTGAGACGATCCTAGAGCCTTTCCGGGTTAGATTGCAGCATTCTGCCGGAGCAGGTTTTCGTCAGGGCAGAGGCGATTGGCGACGGGCATACCCCTAGGTACGTCCGAGCCGATCGCCTTTGATCCTGGCGGAAAGATGCCCGGCCCTTCGGGTTGGCTGAAACGGGCCGGCTGATCGACCGGCCGGCTTGGCCGTAGAGCTTGGCTACGACGCGCGCCGGCCGGTCGACCATCCGACTCCGTTTGAGCCAACAGAATGCTTCAATCTAAACCGGAAAGGCTCTAGCGGCTGAGGAAACGGAAGTCAGGTCGAAAACAGATGCACTCGGCCTTGCCACAAGCGAGCGACGGTGAGTTTGCCGCTGCGATAGGCGCGCGTATCGATATTGAGCCGCTTCGGCCGTATGTCGGGTTCATCGTTCGGCGTATGACCGTGAACGACGAGTTTCGGCAACGGCACCCGGCTTTCGAGAAACCGCTGGCGGATGATGACCAGATCCTCGTCCGTCTGCTCACTAAGCCGCAGCTTCGGATTGATGCCGGCATGCACGAAAATCACGCTCGGCGTCTCCAGCAGGACAGGCATCGCCCGCATGAAATCGATATGCGTACGCGGCAGCGACTGGCGGATGAAGGCATCGAGCTTCGCGCCGGTGGGAAAGACCAGCGGTAGATGCTCCGGATCGAGGCCGTAGGATTTGAGCGACTCCGCCGACCCCATCTGCATCCAATCGTCATAGGAGATCCAGCCATCGATATAGTCGAGCATGGCGACTTCGTGATTGCCGGCAAGGCAGATGCGGTCGAATCCATCAGGCGGAGGCTCCATCAGATGGGTGATGACCTGTGCCGATTCAGGGCCGCGGTCGATATAGTCGCCGAGCGTGACGATCAGCTTTCGCCCGGGCAGCCGCGCGCCGTCACGCAGGATCGCCTCCTCGGCTTTCACAAGCAGGTCGTACCGGCCGTGAATATCGCCGATCGCATAGGTTGGGATAGCGGCAATATCCAGCGTCAGACGCGGTCTCGGCTGGCGTGCCATTTTCGAAACCTCGCTGTTGCGAGCACGAGAGTCGCTCATCATATTTCTCAAGGAAGCCCCACACCCTAAGTAGAGTAAAGGACAAGGCAATCAAGCTGGTAAGAAAATCCAAACCATTCGGGTTTTGTAGAAAAACCGGCCTTATCATTCGAGGGGCAATCCCTCACTCCTGTATCCGTCGAGAAAAGAGTGACCGATGGGAACGGTATCGCAGTTTCATCAGAGCCTCAGGCCTCCCGCGCATCGCATCGAAAGCGAAGAGGAGGCGATATCCACGGCCCGCGACCTCGCCGCCGCATTCCGGCATCAGGCGAGCGAGCGTGATATCAACCGCATCCTGCCCTTTGCCGAGCTTGATGCGCTGTCTGTATCGGGGCTGACGGCAATCACTGTTCCGCCAGACCATGAAGGGCTCGACGTGTCGAACGCCCTGCTCGCCGAAATCGTTGCGATCATCGCCGAGGGCGATGCCTCGATCGGCGAGGCGCTGGAAAGTCATTTTTCTGCGCTGGAAACGCTCCGCATTCAAGCTTCCGAGGATTTGAAGGCATCGCTGTTTGCCCGTGTGCTGCTCGGCGACAGCTTCGCGGGCGCCGCCTTCACCGACGGGACCGAACTGACTGCCGAAGGTCCAGGCTACCGCCTGAGCGGGCGCACGTGGCAGGCGCCCGGTATTCTATTCGCCGACTGGATCGCCGCTGCCGCCACCGCTCCTCCCAGCCGCCCGGTGACGCTCTACCTCGCACGCGGTGAAGAAGGCGTGCAGGTGGTCGATGATTGGGACGGCTTCGGCCAGCGCACCAATGGATCGGCGACGGCGATCGTCGGAACGCTTCATGTCGATGCCGATGCGATTGCGCCTGCTTCCTCCTCCGGACATTCGACCGGCATCTCGCTCGGCCTGCTGCTCAAGGCGGGCGTCAGCCTGGGCATCGCCCGGGCCGCATGGAGCGACCTGATGACCGCAATTGGCGATCGCAGCACGACCGTCCTTCCCCAGATCGGCGAACGCGCCATCCGCATCGAAATGGCGGCGGCAGCCTTGGAACGGGCTGGCCGCAAACTCGACATTGCCCAGGTCAATCCTGTGGAGGCCGCGATGGCGGACGCACATTTCTCCGCCTCGGCGGCCGTAATTCTTGCCGGGGAAACGGCGCTCGACACCGCAAATGCGCTGTTCGAACTTGCAGGGGAAACATCCGCGGGCATCGGCCTCAATCTCGACCGCCATTGGCGCAATGCCCGCATTCACGCGCTATCGCTGGCGCGGGATAAGTTGCTGCACATCGCAGGCGAATATATGTCAGAGCCTGGGAGGACCTAATTCAACTGGCGGCGGAGATCGGGAATTGTTCCTTGGTGCCGTCGATGCGGCCGCCGTCGGCGACGAACTGCTCGAGGGTCATATTGTCGAGAATGGCGGCGATCGCGTCCCGAACCTCGGTCATCGAGCGCCGCACCTGACAGGTTTCCGGATCGGCACAGTCGTCGCAGGCCTCGTAAGCCGTACGGCTGGCGCAGCGGATCGGCGCTAAGGGCCCGTCGAGCGTGCGGATGACATGGCCGATGCGGATTTCGGTTGCCGGCCGCGACAGGGAATAGCCGCCGCCCGGTCCCTTCTTCGAGCGCAGGATGCCGACATTGCGCAGTTCGAGCAGGATCGTGTCGAGAAACTTCTTCGGGATATTGTTGCGGGCCGCGATGTCGTTGATGAAGGCGGTCTCACCCGGCGCCAGCCGCGCCAGGTCGACCAGCGCCTTCAGCCCGTATTTTCCCTTTTTCGTCAGCATCGTCGTCGCCTTGTAGAAATCGCAGTATTTATCCTGCCAATAGCAGGCAAATAGCGTCAAAAGCGTGAACATACAACAAAATAGCTATTATATATAGCTTGTATCGGCAACGTCCACAGAAACGCCCGGCAGCCTCGAGAAAGACCGGCCGCCGCGCGCCCTGCCTGCAGCCTCGGTCAGATCGTCTTCAGCATGCCGCCATCGACGAAATAGGTCGAGCCGATGCAATAGCTCGCGCGCTCCGAACTCAGGAAGACGAAGACGTTTGCCAGCTCCTCTGGTGTGCCGAAGCGTTTGGAGGCGGCGTGCTCGTTGGCGACGCTCTGCAGGTAGCCTTCCCAGTTGCCGCCGGTTTCCGCCGTCAATTGCTTGGCGGTCTTGATCCAGTCGGGCGTCAGGATCAGACCGGCATTGACGCAGTTGACGCGGATATTGTCCTTGATGAGCTCGGTCGAAAGTGTCTTCGAAAACATCATCAGCGCCGACTTGCTGACATTGTAGATCGGCTCGTACCAGAGCGGCTGGACGGCGCAGATCGAGGCATTGTGCAGGATCACCCCGCCGCCGCGTTGCTTCATCTGCGGCGCGATGCCGCGCGCCAGCCGCACGGCGGCCATCACATGCAGGTCCCAATAGTCCTGCCACTTCTCGTCGGGCGCCTCCATCACCGTCTCGTTCGATCCGGTGCCGGCATTGTTGATGAGGATATCGGCGCCACCTTTTTCGGCCGCCGCCGCGATGATCGCCTCGGTTCCCGCAACCGTCGCCACATCGGCCGCGACAGCGGCGGCGCTGACGCCGTACTTCTTGGCGATACGGGCGGCTTCCGCCTCGAGCCGATCGCCGCCGCGTGCTGCCAGCACGAGGTCGACGCCCTCAGCCGCCAGCCCCTCGGCGATCGCCAGCCCGATGCCGACCGACGCACCTGTTATGACGGCAGTCTTTCCCTTCAATCCGAGATCCATGTCTTCCTCCGCAAACGGCCGGAGATCCCGGCCTGATGTGCTGAGTGTTCCGCCAATGAACCCCGGGCGTCAAGCGCCCGAACACCGCTTGCGGCAGGCGCCGATCTGTCGCATGCCTGCATCAACAGATGGGAGGAGTTTTCATGCGACGTTATTCAGCCTGCATAGAGTGGCTGTTTGCCGAAGAGGGCGACAGCTTTCCCGATCGCATCCGCCGCGCCCATGCGGCCGGCCTGACGGCGATCGAATTCTGGCGCTGGACCGACAAGGATCTGGATGCGATCGAGGCGGCGCTGAAGGAAACCAGCCTTGCCGTCTCCAGCCTCGTCGCCGAACCGATGATCGCGCTGACCGACGCCGCCAACCGGCAGGCCTGGCTGAAAGGCCTTGCCGAATCCGTCGCTGTCGCCAAGCGTCTCGGCGCGCCGGTGCTGATTGCCCAAGCGGGCGACGATCTCTCAGGCTTGACCCGCGAAGAACAGCGCCGGGCGCTCACCGAAACGCTGAGAGCCGGCGCCGATATCCTCAAAGGCAGCGGTGTCCGTCTCGGCGTCGAGCCGCTCAACATCCGCATCGACCATGTCGGCTATTTCCTCGATTCGACCCGCGAAGGTCTCGACATCATCGATGACGTCGCCCGCCCCGAGATCGGGATCGTTTACGACATCTACCATTCCGCCGTGATGGACGAGCGCACCGAGGAGGTGCTGAACGGCCGTCTCGACCGTATCATACACGTCCATGTCGCCGATCACCCTGGCCGCAACGAACCGGGCTCCGGCAATATTGACCTTGCCCGACGCCTCGGCTGGATCTTTGCCAACGGTTACGACGGCGCCGTCGGTCTGGAATACCGGCCGACCAGGCCCGGCGCGGACGCAGTCAAGGCTGCGATTGTTTCGCTCGGCGGTTAAACCTCGGCGGCATCGACGCTCGCCGCCGCCTTGCAGGGTCCGGCCGAGCGGCGCTCGATAATGCGCGAGGCAATCATGATACGCCGCGCCGGCATGCCCGGCAGGCGTGGATTCTCGATGCGCTCGAGCAAAAGCCGCAGCCCGACCGCCCCGCATTCCTGCCCCTCCATCCTCACCGTCGTCAGCGCCGGCGAGATCTGCGTTGCCGGCGAGTAGTCGCCGAAGCCGACGACCGAAATATCGTCGGGAATGCGATATCCTTGACCGAGCAGCTCGGAAACCACGGTCAGTGCCAGCCCGTCATGGGCGCAGAAAAAAGCCGTCGGCCGGATGCCTTTTTCCACGAGCGCTCGGAAGGCCGCGCTGAAGCCATTCTCTTCGTCGAACTGCATTACATGAAGCGCAACGTCAGGATAGCGTTCGGCGATTTCGCGGGCACCGTAGTGCCGCTCTTGGCGCCCCCGCAGGCCTGGCATGCCATAGACGTAAACAATGGACCGATGGCCGAGCCCGACCAGATACTCCACCACCGCCTGCCCTGCCTCATGGTCGGTGCCGCCGACATGGTCGATCTGTTCGAGCGCATCGACCCAGCCGAAACGCACGATCGGAACGCCGGTGGCACTTACCGCCGCCACGGCCTCACGGGCATGCGGACCGACGAGCATCAGCCCATCGCAAGTGCGCGCCAGCTCCTCCAACTGGTCGGAATCATGGGTCCAGCGTACGCGCAGCGTCATGCCAAGCCGATGAGCCTCGCGCTGCACACCGTTCTGCACCTGCATATAGAGCTCACTGTTGACGGCATCGAGATCGTGAAAGACAACCGCGACCTCGCCGGTGGAGCCCTGCCCGGCGGGCTTGGTATAGCCGAGGCGCTGCGCCGTCTCGCGGATCAGCGCGCGCGTTTCCTCGCTGACGCCGCTCTTGCCGGCAAGCGAGCGCGAGACCGCATATTTCGACAGGCCGACCTCCCGCGCGATCGTCTGCAATGTAACCCGGCCCCTGCTTCCCACGTGGCACCTCAGCGTTCGATTGATGCGCGCTGGCTATAGCAATCGCGCCGGTAAAGCAAATTATACACTAACGTAAACATAACGCTTTACCTAACAATATCCAAATGTAATCTTTTCCCCATCCAAACCCCACAGCAAAAATAATGATAAGGGCACGGATTTTTTGGAGGAGATCCCCTATGATCAAGCTGAAACGACGTGCGTTTCTGGCCGGGACATCGGCCGCCCTGATATTGCCGGCCCTGCCGGTTTTCGCCGCTGACTTCAAGGAAGCGGATATCCTGAAAACGAAGGTGTCGAGCGGCGCCCTGCCGGGCCTGAAGGACCGGCTTCCTGAAAATCCGCTCGTCGTCAAACCGGTCGAAAGCGTCGGCAAGTACGGTGGCGACTGGAACATGGCGCTGGTCGGCGGCGGGTCGCTGTCGATGCTGTTTCGCTACCAGGCTTATGAACCGCTGTTGCGCTACACCCCCGACTGGTCAGGCGTGACGCTGAATGTCGCCGAGTCCTTTGAGGGCGATGCCGACTCCAAGGTCTATACGATCCGCCTGCGCAAGGGCATGAAATGGTCGGACGGCCATCCCTACACCACCGCCGACATCAAGTTCTGGTACGACACCGTTTTCACCGACAAGCGCGTCGCCTTTGTCGGTCAGGATCACTGGAAGTCCGGCGGCAAGCCGGCCAAGCTGGAGATCGTCGACGAACAGACCTTCAAGGTCATCTTCGACAAGCCGAACGGCCTGTTCCCACTGCAGGTCGCCTGGGCAAACAACGACCAGACGACGCGCACGCCGAAACATTATCTCGAGCAGTTCCACATCGACTTCAATCCGAAGGCCGATGAACTCGCCAAACAACGCGGCTTCGAAAGCTGGATCGCCTCCTTCCAGGCGGCCGCCGGTTTCCAGGACGACAACGCCTTCTTCCTGAACTCCTCGAAGAAGCCGTGCGTGCATGCCTGGATGTTCACGATAGCGCCCGGCGAAAACACCGAACGCGCCGTTGCCGAACGCAATCCCTACTATTGGAAGGTCGACACCGAGGGCAACCAGCTGCCTTATATAGACCGCATCGTCTACCAGATGGTCGCCGACCCGCAGGTTTTGCTGCTGAAGGCCATGCAGGGCGAAGTCGACCTGATGGACCAGTATATCGCCACGCCGAACAACAAGTCGGTTCTCTACGATGCGCGTGAGCAGGGCGGCTATGATTTCTACACGCTGACTTCGACTGAAGCCAATGTGATGAATTTCATCTTCAACCTGAACCACAATGACGAGACCAAGCGGAAGCTCTTCCGGAACAAGGATTTCCGTGCGGCACTCTCGACAGCACTCGACCGGCAGTCGCTGATCGATGCGGTGCTCGTCGGCCAGGGGGCGCCTGCCCAGGCATCGATCAAGAAGGAAGACCCGCTCTACAATGAGCAGCTCGCCACGCAGTTCACGGCCTATGACGTCGACAAGGCGAATGCCATGCTCGATGAGATCGTGCCGAAGCGCGACGACCAGAACTTCCGCCTCGACGAAAAAGGCCGCCGCCTGACGATCATCTTCGAGATCGACCAGGCGCGCGCCGTCTTCCTCGATCTCTTCCAGCTGGTGATCCCGATGTTCCAGGCGGTCGGCATCGATGCGCAGATGCGCTCGATGGACCGTTCGCTCTGGGAGACGCGCGTCCGCCAGGGCCGTGATTTCGATGCGACCGCCCACCAGTTCGGCGCAAATGGCGGCGTCGCCGCCATGCTCGACCCGCGCTATTACGTGCCGACCGATGCCAACGCCATGTATGCCCCGGCCTGGCAACTCTGGTATCGCGACCGCGCCAATGCCAATGCCGAGGAACCGCCGGAAAGCACGAAGAGCCAGCTTGCGCTCTACGACAAGCTGAAGGCCACTTCCGACGCATCAGGCCAGCGCGAGGTCATGAAGCAGATCCTGCAAGGCGCCGCCGACAACTTCTATGTCTTCGGCATCTCGCTGCCGCCTGATGGATACGGCATCGTCAAGAACAACATGAAGAACATCACGAAGATCATGCCGAACTCCTTCGGCTGGCCGACGCCCGCTCCGACCATGCCGGAGCAGTTCTACAAGGTCTGAAGACCTTTTATCCCAGGAGCCCAATTAGGTGCCGGCCCCCGCCGGTTGGCGCCGAGGCCCTGCTTTTGCCAATGATTGGATGAAGACGATGCTCGATGCCAGGAAACAGAATACCCACACGCTGAGGACGCCGGACTGGTTCAAGACGGCGACCCGCTGGACTCAGCTGACCTTCGTGGAAGACGATCCGGAGAAATACGACCCGGCCTTCTGGATCGATGTCTTCAAACGCACGAAATCGAACGCGATCTGCCTCAGTGCCGGCGGCTATATCGCCTATTATCCGAGCGAAGTCCCTTACCACTATGTGAGCAAGTATCTCGGCGACAAGGATATCTTCGGCGCGCTCGTCGATGCCGCCCGCAAGCTCGACATGCATGTCATGGCCCGCGTCGACCCGCATGCGATCCATGACGATGCCGCAAAAGCCCATCCGGAATGGGTGATGATCAATGCCGACGGCACGCCGCGCCGCCACTGGGCCTATCCCGATGTCTGGGTGACCAATGCCTATGGCGACTACAACACCGCCTTCATGCCTGAGGTGGTCAAGGAGATCGTCCGCAAATACGATATCGATGCGGTCTTCGCCAATCGCTGGCAGGGCCACGGCGTCGATTATAGCGAAGACAGCGCCCGCCGCTTCAAGGACATGTCCGGCCACGCCCTGCCTGTAAAACCCGATGCCGAGGATCCCGCCTGGCAGGCCTGGGTGCGATGGCGCCGCCGCGTGCTCACCGACATGATCGCGCAATGGGACGATGCCGTCAAAGCGATCCGCCCGCATGCGAGCTTCATTCCGAACATGGGCGGCGCTTCGCTGATGGAATTCGATCTCTCGGTCATCGCCAGGCACTGCCCCTTCCTCGTCGTCGACCATCAGGGCCGCAAGGGGCTCGAGCTCGGCTGGTCGGCTGGCCGCAACGGCAAGCGCATCCGCGCCACCTTCCCCGACCGTCCGGTCGTGCTGATCACCTCGATCGGCCCGGAGGAGGAATATCGCTGGAAGGATGCCGTCACCTCGGGCGAGGAGATGCAGCTCTGGATCAACGACGGCACTGCCCACGGCCTCTATGCCTGGTTCACCAAATTCAACGGTGTCGTGCCCGACAAACGCTGGGTCGAGCCGGTGGCCGACGCATTCGGCCTGCAGGCAGCCGTCGAGCCGGTGCTGGAAAGCATGAAGCCGACCGCCGAAATCGCCGTGGTCGATCCCTCGACGACACTGCGCCACTGGGCGCCGGAAGAGCGGCATTCCGCCGAGAAACACGATCTCGGTCTCTATCACGCCCTCGTCGAAGCCCGGCTGCCCTTCGAGCTGCTCTCGGACCAGGTGCTGACCGAGGAAAACCTCAACCGCTTCAAACTGATCATTCTCGCCAACGCTTCCTGCCTTTCGGATGCGCAGAACGCGGCGATCCGCGCCTATGTCGATCGCGGCGGCAGCGTCATCGCCTCTTACGAGACGTCGCTGCGTGACGAATTCGGCAAGAAGCGTGACGAATTCGGTCTGGCCGACGTGCTCGGCGCCAGATACGTCTCTGGCCCGCGCGGCATCGTCAAGAACACCTATGTCGCCCTTTCCGGCGATCACCCGATCAATCGGGGCTTCGACGGCGCCGAACGCATCATGGGCGGCACCCGCCTGATCCACGCCGAACCGTCGGCCGATGCGAAGACGCCCTTCCTCTATGTCCCCGATTTTCCCGATCTGCCGATGGAAGAGGTCTATCCGCGCGAGGCCCCGAAAGATGCTGCCGTAATCGCCCGCGAGACCGGCAAGGGCGGACGCACGATTTACATCCCCTGGAACATCGGCGAGATCTTCTGGGAGGTCTTTGCCGTCGACCACGCCCGTCTCATCGCCAACGCCGTCCATTGGGCACTCGGCAAGACGCCGCGCGTCACCGTCAAGGGCAAGGGCGTCGTCGATCTGGCGCTGCGCGAAAACGATGAGGGTCTGGCGCTCAGCCTATTCAACCTCACCAACCCGATGATGATGAAAGGCCCGATCCGCGACAATTACCCTCTGGCAGCGCAGACCGTTTCGGTGGAGATTCCGGAGGGCCGATCGGTGGCGAAGGCTTGGCTCGTCGTTGCCGACCGCGCCGCAAGCTTCAGTGTGAAGGATGGACGCGCGCAGGTGGAGGTGCCTGGCATCGATCGGCTGGAGGTCCTGCATCTCACCTGGAAATGAGGTGACGCGCGACGGAGGAGCGCTTTCGGCCTAGGCCGAAAGCGGGTGGATATCCGGGGGAAGCGCGTCACAGCGTTCCCGACGGGAGGAGAAACATTCCGATGCTTGGCTATATCTTCAAGCGCGTGCTCTACATGATCCCGACCTTGTTCGGCATGTCGCTGATCTCGTTCCTGATCATCCAGCTGCCGCCGGGTGACTATCTGACGTCGATGATCGCCACGATGAGCGACAGCGGCCAGACCGTCGATCCCGCGCAGATCGAGCGGCTGAAGGAAATCTACGGCTTCGACGACCCCTTCTACGTCCAATATCTGAAATGGATCTGGGGCATCGTCAGCCGCGGCGATTTCGGCTACTCCTTCGAATGGGGCCAGCCGGTCTCCGGGCTGATCTGGGGCCGCATGGGCTCGACGCTGGTGATCTCGCTGTTGAGCCTGCTCTTCGTCTGGATCGTGGCTTTGCCGATCGGCATCTATTCTGCCGTCCGCCGCCACTCCGTCGGCGACCATGTCTTCACCTTTCTCGGCTTCATCGGCCTTGCCGTACCGAATTTCATCCTGGCGCTGACGCTGATGTACATCGCCTATAAATATCTCGGCCAAAGCGTCGGCGGGCTGATCTCGCCTGAGTATGCCGAGGCGCCCTGGAGCCTCGCCAAGGTCGGCGATTTCCTCGCCCATCTCTGGATCCCGATCATCATCATCGGCGCATCGGGAACGGCGGCGCTGATCCGCATCCTGCGCGCCAACCTGACCGACGAACTGCACAAGCCGTATGTCGTCACCGCCCGCGCCAAGGGTCTGCCGGAATACAAGGTCATCCTGAAATACCCGGTCAGAATCGCGCTCAATCCCTTCGTCTCGGCGATCGGCTGGGTGCTGCCGCATCTCGTCTCGGGCGTGACGATCACGGCCATCGTGCTGAACCTGCCGACCGCAGGTCCTCTACTTTTCCGTGCGCTGATCTCGCAGGACATGTATCTCGCCGGCAGCTTCATCCTGCTTTTGAGCGCGCTCACCCTCGTCGGCATGCTGCTGTCGGATCTGCTGCTGGCGCTGCTCGATCCGCGCATCCGGTTCAATTGAGGGGGACGCGATGAGCACGCACGAAACCTTCGGAAGCCATGCGGGGCCGCTTCACACTGTTGCCGACGGCCCCTCGATCAGCCCGCTGAAACAGGGCAAGACCGTCTCGACCGCCGCGGTCGGTCCCTGGCGGCTGGTCGCCGGCAAACTGGTCCGCCAGAAGGTGGCGATGGTGGCCGGCGCCATCATCCTCTTTCTTTATCTGGTTGGCCTCTTCGCAGAATTTCTGGCGCCGGCTTTGCCGATGACCTCGCGGCCGCAATATACCTATGCCCCGCCGCAGGGCTTCAGCTTCTTCGTCGAAAAACCGGACGGCAGCTCGGAATTCAATTTCCATGTGAAGGGTTACAAGGTCGAGATCGACAAGGTGGCTCTGCGCCGCACCTTCGTCGTCGACGACACCAAGGTTGTGCCGATCGGCTTCTTCGTCAAAGGCGCGGCCTACGATCTCTGGGGCCTGATCCCGATGAACCGCCACCTGATCGGCCCCCTTAACCAGAACGATCCGATGTATCTGCTCGGCGCCGACCGGCTCGGCCGCGACGTCTTCTCGCGCCTCGTCTATGGCACCCGCGTATCCATGTCGATCGGCCTCGTCGGCGTCGCCATGTCGCTGATCCTGGGCGTCGTGCTCGGCTCGATCTCCGGCTTCTACGGCGGCTGGGTCGATACGCTGATCCAGCGCGTCATTGAGGTCGTCAGCGCCATGCCGACCATTCCGCTATGGCTCGGCCTGGCGGCGGCGATCCCGCTGACATGGTCGCCGGTCAATGTCTATTTCGTCATAACAATCATTGTCTCGCTGCTCGGTTGGACCAGCCTCGCGCGTGAGGTGCGCGGCCGCTTCCTGGCGCTGCGCAGCGAGGATTTCGTCGTTGCCGCCAGGCTCGACGGATCAAGCGAGGCCCGGCTGATCTTCCGCCACATCCTGCCGTCGCTGACGAGCCACATCCTTGCGGTCGTTACACTGGCCGTCCCGACCATGATCGTCGCCGAGACCTCGCTTTCCTTCCTTGGCATCGGCCTCAAGCCGCCGGTCGTCAGTTGGGGCGTGCTGCTGCAGGACGCCCAGAACATCCGCACCGTCGCCACCGCGCCGTGGCTCTTGATCTGGCCGTCACTCGCCGTCGTCGTCGCAGTCCTGTCCTTCAATTTCTTCGGCGACGGCCTGCGCGATGCCGCCGACCCTTATGACAATTGAGGAGGAAGCCATGACCGATCTTTCAGACGACGTCGTTCTCTCCGTCGAAAATCTCTCGATCGATTTCCGGCTGCGCACCCACATCCTGCACGCCGTCGAAAATGTCAGCTTCGAGCTGAAACGCGGCCAGACGCTCTGCCTCGTCGGCGAAAGCGGCTCCGGTAAAAGCGTTACGGCCCGCTCGCTGCTGCAGATCGTCGACAGCCCGGGCAGCATCGTTTCCGGCCGCATCCTGCTCAACAATGGCGACGGGATCACCGATATCGCCGCCTTGAAACCGTCGGACCGGGCAATGCGCGCCATCCGCGGCCGCCGCATCGGCCTGATCTTCCAGGAGCCGATGAGTTCACTGTCGCCGGTGCACACCATCGGTTCGCAGATCATCGAGGCCGTTCGCCTGCACAGCAATCTCGATCAGCGTGCCGCCCGCGAACGGACCATCGAACTGCTGCGCCAGGTCGAGATCCCGAACCCGGACAAGATGGCCGACCGCTACACCTTCGAGTTCTCCGGCGGCATGCGCCAGCGCGCCATGATCGCCATGGCGCTTGCCGGCAATCCCGACATTCTCATCGCCGACGAGCCGACAACGGCGCTCGACGTCACCACCCAGGCCGAAATCCTCGACCTGATCAAGCGGTTGCAGGTCGAACGCGGCATGGCCATGCTGCTCATCACCCATGACATGGGGATCGTCGCCGAAGTGGCCGATGATGTCGCCGTCATGCGCTTCGGCCGCATCGTCGAGCGCGGCCCGGTCGATGCGATCTACCACGCCGCCGAACATCCCTATACCCGCCAATTGCTGGCCTCGACGGTCAAGCTCACCCACCATGTCGAAGGCCGGCTGCCCGCCGTGGCGCTCTCGCCGCAGGCGCCGCAGCCGATCCTGTCGGTCCGCAACCTCGGCAAGATCTACGGCTGGCACGGTAAGGCCAATACGCTGCGCGCCGTCGACGACGCCAGCTTCGATCTTTATCCCGGCGAAAACCTCGGCATCGTCGGCGAAAGCGGCTCCGGCAAGACGACGCTCGGCCGGCTCATCCTGCGCACCGTCGAGCCGACATCGGGCAGCATCACCTATCGCGGCAAGGACGGTAGCGAGATCGACGTCACGAAACTCACCAAGCGCGAACTCCGCACCTTCCACCGCGAAGTCCGCCTGGTCTTCCAGGATCCTTTCGCCTCGCTCAATCCGCGCATGACCGTCAAGGAGGTGATCGGCGATCCGCTTGTTGTCAACGGTCTGGCCAAGGGCAAGGCGCT
This sequence comes from Rhizobium sp. 10PS4, assembly GCF_032464805.1. Classification (NCBI taxonomy): domain Bacteria; kingdom Pseudomonadati; phylum Pseudomonadota; class Alphaproteobacteria; order Hyphomicrobiales; family Rhizobiaceae; genus Rhizobium; species Rhizobium sp. 10PS4. The sequence continues at coordinate 76,925 of NZ_JAWDIW010000015.1, read as the reverse complement.
GGAGGACCGCGTCGCCGAACTGATGCGCCTGGTCGGCCTCGACCCGATGGGCATGGAGCGTTATCCGCATGCCTTCTCCGGCGGCCAGCGCCAGCGCATCGGCATCGCCCGCGCCCTAGCGCTCGACCCCCGCATCATCATCGCCGACGAGGCGACATCGGCACTCGACGTCTCGATCCGCAGCCAGATCCTCGATCTGCTGCTCGATATCCGCCAGCGGCTGAACCTGAGCTTCATCTTCATCTCCCACGATATTTCGGTCGTGCGTTATTTCTGCGATCGCGTCGCTGTCATGCATCGCGGCAAAATCGTCGAACTCGGCGAGGCCGAACAGATCTGCACCGCTCCCGAGGAGGCCTATACCAAGAGCCTCATCTCCGCCGTTCCCAATCCCGACCCTCGCGACAAGCGCATGCTGCACCGGCATCGTTTCGTCGCGCCCGCCAATATCTAAGGACGATCCCGTGCCGAAATTTTCCGCCAACCTTTCCTTCCTCTACCAGGACCTGCCCTTTCTCGACCGCTTCGCCGCTGCAGCAGGGGACGGCTTCGGCGCCCTCGAATATCTCGGCCCCTATGCCGAACCGAAGGAGAAGGTCGCCGAGGCGCTAAAGGCGAGCGGCCTGAAACAGGCGCTCTTCAACGTGCCATCAGGAGACTGGGCCGGCGGCGAGCGCGGCATCGCCTGCCTGCCGGACCGCGTAGAGGAGTTCCGCGACGGAGTGGCACTGGCGCTCGACTATGCCGCAGCGCTCGACTGCCGGCAGGTGAATGTCATCTCCGGCCTGGTGCCGAAGGGTGCGGACCTTCAAACGCTGGAAACGGTGCTGGTCGACAATCTGAAATATGCAGCAAAGCGTTGTGCCGACGTCGGCGTCAAGCTGCTGGTCGAGCCGATCAACCTGCGCGATATTCCCGGCTTCTTCCTGTCGACCACCGCTGATGCCGAACGCATTCTCGACCGGGTCGGCTCGGACAATCTCTACATCCAGTATGATTTCTACCACATGCAGATCATGCAGGGCGACCTGATCCCCACCTTCATCCGGCTGAAGGAGAAGATCGCCCATGTCCAGATCGCCGACAATCCCGGCCGGGGCGAACCCGGCACCGGCGAGGTCAATTACGGCTTCATCCTCTCCGAGCTCGATCGCCTCGGATACGACGGCTGGGTGGGCTGCGAGTACAAGCCGAAATCCGGCACCAGCGAAGGCCTCGGCTGGATGAAACCCTATCTGACGTCAGCGAGGACAGCATGAACATCGGATTTATCGGACTGGGCGTCATGGGCCGCCCGATGGCGGAACACCTGATCGACGCCGGCCACACGCTGCATCTGAGCCGGGTGAAGGAAATCTCGCAACATCTTGTCGACAAGGGCGGCAAAGCCGTAGCCAGCGCCAGGGCGGTAGCGCACGCTTCCGACATCGTCATCCTGATGCTGCCGGATACACCAGATGTCGAGGCGGTGCTGTTCGGCGAAGATGGCGTCGCCGCCGGCCTTTCCCGGGGCAAGCTTGTTATCGACATGAGTTCGATCTCGCCGGTCGTCACCAAGACTTTCGCCAAACGCATCGAGGCGCTCGGCTGCGATTATCTCGATGCCCCGGTTTCCGGCGGTGAGGTCGGCGCCAAGGCCGCCTCGCTGACGATCATGGTCGGCGGCAAGGAGCAAGCCTTCGAACGCGCCAAGGCGCTTTTCGAGAAGATGGGCAAGAACATCACTCATGTCGGCGGCAGCGGCGACGGCCAGACGGCCAAGGTCGCCAACCAGATCATCGTCGGCCTGACGATCGAGGCGGTTGCCGAAGCGCTGCTCTTTGCCAGGAAGGCCGGCGCCGATCCGGAAAAGGTCCGCTCCGCGCTGATGGGCGGCTTTGCCTCCTCGCGCATCCTCGAAGTGCATGGCGAGCGCATGGTCAAGGAGACCTTCGAGCCCGGCTTCCGCATCCGCTTGCACCGCAAGGACATGACGCTTGCCGTCGATGCCGCCCGCGCACTCGATCTGTCGCTGCCGAACACGGCCGCCACGCAGCAGTTGATGAATGCCGCGATCGCCAATGGCGACGGCGAACGCGACCATTCCGCCCTCATCCGCACCCTGGAACTCCTCGCCGGAGGGCCGCACTAGATCAACGCTTTTTAGAACAACCGGACGACATCTTCGATTGCCGACTGCCGGAGCCTTCTTTCCGGACGGCGAAGCCATGTCCGGTCATCGATAGAGAAGGACAGGAAAATGCTCAACAAAGATATCCAGCTGCCCTACGGCGCCGTCTATTTCCGCAAGTCCAACCCGCCCCGCGAAGATTGGGAACGCGACTACGCCACCGCCGGGCAAGACGGCCTCAACATCTTCCGCCACTGGTTCATGTGGAGCGCGATCGAAACCGCCCCCGGCGTCTACGATTGGGAGGACTATGACCGCCAGATGGATCTTGCCGCCGCAAACGGCATCAAGACCGTTATCGCCGAGTTGATCCATGCCGTGCCGGACTGGGCGGTGCGCAAATATGCTCATGCATTGCAGGTCAATGCCGACGGCACCAAACTCGGTTCCTATATGGGCGTGTCGTCGGCAACTGGCGGCTTCTCCAACAATGGCGGCGGCGCCGGCGCCCTGACGCTGAACTGCCCCGAAGTGAAGGAAGCGGCGGGAAAATTCCTGACCGCGCTCGCCACCCGCTACAAGGATCATCCGGCGATCTATGGCTATGACGTCTGGAACGAGTGCAACTATTCCGCCGATGTCGATTACAGCCCCTATGCCAAATCAGCCTTTCGCAAATGGCTGGAGAAGAAATACGGCAGCCTGAAGGTCCTGGCGAAAGCCTGGTACCGCTACAGCTATGCCGAATGGGACGATATCGAGCCGCCGGTGCACATGGCGCCGTACCCCGAATGCATCGACTGGCTGCAGTTCAAGCGCGACAATTTCTACGACCAGATGCAGTGGCGCATCGACACGATCCGCGCCGTCGACCAGAAGAACACCATCGTTGCCCACGGCATATCGGGCGCAATTCCCAACATGGCGGCCAATGGCTGCGACGACTGGCTCGCCGCCTCCAAGGTCGAGGTCTACGGCTTCACCTGGATCCAGGCTCGCAAGGGGTCGGAAGCCTGGAAAAACTGGTATGGCGTCGACATCAACCGCGCCGCCGCCCGCGGCAAGCCGTTCTGGCATGCCGAACGCCAGGGCGGCCCGCTCTGGCTGCAGCCGCAGGTGATCGGCCGCGACAGGGAGGATGGCCGCGTCGTCGCTCCCGAGGATATCCGCCTCTGGAGCATGACCTCGCTTGCCGGCGGCGCCCGCGGCGTGATCAATCTGCGCTGGCGCCCGCTGCTCGATGGCCCGCTCTTCGGCGCTTTCGGCTCCTACGGCATGGACGGCTCGCGCACGCCGCGCTCCGACATGGCAAGCGCCATGGCGAAATGGGCAAATGACAAGGCGCAAGCTCCCCTCTGGGAGGCAAAGCCCTTGCGCGGCGAGGTCGGCATCCTTGTCGTTCGCGAAACGCAGGAGTTCGATTACCTCCTGAACCACGACCGCAAGGAGAAACCCTATCCCGAAGCCATGTGGGGCGCTTATCGAGCCTTCCTCGAAAACGGCGTGCAGCCGGACTGGGTGCATATCGACGATATCGCGGCCTATGATTTCCTCTATTTCCCCTATCCGATCATGTTCACATCAGAGCAGGCGAAACGCCTGAAAGCCTGGGTCGAAAATGGCGGCACGCTGATTGCCGAAGCATGCCCAGGCTATTTCGGCGATCGCGGCCATGTCGGCACCGTTCAGCCGAACATGGGCCTCGACGAGGTTTTTGGCGCGCGAGAGGAAGAGGTCGAGTTCATGCCCGATATCGGCGACCGCATCCATTTCGATCTCGACGGCGCGGCGATCGACGGCGGCGGCTTCCTGCAGTCTTATCGGCTGGCCGGCGGAACGGGACGCGGCCACTTCACCGACGGCCGTCTTGCCGTCGTCGAAAATGCCTATGGCAAGGGCCGCACGCTGCTCATCGGCACCAATCCTTCCGTTGCCTATTACCGCACGCAGGGGAAGGCGAATGGCGCTTTCTTCGCTGAGCTATTGAGATGGAGCGGGAAGAAGCGCCACGTGACGCTGTCGAATGCCGCACTCTTCGCCCGTATCCACAAGGGGGAAAAGGGTAGCTTCCTCTGGCTCGTCAATCCGACGAGAACGGCGCAGAAGACCGAGCTGACGCTAGCCGAAGGAGCCCTTGCGCAAAGCCAGGCAGTCTGGCCGATCGACCATATCGGCAATAGTGGCATCGAGGTGCCGCCGCGCGATGTGCTGATCCTGCCGCTCGATAGCTGAAATTTCAGGATGCGGATGAACTGGCGCCTTCGGCAAAGGCTTCAAGCTCGGGGTCGAAGTCGACCTCGACGACATTGTTGAAGACGGCGGTGGCCAGCATGATGCCGGCAAAGGCGACGAGATCGACGAGCACCTTGGTCTCGTAGCGCTCTTTCAGCTTTGCCCAGAGTTCGGCGGGAACAGCATTGGAATCGGCGACGATCGCCTTGCCGAAGGCGTCGAGCAGCGCTTCCTCGTCGGAAAACTCCAGCGCATCGGGATTGAAACCCTTGTTGATCAGCGCCCGGCGAAAGAAGGTGATAGCGATCTTCGATTTCGCCGCCTTCGAGATCGCATGCGAGAAGATCCAGATCGCCCGGTCGCTGACGGCAGGATCGAGCTCGGCCCGCAGCGTGAACCACTCGGCATAGATGCGGTGGGCGGCCGGCGAATGCAGCAGCGTCCGCTTCATGTTGGTCATGCGCCCGCGTAGCCTGACTTCTTCGTCATGCGCCGCACGAACCTCTTCCGAAGCACTGTCGTAGTCGATCTGCGGGACATGGCTCATCGGGATCCGTTCTTTCCTTAGGCACACAGAAGCTATCGGTGCGGAGATGTCGTGTGGCTGCGCAACGGCAAATCCGCTTGGCCACCGCCCGGCTCCCGCTTAGACTGACGAAATCGAAAGTGGAGGCAAGGCATGGGCGACGACCACGAGCATCATCATGTCGACTGGCGGGAACATGGCGTCAAGGTCATTCCCGGCAATTCGCTCGATCCGAACACCGCACAGACGCCGGGCATGAATCGCGCGACCGCGATCAACAATGCGCGCGCCGGTGCCGAAAAGATCTGGGCCGGCACGGTGACGATCCATGCCAACGCCAAGACCGGCGCCCATCACCACGGCGATCTCGAAAGCATCATCTACGTGGTCAAGGGCAAGGCCCGCATGCGCTGGGGCGAGCATTTGGAATATACCGCCGAGGCCGGCCCAGGCGACTTCATCTATGTTCCGCCCTATGTGCCGCATCAGGAGATCAACGCCAGCCGGGACGAGACGCTGGAATGCGTTCTCGTCCGCTCAGGCCAGGAACCGGTCGTCGTCAATCTCGACATCGAGCCAGTCGAAAAGCCGGAAGACGTCCCGTGGATCGACCCGATCCACCGTTAGAGCAATTCGCCTTCGAGCAAGCGGCTGACACCCTCAGCCGCCGAACGCTCTGCAAGGCCCATCGAAGACTGCTTTAGGCGTGAACGGCACCTGCACCTGCTGTAACCGGGTTCTCGATGATCCGGCCGGTATCGGCGGCATAGAGGTGGATCTGGTCGTAATCGATCGCGATGCCGATCGGGTCGCCCGACTTAACCTTCACCGCTTCGGTCAGCGCCACGGCAAAGGGCAGCCCATCGAAATCGGCGTGGACGATGCGGCTTGCGCCGAGCTCTTCGATGAAATCGGCCGTTGCGGTGAGGGCTCCGGGCGCATCCGGGGCCACCAGCCGGGCCGCTTCGGCGCGCATGCCGAGCACGACACGTTTGCCTTTCAGCGGCGCGGCGCGCTCGCGCGGCAGCGCGACCTTGCGGCTTTGATCGTAGACGAAGACGCCTTCGTCATTGATCGTGCCCTCGAGCAGGTTCATCGCCGGCGTGCCGACGAAGCCCGCGACGAAGCGCGAAACCGGATGATGATAGACCTCTTCCGGCGTGCCGACCTGCTCCACCCTGCCGCCGTTCATCACCACCAGCCGGTCGGCCAGCGTCATCGCCTCGGTCTGGTCATGCGTGACGAAGATCGAAGTGGCGCCGAGGCGGCGGTGCAGACGGCGGATTTCGGCGCGCATGGCGATACGCAGCTTGGCGTCGAGGTTCGACAACGGCTCGTCGAAGAGAAACACCTTCGGTTCGCGGATCATCGCGCGGCCCATGGCGACGCGCTGGCGCTGACCGCCGGAAAGAGCGGCGGGCCGGCGTTCGAGGAAGGGTTCGAGGCTGAGCGCCTTGGCGACCTCGCCAATGCGCCGCTGACGCTCCGCCTTCGAGACGCCGGCCACCTTCAATGCGTAGCCGATATTCTCGGCAACGCTCATATGCGGATAAAGCGCATAGTTCTGGAACACCATGGCGCAGCCGCGCTCGCGCGGCTCCAACTGGTTGACGACGCGCCCGTCAATAGCGATTTCACCGCCGGTGATTTCCTCGAGACCGGCGATCATGCGCAGCAGCGTGGACTTGCCGCAGCCGGATGGCCCGAGAATGACGATGAATTCGCCCGACTGGATGTCGAGATCGACGCCGTGAACAACGGGGGTTTTGCCGTAGTTTTTCTTCACGCCACGAATGGAGATCGGTGCCAAGGGAGTACTCCTTCACTTCTCGGTGGAGATAAGGCCGCGTACGAACCAGCGCTGCATCAGAATGACGAGGATCAATGGCGGCGACATGATGATCAGGGTTCCGGCCATGGCGACGTTCCAGTCGGGCAGGCCGAATTCGGACGGGATGAGGGTCTTGAGCTGCGTCACGGCGATGCCGAAATTCGGATCGGTGGTGATCAGCAGCGGCCAGAGATACTGGTTCCAGGCCCAGACGAACATGATGGTGAAGAGCGCGATCATATTTGGCCGCGAGAGCGGCAGCAGAATGTCCCAGAAGAACCGGACCGGGCCCGATCCGTCCATCTTCGAGGCCTCGGCCAGCTCGTCGGGAACCGTCAGGTAGAACTGCCGGTAGAGGAAGGTGCCGGTCGCGGTTGCGACCAGCGGCAGAACGAGACCGGGATAGGAATTCAGCAGGCCCCATTCGAGCTTGATCTGGACGCCGGTGATCAGCGCAACGAGCCAGCTTATGCCGGTAACGTCTAGGATCGTCTGGAAAGGCTGCAGCGCGTTGGCCGCAATCGAATAGGTCGGCACGATGCGGACTTCCAGCGGCAGCATCAACGTGATGAAGATGATCCAGAAAATCACATACCGGCCGCGGAAGCGGAAGTAGACGATCGAGAAGGCTGCCATCGAAGACAGCATGACCTTGCCGGCGCCGACGGTTGCGGCGAAGATGATGCTGTGGAACAGCTTGTTGCCGAGATCGGCGCGAACCCAGGCTGTCTCAGCGTTTTCCCAGAAATGCGAGCCTGGAACCAGCGGCAGCGGCACGCGATTGACCGTCTCCAGATCAAGCGTCGAGGCGATGATGACAATGGCGAAAGGCAGAAGCGCGATCACCATGCCGAGCGCGAGAAGGCTATAGCAGATGAAGTTGAATATCGGCGTGCGTTCGATCATGTCCGCAACCTCACTTGTAGTGCACGCGCCGCTCGATGAAGCGGAACTGGAAGACGGTGAGCAGGACAACGAGCACCATCAGGATGATGGACTGCGCTGCGGCGCCCGAATAGTCGAGGCCTCTGAAGCCGTCGAAATAGATCTTGTAGACCATGAGTTCGGTGGCGCGCGCCGGGCCGCCCTGCGTCATAACGTCGACGATACCGAAGGAATCCTGGAAACTCTCGGTGATGTTGATGACGAGCAGGAAGAACAGCGTCGGTGTCAGCAGGGGCAGCTGGATATCCCAGATCCGGCGCATCGGCCCCGAACCGTCCATTGCGGCGGCCTCAATCAGCGAGCGCGGAATGCCTTGCAGCGCCGAGAGGAAGAAGATGAAATTGTAGCCGATATATTTCCAGGAGAAGGCGACGATGACGGCGATCATCGCGTCCTTGCCGTCGAGCGCGGGATTCCAGAGGCCGGGCCAGACGTGGTTGATAACAGACAGAAGGCCGGCCTCCGGCGCCAGGATGAAGCGGAAGGCGAGGCCGAGAGCGGGAGCGGCAATTGCGTAAGGCCAGATGAAGACCGACCGGTAGACTTTGTGGCCGCGCAGTTCACGATCCGTCAAAAGCGCCAGGATGAGGGCCAGCCCCATGGCAATGGCCGTCGAGCTGAAGCCGAAGATCATGCTGCGGGTGATCGAGTCCCAATAGATCGGATCGGTGAGCAGCTGTCTGAAATTGTCGAAACCCACCCAGGCATTACCGCCGCCCCATGGCTGCTCGAGCGTGAACGCCCAATAGAGCGCCTGCGCACTCGGCCAGTAGAAAAAGACGAAAATCAGCAACAGCATCGGAAATGCAAAGAGCAGTCCGATCGTCGTCGACGAGAAAGTGACACGCTTTTCCATGGGTGGTCGTTTTCGGCCTGGTTTGGTTTAGGCGCGGGCGGCGAGTTCGCATCCGCGGCCGACTGAAGAACTTACAAAGACGCACCCGGCGCGCGAACGCGGACCGGGTGCGGCTCATATCAAGCGATCAGGGGAGCTGAACGTTCTTGTAGGTCTGCTGGAAGCGACGCAACAGAGTATTGCCGCGTTCGGCAGCGCTGTCGAGCGAAGCTTGGACATCGGCATTGTTGACGAAGATTGCCTGGAGACCATTGGCGATTTCGGTGCGGACCTGCAGCAGGCCACCAAGGCGGATGCCGTGCGGAGCCGCATCGTCAGCGGGCGATGCGGTCAGGCTCTGAATAGCGAGTTCGCGGCCGGCATAAGGAGCCTTGTCGTAGAAGCCCTGCTTCTTCAGATATTCGAAGCCGGAGTTACGAACTGGGATGTAGCCGGTAACGGTCGACCAGGTGAGAGCTTCTTCCGGCTTTGCGATGAAGTTGAAAAAGGCACCGGCAGCCTTGTATTCGGCGTCGGAATGACCCTTCAGAACCCAGAGCGAAGCGCCGCCGACATAAGAGCTGTGCCGGGTTGCATCGCCGTAGGTCGGGAGCATGGCAACGTCCCAGTTCATGCCTTGCTTGGCGGTGCGGCCAACGTTGCCGTGGTCGCCGACCGAGGTCAGGATGACCTGGCAATCGCCAGCGGCAAAGGCTTCGACGAAGGTCTGGCCGACAGCCTTGTTCTTGATGACGGCAAGCTTGTTGTCGTACCAGGACTTGAGATCCTTGACGTAGCTGACGAGAAGCGGGTTCTTGTTGAACACCAGCTCGGCGTCGAGACCTTCAAAGCCGTTCTTTTTCGTGGCGATCGCTTCGCCGTTGACGGCTTCGAACTGCTCGATGTACTGCCAGACTTCGTTGTTGGAGATGTCGAAGCCGAGCGGGCAAGCATAGCCTGCATCCTTCAGAGCCTTGAGGTCCTCGCCTGCTTCCTTCCAGGTCGCCGGAGCATGATCCTTGCCGATCTTGGCGAAGGCGTCCTTGTTCCAGTAGAGCAGAGCGGTCGAGGAATTGAAGGGGAAGGAGTACATCTCGCCCTTGGATGTCGCGTAGTAGCCGGAGATACCGGAGAAGTAGTCCTTCCAGTCGACGGTGTAGCCCATGTCGGTCATCAGCTTGTTGGCCGGGTAGTAGGCGCCGGAGAGCATGATGTCGAGGGTGCCGGCGTCGGAGACCTGGGCGATGGTCGGCTGCTTGCCGGCGCGGAAGGCAGCGATGGTATTCTGCAGGGACGCGTCGTAGCTGCCCTGGCTGGTGCAGACGACTTCGTAGTCGGCCTGCGATTGGTTGAAGCGATCGCACTGCTCCTGGACACGCTTTGCGATGTCACCGGAATTGCCGAACCAGAAGTCAATCTTGGTCTTATCGGCGGCGGCAGCGGGACCAGCAAGAAACGCTGTAGCGAGAAGGGCGCCGACGGCGCCGAGAAGCTTGGCTTGCATGAGAACCTCGAACGTAAAAGGGACGCGCACTTTCAGCGCACGCCCTATTAGCTGGTTCAAATTGCGTCTTCCAATGAAGATTACATGACATTAAATGATCGAAATCCAGTCGTCATAAAACCTTCATACAATCGTTATTCGCCGACCTCGAGGAAATATTTATAGAAATTTCGTCGATTGCTTCCGAAGTCGGTTAATAAATTACACCTATATTCGAAACAATGGATTCTTAGGGGAGGGTTGATATTAATTTATATTACGGCGGAGCGAAGTTATTCGCCTGCTCCGCTGCAACGAAACTTGCAAAACGCTGACATTTTGGCCGTTGCACTTGTGTGCAACCTGAGAGTTTAGGCCTCAGGATTGAAGGGAATCCTTCAGGATCGCCGCAAAACGCGGATCGAATGCACGGCTGATCGGTCCGGCGGCAGCACCAAGCGCCACCGACCAGGGATCGGCCATGCCGGGCTGCAGGCGCGGCAGCGTCCGGCCGCGATGTTCGGCGATCGAGGGCAGCAACGGGCCGATTGCCGCAATCAACCTGTTCACCAGCGCCTCCGGCGCGCTGCCGCAGAGGATCACCGTCTGCGGATCGAAAAGCGTCTCAAGGAGATGGATGCTCCAGCGCAGATCCACTGCGGCCGCCTCGACCCAGGCATGGATGCTTTGGTCGCCTCTTAAGGCAAGGTCGTTGATGCGTGCGTGGAGATGAGGATCGGCGGGATCTATCGACAGATGCTGATAGAGCGAGGCGAGCGAGGCGCGATGTTCGAGCGGCGTCGATTTGCCGTCGGCAAACAGCAGCGCCATGCCGATCTCGCCGGCATTGCCGTTGGTGCCGCGGTAGAGCTCGCCATTCAGAATAAGGCCGGCGCCGATGCCATAGCCGACGAAGAGGCAGACGGCATGGTCGATGCCGTGGGCGGCTCCCACCATACGCTCGGCGGTCGCTGCCGCCGCCGCATCGTTCTGCAGGCCGACATCGAGCCCGGTGCCGGCGGTCAGCGTTTCCAACAACGGAAATTTCTGCCAGGCCTCCATCATCCACGGATCGTCGCCGCTGCCGGCAACCCCGAAAGGCCCGGGCATGGCGGCGCCGAGGCCGACCAGCCGCTTTTCCGACTGCTGGACGATCCCGGCAAGTTTTGACCGCACGCCGGCGACGAGATCGAGGATGACCTTCGTCCCGTTCGACGGACCTCCGGGTGGTAGTCCGGCCTCATCTCGCACGAGAACGCTGCCGACCAGATCGACGGCGACCGCCCGCGTCACATGCCGATCGATCTGCAGGCCGATTGCAAAGGCGCCTTCGGGCACGAGACGATAGGGTGTCGACGGCTGCCCCCTGCCCCTCCTCACCGCCTCTTGCGAACTGACGAGACCGTCGCGCTCGAGTTCCTCGATGATATTCGACACCGTCTGCTTGGTCAGCCGCGTCGCCCGTGCCAGATCGGCGCGTGAAAGCGCGCCGTTGATCCTCAGGGCATCGATCATGACGCGCCGGTTATGCGCGCTGGTGCCTTCGTGATTGGTGCCGCTCTTGGCCCGGATCGGGCGGCTGTCATTCATGTGCAATTCCCTCTTGACTCCAATAGAATGTTGAAGAAGTAATAAGTCAAGACACTTGACTTAATGAGGAACCGGAGAGTTCCAGGGAACGCAGGAGGCGGGCAACGGCTCCGACGACGCTCCGAGACGACGAACCGGCACGCTTTCCGCGCGTGCCCTCTCGAACACCGATGGCGGAGGACCGCCCTCGGCAATGCGTAAATGTCAAAAACTGGAGGCTGCAATGCTGAATTCCTTTAACAAGACGCTTCTGGGTGCGGCCTTGATCGGCGTGTCCCTTGCGCCGCACGCTTTCGCCGAAACAACGCTGAACGCGCTTTTCATGGCGCAAGCTGCCTATAGCGAGGCCGATGTGCGCGCTATGACCGACGCCTTCGCCAAGGCGAACCCCGACATCAAGGTCAATCTCGAATTCGTCCCCTATGAAGGCCTGCACGACAAGACGGTGCTGGCGCAGGGTTCCGGCGGCGGTTATGACGTCGTCCTCTTCGACGTTATCTGGCCGGCCGAATACGCCACCAATAAGGTTCTTGTCGACGTCTCCTCGCGCGTCACCGACGAGATGAAAAAGGGCGTGCTGCCGGGTGCCTGGACCACCGTGCAATATGACGGCAAATATTACGGCATGCCGTGGATCCTCGACACCAAATACCTGTTCTATAACAAGGAAATCCTCGAAAAGGCCGGCATCAAGGCGCCACCCAAGACCTGGGACGAACTGACCGAGCAGGCAAAGACGATCAAGGACAAGGGCCTGCTCGCCACGCCGATCGCCTGGAGCTGGTCGCAGGCCGAAGCCGCGATCTGCGACTACACCACGCTCGTCAGCGCCTATGGCGGCGATTTCCTGAAGGACGGCAAGCCGGCCTTCCAGACCGGCGGCGGCCTCGATGCGCTGAAATACATGGTTTCCAGCTATTCCTCCGGCCTCACCAATCCGAACTCCAAGGAATTCCTCGAAGAGGACGTCCGCAAGGTCTTCGAAAACGGCGATGCCGCCTTCGCGCTGAACTGGACCTACATGTACAACATGGCCAACAATCCGAAGGACAGCAAGGTCGCAGGCAAGGTCGGCGTCGTGCCGGCGCCGGGTATTGCCGGCAAGAGCGAGGCTTCTGCCGTAAACGGCTCGATGGGCCTCGGCATCACCTCGGCCAGCCAGCATCCGGATGAGGCCTGGAAATACATCACCTTCATGACCTCGCAGGCAACGCAGAACGCGTATTCCAAGCTCAGCCTGCCGATCTGGGCGTCCTCCTATGAGGATCCTGATGTCACCAAGGGCCAGGAAGAGCTGATCTCGGCTGCCAAGATCGGCCTTGCCGCCATGTATCCGCGCCCGACGACGCCGAAATATCAGGAGCTTTCGACCGCGCTGCAGCAGGCGATCCAGGAAGCGCTGCTTGGCCAGTCCTCGCCAGAGGACGCGCTGAAGTCGGCAGCCGACAATAGCGGCCTCTGAGCAACGCATGAAACCCCGGGCGGCGCCTGCCGTCGCCCGGTCTCCAGAACCTATGAAGAATAAGGGTCGCCTTGATGTCGGGCACTTGGCTGACAACCCGCGCGTGGCTTTTGATGCTGCCGCTTCTCGTGATCATGATTTCAGTCATCGGCTGGCCTCTGATCGATACTGTCGGCCTTTCCTTCACCGACGCCAGGCTGGTCGGCACGGAAGGCAGCTTCGTCGGCATCGACAATTACGTGAAGATGATCTCCGGTTCGAATTTCCAGCGCACGCTCGTCACGACCGCATGGTTCGCAATCGTCTCGGTCGCCGCCGAAATGGTGATCGGCGTGCTCGCCGCCCTGCTGCTGAACCAGCAATTCCGCGGCCGGACCGCGCTTCGCGCCCTGATGATCCTGCCCTGGGCGCTGCCGACCGTCGTCAACGCCACGCTCTGGCGGCTGATCTACAATCCGGAATATGGCGCGCTGAATGCCGCCTTGACGCAGCTCGGCCTGCTGGAGGCCTACCGCTCCTGGCTCGGCGAGCCGGGCACGGCGCTGGCAGCCCTGATCGTCGCCGACTGCTGGAAGAATTTCCCGCTGGTGGCGCTGATCGCGCTGGCCGCACTCCAGGCCGTGCCGCGCGACATCACCGCCGCCTCGCTGGTCGACGGCGCCGGCGCTTTTGCCCGCTTCCGCTTCGTCATCCTGCCCTATCTCGCCGGCCCGCTGATGGTGGCCCTGGTGTTGCGCACGATTGAAGCCTTCAAGGTCTTCGACATCATCTGGGTCATGACCCGCGGCGGCCCGGCCAACAGCACCCGCACGCTGTCGATCCTCGTCTATCAGGAAGCCTTCTCTTTCCAACGGGCAGGCTCCGGCGCCTCCTTGGCGTTGATCGTCACGCTGCTGGTGACGCTGCTTGCTGCCGGCTACGCCGCCCTGGTGCGCAAGACCGCGGGGAGTGCAGCCTGATGGAACGCCAGAGCCCACTTTTTTCCGCCTTCATTCACCTCTGCGCGCTGCTGCTTGCCGCCGTCATCCTGGCGCCGATCCTATGGCTGTTCATCATGAGCATCTCGCCGGCCGCCGACCTTGCGGAAAAGCCGCTGCGCTGGTGGCCGCAGACGGCGGATTTCTCTCGCTACGGCGTGCTGCTCTCGACGCTCGAAAACAGCGCCGGCGCCGCCTTCACCTCGTCGCTGCGCAACAGCATAGAGGTGGCGGGCATGGCGACGATCGCCGCCATCGCGCTCGCCATACCGGCCGGATGGGCCGTGTCGCGTACGCCTGCTGTGGGATGGTCGCTGTCGATGGTCATCGCCACCTATATGCTGCCGCCGGTGGCGCTCGCCGTGCCGCTTTACATGGGCCTTTCCCATCTCGGCATGCTGAACAACGTCTTCGGCCTCGCCCTCGTCTATCTCACCATCCTTGCGCCCTTCACCACCTGGCTGATGAAGTCGGGTTTCGATTCCATCCCGCGCGAGATCGAATCCGCCGCGATGATCGACGGCGCCGGCCTGTTTCAGACGCTCAGGATCATCACGCTGCCGCTGGCCGCCCCCGTGGTGGCGACGTCAAGCCTCTTTGCCTTCCTACTTGCCTGGGATGAATTCTTCTATGCGCTGCTCTTCACTTCCGACCAGCGCGCCAAGACGCTGACCGTCGCCATTGCCGATCTCGCCGGCGGCCGCGTTTCCGATTACGGACTGATCGCGACGGCAGGTGTGCTCGCCGCCCTGCCCCCGGTGCTGATTGGTCTTCTCATGCAACGCGCCCTGATTTCGGGGCTCACCAGCGGCGGCGTCAAGGGATGAACATGACAGAAGAAAGAACCCGGCCGGCCGGACTTGCGGCGATCGATCGCGAAATGGCGCGCCAGCATGCCGATGCGATCACCTCCTATGAAGCGGCCCAGCCGATGGCCGTCAGGGCTGCGGCTTCGCTGAAAAAGACCGGCAGGCTGCTGCTCATCGGCATGGGCGGCTCGCATGCCGTCAACCGCGCCGTCGAACCGCTCTACCGGGCGCTCGGCATCGATGCCGTCGCCTTGCCCCTGTCTGAACAGCTCGGCCAGCCGTTGCCGATCGCCGGCAGGACGATCTTTGTCACCTCGCAGTCCGGCGAAAGCGCCGAGGTCGTGCGTTGGTTCAGCGAGACCGGCGGCACGGAGGAGACTTTCGGCCTGACACTCGAAGGTAATTCCTTCCTCGCAAGAACCGCTCCGTCGCTGGTCGGCACCGGCGGCACCGAGCTTGCCTTCGCCGCGACCCGCAGCCTAACGGTGACTTTCGCCCTGCATCTGGCAATCCTTTCCGCCCTCGGCGAAGATCCTGACACCGCCCTTACCGCCCTCAGGGCGCCGGAAGATCATGACATCGCCGCCGCACTCTCGGCGCTGGAAAACGTCGCGACCATTGTCACGTCAGGCCGCCGGTTGCAGGGTATCGCCGAGGCGCTCGCACTCGGATTGACCGAGCTGTCGCGCCGTCCCTGCTTCTCGCTCGAAGGCGGCCAGCTGCGCCACGGGCCGATGGAGATGCTGGGGCCGGAAATCGGCGTCGTGCTGTTCCGCGGCTTGGACGAGACGGCTGGCCTGGTGACGGCAATGGCGACATCCGCCGTCGAGACCGGCGCCCCGGTCATCCTGTTCGACGCCTCGGGCGAAGCGCCGGTCGCCGGCGCGGTGATGATCCGCTTTGCACCTGCAACCGGTTTTGCCGCGATCTTCGCCATGCTTCCGGTCGCCCAGCGGCTGATGATCGCCTTTGCCGATGCCCGCGTGGATAATGCGGGAACGCCGGTTCGATCGACCAAAATCACCCGGAGCGAATGAATGCGGCCGCTTGCAGTCATCGGCAATGTCAACGTCGACCTGATCCTTGGACCGACCGCCCCTTGGCCGAAGGCCGGGACGGAAATCATCGTCGATCATGACGAGTTGCGCGTCGGCGGGGCCGCCGGCAACAGCGCGCTCGCCTGGCAAGCGCTCGGCGTCGAATTCGAGATCGCCGCCAATATCGGCAGTGATCAGTTCGGCCGCTGGCTGAGCGAAGCCTTCGGCCACCGTTCCGACAAGTGGCCCGTACGTCCTGAGAAAACGACGCTCTCCGTCGGCATCACCCATCCTGACGGCGAGCGCACCTTCTTCACGACGAGGGGCCACCTGCCGCGTTTCAGCCTGGCAGACGTTTTCGCCGTCATCGAGGGCGCAAGACTGCAGGGCGGCTACGCGCTTCTCTGCGGCTCGTTCCTGACCGACGATCTGACAGAAGAATACGGCAAGTTCTTCGATTGGGCCGACAGCCATGGCATCACCGTTGCGCTCGATACCGGCTGGCCACTCGACGGCTGGACAGACGAGAATTGCGCAGCGACACGCGCCTGGCTTTCGCGCAGCGGTGTCGCGCTGCTGAACGAGGTCGAATCGACGACACTTGCCGGCATCGCCGATCCGATCGAGGCCGCGCGTCAGATCAAATCGCATATGCCGGCGGGTGCGATCGTAGTCGTCAAACGCGGCCCGGACGGGGCTCTCACGATCGGGCCTGACGGCAGCTTGGTTTCGGTGGCAGCACCCGTTGTCGATGTCGTCGATACGATCGGCGCCGGCGATGTCTTCAACGCCGCCTTTCTCGCCGCGCTCGCAAGCGGTGAGCCGCTGGTTTCCTGCCTGATGGCGGGAACCGAGGTTGCCTCGCGCGCCATCTCCACTCTTCCCCGCAACTATGGCGGCCCGACATCTCTTCAGGAGCCCTTGCGATGAGCGCGCTCGACATTCAGAACATCCGCAAGGCCTACGGCGACATCGAGACGCTGAAAGGCATCGACATCTCGCTGGAAAGCGGCGAATTCCTGGTGCTGCTCGGCTCCTCCGGCTGCGGCAAATCCACCCTGCTGAACATCATCGCCGGCCTTGCCGAGGCAACGAGCGGCGATGTCAGGATCGGCGGCCGCTCGGTGCTCGGCGTGCATCCGAAGGACCGTGACATCGCCATGGTCTTTCAATCCTACGCGCTCTATCCCAATCTGACGGTGCACCGGAACATCGGTTTCGGCCTGGAAATGCGCAAGGTGGCAGCACCCGAGCGCGACAGAGCCGTGCGTGATGCCGCCAAGCTCCTGCAGATCGAAAACCTCCTCGAGCGCAAGCCGAGCCAGCTTTCCGGCGGCCAGCGCCAGCGGGTCGCGATCGGTCGCGCGCTGGTGCGCAAACCTGAGGTATTCCTCTTCGACGAGCCGCTCTCTAATCTTGATGCCAAGCTGCGCATGGAGATGCGCACCGAGATCAAGCGGCTGCATCAGATGCTGAAGACCACGGTCGTCTACGTCACCCATGACCAGATCGAGGCTATGACCCTTGCAAGCCGCATCGCCGTCATGCGCGACGGCCGCATCGAGCAGCTGGGTACGCCGGAGGAGATCTACAACCATCCGGCAACTCTCTATGTCGCGACCTTCGTCGGCGCGCCGCCGATGAACCTGCTGAAGGCGACGGCGGCGCGCGACGGTGGCCTGGCGCTTTCAGGCACCGATGCGATCCTGCCCCTGCCCACCCGTTTCCGCGAGGCGGTCGGCAATGGCCGCGACCTTATCCTCGGCATCCGTCCCGAGGCGCTTCGCACGGACGGCGCCCGCCCGTCGATCGAGGTGACCCTTGAGGTCGCAGAGCTGACCGGCCCGGAACTCGTCGTCACCGCCCTTGCCGGAAATCAGCGCCTGATGGCCTGCCTGCCGCCACGCACGCCGATCCGCAACAACGAAAAGCTCACCCTCTTTTTCGACGAGGAGGCGATGCATCTCTTCGATCCGCAAACCGGCCTCAGCTGCGGCCGTTAGCGACGGCTGTCCGTCAGCTGTTCAATTCGCTGCGTCAGTAGGCTTCCGCTGGTACACGTGAATATAGTCGACGAGTAGAATGGAAGGATTCGGCGTTTCATCGATCGGCCAACCCGAGCCGAGTGCCAGGTTCACCAGCGGATAGAACGGCATGTGGAATTCCTTCGGCGTGTCGAAGCTCCAGATGAACTTACGGTCGAAGTAGAAGCTCGTCTTGTCGGCTTGGATATCGACGCCGTAGGTGTGATAGTCGCTGTTCAAAATTCCGTCCTGGACCTTTTGCCAATAGCCGCCGGTGCTGTTCTGACCGCCCTGGCTCTGACGCCAGATATGAAAGCCCATGCTGAATTCGTAGGGCGCGCGTCCATAATATTCCAGGACGTCAATCTCGGCGGTGTATTTCGACCGGTCGAGCCCGATCAGCCAGAATGCCGGCCAGACGCCCTTGCCAGGCGGCAGCTTCATCCTTGCTTCGAAATAGCCGAACTGCTGCGAGAACCCTTCGCCTTTCGGGTTCACCGACGACAGCAGGCCTGAGCGCCAGGTTCCATCGGCCTCCTTGCGCGCTTCGATCTTTAGAATTCCCTGATCGGTGGTAAACGGAAAGCCGGGGGCCGGATCTGTGAAACGGGCGTCGCCGAAATCGCCGTTCCAGGGCGTATGGGCGATCCAACGGGAACTTCTCTCCCCCCAGGCCGAGACGTCGAGACTGTCGAAACTCTCCTCGAACGTCAGCTGGTACGCATCGATGTTGAGCGGTTCCTGGGCCACGCTGGGCTGGCCGGGCAACGCCCCCAGACCGAGAACGATAAGCAAACCCAGAGCCTTAGAAGATATTCCGTAACGCATTCTGTTCCTCCGAAAACACCAAACATCGTTGGACTGCACTTGTCTCGATCATGAAGTGAGGACCCTGTTTCGTCGCGGCATGAGCCTGTGGACGACGATGGTCTCGATGCCGTCGGGCTTCCCGGCGATCTGCCACACGAGCAGCGCGAAGATCCAGAAGATCGCCGCGGACACCCCGCCGCAAAGCGCCAGGCCGACGATAAGGTGAAAGCCGACAGGCATGGCAACAAGCATCGGCTCTGCCCAGAGCAGGAAAGCCATCATCGGCACGCTCGCGACCAGAGGCCGTAAAAAAGCGTTCAACTGCGCGGCAAATGTCGCGCCGATCAGCTGCCGCGTGATGACGAGCGATGCTGCATAGGCGACAAGCACCGCCACGATCCGCGCGCCCAGTGCTCCCGCCACTTGAAAATAGACAATGCCCAGGATGGTGACCGGAACCCTGACGGCGAACTCGGCAAACATCCGGAGAGCGAGATAACGGGTTTTGTTGAGCACCATAGCCAATGGCGGCATCATGTTCGTCGGAAGACCGAGCAGACTGCCGATGCACAGCCACTGCAGAATCGGCGCGGCGGATGCCCATTTCTCACCGACGATGATCCGCACGGCCGGCTCGGCAAGCAAGGCGAGCGCGATGAGGATGGGCGCTGCCACGAAGGTGATCGCGTTCGTCGCCTTCAGATAGGCAGCGATCAGATTACGACGGTCATCGACGGTCGAGAATGCCGCCATCAGCGGACGCAACAATGGCCCGACGAAGGTCTGGTATGGAATAGCGGCGATATTGTCGGCGACGCTGAAGGCGCCGAAAGTCGACAGGCCCGTGAAGCGCGGCAAAAGCAGCCGGTCCAGTTGCCAGTTGATCGAACTCAGCACCTGCGAGACGGTGTTCCAGCTGATCATGTCCTGAAAGTGCTTCCACTCGGAAAGGCTGAATCTCGGTCGCATCGGCGCGAAGATATAGGAGGTGATCACCGCGGCGGTCGGGCCCGCAACCGCGCCGATCGCCAGTCCCCAATAGCTGCCGGTCGCGACCGCCACCCCGACACCGAACAGCAGTGTCGACCCCTTGGCAATAAGATCGAGTGCGAATTCGCGTTTGAAATCGAACTGCTGCATGAACAGAACCATGCGCGGGCTGATCACGCTGCGCATGGCAGGCGCAATCGAGAGCACGGCGACAAGGGAGAAAAGCCGGGGATCGTCATAGATCAGAGCCATCGGCCAGGAGATGGTCATCATCAGCACGCTGATGGCCACGCCTCGAAGAAGGCTGAGGGTAAGGGCGGTAGCAAACATATCGTCCGAAGGCGACGGCTGGCGCATCAGGGCCTGCGTCAGCGGCAGATCCAGGATTGTCTCGACGATGACCAGAACCGATGTCGCGATGGCGACAAGGCCGAAATCCGCCGGGCTCAAAAGCCTAGCGAGGATCAGGAGGCTGACGAAATCGAGCAGTCGCGCCAGGAACTTTCCGCTGATGGTCCAGATGCTTGCCGTCGCCGTCCTCTGAGATACGCTTGACATGATCTATTTTCTATTCCTCGTCGACGGTTTCGGTCGCAGCGGCAAGACAGGCAGCTCCGTTCCTTGCCCTCAGCCCGCCCGTCTTCTGAAGACCTCGGCGGATCGGTCGCCATGGTCGGCCAGTTGCTGCTCGATCAGGCGGGAGAGGCGGTCGCGGAACACGGCGGAAGAAAATTTCAGCGAGTGCGCGCGGATGGCATGCGGATCGATATCGTCCTCCACCTCTTCGAACGCCGCCATTGTTTCCAATAGAGCTTCCGTGGTCTGCTCAGCGAAGCGAAAGCCGACCTGCGGCGAGCAAACGGTTTCCCTGGCGCCGCCGGCATCGAAAGCTAGGACCGGCCGCCCGGATGCCATGGCTTCCACCGGCAGGATGCCGAAATCCTCCGTGCCCGGAAACAACAGGGCGCGGCATCGCGACAGATGGTCGCGCAGAACGTTGAAGGGCTGATGGCCGAGAAACTGCACGGTCGGTCCGGCAATCGACTTCAGATAGGCCAGTTGTTCTCCCTCGCCGATCACAACCAGCTTTCGGCCGGCCTCGGTACAGGCGCGAACGGCGATGTCCGGCCGCTTGTACGTGGTCAGCTGTCCCGCATAGAGATAGAATTCGCCTTTCCCCGTCCCCACCGCAAAATCGTCGGTCGCAACCGGCGGATGGATGACGATGGATTCCCGGTCGTAGAAGCGGCGGATACGGCTTGCGACATAATCGGAATTGGCAACGAACACATCGACCCGCGAGGAGGTCGTCACGTCCCAGGCGCGCAGCATGGGTGCGGTGATCGACATCAAGGCGCGACCCACCCAGGGCAGACCATGGCGGTAGACATGGAACTGATCCCAGATGTAGCGCATCGGCGAATGGCAGTAGCAGACATGCAGGGCGTCGGCGCGCGTGATGATGCCCTTGGCGGGTCCGGATTCGCTCGACAGCACGAGATCGTAATCCTGCAGATCGAACTGCTCGAGCGCGAAAGGCATCAGCGGCAACATCTTGGTATAATGCCGTTTTGCACCGGGGATCTTCTGCAGGAAGGATGTGCGGATGTTCCGCGTCTTCAGAAAATCGCTGATGCGATCCCGGTTGCAGACGAGGGTGAAGATGTCGGCCTGCGGAAACATGCGGCACAGCTCTTCGACGACCTTCTCGCCACCGCGCATCGAAACGAGCCAATAATGCACGATGGCGACACGAAGCTGCTTGGTATCGCTCGCGCTTCCGGCATCAGTGACACGTCTTTTCGCCATAACTGGCGCATCGCCGAGAAATGGCCTCGCGTCGGGAAGAGAGGTTGTTGCCTTAAGGGTCAACTCAATACTCCTTGTATCGCCACACCGTCTGTCAGGTCGGGAACCGCATTCGTCGAAATCAGGCTGTGGTATTCGCAAAGAAGCGCGTCGCGCCATTCCTCGTGAGTCGACGCAAGATCCGGCGACTTCAGGAAAGCCCGCTCGCTCATGGCGCGGACCTCGTGCCTCGGCATTTGGCTAAATCGCTTCAAAGTATCGGCAAAGGCGCTTTCGTCAGCCGTATCGCAGGCGATCGCCATGCCGGCTCTTTGCATTTCCTCGGCAAGAAAGGCGCTGTGCGACATGATGACCGGTAGCCCGCTCCTGGCCGCTTCGATAGCGACGAGGCCGAATGGCTCGGGATAGCGAGACGGCATCAACAGTGCACGCGCCTTGCGGATGGTCGGGCCGATCTCCGCATGCGACTGCCAGCCGACGGCCCTAACGTGATCTCCCGAAGCCGCAACCAGCGGCATCAGCGGCCCGTCCCCGATCACGCAGAGCCTGACGCCGGCTTTGCGTGTGGCGGCCACGGCGTCCTCTATGCCCTTCTCTTCGTCCAGCCGCCCGATGAAGACGAACTCCTCGTTGGCCTCCGCCTCGATGCGTTTGATGGAGAGCGGAGCGACGGGATTGCGGATCGTCGTCAGTCGTTCGGGCCGATATCCGGCGCCGACGAGGAAGCTTGCCATCTTCTCGTGCAACAGGATGATCCGGCCGAAATCGGCCTGATCCTTCAGCCGCCGGAGGATGTTGGAGCCGCGGGCAACCCGCCATAATTTGTGCGAATAACTTCTCTTGTCGCAGGCCGTCGCAATGCAGCCTCCGCCGAGCGGGCGTCGAAGGCAGACTTCCTGCGCCTGATAGTCGAAGAAGGCGCCGTTGGGGCAGGCGGTGAAGAAATCATGCGCGTGCACCACGCATCGTCTGGCGACCGGCATCAACGCCCTGAAAATCGCCGGAGACAGGATCTGGTGCCAGCCATGCACATGATAGACGGTGTTGGCGGTGTCGTTTGCGGCAATCCAGTTCGCGACCATGCGGACGGCGGCGCCATTGTGAATGCCGGTCACGAAAGCCTTCGCACGCTCGGCACTGAGCAGGTCGCGGCTGTTCAGCCCGACCATTAAGACCCCGAGTGCGACGAGCTCCGCATTGGCGGCGTCATCCCCGCAAATATAGGTCACAGGGATGTCGAGGCCCCGAAAAAGCTTGGCGGACAGCACCGCCAGCGCCGTCGCACCGCCTCTGGCCACCGAATAATCGTCGATGATGACCACGCGATCGATCTTTGTCGTGCCGGGGCTGGGAAACCGGCCGACGCTTGCGGCGGATCGAAGGACCTCGGGAAGCGACGGGCGCATCACTTCACCGAAACTGCGCCGTTGGCACAGGCCTCCAGCGCCTTGCGGTTGAGGATGCGGATCTTGCCCTGGCCCCCGTCGATGATCTTGCCTTCCCGCAGGCGCCGCAGGCATTGATTGACCTTCTCGCGGGACGCCGGCAGCGTCGCGGCCAGATCATTTTGCGAGATGATCAGTTCGTCGCCGCTGTTTGCCGGATCTTTTCCATAAACAGTGGAGAGCCGCAGCAGCGTGCTGGCCAGCCTCGATTGCAGGCTCGACGCCGCATTCGCAATGATCCGGAGTTCGAGCTCTGAAATGCGCGCCAGCGCCCTGGAGAAGACTTTTTCGCGAAAGCAGGGATCGCTGGCGTACATGTCACGCAGCAGCCGGCCTTCGAAGAAATGCAGCTCGCAGGCGGAACCGGCACGGTATTCGAGGCTCAACGTCTGCCTGCGCAGAACCTCGAGCTCGCCGATGAGGCCGGATTTCGGAATGATCTCGACGATGAATTCCCGGCCGTCGGGCAGCATCGTGCTTGCGCTGACCACCCCCGAATGAACGCGCGCGAACGTATCGACGAGGACGCCGGCCCCGGCGATGATCTCGCCGCGCCGGAAACGCCGGACGCTCGACCGGCAGGAAAGGAATTCGTCGTCGATGACGATGCGGCTGTTCAGATGAATGCCGCCGTTAGCTGATATCGCCGCCTTGCCGATGCCGGCCCTGCGATCTGATGCGTGTGTCGCCCCATCCATGCGCATAACTCCACTCGATAACCATAGGCAATGCTGCACTGCATCATTTATATTGTCTTAATATGAGAGTCAAATAACATCACGGAGATATGACGTAAAGATAAAGTATATATTTAACTTCAAAACAAAATATACACCATAAAAAGGACAAAAAATCCCAAAGAAGCCAAAAAGCCGCCACGCGATCGAAGATCTCTGCCTATTAAAAGGGCTTACTGAATAAAAAACGGCAATAATCAAAGTGATGACATCAAAACTGATAAACAAGCGTCAGCGGATAATCACCACGAATTAGATTAGATTATCGTTTTAAATGAAAAGAAGGCCATCAAGGTGTAGTCCGAATTCTCGATTGCCCGTTAGTAGCATAAAGAATTTGTTAAGGATTATGACCTTGGTAACAGACAACCAGAGTGCGGCGCAGCAAACTTTGAACGGTTCTTAATCGGAATGTTTTGGAGACCACCGATGACATGGGAAGCACATAGTTTCGAGGCTTGGTCGCGCGTCGGACGGACCGCGAAAGGCGGCGATCTCCATTCGTCCCGGCCTCGTGCGGCAGGCAGATCGTCGAAGCGCGCGCTAGACCTTGTCATCGCAGTCACGGCGCTGATCCTGCTTTCCCCGCTTCTGTTGATCGTCGCAATGATCGTGAAGATGAGCGACCGCGGCCCGGTCTTCTATTCCCATACGCGCATCGGCGTCGGCGGAGCGCCGTTCGGATGCCTCAAGTTTCGCACGATGAAGACCGATGCGAGTGCTCAGCTTGCCGAATTGCTGCAAAACAACCCGGCTGCGCGAAGCGAATGGGAAGAGACACGCAAGCTGAAGGACGATCCGAGGATCACGGCCGTCGGTGATATCCTCAGGCGGTCGAGCATCGACGAGCTTCCCCAACTGATCAATATCGTGCGTGGCGACATGAGCCTTGTCGGCCCCCGGCCGATCACGGCCGAGGAATTGCCGCGCTACGGCGAGCATATATGGGCCTACATGGCCGTCCGCCCGGGCCTGACCGGTCACTGGCAGACCAGCGGGCGCAATGATGTCAGTTACGAGTACCGGGTTTCCCTCGACGTTCACTATCTCAACAACTGGTCGCTCGGCCGGGACTTCATCATCATTGCCAAGACCATTCCCGCTCTGTTTTCGCAGCGCGGCTCGTATTGAGCATTCTCGTATTGAGCATTCATGGGAGAGCCGCCGATCATGCCTGGAATCGGAAGACACGCTACTTCCCCGTCCCTCCAAGCTGCCATTACCTGGTTACTCCGTGAGCCCGTCATTTTGGATTAGGACGACATGACCTCAAGCACGATCTTCAGCGGTGTTTCTCCGATATCTCTGCCTGCCGCAGCCACTGGCGGGAATTCGCCGCTCACCTTGCGGGATATGCTCTTCTTTATCAGAATGCGCTGGCTGTGGATTGCGGCGACGACTTTCGCTTTCCTCGTATTGGCAGGGAGCTACGTGCTGACCGCCGAACCGACGTTCGTTGCCAACACGCAACTTGTGATCGTCCCCCAGGTCGGCGGCTCCGAAGCACAGAGGGCTTTCGCGGAAGACGCGTTCATCGAGGGACAGTTGGAGATCGCCAAATCCAGCGATGTCGTCGGTGGAACGGTAACGGCACTTGGTCTCGATACCGATCCTGACTTTGTCGACCAGACGCCTTCGCTGCAGGATCGGGCAAAGAACTGGTTGATGGGCGCTTCTTCCGAACCGGATACGGCATCGCAGGAAGCGGCAGGCGCAGGACCGCGTGACAGACAGCCGCAACAGCAGATCGAGGACGGGCGGATCCATGATCGGGCGGTCGCCACGCTGCTGAACATGATGGGAGTACGCCGGATCGGGAGTTCGACGATCATCGAGATATCGGCTGCAGCATCGACCCCGCAGCAGGCCGTCGACATCGCCGACACGCTGGCCAGGCAGTATATCCAGAAGAATATCGCAATGAAGGCCAATGCGTCCCGGCAATACAGCGAATGGCTGACCAGATTCGTAAGCGAGCAGCAGCGCGGACTGGCCGAAGCTGCCAGTGCCCTGGCCAGCTTCACGAGCAATCCGCGCGATCAGTTCAAGCTTGCGGAGCTGCAGAGCGCGACTGACGCCCGCCGCACCCTCTATGAAAATACCTTGAACCAGCTGACCGAAGCCAGGCAGCGCATCACCTACCCGGTGTCGGATGCCACGATCGTCTCTCGGGCCACCCTGCCTCTTTCGAAAGCCAGACCACGCAGCACGCTCATCATTGCATTTGCGGCGGCGGTTGGTCTTGGCGTCGGCTTCGCACTCGCCATGATAAGACACGCCGGCGATCGCCGGATCGTCCGGCCCCATCAGATCGCGGAAGCCGGCGGACTGCCCTTTGTCACTTTGCTGGCGACATCGAGAACCCGCAATGGTCACTCTGCGCGATTCCTCGCCGCCGGTACCGGCAGCAGCGGCACCGCAGCCGCCTATCCTGTTATTCCAGGCATGGCGGAGCTGAGCGCGACGGTCGTTGGTCTTCGGCGCAAACGCCGGGTCGTAATTGGAATCGTCGCTGTCAATCCCGGCAGCGGGGCATCGACCATCGCATGCGAACTTGCGGTGCTCTCGTCGATATCAGGAGCGCAGACGCTGCTGATCGATGCGGCTGCGCAGAAATCGTCGCTCAGCAAATCGATCGCGCCCCATAGTTCCACAGGCCTCGTCGACGTTCTCGACAAGGGCGAACTGATCCAGACGGCGGCATTGCCCCTCACCCCGACGCTGAAATTCCTACCCCTCGGCAAAGTCGAAGCGGTGACGCCGGCCATTCGCCTCAGTTCCCGCCGCACGCAGTTGAGCTTCGCCGACTTGAAAAAGGAGTTCGACGCCATATTCGTCGACATTTCCGCATTCTCTGCTTCGCCGGATGCCAATGCGATCGCGCCGGAACTGGACGGTGTCCTCGTGGTCACCTCGCACGGGCACACCTCGATCGACGACACCATGCACGTCATCGAGACCCTGCGGAATGTCGGCGCGGAGATCCTCGGCGCGATCATCAACCATGCACCGAAAAGAATAGAGTCATGACTTCACCTTCGGCAGAAGCAACAAGGCAGAACAGCCCGATCGGACCGGCGCCTGTTCCTTGCGGCGCTGAAGCCATGGCGGGCCGCGCGCGCCGCCCATTGCGACTGGCTGTAGGGATTGCTTCGGCAGGCCGCCCCTCGATACTCAAAGAGACCGTCGATTATCTCACCGCCCTGCCGGACCAGGCCGAGCGGCTGATCGTCTGCGTGCCGGTGATCGACGACGCCGCCGGCCTCGCCGACCGCCTCGATGTGGAAGTCATCGTCGGCAGCCGTGGCCTGACCTCCCAGCGCAACAGGATCATCCAGGCCGCCGCCGCCGACACGGATATTCTGATCTTCCTGGATGACGACTTCATTCCCGCCGCGACCTTCCTGTCGCGGATGGCGGCTGTCTTTGCAGCAAACCCCGACGTGACGATCGCCACTGGCGAAGTCCTGGCCGACGGCATCCTCGATGGCGGCCTCAGCATGCCAAAGGCCCTGCAGG
This sequence comes from Rhizobium sp. 10PS4, assembly GCF_032464805.1. Classification (NCBI taxonomy): domain Bacteria; kingdom Pseudomonadati; phylum Pseudomonadota; class Alphaproteobacteria; order Hyphomicrobiales; family Rhizobiaceae; genus Rhizobium; species Rhizobium sp. 10PS4. The sequence goes on along the minus strand of NZ_JAWDIW010000015.1, from coordinate 49,754 downwards.
TTCTTGAAACAGCCGGCGAAGGGGCCGAGCAGGTGACGGAGGTCTATAACGCCTACGGATGCAACATGGCGGTTCGCCTTTCACCCGTTCTCCAGCACGCGCTGGCCTTCGATGAACAGCTACCGCTCTACGGCTGGCTCGAAGATGTCGATTTCAGCCGGTCCATCGCCCGCTACGGCAGGTCCGTGCGTGTCGAAGGCGCTCGCGGCGTGCATCTCGGCGTCAGATCCGGGCGCCAGCCCGGCCGAAGGCTCGGCTATTCGCAGGTTGCCAATCCTGTCTACCTGATCCGGAAGGGCACGATGTCGAAGGGCCGTGCTGTCGCACAGATCGGCCGCAACATCCTGGCGAATACGCGGGGTCTATTATTCAATGACCGCCTGATCGACCGATGGGGACGCTTGAACGGCAATTTGCTGGCGCTTTCCGACCTTCTTGTCGGCCGCCTCTCTCCGTCCCGCATCCTGGAATTCGGCAATCCCGCGCCGCGCGAAATGCCTTCGCCGTCGATCGCAACGAAACGGAGATAGCAGACAATGCAGCGCACATCCTTGTCCGGTCGCCTCATCTCCATCGCCCTTGCCTTGCTGGTATTTTCCGGCGTGACCGGCTGGAGTGTCGCCCATGCGGAAAACTATACCCTCGTGCCGGAAGATCAGGTGAGACTGCGTGTCGTCGAATGGCGATCGTCGGATTCCCGGTATGCCAGCTGGGAAGCCCTCGGCGGAACATATACAGTCGACGATGCCGGTAATCTGGCGATTCCGATCGCCGGCCAGGTGCAGGCGATCGGCAAGACGACGGAGCAGGTTTCCGATGCGATCGCCACCGCGCTCTCCGAAAAGGCGGAACTGCCGGGAAAGCCGTTCATCGCCGTGGAAATTGCCCAGCATGCGCCGATCTTCGTAACCGGGACCGTGCAGACCCCCGGGCGCTATGCTTTTGAGGCCGATATGACGGTCATGAAGGCCGTCAGCATCGCCGGCGGCTTCCTTCGGGAGCGCGAAGAGAATACCGTCTTCGAGCGCGACCGGATCGAGGCTGCCGGCGCCTACCGAACGGCCATTCTCAACCGGCGTGATCTTCTGATGCGCCAGGCGCGGTTGCGCGCCGAGATCGCCGGCGAACAGAGTTTCGAGATCCCTGCAGAACTCGCCGGAACACCCGATGTGGACAAGCTGAAGGCGCAGGAATTGAACCTGATGCGGCTGCGACGCGTCGATATCGAAAGCCAGATCGAAGCGGCAAGCGACCTTGCCCGTCTCTACGGCCAGCAGGTCCAATCACTCGAGGCCAAGATCAATTCGCAAAAGCGGCAGATCGACCTTGCGCAAAAGGAACTGGATAACGTCAACAGCCTGGTGAGCAAGGGTCTGGTCAGCAATTCCCGGCAGGTCACGGTCGACCGCGGCGTTGCGGACGCACAAGGCACCCTGATCGATCTCGAGGTCGCCCTGACCACGGCTCGCCAGGGGCTCAGCGAAGCCGATCGCTCGAAGATTAATATCGTCAACCGGCAGAACAGCGAAAACCAGGAGCTGCTCAACCAGGTCAATCTCGCGATCGGCAGGGCTGCGATCGACATCCAGGTGGCCCAGCTTCTGGGCGAACAGGCTGGCTACAGCGCGCAACTCGCCCAGATGAATACGGACGTGCCGGGTCTTGGCAGAGCGCAAAAGAACTACAGGATCGTGCGTCGCAACGACGATGGCACCTATCGCAACATCGAGGCGGACGAGACGACCAGCTTGCGGCCGCATGATGTCGTCGAAATCGGCATCGACACGGATCTCCAGACGCCGTCGCCTCCGCTGCAGCTGCAGTCCGCGCCACAGCAGCAAAGCTCGGCAGTCCCGCTGTCTGATGTAGCAGGCGACAATCACGCGGCTCCCGGCTGGATATCCCAGACGGGATCGAATTAGGGGACGGTCGTGACCATGAACGACAGCTGGCGGCTTTCGCCTCGGGCATTGCGCCGGAAGGCGGATCGACAAACCCGATGCCTCCGCCGCTCCGTCCGGATCGGGATCTGAAGCATGTCGATAGAACCGATCGGCTTCATCGTTCTGCTGCTTGGCCTGCTCAGCATGGTCAACGGGGCGCGTTTTGCGATCACGACCCTTTGCCTGTCGACGCTGCTCGGAGCGGCCGCGGCTCTGCAATTGCCCGCGCTCGGCGGCAGCAGCATCCAGCCAAGCCATCTTCTCGTGCTTTTTCTCGTGGTAGCCGCCCTGCTGCGCCCGGCTCAAACACAGGCGACGCTCGCCAGCATGGCCTATCCGGGTCCCGGTTTCTGGTTTGCCGCCTACATCCTGTTTTCCGTGGCATCATCTTTCTTTTTGCCGCGCATCTTTGCAGGCGCGACCCTCGTCTACTCCTCTGCACGCGACACCACGGGCATGATGTCGACGGTGGCCGCTCCCCTGTCGCCGGGTTCGTCCAATCTCAGCCAGTCTGTCTATCTGCTCGGCGACCTCGCCTGCTTTGCCGTCGTCTCGGGGCTTACCAGGCTCGGCTATGCCCGTTTCATCGCACTGCAGTTAATCGTCGCCTCGATCGCATGTTTTACCCTGGCATTGATTGATATCGGAACATTCCTGACCGACCAGTCCTACCTGCTCGATGTCATCAGAAACGCGAACTATACGATGCATACGGCCGAGACGATCAGCGGCTTCAAACGCATCGTCGGCCCGTTCCCCGAAGCAAGCACTTATGGCGCAGTCGCATTAGCCTATTTTTCCTTCACGCTTCTGCTCTGGCTGGAGCGCGTCCAAATCCGTATGGCAGGACTTGCAACGCTTTTCATCGGCCCGACGATCGTCCTCTGCACATCGACAACCGCTTATATTGCCGGCATTTTCGTTGTCTGCATGTTCGTTCTGTTTTGCCTGAAACGACTGATTAGCGGCCCCGCCAAGACCCCGCATGTGACTTTCCTGGTGATCACGCTGTTTTTGATTCCCTGCGCCATCGTCGCACTCAGCCTTGTCCCCGATGCGTGGAATTCCATCGCCGGCCTGATGAGCACCACCTTGTCGGACAAGCTCCAATCGCAATCCGGTGAAGAGCGCACCGCCTGGAATACACTGGCATTGATCGCATTCGTCGATACCGCCACCTTCGGCGCCGGGCTCGGCACGGTTCGGGCCTCGAGTTTTATCGCTGCGTTGCTCTCCAATGTCGGATTGACCGGCACTCTTCTCTTCGCCGCCTTCCTGTACAGCCTTGCAAGGGCCTCCGGCCGGCACATGTCAGGCGATCGGGAGACGCAAGCGATCGGAAACGCTGCGGTTATGGCATCCATCGCGCAGGTCGCCTCCGCGGCGATCTCGGGGAGCGGCACGGATCTCGGCTTGCTGTTCAGCACCACGGCAGGTCTGGCGGCCGGCTGCCTGGCAACCAATACCTCTCCCCGGCGCGCGACCCGATCGCTCGCTAATCGAACCCCGCTGGAGGCATCGACATCTCTGATGAGAGCGCCGATGTTTTCAACACGATGACGCCCGCTTTGGAACTCCGCCAGGGCGCGGAATGGCAATCTCGTCGAGCCATCGGCGTGCCCGCATTGGGCCGAAGCCGGCCGGCCGCACCGCATCTTTCAAGGATCGCCTGTAAAAGCAGTCCATCGAATAAACGCCGTCGGAGGTCAGTCGCGGAAGGCCATGCTGCAGGCTTTATGTCGACGTCAGCCTTGCGGGTGTTCGCTGGTGGTCGCGACGCTATCTGCAACGGAATTGTTTTCGCGCAGCTTGGCACTGCGCCGCAAAAGCCCCGACAGGAACACGCCTGCCAGATAGCCGATTTCCATGAGCACGAGGATGGCGATACCGGAAAGCATGGCCGCGATCACGGACGACCCGCCGGCAAAAGCCACGCCGCCGAAGCCGATTGCCACCAGGATTGCAAAAATCGCGAAAGCCCAGGCGCGGATGGAAGCCCCGGCAGCGATCGAAATCACGGCTGCCCCGAGTGTGGTGATCAACATGACAATCCCCCTTCCCTCCGCATTCCGACAAGGGTCCCGGCACCAATCACCGTACCGCGAAACAACATGTCGAAACATAGCCTTATGACAGGCAAGGCACTCTTCATGGTGAATATCTCAACAATGAAACATACAAAAGCCGCCGACAGCCAGACACCGATTCAGCACCAGCGCACTGGACGCTGGCCTATATATACCGAACAGGGCCTTCATATGACAGACCCGTCGGCTCAATTCACAAATGGTCCCTCGCCTCGCAAAGACAATACCCATTCACTTGTATTGCGCCCAATCGGAAAGGTGATGACATGAACAACCAGTGCGTCGTCTACGTCACGGATGTCGAGTATTCATTTCCGACCATTCTCTCGGCGCTTCAAGCTCGCAAATTCGCAAGCCCTGCGACCGACGTCTGCGTTCTGATGTCGGAACATCTCGACAATTTCGAAGAGCTGAAAGCCCTGCTCGCAAGGAGTGGGGTCATATTGACCGATGCGACCGAAGCGCTGCAGGACTCGCTCGGCAAGCTCGACAATTCGCATTTCCAAGGACGCATCAGCGTCAGCACAATGGCCAAGCTGGTCCTTTGCGAGATCCTGCCTTCCAACTATACCCAGATCATCTACCTCGATGGGGATACCCAGATCGTCAGCGATCTCGGCGCGTTCGAAAGTGCCACTGTGCCCGAGGGCAGGTTTTTCGCGGCGCGCGATTACACGGCGATCCATGACTTCCTCGACACCGGAAGGGACAGCCACTATTTCAACGCAGGCGTCCTGAAATTCCATCGAAACGGCTGGATCGGGCAGGAGGCGCTCGAGCTTTTCGCTAGAAATCCCGAGGCCTGCGAGGGCAAACATGATCAGGGCGCATTGAATTACGTCTGCGGTTCATCGCTGATGCTGGTATCGAACCGCTGGAACTTTCCTAAACAATTCCTTCATCTGGTGAACATCTCCTCCTTGTCGATCGTCCATTATATGGCGCATCCGAAGCCATGGCATGGAACTTTCTTTCCGTGGACCGATAAGGAAAGCCAGGTATACGTCGACCTGCGCAAAGCACATCCGATTTACAACTCGCTGTATCGCGGGATAACCTTCGATCGGAAGATGCTGTATAAATACCGGTCTATACGGGCGCGCATCGAGAACGCAATTGAGAAACAAGGACCCAATCCCAGGGTCCAGAGCCTGCTGGTTGGCGACTACGCCGTATGATGATGTATTGTTGGTCCGACTTGAATGTCCGCGTGACTGAACTCAGGGTCGCCGGTCGAGCCGTGGATTTGCAGACGGAAGCGCAAAGTATTCATCCATTCATTCCAGGAATGGATAATCTTCAGGACAGAATATGAGTTATAGGGCTTCCGCCGTCAGTATCTCGCATTACGTGAAAGCCCGTCTGCGCCGGTCGCTCAAGGCTCGGCAGGTTCGCTATGACCTGCTGCGCAACGGGCTCAAGCAGGCGCGCCACGTCGTCATCTGCGTCATCCGTGACGAGGGGCACCGGTTGGCCTTCTTCCTTCAGTATTATCGCGATCTCGGCTTCGAGCACTTCATCTGTATCGACAACGGCTCGACCGACGGCACGGCCGAGTTGCTGTCCGGCTTCGACGATGTCTCCCTTCTTTCGGCCCATGGTTCCTACAAGGCGGCGAGGTTCGGAAACGACTGGATCAACGAAGTCATTAACCGCCACTGCCGGGAGAAGTGGGTCCTGTATGTCGATGCAGACGAGTTCCTGGTCTATCCGCATTGCGACACACGGCCGATCGATCAATTGACTTCCTATATCGCTTCCATGGGCGGCCATTCCCTCCGCTCGGTGATGATCGACATGTACAGCCCGCATCCCGTTCTCGAAAACATATGCGAACCCGGTCGCAACCCGCTCGAGGTCTGCAATCTCTTCGACCGCTCCGGCTATGTGGCGCATTTCGACAAACGCAACTGGACGATATGGATCAAGGGCGGCGTTCGCGGGCGTGTCTATTTCCACGACCGGCTCTGGGACGGCCCCGCGCTCAACAAGATACCCCTCGTCTATGTGGCGGGTGAACGTCTGTTTCTCAAATCATCGCACCAGGTCTGGCCGCTCTCCCTGAATTTGGGCGACATGCGCGGAGCGCTCGGCGTATCCGGCGCCCTTCTGCATTTCAAGTTCCTGTCGACCTTCGTGCACAAGGTCGCCGATGCGGCACACCGGTCCCAACATACGGAAGAATATACCGTATACTCCTCAGGCAAGGACATGGATGACTTCGTCTACGACGATACGGGCACCTACAGAAGCTGGAAGGACCTGTCCGATCACGGGCTCATCCAAGGTGAAGGCTGGAAATACTGGAGGAATACTTCCGAGAGCGAAGTCTAAGTATGCACGTCGGCCCAAAATGCGCAGCGATTTTGGGACGACGTGCATGAAGACAAGCGGTAACACGCCAACCTGATCTGTCCGCCTGCTTCGCCTGACTATCAACTCGCACTGTCATCACAAAACCCGCCGGCGGCGGGTTCTGTCGAGGCTTTCTGCCGTTCCGTTTTTTATTGCGGCAACGCCTCAGGCGAGACCCGCCCCCTCGGCATAAGCCTCCAGCGCTTTTCGATTGAGAATGCGGATTTTGCCCTGTGTCCCGTCGACCACTTTGCTCTCGCGCAGGCGCCGCAGGCATTGGTTGACCTTTTCACGCGACGCCGGAAGTGTCGCGGCCAGCTCATGCTGGGAGATGATCAGCTCGTCGCCGCTATTTTGCGCATCCATTCTGTACAGGGCAGAAAGACGCAGCAGCGTCCGGGCCAGTCTCTGTCTTAGACTCGATCCGGCATTGGAAATGATCCGCAGTTCCAGTTCGGAAACACGCGCCAGCGCCTTCGACAGGATCTTCACCTGAAATTGCGGATCGTTCACACACAGGTCCCGCAGCAACCGACCGTCGAAGTAATGCAGTTCGCAATCCGACGAGGCTCGATATTCCAGGCTGAGAGACTGCTTGCGGAGCACCTCCAATTCGCCGATCAAGCCGCCTTTCGGAACGATTTCCACGATGAACTCTCGTCCATCGGCAAGCGGGGTGCTTGCGCTTACCATTCCGCGCTGTACGCGGGCGAACACGTCGAGGACGACGCCGGCGCCGGCAATAATCTCACCGCGGCGAAACTTTCGAACACTCGAGCGGCAAAACGGGAACTCGTGATCCAAATCCGCCCGGCCGCCGTAAACAATAGCTGCAGACCCGCAAGTAACCGCTTCGCTTCTTCGCACCGCGTTTCCTCTAGCTCTGTTGTCCCTGGTACTGATCACCCCGTCCATACGCACAACTCCACACAGACTAAATAACTTATTATCTGGAGCGACATTCGTAATAGATTAAATTAGAAAGTCAAACAATGATAAAATAAAAAATTCGTGCTCAAACTATACATTATTATGAATAATCCTCATCTTTATATATCATAAAATTCATATTGAATTCTATCGCAGATAAGTCTTAGGGGCGGCATGACGATTTTTATACAATTTATGACAATTGCCCGCCTGCAGAATACATTTGGCAAATATAATAACAACGCCGAATTTTAAAATAAATCTAAATAGATTTCTGCTATATAGTCAAAAGAAAAGGTAATACTTTTAATATTCGCAAGAATTTCTTAAGAGAGTAAAGAATTTATTCATGATCATGACCTCGGTCACAGACATCAAACTTGCATTAAAACAAAGCTTTGGCTGTGATTTCTGGAATTCGTCTAACGGAGACGCGGGTGGCGGGAAAAAATCAGGGCATCAACCCAACCGGACCTTGGCGGGATTTCGCCAGGGCTCGACAGGAAAGGCGTCCATTCAATTCGTCACAACCCCGTCTGATCAGCAGAATTCTGAAGCGCGCATTGGACATCATCATTGCGGCAAGTTTCTTATTCTTTCTGTCACCGCTCCTTCTGTCGGCGGCAGTCATCGTCACGCTAAGTGATTGGGGCCCTGCTTTCAATTCTCATCGCAGGATCGGTTATAAGGGAAAAGAGTTTGGTTGCCTCAAGTTTCGGACGACAGGATCCGACGCAACGACCGACGCGCACGTTACGGTCGTCGGCGATATTTTGAGGCGATCGAGCCTCGACAAGCTGCCGCAATTGATCAACGTGTTGCTGGGTCAAATGAGCCTCGTCGGGCCTCGCGCCATTACCAAAGAAGAGCTGCCGCATTACGGTGAACATGCCTATGCCTACATGGCCGTCCGTCCCGGCCTGACTGGCCATTGGCAAGCCAGCGGGCACAACGACGTCAGCTATCGGAATGGAATTTCCCTCGACGTCGAATATTTGTCCAAATGGACGCTCAGGCTGGATTTCGTGATCATGGCAAAAACGCTGTCGGCGCTGCTTTCCCGGCACGCGTTGCTGCCCAAAGTCGATTCCTAAAGCATGTCGCGTAAAACTGTGTTGCGGTTTTGCGATAGAGACATGCGCAAAACCAGAGACTAAAGCGCGGGCCAAGCGGACCTAAAAGATCGCGCCGCGCTTTAGCACCCTGACATAGCGCAGCCGAGCATTCTGCCGCCTCGGTCATGTCATTACCCATGAGGACGCTTGCCGGTAACATGGGAGCGCTCAGTAATGGAGTTCTTTTTGCGGCGCTTTTGAATATGCCACAAGGAGAAAGCGAATAGACCCACCAGATAGCATATCTCCATCAATACAAGCACTTCGACGCAAGAAACGACCGCCTCCGTCAAGGAGGAACCTTTGAGCAGGATCACGCCGCCCAAGGCCGTGACCACCAGAAATGCAAAGATTGCAAAGGCCGAGGCCCGAATGGTCGCTCCGGCGGCGATAGAGACGGCAACCACGACGAGCGTGCTCTTCAGCATTATTCTGATCCTCTCTTCACACCTCCTTCAAGCCACCGTCAGCCCTCGATGACATGACAAAACCCAAAGTCGAAACGAAGTCCGATCAAAGTATTTTACCTATTGTGGTTAAAATATTGCTAACAGCAGCCTAGCAAGTCGACGGAACAACGCCGGAGAATATTCGACTATTCATCCAGCGGGGCCGCTCTACCGATTAAACCCAAGAAATCCTTGGATATTGCGGTCAGATAGATTTAGGTATCTGAGGCTTATACAGGAGCCGATAATGCAGCTGCGGCGTTCTCTCGCCGAACTGAACACTCATTTGATATCCCTGAAAAGATGAATTTGGCCATAGGCTTACGCTCGAGCGCATATTCGCCTGGCAACGAACAGCCTTATGCTCGTCCGGCAAGCGTGACATCGACCGCATCAAGGTTGCGCAGCAGCCTACGGGAAACTCGGCCCATCGATGGACCCGGATACTTGTCCGAGGTGATCGGTCAGGCAACAGCGAAACAGGGCCGCCGCTATGGCGAGCCCTGCTGATGTCCTTGCCGGTTGAGCACCTGGATGGAATTGCCAGCATCGAGGCCGATATCGACAAACCTATTTCGAGACCGCGCCCGCCAGTTGCCGTTTTACGCCGCGTTGGAGACGGAGGTTTTCCAGCCAGGTGACTTGTTTCCTCAATTTCAACGCCGGCTTTTCGATGAATCTCCACGAGAAGGCGGCAAAGCAAGCGGCAACAATGCTGCAGACGATGCCGTTCAACCACCAGTTATGCGCCCAGGGGCCAAGCGCTACGAACGCCTGTTGGATCGGATAGCCATAGAGGAAGACGCCGTAGGAATAGTCGGCCCCACGCAGGACGCCGAGCTTGCGGGGCGAGGTGAGACCAAGGAAGACCGTGACATATCCCATGGCCGGAATGGCAATGAAGTCCCCAAAGGAAGTGAACCAGTAGGCCCACAAAATCATTGCCACAGAGGCGAGGAAAATTCGGATATCCCAAAGAACCTTGTCCTTGTAGAGATAGAAGGTCACCCCCACAAGAAAAGCACAAATGAGCAGATTGCCCGACGCGGTCGTCGGCATGGCTGCCCAATCGCTTCCATGTTTCCAATATCTTGCAATACCGAAGGCTATGATCAACGCCGGCGTGGCGATAAGGGCAATCACCCGCCGCCTGACCACGCCGAGCAGGAAGAGAACGGCGATGACGGCATAGCACTCAAGCTCGAAGGGCACCGTCCAGAGCTGCCCGTTCACCATTGCGGCGTCAGGATTATCAAGGAATACCCCGGGTAGATTGAAGTGAATGTGCCCTGTGACATTCATCAGATATGTAAAGAACTGAGGATCGGTGAAATAGTCACGCAGGTCATACTCTGTATAGATCGCTCCGAGTATAAAGGCAGCCAGCAACACCTCTACCGCGAGAGCGGGATAGATCCGGATAAATCGATTGCCGAGAAAAGAGACCAATGTCTTCGATCGTTCGAGACTGCCGGCCACCAGAAACCCGCTCAGGACAAAGAACATGGGCAGAACTGACTTGATGACAGGGCGGAAGGGCGACTCCCAGAGAAACAGGTCGTCGCCATAGGTGACACGGGCCGTGTGTATCCAAAGCACTGAAAAGGCTAACAGTAATCGCATATAGTCGAATCCTGTCGGTCGCCCGTTCGCTAGATCAAGCTTTTCGCCGAGAACCATCTGTGCCCCTTTCAGAAGTATTGACTCGATTTGGAATGGCAAGCCGTTGCCGCAGAGCGGCAGCGGCATCATTGCCGGGTCGGGGCCGCGTGTCAGTGACCACAGGTACATCAGGTAAAATTGAACGAGAGAGCAGCCCTCTCCCGAAGACGCGTCTCTGACCATCAACCCATGGCCCTGTGCTTCCCGAGGGCCATGCGACGGTCGGAGTTGGAATCCAGGTGATCGGGCGGCGGATTGGATGAGGAGACTATGAAATTTCTGGCCACCCTGTTCTGTATTGTTCTTGCCCTTATCGGACTGGCACTGATCGGAGGCGGCGCCTGGCTGCTGCGCCTTGGCGGCTCGCCCTATTACGCAATCGTCGGGCTGGCCTATCTGGTTGCCGCCCTTCTGCTGTGGCGCCGGAAGACGCCAGGCGGGCTCATCGTCCTGCTCGTCGCCGTTTTCACCCTTCCCTGGGCGCTATGGGAGTCGGGTCTCAATTTCTGGGCGCTGTTTGCCCGCTTGATGTCCCCCATCGCGCTGGCGGGCTTTGCCCTTCTCTTTGCACCGTCGCTTTGCCCGGCCGCCAACCGGAAGCTCTTTTATGGCGGCGCCTTGGTGACCGCTCTCATCTTTGTCGCGGGTTTCGGTCTCAGCTTCGTGCCGCATGGGATCATCCAGCCCTCCGCCGACATTACCGCCTATAAGGTCGTCAAGGGCGACAACTCTCCCTCCGACTGGACATCCTATGGCCGCACCACGGCAGGAGATCGTTATTCCCCATTCGATCAGATCAACCGCGGAAATGTTTCCAAGCTCGATCTCGCCTGGACATATCGCACCGGAAAAGGCGATGGCGCCGATCAGAACACGCCTCTGCAGATCGGCGATACCGTCTACACCTGCACGCCGACAGATGTGATCGCAGCGCTCGATGCAGATACCGGCAAACCCCGCTGGACCTTCGATCCCAAGGCGACGGCGCCTTACTGGCAGCGCTGCCGCGGCCTCGGTTACTACAAGATGCCGACGGAAACCCAGTCCGCCGATGGTCTTTGCAATGAGCGCCTGGTGCAGACGACGATCGATGCCCGTCTCCTGGCGATCGACAGCAAGACCGGCGCGCCCTGCAAGGACTTCGGAGACAATGGCACCGTGCAGCTTTCCCAGGGCATGGGCGAAGTCAAGACGGGCTATTATTTCCAGACATCGGCGCCACTGATTGCCCGCAACCTGATCGTCGTCGGAGGCTGGGTCACGGACAATCAGGAGGTCGGCGAACCCTCTGGCGTCATCCGTGCGTTCAACGTCGTCACCGGCGAGCTCGAATGGGCATGGGATCTCGGCAACCCGGAGATCACCAAACTCCCGCCGGAGGGCCAGACTTATACGCGGGCCACGCCCAACATGTGGACGACGGCCGCATTCGACGACAAGCTCGGCCTCATCTATGCACCGCTCGGCAATACCACGCCGGATTATTACGGCGTCAATCGCCCTGCCTTCGCCGATCAATACAACGCGACATTGGTGGCACTCGATGTGACGACGGGTCGAGAGAAATGGAAGTTCCAGACCGTCCATCACGATATCTGGGACTATGATCTGCCGGCTCAACCGGTCCTGGTCGATCTGCCTGACGGCAATGGCGCCACCGTGCCTGCTCTGCTGCAGACCACCAAACGCGGGCAGCTTTTTCTCCTCGACCGCCGAACCGGCACACCGCTTGCCGAAGTTCAGGAGAAGCCGGTGCCGCAGCAAGGCGGCGTGCCCGAAGAGAAACTCTCCCCGACGCAGCCCTACTCCGTGGGCATGCCGACAATCGGTGCGGAGCGCGTGACGGAGCAGACGGCCTGGGGCCTGACGATGTTCGATCAGTTGGCATGCCGCATCGCCTTCCGTAAAATGCGCTATGACGGCGATTTCACCCCGATCGACACGCAATATGCAATCCAGCAGCCGGGAAATCTGGGTGGTCTCAACTGGGGAAGCGTATCGGTCGATCTGCCCAACAACAGGGTCTTCATGAACGATATCCGCGTCCCCAGTCTCTTCGCACTCATCCCACGCGAGGAGTATGTCGACTTTGCCCTCACCACGACCGCGCACGGCCCCTCCGCCCCGCAGCGCGGTACGCCTTACGCCATGGCCACCGAGATGTGGACATCGAGGCTCCGCGTTCCCTGCACCCAACCGCCCTTCGGCACCGTCACTGCAGTCGATCTGAAGACGCGCAAGATCGCGTGGCAGGTTCCGGCCGGCACAGCCGAAGAACTTGGGCCGTTCAAGATCAAAACCAAGCTGCCTATGCCGATGGGCCTGCCGAGCTATGCCGGCACCTCGGCGACCGCCGGCGGCGTCGTCTTCTTCGCCGGCTTCCAGGACTATTATATCCGTGCCTATGACGCCGAGAACGGTACCGAGCTCTGGAAATACCCACTGCCGGTCGGCTCGAGCGCGACGCCCATGACCTACGTCTCGCCGAAAACAGGCAAGCAATATGTCCTGATATCGGTTGGCGGCGCACCCTATTCGAAGGATGTCGGCGACTACGTCCTTGCCTTCTCTCTGAAAGACGGAGCTTAGCCGCGGATATCGCTTAGGCTTCACCGACCATCTTCAAGTCCAAGCAACCCGCCACGGACCGCTTCTTAGCGAACGCAATCGGATTTGGCGGCGTTGCCGATCACACTGTGTTATTTTGATCCGACGAGGAATTGGGACTTACGAGCGTGACGCGAAAACTGGCGGCGATCCTGGTCGCGGATGTGGTCGGCTACAGCCGCCTCGCCGGTGCGGACGAGGATCGCATCCTGGCGCGGCTGAGAACGTTGCGCAGCGACCTGGTCGATCCGACCATTGCCGTGCACAATGGCCGGGTCGTCAAGCGTACCGGTGACGGAAGCCTCATCGAGTTTCGCAGCGTCGTGGACGCCGTGCGCTGCGCGATCGAAGTGCAGACTGCCATGGTTGAGCGCAATATCGGCGTGTCGCCTGAACATCGCATCGAGTTCCGGGTCGGGATCCATCTGGGAGATGTGGTCGAGGAGAACGACGGCGACTTGATGGGCGACGGCGTCAATATCGCTGCGCGGTTGGAGGGAATTGCCAAGCCCGGTGCCATCTGTCTTTCCGAAGACGCCTACCGCCAGGTGAAATCGCGGCTCGATCTTGCCGTGACCGATCTCGGCAAAATTGAGCTCAAGAATATTGCTGAACCGATGCAGGTCTATTCGCTTCAGATCGGAACTCCGCAGCCGACCGCGGCACGACAGGTGCGGCCCGCAATCGAAATGCCGTCAGTTCCGGCCGTTCCCGACAAGCCGTCCATCGCCGTATTGGCGTTCAACAACATGAGCGGCGACGCCGAACAGGAATACTTCTCCGACGGTATCAGCGAGGACATCATCACCGACCTCTCGAAGCTGTCCGAGTTGCACGTGATCGCCCGCAACTCATCCTTCGTCTACAAGAATGTAATAGCCTCAGTGCCTGAGATGGCCAAGGCGCTCGGCGTCCGCTATGTCCTCGAGGGCAGCGTGCGCAAGGCCGGCAACCGCGTGCGTGTCACCGCCCAATTGATCGACGCCAGCAATGGCGGACATATCTGGGCCAGCCGGTTTGATCGCGACCTCACCGACATTTTCGCGGTTCAGGATGAGCTCACGCAGGAGATCGTGGCCGCGCTCAGACTGAACCTCACGCATGGCGACCAGGATCGATTGGCCAAAGGACGCGCACTCGACGTCGACGCTTACGAGTTGTTATTGCGTGGCCGCGAGCAGGCGTCGGCTCATACCCGAACCGGAAACAGAGCGGCCCGCAGCCTGGCGGCCGACGCCCTCGCAATCGATCCGCAATATGCGGCCGCCCAAGCACTCATCTCCTTCACCCACGTACTCGACTACGTCAACGCCTGGAGCAACGATCCGGAAGGCTCGCTGCGGATCGGGATGGATCTCGCGCAGCAGGCCGTGGAGATTGCCGAGGAAGAGCCCAACGGCCACTTTGCACTGGGCATGGCTTGCATGTGGAACCGGGAACTGGACCGGGCGCGGGCAGAAGTGCAGCAGGGCCTCGCGCTGCAGCCCAACTCCGCCGAGCTTCTGCTACTGCTGGCCCATATCCAGATATTCTCCGGCGATCCCGCCGGCTCCCTGGAAACACTCGATGCATCGATGCGGCTCGACCCGCACCATCCGGAAATTCTCTTCCAATTTCGCGCCGATGCGTACTTTTCTCTCGGCGAGTATGAACAAGCGATTGCAGCCATCGAGCAGCGGCTCCAACAAAACTCCCAATCGGAGACCGCCTACGCCCTGCTTGCCTCATGTTACGGCCACCTCGGTCGGTCGGAGGAGAGCCGTCAGGCCTGGGAGAAGGCACTCCGGATCAATCCTGATTTTTCTGTCGAGCGCCGCCGGCGGATCCTTCCATTTCGAAACCCCGAGGACTTTAACCGCCGTGTAGAAGGACTCCGTAAGGCAGGACTTACAGGTCCGAATCTTGGTCAATGCTGAAGGAAACTGCTGTCGACCCGATATCGCGGGCTGCTCGTTCTATGGGCGGACGTGCGAGCAGCCTTCCAGATTGCGCCCTCTCCACGGAGCATTTGGCCGGCGAACGTGATGCCAGTTCGGGCGACTCTGATAGCAACGGCACGGCACCTGCTGTAAGATAACGGCAAGGGATCGGACACCCGGAAAGAGCTGGTATGGAGCGCCGCCTTGCAGCAGTCCTGATTGCGGATGTGGTCGGTTACAGCCGCCTGAGCGAGATCGACGAAGAGGGAACGCGTATCCGCTTCCACACCGACCTTCACGAACTCTTCGAACCGAAGATCGCCACGCATCACGGCCGCCTGATCAAGACGATGGGTGACGGGATCCTCGTTGAGTTCCATAGCGTGGTGGATGCCTTGCGATGCGCCGTCAAAATCCAGCAACAGAAGGCTGAACGCAATGCGGCGCTGCGGCCCGAGCAGCGGATGTTTTTCCGCATCGGCGTCAATCTCGGCGATGTCATCGTCGAAGGAGAGGACATTCATGGAGACGGCGTCAACATAGCGGCGCGGCTGGAGAGCCTTGCCCAACCCGGCGGGATTTGCATATCCGGCACCGCTTTCGATCACACGGTACACAGGGCTGAGGTCGGTTTTTCCTCTCTCGGTGAGCAGCAACTGAAGAACATAGCCGATCCGGTTCGCGTCTATCGTGTTCTGTTAGACCCCTCCGAGGCAGGCAAGGTCGTCGCCTACCGTCGGCCGCGCCGCCGGGCGATCATCGTGGCCACACTTGCAGCGCTGTTGATTGCGGCCGCTGCGATTGTCTTCGCATGGCAATGGCCGTTTGTGCCCCAACGTCCATCGGTAGCGGTGCTTCCCTTCGCCAATTTGAGCAGCGACGCCGGCCAGGATTATTTCACGGATGGCATTACCGACAGCCTGATTGCCGATCTGACCATGCTTTCGGACCTTGACGTCATCGGCCGTAATTCGGTGTTTGCGTACAAAGGCAAGCCTCTCATTTTGGCCGACATCGGACGCGATCTCGGCGTGCGTTTTGTCGTTGCGGGCAGCGTGCAACGGATAGGCGATCAGATCCGCGTCAATGCGCAATTGAGCGATGCCGCAAGCGGCGACCACCTGTGGGCCAACAGATTTAACCGCGCCGCGGCGGATGTCATGGCTGTGCAGGATGAGCTCAGTCGGCAGATCGCCGAAGCGCTCGGCCTGAAACTCACTCAATCTGAGACGGAACGGATTACCCATCCGCCGACCGCCAATCTCGAGGCATACGACTACTACCTTCGTGCCGAGCAGGCGACGCGTACCGGCCGCCGTTCTCGGCTGCTCGAGGCACTGGCGCTCTTTGACAAGGCGGAGGCGCTCGACCCCAGTTTTGCAGAGGCCTTCGCGGCCGACGCGCACGCGACCGCCTATGTCTGGCGAAGCGCGTACGACGACGTTCTCCAGAGCGCGCTGGCGCGGAAAAGGGCCTACGAGAAGGCAAGTCGCGCGCTGGCGCTCGACTCGGCTCTTTCATCGCCATACGCCGTTCTTGCCGTCATGCAAGTCGTGGACCGCCGCTACGAGCAGGCGGTCACCTCGGCGCAGCAGGCAGTTTCGCTCGGGTCTGCCGATGCCGAAGCTCATATGGCGTTGGCATACGTTCAATTGTTCTCCGGCAATCATGCCGAGGCCGGCGCGGCCGTGGACACGGCGCTCAGGCACGATCCGAACCTCTCCGCCATCAACCGATATACTGCTGGCCTGGTATTTTATTTGCAGCGCGACTACACGAAGGCCATCGACAGCTTCGAACGCGCGCGCGATGGTTCTCCGGGAAATGGCGATTTCGTTACCCCACTCGCTATGGCCTATGTCCGTGCCGGTCGCCTCGACGACGCCCGTGCGACTGTCGCCGAAGGACTCCGCTTACTGGCTGGGCGCGATTCTCTGGCGGACTGGCGTCTCAGCAATGCCCATTTCCGCAACGAGCAGGATTTGGCGTTTATCCTCGATGCTCTGCGCGAGGCCGGCCTGCCGGAGTGGCCGTTCGGTTTCAAGGGCAACGAGCACGAACGCCTGCACGGTGAAGAAATCGCAAGTATCGTCATGGGCAAACTCCTCCGGGGCAAGACCGAGCCCTCAGGAAGCGCTGCACTCATGCAAATCGAACGCGACGGCAAGGCGGCCTTCCGCTCGACGACGCAGATGGTCACCGGAACGGTTTTCGTCAATGGCGACATGCTTTGCGAGCAGAGTGAAAACGCATTTGGACGAGCCGATTGCGGCCCGATCTACAGACCTGCAAACTCGCCCGCTGAAACCAGCTATGCTTACGTGAACTCCACGAAGGTCTTCTATTTTTCGCCAGTCAAATAGCCGCGCTCCACCGGTCAGTGATACTGATCCCGTTCGAGATCGGCTGCGACCTTCGGCCAGTTTCTATCGGCTTTCGGCGCTGCTTCGGCCACATGAGCGGCAAACCCTTCTGCCGATCCCTTGTCGTAGATCAGGTAAAGCTTGCCCTCGATGATCTTGAATGCTTCCGGATCGACGTTGATCGTCACCGATCCGAGAGCCACCTCGCCCGCGCAGTAGCCGCCATATTGAGGCGCATATTTGATCGGCTCGCTGATGAACATTTCACGGTGTTTGGCATTGGCAAAAAGCCACGGCGTCCCCAGCCATTCGTGGGAGAATTCCTCGGAGCCTTTCACCGCTTTGCCTTCGGTGAAATAGGCTACGGGGTCGTATCCCATGATCGCCACGCCGCCGAAGTAGCCCGTGTTTACCGCGTCGTCGGCAAAAGCCCGCGATCCACCGACAGCTGCCAAAGCCAGAAGGAACACCGCCATAGCAATTCCTCGCACACCGCTTCTGGTCCCCGCATACATCTGTGCCTCCTATTCAATCATGGATTTCCATGCACTTCGCGTATTCTTTTTCGCCGATGCGGCTGGCCGGAGGGCAAGGCGCACCATGCCGCTTGAAAAGCCGCACGATGTCCGAGTTGCCCTTCCAGATTGCTCGCGTAATTGGCGTGTAGCCGTGAACCTCCGCATGACCGACGTCAGCCCCCTCAGCGAGAAGAAACGTGGCGAGAGCGACGTGGTTTTCCTCACCGGCGACCATCAGCGGTGTCACACCTGCTTTATTGGCCGCATCGTCGAGCGTCGCGCCATGGTGGAGAAGCAGTTTGCTGATCGGCACGCTGCCGGAAAAGGCCGCGGCATGAAGCGGCGTAAAGCCGCCCGAGTTCCGAGCCATGACGTCGGCCCCTTTGCCGATCAGCAATTCGGCTATGGCAAGCTGGGCTCCGAGCGCAGCGTTGATAAGAGGTGTTGCCTGATCGCGTGCCCGGCTGTCGACATCGGCACCGGTAGCCAGAACCTGCTCGACGACGGCGGTGTTCCCAGTGGCAACGGCATCGAACAAAGGGCTCTCCGCAGCGGCCACCGTCGCTGTGAAAATCAACGCCACCGATGCAAGCAGCCCACGCATGGCTCAGCCCCCGAAGGTTGCCAAGGAAAGTAGCACAAGCCGCGGGTTTTGGGTAGGCATCGAGGACTGTAGGAGGTTGAATTCCCCTGCATCAAGCTATCGGCAACGCGCCGGTCGGACACGATGCAAAAAATCTATCGTGACCACCGTGCGATGATGTCGTCGGTATTTGCCAACGCCTTGCGGACTGCGTTGCGCGCCATGTTCGGCCGCTGCAGTCGAATGTTTTTCTCAATATTTTCATGAAGTTTCAGCGCATATCGCAAATTGTCTTCCTCCCGCGTCACATGGGCGAAGAGGTGGTTTAGCGCCGATTCGATCAAGACGCCGAGCGGCACCAGCAGATCATTTCCGGAGGCGCGCAAGATCGCGATGTGAAATCGCGTATCGGATTCTGTTCGCTGCTGGAGCGATGTCGCCTGATCCATGTCATGCAAGGCCTGGCTGATCGCGGTCATTTGCTCGTCAGTTCGGCGCTCCGCAGCAAGCGCAGTCGCTTCCGGCTCGATCATATGCCTGAGTTCTTGCACGGCCCTCAGAAAGGATTCGCGATCAGGAGATGCCGCATACCAGCCCAAGACATCTCGATCCAGCAGGTTCCAACGTTCCTTGGGTTCGACCCAGCTGCCGATTTTCGGGCGGGAAGAAAGCAGGCCCTTGGCCATCAACATCTTGATCGCTTCGCGCACCGCCGATCGGCTGACTTCAAAGACTTCCGACCATTTTGCTTCATTTGGCAGGATCGTGCCCGGCGGATAGTCGCCGCGCACGATTCGCAGACCGATCTCGCCTGCCAAGGACACATGAACACTCGCCCCAGTCATGCGGGGAGAATTTGGGCGCCTTGTGGTGGCCGAGCGGTCAACCATCACCACCTCGAGCGCAGCCGTTGGCTTTCCCGATTTTTTGTCAGGCATTTATTTCTACTGCCTCAGCATTCTTCGACTGTCTGCACGTGTGATCAAAACAATCGTAATAACGAGGAAGTCGCCTGCGATTGACGCCAGCACAAAGCGTGGAATTCAGGGCGCGTCAAGCCCAGCGGATCTCTCGATCCGTCTCGTAACGACAGATGGCGCACCCTTTGAACCGGGTGCGCCAACCGTGAACCTACTTTTGAATGCAGGTGTCGACTGTATCCTTCGTGCACTCATCGAGCCCGGTGAAGACCGGATCTTCAACCGGCTTGCCGGCAATCAGATCCATCATCACCGACGGTGCCTTGTAGCCCATCTCGAACGGCCGTTGGCCGACGAGCGCTGTCACCAGCCCTTCCTTCGCAATGGCGACCTCGTCGCCGATCGTGTCGGCGGCACCAATGACGAAATCGTTGCTGGCGATCTTGTCGGCCAGCGGCTTGAACAGGTCGCGATAGGGTTGCGGTGCGCCGAACAATGGCCAGCCACCCATAATGCCGAATGCGTCCAAGTCGGGATTGGCCGCGAGGATATCGGTCATTGCCTGAACGCCCTTGGCACCGTCGTCATTGGTGAACACCGGGCAACCGGCGACCTCGGTCCAGCCACCCTCGCCTTTCAGCTCGGTCAAGCCTTTCTGGCCAGTAAGTGTGTCGCGCATCCCTTGTGCGCGGCGTAGAATATTGTCTGCTCCCGGATTGCCTTCGATCGTGCAGATCTTGCCGCCCTTCGGCTTGCCCTTCTTGATGTATTCGCCGATGCGTGCGCCCATCAGATAGTTGTCGGTGCCGAGATAGGTCTTGCGCAAGGCTGCGTCCTCGGCGGCAAGATCGGCATCAAGCGTCATCACCGGAACCGTCGGATTGGCGGTCTTCAGGGTCTGGGCAATGAGCTTTGCATTTGACGGCGAGATTGCGATTGCCGCCGTGTCTGCCTTGCCCAACATATCCTGAACGATCTGCGCTTCGCCGGCTTCATCGGATGTCGATGCCGGACCGGTGTAGAAGCATTCGTATTCCGAGGTGGGGTTCTCCTTGTTCCATTTCTGGCAACCTTGATTGATTGCTTCGAAGAACGGATTGTCGAGGCCCTTGACGACGATGACGAGTTGCTTCTTGGCCAAGGCCTGCCCGGCGGTCAGTGCTAAAACTGCGGCTGTAAGTAGTAATGCCTTCCTCATAGTTTCCTCCCTTGAAACAGACGGACACCGCGTGCCCGCCACACCAAATCAACCCGGATACCAGACGATGCGAGGCTCCTCCTTTGAACGCTCGTATTGCCAGGCCGAGTTGATAAGCATTTCGAGATCGTAGTTTGGCTGCCAATCCAGCAGGTATTTGGCCTTGCTGTTGTCCATCCAATTGGAATGGAAGCGGCTCGGTATGTCGACAGAGCCGAGATTGCGCGTGCGCAAGAGATAGGCGGCGACTTCAGCATAGTCGACGGGGCGATCCATGCAGATATTGAAGAGCTGCCGCTCCGCCCGCGGGTTGTCGATCGCTGCCAGTATTGCCGAAACAAGGTCGTCGACATGAACGAAGTTGCGTTTCAGCGGACGACCGTCAGCATCGAGCAGCAGCGGCACCGTACCCATCGCCGCATAACGCCGCGCCGCGTCTTCCGGAACGAGCGTCTTCCAGTCCGGACCGCCAAAGACGTCGTCTCCAAAAGACAGCGAATACTTGAAATCGTCCTTTTCCATGATCCAGGGCGCGCGCAGACAACAGCCATTGAGGCCATACTGAATGCCAAACTGCTCCAGCATGACCTCTTCCAGGACTTTGGAGAGCGCATAGCTTCCCGGATAGGCACAATGGCGGGCGTTCTCGGTGATCGGGCCGTCGTGGCGATAGTGGAAATGTCCCACACCCGCATCACCACCGATCAGGATGAACTGGCGTGCGGTGACGCTCGTACGGAACTCCTCGAGCAGCCAAAAGAGACCTTTGACCGTGACATCCATGATGTCTTCAGGCGTTTCCTTGCATGTGGCGAGATGCACGACATGGGTAACATCATCCAGCGCCTTTGCCACGACATCGCGATCGGCGATCGAGCCTTGGAAGACATCGACACGGTCGGTCGCCTCGTACAAACGATTATGACAAAGCGCACGAATACGGGCTTTGGAAAATCTCGGATCGTCAAGCAGCCCAGCAATGAAGCGCCGCCCGACCTTGCCCGTCGCACCGGTCACAAGGATCAGCATGCTTTTTCTCCCCCATTGATAGCTAATATCCGGGCGCCACTTTCGTCAAATGATATTTGTCTGACAAAACAGATTTTTGCGACAATAAGGTCAATGGCCGGGACAATGAGTTGACGCTGTCGCAGGGTTTTGCGTAAATGCTCCCAATCGCTTTTCCTGGGAGGGTATTGGAAAAGCGAATTCGCCGGAGCCTTGCATCGAAGACATGCAGGGTTCGGTGCGATGGATAGCCCGCAGGTTTTGGGAGGCGAGGAGGCTGGTGGCGGTTCTTGAGCTCAGCAATATTTCCAAACATTTCGGTGCCATCCAGGCAGTCAACGATGTTTCGTTTTCGCTCGAAGCCGGGCAGGTTGTCGGCCTGATGGGCGATAACGGCGCTGGCAAGTCCACATTGGTGAAGATGATCGCCGGCAACTTTCGGCCGAGCCATGGAACCATGCGGCTCGACGGCGCCGATCTCGTGCTTCATCGGCCGAAGGAAGCACGCCAGCATGGCATCGAGATCGTTCACCAGGATTTGGCGCTCTGCAACAATCTGACGGCGGCAGCGAACGTGTTCCTCGGTCGGGAATTGCGCCGCGGCGTATGGCCTCTTCGCATCCTCGACCACAAGGCCATGTACAAGCGCGCCGGCGAGATATTTCGCGAGCTCAAATCCGAGACGCGGGCGCGCGATCTCGTCAAGCAAATGTCAGGTGGCCAGCGCCAAGCGGTCGCGATCGGCCGCACGATGCTGTCGGAAGCGAAAATCGTATTGATGGACGAGCCGACCGCAGCCATTTCCGTGCGCCAGGTGGCTGAGGTTCTGAATCTGATCCGCCAATTGCGGGATCAGGGCATTGTCGTTGTCCTGATCAGCCACCGCATGCCCGACGTCTTCTCGGTCGCCGACCGTGTGATCGTGATGCGGCGAGGCAGAAAGGTAGCCGACAAGCAGATTGCGGCAAGTTCGCCGGAGGAAGTGACGGGACTGATTACCGGCGCCATCGAACAGGTGTGATCGATGCTATCCGTTGCAACAAGAAGGAAGAAGGTCGACGATGGCGATTACACTTGACCAAACGATCGGACAGAAGCAACGGAGCTGGCTTGCAACGATCATGAGCGGCCAGACATTCTGGGTGCTGATTGCAGTCATTCTAGCCTGCATTTTTCTGTCGATGGCAACGGACTCCTTTGCGACGGCGAAGAACATCTACAACATCACCCGCAACGTCACCTTCGTCGCCATTATCGCGCTGGGCATGACGCTGGTCATCATCACCGGCGGCATCGATTTGTCCGTTGGCTCCGTACTTTGTCTGTGCAGCATGGTGCTGGCTGTGGTTATGCACGCGGGCTATAGTATTGAAGTCGGCATCGCCGCCTCGATCGGTACGGCTCTTCTGGTCGGAGCTTTCAACGGCGTCTTGATTGCCTATCTCGGCTTCCCGCCTTTCGTCGTCACGCTCGGCATGCTGTCGATTGCGCGCAGCCTTGCGATGGTTGCATCCAACAACACTGTGGTTTTTGAATTCGGACCTGATCACGACAAACTATTGGCTCTCGGTGGCGGCGCCTGGTTTTTCGGCATCGCCAATCCAGTGCTTTACATGGTCGTGCTGGCACTCATTACCGGTTTCGTGCTGCGCTGGACCAAGTTCGGCCGCTATGTATTTGCCATCGGCGGCAATGAGCACGCCGCGACACTGACAGGCGTTCCGGTGCCGAGGATCAAGGTCATCGTCTATATGATTTCTGCCCTGTCGGCGGGGGTTGCCGGCATCATTCAGACCGGCTGGCTCGGCGCCGTCACCACAAACATCGGCGCCGGGATGGAACTTCAGGTCATTGCCGCCGCGGTTATCGGCGGCGCCAATCTGGCGGGCGGCGTCGGCACCGCCTTTGGAGCCTTGGTCGGCGCCGCACTCATCGAGATCATCCGCAACAGTCTTGGTTTGCTCGGTATCAACGCGTTCTGGCAGGGTTGCTTTATCGGTGGCGCAATCGTGCTCGCCGTCCTTTTCGACCGACTTCGCAACTTGCGACAGGGCGAGTAGACGAACCCCGCTCTTCAGAGATTTCTGCGGCTCGCGCCCGCGCCAGGAGCTGCCATACGTTCAAGCAGTCCAGCCTTGTTCAGTCCGCTTTATTGTCTGCCCGTTGCCATTGAAAAAGTGCACCTTCGAGACATCGGCGGTGAGCCCTAGTTGGTTTCCCGCCTTCATATCACCACCGTCGTGCAGGACGAGGCAATCATGCCCGTCCGGCAGCTTGACGTGAAGCAGTGTTACCGCCCCGGTATATTCACAAAGCCCGACGGTTCCGCGCAGCGTCCCGTCTCGAGGTTCCACGACCGTCAGATGTTCCGGCCTTATCCCGATGGTCTCGGCCGTGGTATCCGCTGCCCTTGCACCTGTCAGCAAAGGCGCGATATCTGCCGGGAGCAGGTTCATTTTTGGGCTTCCGATGAATTGCGCCACGAAGATATTTGCCGGCCGCTCATATAATTCCCGGGGGGAACCGACCTGCTCGACACGG
The DNA here is from genome assembly GCF_032464805.1 of Rhizobium sp. 10PS4. Classification (NCBI taxonomy): domain Bacteria; kingdom Pseudomonadati; phylum Pseudomonadota; class Alphaproteobacteria; order Hyphomicrobiales; family Rhizobiaceae; genus Rhizobium; species Rhizobium sp. 10PS4. The sequence continues at coordinate 25,556 of NZ_JAWDIW010000015.1, read as the reverse complement.
CCGTCGCGCAGAACGACGATCTTGTCGGCGAGCGTCATCGCTTCGATTTGGTCGTGCGTTACATAGATCATCGTCGTGGAGAGCCGCTTGTGTAGTGCGGCGATTTCAGAGCGCATGTGCACGCGCAACTCTGCATCGAGGTTCGACAGCGGTTCGTCGAACAGGAAGACATCAGGATTTCCGACGATGGCCCGGCCGATCGCGACGCGCTGCCGCTGACCGCCGGAAAGCTCACGGGGGTAGCGATCGAGCAATGCTTCGAGCTTCAGCGTGGCGCTTGCTTCATCGACACGCTTCTGACGCTCCTGTGCCGGAACTTTGCGAACCTTCAGCCCGAAACCCATATTGTCCCGGACGGTCAGATGTGGATAGAGGGCATAGGATTGGAAGACCATGGCAACACCGCGTTTCGAAGCCGGCACTTCGTTGACCACCCGGCCGCCAATCGCAAGTTCACCGCCGCTGAGATATTCCAGTCCCGAAATCAGCCGCAGCAAGGTGGACTTGCCGCAGCCCGACGGACCGACGAATACGACGAACTCGCCCGGATCGATCCTGAGATCGACGCCGCGGATGACCTCGACGGCGCCGAAGCGTTTTTCGATGCCTTTAAGCGATACACTGCTCATGAACGAAAAATCCTCATCCCTTCACGCCTGATAGCGCAAAACTTTCGATGATCTGCCGCTGGGCGATCAGATAGACGATCAGGATCGGCACCACGGCAAGGCTGGTAGCGGCAAGCTGGAGGTTCCACAACGGCAAGCCGTAGCTGTCGTTGAAGTTCGACAAGGCCAAAGGCAGCGTGAACATGTCGAGCGAGCTCAGAAAGATCAGCGGCTCCAGGAACAGGTTCCACGAGAACAGAAAGGTGATGATGGAAACCGCAGCCAGGGCCGGACGCGCCATCGGCAGCGCTATCTTCCACCAAACGCCGAAGCGTGAGAGGCCGTCCATCTTGCCGGCTTCTTCCAGTTCCTTGGGCAGGGCCAAGAAATATTGGCGCATCAGGAACGTTGCCATCACCCCATGAGGGCCGAAGGTGGGCAGCAGGATCAGCGGCCAGTGAGTATCCACCAGGCCCAGCCAACGCATCAGGAAGAAGTTCGGAATGATCGTCACTTCTTCCGGCACCATGAGCGCCGAGATCAGAAAAAGCATCAGCAGCCCGGCACCGGCAAACCGCATGCGCGCCAGCGCATAGCCGGCCAGGGACGAGATGGCGAGGGTGAGCGCCGTCACCACGATCGCGATGTAAAGCGAGTTGAAATACTGCCGCGCGAACGGCTGGTAGGTGAACACTTCGACGAAATTCTGCCAGCGCCAGACGCGGGGAATAAGCGTCGGCGCACCGAATATCTCGGTCACGCTCTTGAAGCCGGCAGACACCATCCAAACGAATGGGAAAACAAAAGGTATGGCGGCGATCAGGAGCGCGATCGTCCAGCAGGTGCGGTAGAGGATCTGGATTTGGCGCTGGGTCATTCCGATCCCTTTCTCCGCAGCATCACCTGTACCAGGGTCAGCGCCATGATCATCACGAACATGATCATCGCGAGCGCCGAGGCATAGCCGACATTGAAGAACTTGAAGCCCTGCTGGTAGATGTAGAAGGCAAGCACCAGCGTGCCGTTTTCCGGGCCGCCACCGGTCATCTGATATATATGATCGAAGACCTTGAAAGAACCGATCGTCGTGATGACCATGATGACGAGCGTGGTCGGCGCCAGCAACGGCCAGGTGATCATGCTGAAGATCTGCCGGCGCGAGGCGCCTTCCAGGCGCGCTGCCTCTTCATAGTCCCGCGGGATCGCCTGCAGCGCCGCAATGTAGAGGATCATGTTGAGGCCGACCATCTTGATGACGCGGGTGACGATGACCGCCGCCATGGCCCAGTTCGGTTCACGCAGCCAGTTTGGACCAGTGATCCCGACCAGCGCCAGTACCTGGTTGATGAAACCACCTTCTCCCTGCAGCAGAAATTTCCAGACGATCGCCCAGGCGATGGCCGAGGTGATGACGGGAGCGAAAAACACCGTGCGAAAGAACACGACCCCGAAGAACGGCCGGGAAAGGGCGAGCGCCAAGGCGAGCGCGAGCGCCATGTTGAGCGGCACGAGACCGATCGCGAAAATAACCGAATTGCGTACCACAAGCCAAAAGTCAGGGTTTTCGAGGAGCGCATTCTGAAAATTGGCAAGGCCTACGAAGGTGGCCTGCTGGCTGAGCAGGTTCCATTCGGTCATTGAATAATAGACCACTGCGCAGAGCGGACCGAGGAAGAAGATGAGGAAGCCGATGAAGGTGGGGCTGACAAACAGCCACGCCTCCATCATCTCTCTCATCTTCAACGTCAGCCAGGTCTTTTGGCCGGTTCGAATGGAGTTATGAACGGTATCGGCCATCTTCGTTCTGATCAAAGCAGCGGCTGGATTGCCGCGCAGATGCCCTTGATGGCGGCATCGACATCGGCATCCGGCTTCCACAGGGCATCGACGCGAGGCGCCATGGCGGCAAGGATCTGGGGCGCTTTTTCGTTAGCCGAGACCACCCGGCCCTTTTCTATCGCGGCAGCCACATTCTTCATCATCTCGGGCGGCACGAGCTTGTTGCCGTTGATGAATGCATCGGCCTGCAGAACGCTCTTGCGGGCCGGCGGGAAGAACTGCGCCATGGTGGCGACGTTCTCCTTATTGGTCATATGCGCCACGAATTCTGCGGCGATTTCGGTATTCTTGCCTTGGGCGAACACAACAAGACCGGCCTGGCCAATAACGGGTGACTCACCACCTGGGCCGGTGGGCAACGGTGCGATGCCCCACTTGAAGCCGGCTTCCGCCATCTTCGAAGCACGGGAAATCTGGTTGACCGTCATCGCCGAATTGCCGGAGAAGTAATCACCCTGTTCGCCCGGCGGAACGATGGACTTGTCCTTGAAGACCATGTCATGCAGCTGCTTGACCGCCTTGACGGCTTCTGGCTTGTCGAAGCCGCATTCCTTGTTCGACCAGATGTCGCCGCCATAGGCGCGGATTGGCGGCAGAAGGGCGTGGGTCATGCGAGAGGCATAGCCTTCGCCATCCTTGAACTCGAAGCCCCATTTGCCGGGATTGGCTGCCGCGAGCTTCTTGGAGACTTCCTGGAACATGTCCATGTTCCATTCGCCCTTGGCGGCGAGCGTCAGCGGATCTTCGAGCCCGGCTTTATCGAACATGTCCTTGTTGTAGTAGATCATGAAAGGCGAGGTGGAGAACGGAATGCCGTAGACCGTTTCATCCTTCTGCCAGAGGCCCATGGCCGGCTTTGAGAAATCATCGAAATCATAGCCTTCCGCCGCCTTGAGCGTCGGGCCGAGATCCATCAGAAGATTGGCGTTTTCGAAAGCCGGAGCGGCATCCTCCATCATCCAGGCTACATCGGGAGCATTGCCGCCGGCGATCTGGAAGGTCAGTTTCTGCGTGTAGTCGTTGACCGGCACGGTCTCGAACTTCACGTTGACGTCGGGATGTGTGGCTTTGAAGCTCTCCGCAATGCCATTCAGCATCTTCAGATGAGCCTCGCTCCCGGTCCAGACCGTCATGCGGAGATCCGTCGCGAAGACGGCAGACGTCGATATGCACAATGTCAACGCGGATGCTGCGATACCTGCTAATGCGGCCTTCATGGTTTCCTCCCTTTTTGGTCGTCGGCAATCAGCCTTCACCGATTGAATGCAAACGGCATTCGCCTGGAATTTGGCTGCAAGCTGCGGCGGATGGTTCCGCCGCATGATCTCGAAAACCTTGCCGCAGGCCGTTCACCCGGCAGCGTGCGGAAGGCTCCCGGGCGCGTCTCCGATCGACCATCCTCCGTCGACCGGAATATTTGCACCCGTAATGTAGCTGGCAGCATCGCTGCACAAAAAAACAAACGCCCCAACCAGGTCCTGCGGCTGGCCCGGCCTGCCCACAGGGATCTTGGCGGCTACCGCTTTGCGGAACGCCGGGTCGCCGTAGCGCGCGGCATTGGCCTCGATCTCGATCGCACCCGGCGAAACCACATTCAGCGTGACGCCGCGATGGCCGATTTCGCGCGCAATCGACCTGATCGCAGTCAACTGCGCCGCCTTGAGCGACGCATAAACAACCGTTTCCGCCCGCGGTCGCACCGCCATGATACTGCCTGTGGCGACGACCCTGCCCCAGCCCCGCTCGGCCATCGGTGGAACCAGCTTTGCCGTCAGCGTCAGCAGCGCCGAGAAATTCGATGCCACATGGGCGTTGACATGCGCCTCATCCAATTCCTGCCAGGGCCGCCGACGTTCGATGGCGGCATTGGCAATGAGGATATCGATCGGGCCGTGTGTTTTGAGCACTTCATCGGCAAAAGCCTGCGTCGCACGCCCGTCGGTGAAGTCTGCTTCCAGTACCGGCGCCGTCCCTCCGGTCGCCCGGGCCACCTCACGCGCGCCCGTTTCATTACCGAAATGATGCAGGATCAGTTCCGCTCCATGCTCCGCAAGGCCAAGCGCAACAGCCCGGCCGATGCCGGAACTGGCACCGGTTACCAGCACGCGTCGGCCTTTCAGTGAAAAGCGCGCGGCGCTCATCGCTCGGCATCTTTCAACTTGTCGGCCACCTCGAGCGAGGCAATGTCGGCAGCTTCGAAATGCTCCCGGATTTTTTGCTCGGCGAGGTCGGCATCACCAACTGCAATTGCGTCGTAGATTGCCTGATGCCGGCCAATCGTTGCCCGCCAGTCAGCGTCGCTGCGATTGGCGCGACGTGAAAACAATTCCGACACCTCGCGCTGCACGGAACGCATGCTCTCCATGTGCACGCGGATCATGTAATTACCCGTCGTCACGGCGAGGCCGAGGTGAAACAGGATGTCGGCGGCGGTAAAGCCGGAGGGCTCCTGGACGGAAGCCAGCATGCCCGCCAAGCCCTGCCGCATAATATCCAGACCTTCCGGATCGCGACGTTCGGCGGCGAGTCGGGCAATTCCCGTCTCGACGACGCGGCGCATTTCATTGGCTTCGCGCAGCCGCTTGAGACTGGAGCGGACCGCGTAGCCGTAGATTTTGTCCATCGATTCGCCGCTCAGCGCCTTGGCCCGGGCAACCTTGCCTTGTTGGGTGAAGATCAGCCCGGCTGCCGTCAGCTGGCGAAGCGCCTCGCGGGCGATAGGCTTCGAGACGCCGAACTCCCTGGCGATCTCCCCTTCGGGCGGCAACGGCTCGCCAGGCGAGATGCGCCCATCAAAGAGCGCGGCGGCAATCGCATCGGAAACCCCATCCGCCAACCGCGAAGGGTTGGGCGGCTTGGCGGTGAAAACGGGTTTCCTTTCGGGAATTTCACTCATCTCGATCCTCATATTCACAAAGCTAACACGCAGTTTCCAACTTAGCAACTAGGTTTATCAGTTGCCAAGTCACCAACATCTAGCTAGGAATAACAGACACGCCCCAAAGCAGCGAGCAAAACCAAGAGCAACGAGCAAAACATTGGGAACGAAAGAGCCGATGGATTCTGTGCAACCTTCGACCGGACCGGCGATCATTATTTCAGATGTCATCGCCCATCCGCTCAGCCAGACGCTGCCCAAACCGACCGTCACGTCCTGGGGTACCTATCACAAAGTCTCGATGGTTCTTGTCGAGTTGCGCACAGATGCCGGCATCGTCGGCGTCGGTGAGGTTCTGGCCCGGTTTTCGCCTAAGGCCTATGCGGAACTGATCGAAACCTCGTTAAAGCCACGGCTGATCGGACAGGACGCGCGTAACATCGGCGCGCTCTGGCAATCCATGCGGCGCTCGCTGTCAGGCCGCGCCGGCGGCATGCTGATCGAGGCGATCGCAGGCGTCGACATTGCGCTGTGGGACATCATGGGCAAGGCCGCGGGCATGCCGATCGCCAAGCTGCTTGGCGGCATCGGCCGGGAAACGATCGAGGTCTATGCCGCCGCCGTAAACTGGGTCGACGATGCTGAGGCGGATCGGGAACTGGAGCGCTATATCGGCGAGCGATTCCCGCGCATCAAAGTCAAGATGGCCAATCCGGTCAGAGAAGCCTGCCGGCGCATCGAACGGCTGCGCAAGCGCGCCGGCGACGATATCGAACTCTGTGTCGACGCCAACTGGGCCTATGATCTGGACCAGGCGATCGAGGTCGGCAGGGCACTTTCGACCAATGGCTACTTCTGGTTCGAGGAGCCGCTGGCGCCGGAAAACGAGCAAGGCTACGAGGAACTGCGCAAGCGCTGCGACGTGCCGCTCGCAGCCGGAGAGAGCAACTTTACCGCCGATCAGGCGCAGCGTCTCGTCGCCAACCGCACCCTTTCAATCCTGCAGCCGGATGTCGCCCGTGCCGGCGGCATATCCGAAACACGGCGCATGGCAGACTATGCCGCCCTGCACGATGTGGGCTACGCCCCGCATATCGGCATGTCCGGCATTATCTGCGAGACGGCCAGCACGCATCTGGCAGCCGCCCTTCCGAATTTCCGGGTGATGGAATGCGAATGCGATCTTAGCCCCTTCAAGCGCGACCTGGCCGATCTGGCGCCCGGCTGCCTGCGCCAGAAGAATGGCCGGCTCGACGTGCCGACACGGCCGGGTCTCGGCATCGAAATCGATTGGGACGCCGTCAAACGGCTCCGCGTACAGTGAGGTCAACACCATAATGACGACATCAGCGCCCTCTTCTACAGCCGACATGATGGAAGCCATGAGGCTCGCAATGCTTCGCGCAGATCCGGCGCTCAGTCGTTTCGATCCTCTGCCGCGCATCCTGTCGTTTGACGATTTTTCGCGCGGGCATTGCGGCTGGTCGCAGTTGGTCGGCAATTACGAGGACAGCCTCGACGTCATGCTGCCGGGCTTTGCCCAGCACTCGAGCGCCATGCTCTCAACTCTCGGGCATTGGGATGCAGGATCCCACGGCGGCATGGATTCGTCCTATGCGCTAAAGATCGCCACAAAGGCAAAACCGGGCGCCCAGAACGTTGCAATCAAGCGCCATACCTTCCGCAAGCGCGGCCCGATCCGCTTCGAGATTTTCTTCACGTTCAAGCCGGAGGCGACGGAACTGAAACTATCGGAAACCGACGTGCGATCGATCGGCTTCCTGTTCGATCTGCAATGCGGCGATCGGGACGGAGACGGCGAGCGGGTTATGCCGCATCTGCGCTTTCTCAATGCACTTGACGGCAAGCACTTGCAGAAATGGCAGTACAAACGCGAGACCACGCCCTTCACCGCCATCGGCCGGGAAGACAAGACCGTAAGCCACTATCACCTGGCGCCCGAAGGCTGGCTGGACTTGCCGGATGGTGAACAACGGCTCTGCTACAACGAGATCCCGACGAAGGTGAACTGGAGCTATATGCGCTTCGATTTCGACCTCGCCTCCATGAAGGCGACCGGCTTGCAATGCAACGACCGGAATTTCGATGTATCCGGCTTCGAGTCGATCCGGATTCCGGCGATGAAAAACCTCTGGTGCATGCTGAACTTCTGCCTGTTCGCCGAGACGGATGTCGCCAAGCGTGCCTTTCTCTATGTCGATTCCATTTGCATTTCAGGGGATTTTTGATGCTTCCCGAAAACATCACGGCGGTGATAACCCGCAATGAGCGCTGGAGCGGTGACGCCGCGAGCGAACCCTATGAGGCCGGTTGGGCGCATGAAGCCGTATTCTTCATTCGGGCATTGAAGCCTCCCGTCGGCACTGCACCCAAGGGCTGGGTGGAAATCTCGCCTGACGGCATGCACTGGGTCCGGGAAGGAACGGAATTCGCCATGCCGGCCGAACAGGACGGCGTTGCCGTGGCCCGGCTCAACGCCTTCGGCAATTGGCTGCGCGTTGCAACCCGATTTGCCGATGGCGCTGAATGCACCGTGCTGGTGACCCTTCATCTGAAGGCCTGACTTGAGAAACCGCGGGTATCGCTCCCCGCTTTCTCCTTCCGTCAGCCAAGATAGGCGCCCTGGGCCAGAAGTTCCCTGCGCAAGTCCGCGTAGTCGACATGCCGGGGACTGGCCCTGTTGCCGACCGAAAGTGCCGCGGCAACACCGGCCGCCTGGCCGAGCGCAAAACAGGGCGGCATGACGCGAATGGCGCTGAGCGCCTCATGCGTCGCCGAGACCGCGCGGCCGGACACCAGCAGGCCCTCATGAACGCGCGGCAGCATGACCCGGTAAGGTATCTGGTAGATATTCGCCGCATCAAGCCCCTCGCCACCGGTCCCACCGCCCGAGCCTGTGGGGTCGTGAATATCGAGCGGATAGCCGCACAACGCCACGACATCGTCGAAGGCGCGGCCGGAATGCAAATCTTGCAGCGTCAGTTCGTAGGCTCCATCGATCCGTCGGGTTTCCCGTACGCCGATCTGGGTTGCCGTGTCCCGCAGTTCCACCTGTTCGAAGCCGGGCAGATTGTTGCGGAAGAAATCGAGCAGCGCCACGGTCTGCTCCCGGCCTTCGACCTCGGCAAGCGAGAGCTCAAGGGCATCAGCCCCATTGCGGCGCAACACGCGGCCGGTATTGATGCGCCAGACGCCCGGTTCCATGGTTTTGTAAAGGCCGATGCCGCGGCGAGGCGCGGGAAAGCGGCCCTCGGCCGTCGCCTTGGCGACGATCGAGGCGAAAGGCCGAAAATCCTGCGGATGCGCGCGGATGTAATCCTCCACAGCTTGGTCATCGACGTTCTGCACGCGGAAGAACAATGTTTGCGGCTGGGAAAGGCCGTCGCTTTCCCGCCCCTGACGGGTATGGACACCGGCATAATGGGCGACATCGCCGTCGGCCGAGCAATCGACGACGACCTTGGCACGAACGCTCCTCAACCCGCCTTTGCCGGCGCAAACGACCCCGAGCACCCGGGGATTGTCCGCGTCATGGTCATCGACAATGGCATCGACGACCATGGTGTGCAGCAACAATTCCACTCCCGCCTCGACGCACATGCGCTGCGCCGCGACCTTCGCCGCCTCAGGCTGGAAAGGTGTCACCTTGTCGTGGCCGTAGACGATGAAGCCGCAATAGGCCGAACCTGCCGGGATCGTACTCGGATGCAGCGCGCCGCCGAGCGCCATCATCCGCTGAACGAATTCTTCGTAGATGCCCCGGATCAGTTGCTGGCTGCCGTCGAGCGAATAGGAGGTCATGCAGGGGCCGACGAGGCCCGCCGTAAGGTTGCCGCCGAGGAAGCCGTAGCGCTCCACAAGGCGTACCCGCACGCCAAGACGTGCCGCCGCGACCGCGGCCGATAATCCCGATGGTCCGCCCCCGATGACGAGCACATCGACACCATCGAGTTCGGGAATATCGGCCGAATAGGCGTAACGGCGGGCTGTCTGCTGCATACTTCTATCCCCTCCCCATCTAGCGGAACATCGATCCGCCATCGACATCGAGCGCGGCGCCGTAGGTAAAGCTGGCTGCATCCGAGCACAGGAACATGATTGCCGCCGCCATGTCCTCGGGCCGTCCCATGCGCCGCATCGGCAGATTGCCGGCGATGCGGTCCTTCAGCGACTGGTCGATATGGGAGTGCATCGGGGAATCCGTCGGCCCGGGGTTCAGCGCGTTGATGCGGATCTTCTTGCCCGCAAGTTCCCGCGCCACCGATTTGACCATCGACAAGATCCCGGCTTTCGATGCCGCATAAGCGGTATCGGCGATCAGCCCGCCGCCGCCATGCACGCCGGCATCCGAGGCGATACAGAGGATGTTGCCGCCATCGGCGTTGTCGAGCATGCGTTTGACCGCCGCCTGCACGACGAAGAAGCTGCCGAGCAGATTGACATCGAGCACGCGATGCCAATGCGCCCGATCCTGCTCGAATATACGCTTGGCTGTGATGATCGCTGCACATGTCACGACGTTATCGAGACGCGCCAGATTTGCGTCACAAAAATCGAAGGCCTTGTCGATGCTTTCCTGATCGCTGACATCCACCGTCACGGTGTGAATAGCCGCGCCGCCATTGCGCAGTTCCGCACCGTAGCGCTTCAGCCCCGCCTCGTCACGATCCGCCATGACGACTTCCGCGCCCTTGCTGGCGAAGGCCCTTGCCGTTTCAAGACCCATTCCGCTCGCTGCGCCCGTGATAAGGACGCTTCGGCCCGCAAAACTATCGTCGGAAAAGGTAGCATAGGTCCCAGACATCGTCGCAGCGTCCTTCATCAAGGGCAGCCCAACACCAGTCAGCAGGCTCGCCTCACCATTGCTAGTAACGTAGCAACTATGTTATATAGTTGTAAAGCGCAATGTGGAGGCGATACGCAGACTGGAAACAGAGTTTCGCGTGGGCAAAATACTCAGGACGGAGGGGCAACTGTTGGTCGCGCTGATCTCAAAAAGCGCGGCAGGCGGCGAAAATACGGGCTCGGGAAGGGCGATGTTCTCTTCCCGAACTGAACTCCGGCGCGATCATCCGGGGCGACTCCGCGCGAGTCGTGAGCCGGAAATGGGATGGGCGCCGCCCTGCAATGCGCCGCCCCTATTTCTCCGCCGGCGCCACGATCTTCATCACGAACGAAGTTGGCGCCTCGCCCGGCCCGAACGGTCCGGGCACCTTGTTGCTCACCGGCGGCAGGCTCTTGAGATAGGCCGCAATCGCCGCGGCGTCAGAGTCGGTGAGCTTCGCCAATGCGGGCCACGGCATGACCGGAGCGAGCATGCGTCCGTCGGGGCGCCTGCCTGTCCGGATCGCAGTGACGATATCACGCTCGCTCCAACGCCCGAGACCCGTCTCCTCATCGGGCGTGAGGTTGGGGCCGTAGAACACCCCGACATCAGGGATCTCGAAACCGACCTCGGAGCCGCCGAGGTGACGCGTCATGTCCGGCTTGCCGAGGAAATGTCCCGGCGTGTGGCAATCGGTGCAGCTCGTGATGGTCACCAGGTATTTCCCCCGTTCGACCAGCTCGCTGTCGGCCGCGCCGGCAGGCGACGATCCAATCGCCGCCGCCAGCGCTGCGAATGCTGCGGGCAACACCCGCCTGGCCGCCCGCGACGCCACGCGCGTGACAGCAGTTCCGAAATCGTGAATGCTCATGCTTCCCTCCGTCCCGTTGCTCTGGAGCATGATGCCGAAAAGTGTGCGCGGTTTTCAGACGACATCATGCTCTGATTTAGATCAGGTTTCATATTTTAGGCCGATTGGGCCCAAATCATCCTGATCTAGGGCTTGCGGCCGATCACCGCGCCGTTCGCGGCGGGTGCGTCGAACCAGACCGTCTCGATGTGCCGGAAGCCGGCTTCCTCGAGCCACGCCGAATATTCGGCCGGCGTGTAGTTTCGCCCTTCCGTCTCGATCAGCATGTTGAGGCTCATCAGCGCGGCCGGCGCCGGCCCGGTCTTTTCGTCATTGACGAGAAGCTCGCTGATGATCACTGCGCCGCCGCTCGGCAAAGCCTCGAAGGACCGGCGCAGCAGGGCGCGGTTCTTGGCCTCGTCCCAATCGTGCGGGATCATCGACAGGAGATGCACGTCGTGATCCCCGGGAAGCTGTTCGAAGAAGTTGCCGCCGGCGGTCCCGATGCGGTCGGTCAAGCCGGCCTCGACAATCTTTCCCGCGGCGATCGCGGCCACATGCGGCAGATCAAACACGGTCGCGCGCAGCGCCTCATACTGTTTGCAAAGCTCGATGTCATAAGCGCCCGATCCGCCGCCGATGTCCAGAAGGCGGCGGAAATGACTGAGATCCACGGCTTCGCCGAGCTTGCGCGCGGTCATCGTGGAGAGCGAATGCATCGCCTCCCAGAAGAGTGCCAGCATCGTCGGATCCTCGCCGTCGAAGATCGAGGATTGCACCGCAGGGTCCCACGTGGTTGGCCGGTTCGTGCGCAGCGCTTCGGTAAGTTTGCCCCAGCCCGCGTAGAGCCGCTTGTCGGCCATCCGCACGAAGCCACCAAAGTAATACGGCTTGCCCTTCACGAGATAGGCTTCGCTTAACGGCGTATTGCGATAACGGCTCTCCGTTTTCTCCAGAAGCCCGAGTGCAGCGCAGCCGGTCAACAGCATCTCGGCCGGGCGTGGATGCAGACCGAGCGCTTGCGCCAGCTCGCCAGCTGTCGTGCCCGGGCCGCCCGCAAGGCGGCTGAAGAGGTCCAGCTCGTGCGCGGCGGCCAGAGTCTTGAAGGTCCAGAAACCGGTCGAAAGCGCCATCAGCGGGACGGCGGAAGGAAGTTCCTGCGTGCGCATCATTTTACTCCTTTCATGACAGACGGACCGCGCGGGTTCCAAGCCCGCTGAATCTCGGCAGGCCAGTTACGGCTGAAACGGCCCGGTGGTCGGCTTACCTCATCGACATCAGGTACGTGATCAGACCTGGCTTGACTTCAAGCACTGCCGCTGGCGCCTCGGCATGACCGATGTCTCTCAACTGATCGGGGCTTAAATCCGCGATTGCCCGATGTCTTGAGCGGTCAATTGCCAAGTCTTGAAGGCTGCGACCGTGGCCTTCACAAATCCAAGTCGTCGCACTCTCGACGAGTGATCGACGCGAGCTTCCGCTCGAGGCCTTTCAGCCTTCCATTTCCAGCCACCCGCGCGAGTGCCTCGGGAGGGTGCGGCCCACCGGCCAGTTCGTCGGCGACGTTCAGCTTCGCCGCCACCAACAGCAATTGCGTCAAGTAACCGCATGTTCTTTCCTCGCTCTGCTACAGCATCGGCCCGAAAATCGGAATCGATTTTCGGAAAGCTCGATGCGAGGATTGAAAGAGTTAGGGCGTCCTTTGTGCGTCCGATTGGACGCATGGCGCTCTAACTAAGCCCTCCCACAGGTCGACACATAGCGCAGGCACCGCGGCGCTGTCAGTCCAAAAGCTCCGGGTTTTGTTCTGATCTTGCTGCGGAATGGGCAACGGTGTTGCTAGCCGGCAGAGATTTTGGTTAACTGACGTTGCCATGTTACGATTGCAGGACTACGCCATCTTCAACCATTTGCAGCAGTCGGGTGTTCCTTTGCGAGCCTCGGCACGCTTCGGGGAAGGCTTGGCGGCCGCGCTCTGGGAGCGGGAGGGACGCGGGCATTACCACTACAACCCGGCCAATCACCATACACTCAGTTTTTGGGTCGCCGAGGGTGCGGGCTTTCGCCGGCTGCGCGGACGCGGCTACGATCCCATCCATGGCGAAAGCAGCCTCTGGGTTGTGCCGGCCGGCGCGCCGACGGCTTGGGAAGCTGCCGGGAAAGGTCGGCTTCTCCACTTCTACATCCCGACGCCGGTGTTTGAATCCCGGGTGGTGGAGACGCTCGATGCCGACCCCAGCCTGATAAGCCTGCGCGAAGAGGGCCTCCAACGCGACCCGTCACTCGAAAACATCATCCGCGCCATGGTGCTGCCGCTGTCGTGGGAGGAGCCGGCCGACCGCATCGCCATAACTCAGGCTGGCGAAATGCTGACCGCCTACCTCGCGGCCCGCTGCAGCGAACGCCCGCCGAAAGCGCTCTTCATCCGCGGAGGTCTGGCGCCAGTCGTTCTGCGGCGGGTGCAGGAGTATGTCGAAGCCCATCTGGAGCAGGACCTGACGATTGAGGACCTGGCTGCCGTGGCCGGTCTGAGCCCTTATCACTTCGCCCGTGCCTTCAAACGCTCGACTGGTTTTGGCCCCTATCGCAACGTGTTGCGCAGACGTATCGAGCGTGCCAAGCGGCTTATTGCAGCAGGCAAGGTTCCATTGTCCGACGTGGCACAGGCCTGCGGCTTCGGCAGCCAAAGTCATTTTTCCGCCCGCTTCCGAGAGGTAACCGGACTGACCCCACGCCAGTTTTGCCGCTGCTTTCATGACCGGTCCTTGGTCGCTCGCGTCGGGTGAACGCAATCCACCGGGAACGGCACGAGCTCCTCGGGGACGCGATCACCCCGTGAGTTTGCAGAGCATATCGAGCTCGTCCCGTCGACAACGGGGCTTCATCTCACCGCTCCGGCCCGGAAAATGTCGGTAGACCAGATCGCCGTGATCGCCCGCCGCGCTGCCGATCGCGGCGTCGCCATCCAGATCCTGTCGCATTTCGCCGTGAGTGCGATCCCACGAGTCGGTATTATGCTGGGATACGGCGCTATTCCCACGACCCGCATCGACGAAGGGATGCAATTGCTCCACGCTTGTTTCGATAGTGAACCGCAGTGAACCAAGCTCGAAGATCACGTCCGGGCGATAGGCTAACTTCGGTTCTCCAAGCGGCTTGCTTTGCGCCACTCTTCGTATTCTCCGCGGGCATCGTCATGCAGCGGATAGTAGCGCTGCAACGACCCGCCCTCCATAAGCTTCACTCGCGAGAACTCCTCCCAATCGTGATGCTTTTGCGACTCTTCGATTACCTTCGCGGCCATCGCGACTGGAAGTACCACCACCCCGTCATCGTCGGCGACCATGATGTCGCCGGGGATTACCGTGACACCGCCGCAGGCAATCGGAACGTTGACCGCATTCGGATAGATGCTGGTCTGCACATGGTAGTTGGGAGTCCAGCCACGTAGCCATAGAGGGAGATCCAGCTTCTCGACATTGGGCCGATCGCGCATGCACCCATCGATCACGATGCCGGCGCCGCCTCTGCCTTTGAAATAGGTCGACATCATATCGCCGAAGACGCCCGAGCTCATGTCGCCGCGCGCGTCGACCACGACCACATCGCCCTCCTGCACGTGATAAAGCACATGGCGGTGCAACTGCGTCTCCGGATCTGCATATTCTCCCTCGCTGAAGAGGTCCGGCCGCTGCGGCATGAATTGAAGCGTCAGGGCCGGCCCCACGATCGACTTCCCGCGATTCTGCGGCACGGGACCGACCATATGCGGATTGCGGAAGCCCATGTGGCCAAGCGTGCCGGAAATCGTCGCGGCACCGATTTCCTTCAATGCGTCGATCAGTTCTTTGGGCGGTCGCGTAATGTCGGGCGTATGGGTCATTCTAGGCTCCGGTGGATGAAACTACCAGTTCGTAACAGAACCATCGCGGCGCTTCAGGTGAGGCGCTTCCCAGAACCGGAAGCTCTCCGCCTTGATCGCCTCTTCGTTGACCTCTACGCCAAGCCCCGGCAGATCGCTGACCGGATAGTCTGGGCCGTCGAGCCGTGGTTGCACGGGGAAGAAGTCGGAATTATCGAAGCCCAGCTTTGCCTCGGGCACCCTGGTCTCGAGCCAGGCGAAATTCGCTACCGCGGCGGCGAGATGGATGGTCGCGGCCGTGCAGACTGGGCCGAGGGGATTGTGGGGCATCAGGTCCACATAGTGCGCCTCGCTCCAACCGGCGACCTTGATCGCTTCGGTGAGCCCGCCAACATTGCAAACATCGAGCCGGTTGAACTGATGGATGCCACGCTCGATGTAGGGCAGGAATTGCCACTTGCTGGCAAATTCCTCGCCGATGGCGAAGGGGATGTCAGTCATCGTGCGCAGGGATTCGTAGGCCTCGGGTGTCTCGTCTCGTATCGGCTCCTCGAGGAAATCAAGCACGCCGCGGCTGAGCTTGTTACAGAAGCTCGCCGCCTCTGCCACCGACAGCCGATGATGATAGTCGATGCCGAGGACGACCTCGTCGCCCAGCGCCTCGCGCGCCTTGTTCAGCATAGTTGCGGTCGCGCCGATCGACTGGCGCGGTTCAAAGATGTCCTTGCTGTTTTGCCCGATAGGAAAGAAGCGGATCGCCTGCCACCCTTGTTCGCGTAGTTCGCGGGCTCGTTCGATGGCGACATCGCCCTCGGCCTCGTCACCCGTCGAGGCGAAGGTAGGAATACGGTCGCGCTGCATGCCGCCCAACAGTTCGTAGGCCGGCACGCCCAGCGCCTTGCCCTTGATGTCGTGAAGGGCAATGTCGATGGCGGAAATTGCCGCCTGCAGAACGCGCCCGCCTTCAAAGTACTGGCTGCGATAAACTTCTTGCCAGATCCGACCAATCTGCATTGGATCGCGGCCGATGAGAAACTCGCGATAGTGCTCGATCGCGCCGGCCACGGCCTTTTCGCGACCGCTCAAGCCGCTCTCGCCCCAGCCGAAAATGCCGTTGTCGGTCTCGACTTTGACCAGCATCTGGTTGCGCGTTCCAACCCATACTGGATAGGGCTTGATGGCCGTGATTTTAAGCTTCGTAGTCATTCACGCCTCGATTCGCACGCATCGGCTCTGTCTCAGTGGGCCTTGAGGGCCATTTCTGTTTCGCCGTCGAACAGATGCATCCGCTCCTGATCGAACTCGAGCCAAATCTGTTCGTCGGGCGCGACGGCAATGGTCGGCGGCACGCTGACATTGACGATGGCGCCCGAAAGAAACGCCTGCACGAAGGTGACGTCTCCGGTCGGCTCCACCGTGTAGGCCTTGGCAGGAATGCTGCCTGGCACCGCACTCTTGTGCAGCTTGATCGTCGAGTGACGTGCGCCGAGCACGACTTTCTTGGTTGTCGCCCTTGAGACCTTCTGAGCGTTTTCTGGCGAGAGCTCGAGGCGCCAGCCCTCCGCACTCGTCAACACAGTGTTGCCGCTTGCCGTTGACGTCTCCAGCGGAACAAGGCTCATCGCCGGGCTGCCGACGAAGCTGGCGACGAACATGTTCACCGGATGGGCAAAGACCTGCGCCGGTGAATCGTATTGCTGCAGGTAGCCGCCGTTCATCACCGCCATCCTGTCGGCCATGGTTACCGCTTCGAGCTGGTCGTGCGTCACGTAGATGATCGTCGCCTTGAGGTCCTGGTGGAAACGCTTGATCTCCGACCGCATCTGCACGCGCAGCTTTGCGTCGAGGTTGGAGAGTGGTTCATCCATCAGGAATACCGCCGGATCGCGAACGAGTGCACGGCCGAGCGCCACGCGCTGCTGTTGCCCGCCCGAAAGTTCGCGTGGCTTGCGCTCGAGCAGCTGTGTCATGTCGAGCACTCGCGCTGCTTCCTTGACCTTCTTGTCGATCTCGTCCCTTGGCAGTTTGCGCATCTGCAGCGGGAACGCCAGGTTTTTGTAGACCGATTTCTGCGGATAGAGCGCGTAGTTCTGGAACACCATTGCGATGTCGCGGTCCTTGGGGTCGAGGTCGTTGACCACCCGGTCGCCGATGACGATGTCGCCAGATGTGATGGGGATGAGCCCCGCCACAAGATTGAGTGTAGTTGTCTTGCCGCAGCCTGAAGGGCCGACGAGCGCTACAAATTCGCCGTCGTTGACCGTCAGCGAAACATCGTTGACAGCTTTGAAGCTGCCATAGGTCTTGACAAGATCTTTGAGGACCACGTGGGCCACCGGCAACTCCCTAGTGCTTGACTGCGCCTTCTGTGAGGGCGCGTACGAAGTATCGTTGCAGGACGAGGAACAAGACCACGACGGGCACACTCATCATAAAGCTGGCCGCCATAAGGCCGGGAAAGTCCGTCGTATTTTCGGAGAAGAAGCGTTGGATGCCGACCGGCAGTGTCAGCTGGTCGTTCTTGGAGAGGAACGTATAGGCATAGATGTACTCGTTCCACGCGCCGATGAAGGAATAGATCGCCGTCGCGATGATTCCTGGCGCCGAGAGCGGCATCACGATCAGGACAAAGGCCTGGAACCGCGTTGCCCCATCGATGCGCGCGGCCTGCTCGAGTTGCACCGGGATGTTGTCGTAGAAGCCCTTGAGGAGCCAGATTGCCAGCGGCAGGCCGAATGTGAGGTAAGTGAGGATGAGCGAGCTATGCGTGTTCACCAGCCCGATCGCGCGCATCAGGATGAAGAGCGGCACGAGAAAGATCACCGCCGGGAACATGTTGCGAAGCAATACGGCGAAGAACAGAAAGTTCCGGCCTGGGAAAGTGAAGCGCGAAAACGCGTAGGCCGCAGGAACCGCCACGATCACCGAAAGGATGGTCGTGGCAGTGGAGACGAAAAGGCTGTTCCAGAAGAAACGAAGGAAGTCCTGACCGACGCTGTTTTGCGGATCGAGCAGCTTCTGGTAGCTGGCAAGAGTGGGTTGGTCCGGCCACCATTGCGGCGGGAATTGCATGGCCGCGAAGCCGGACTTGATCGAGGTGATCAGCATCCAGATCATCGGTAATGCGGTGTAAAGCAGCATGAACACAAGGAAGATGCGTCCGCCCCACCGCCATCCATCGATGCGCATACGGCGACGCGCCTGGCCCTGAGCAGTCTCGACAATCGTGCTCATTCGCTCCCGTCTTTCTGGTCGTTGCCGCTCAGCGCACGAACGTAGAAGTAGCCGAGCGACATCAGGATCAGGAACAGCAGCACCGAATAGGCCGATGCCACCCCCCAGCGCTGGCGGCCGAAGGCGAGTTCGTAAATGTGAGTGATCCAGATATGCGATGCATTCGACGGCCCGCCGCCGGTCATGATCCAGGGGATGATGAAAGAATTGAAGTTGGCCACTGCCAGCAGAAGGATCGTCACCGTCGAGACGTTTCTCAAGTGCGGAAAGGTGACGTGCCAGAACCGCTGCCATGCATTGGCTCCGTCGACTTTTGCGGCGCGCAGCAATTGGTCGGGAACCGTCTGCAGGCCAGCCATCATCATGATCATGGCGAACGGAAATTCTCGCCAGATATTCACGACGATCAGCGAGGGCAACACCGTACTGACGCTGTCGATGAAATTCGGCGGCCGGTCGCTCAATCCCAGGCCAACCAGCACTGAGCCAATGATCCCAAAGTCCGAATGGTAGATCCATTTCCAGATATATGACGCTGCAACCGCGCTGATGACCCAGGGAATGATCAAGATGGCGCGCAGGATGGCGCGGCCGGCGAAGTCACGATGAAGTGCGAGGGCGCAAGCGAACCCCAGGACAAATGCGATGAAAGTCGATCCCGCTGTCCAGATAAGAGTGTTCGAAGTAACCGTCCAGAACACCGGACTTTTGAGGATGGCGGTGTAGTTGTCGAGACCGACGAAAATCTTGTCCCGAAGCTGCAGACCAGGCGGTGTATTGAAGAACGACAGCTCGATCGTGTAATAGATGGGGTAGGCTATGACGATGAGCATCACGGCGATCGCAGGAAGCACGTACGCGTAGTCAGCGCGATGCTCCCAGACCTTTCGCAGCACTCTGGACCTATGAGGTCGTAGTCGTCGGGAAACCTCGGCCTTCCCAGTCAAGATCGTCACCGTGCAGAGCCCTCATCCTTGGGAACAAAACCGGCTGCGACCGATGTGCAGCCGGTCAGATCGTCGGACTTGGACTAGAGCCCACCGTCCATCAAGTCTTTGACCTTCTTGGCCGCATCGTCTGCTGCCTGGTCGACGGTCATGGCCCCAGTCAGAGCATTCTGGAGCATGTCCGGGACGATGATGTTCATGATCTCGGGGGACTGTGGCAGTGCCGGGAACGGGATGCCGTAAGGCAGCATCGAGGTCGTGACATCAAGAAACTTGATGCTGTCCAGGCGTTCCTTCATCCATTTTGTCTTGAAGCCGTTGAGGTTTCCCGGGTTCGAGCCGGCATAAGCCATCTTCAGTGACCATTCGGGGCTTGTCCACATGCAGATGATAGCTTTTGCCGCCGGCTCGTCTACCTTGCCGCCTTCGACATATTCGGGCTTCAGGATGTGAATGTTGGAGCCGCCAAACACGACGGCACGTTTGCCGTCGGGGCCAGTCGGAATCAAGCCATAGCGCATGTTGTCGATCACGGTCTGCGCCTTGTCCTTGTCGGTGGCCGTCGCCTTTTTCTGCAGGTCGAGCATGACGTTGTAGTCGGACGGGTGCGAGATCATCATGCCGAGTTGGCCAGCGAGGAAGAGGGGCTGGTTGTCGGCCTGCTGGTTGGTGAGCGCCGAAACCGGAACCGACTTGTCGCGAACATACATATCGTAGGAGGCCTGCAATGCCGCTTTGCTCTGCGGGCTATCGAGCTCGACCTTCTTATACGTCGGGTCGGCGGTAGCCTCGTCGAAGACGCCGCCGCCATAGGCCCACAGCTGCGGCATGAAGCGGTACGGCGTATTACCGGCATTCTTGCGAGCCACGAGGCCGTAACCGGCAATGCCGAGCTTGTCGTGGATCTGCTTGGAATACTTGACGACGTCGTCCCAGGTTGCCGGAGCCTTGTCCGGATCGAGGCCTGCACGCTTGAAGATGTCGGCGTTCCAGATGAACGCCATCGTCTCGTTGTTGGTTGGAATGCCGTAAGTCACATCTTCCCAGGTTACAGCCTTCATTGCGCCGGGCCAGAAATCCTCGGTCGAATACCCTACATCCTCAGGTTTGAGAGGCTCCAAATATCCCTTTGAGGCGAACTCGGTGCCGCCCAGGATTTGCAGGCGGACCGCCATGGGCGCTGCATTGCCCAAGAGCGCGGTCCGGAACTTGTCCAAGAGGTCGTTATAGGTGAGGGCTTGTTCCTCAAGCTGGATGTTTGGATAGGTTTTGCGGAAGGTCTCGAAGAACTCCTTGTAATACTGGCGCAGGAGGTCGGGGTCGCCCTCGAACACGCCCTGATACCAGAAAGTCAGCCGCCCCTTGTAGTCGAGAGGGGTGACCTTGCCGCAATCAGCTGCCGTGTCAAAATTCTGTGTGCCGGCAATGGAGCGCACATATTGCGGCGACCATTTGCTCAAGTCGACCGGCGCGCCGAGCGCCGACGCCGACATCAGTGATACCATCAAAGCAGTCGAGACAGTGCCGCGCAGGACGGCGCCGCCGAGTGAAATCCTCGTCATAGGGTATCCTCCAGGTTCTCCTATGCCGCTCTGCGTCGAAGCGAGCGGTCTTTGTTCCCCGGCCGCGGGACTTTCCACCCAATGTATCCCTTTGGCCTAATCATACGTTTTCAGATTGTAGATTGCCTGTCAATTGAATAAATCGTACATTGTTTACAGAAGGCTGGCGTGATATCCGAGCAATGTGTGTATTGATTTGGGGACAGCCTTGGCCGAAACAAGCGATTTTAAAGCAAAGCCACCCGAAGGCATCGACGCTATCGGGGCTTCCAGCGAGGGCGCCTCGCTTTATCAACTGATCAGGGACGACATCATCGAAGGGCGGCTCGCTGCCAACGAGCGGCTTGTAGTCACCGATCTCGCCCGGCGCCACGGCACCTCGACCAACCCCGTGCGCGAGGCTTTGCAACTGTTGCGCGGGGAGGGCTTTGTCACCCTCATTCCCAACCGCGGAGCGCGCGTCCGGCCCATAGATCAGGATTTTGTTCGGGACATCTACGAGATAGGAGTCTTGATCGAGCCGGCACTAACGCGATGGTTCGTGAACATGGCCACCGTCGAGGACATTGCTGAACTCGAACGCATCCAAGGCCTCATTGAAGAGAACAACTTCGCCGACACGTTAAGGCACAGCGAGCTGGACACCGCCTTTCACACCGTAATGTACCAAAAGCACTACAACCGCCATGCCGCCGAGCTTTGGTGGAAGCATCGCGAAGTGCTTCGAGCCGTGAGCCGGCGTTTCAACTTCACGCTCGCCCGGCGTGCCGCGATCCTTAGCGAGCATCGCGAGCTCATCGCGCATGTAAAAGCGGGAAATGCGAACGAGGCAGGCGAACTCATTGCACGCCATGTCGAGGGCTCCGGCCGGCACATCCTCGAACACATGCGCGCGCGTAACGCCGCTCGGGCAGGATAGAATACATAGCCTGGATTATCGCTATCCCGAACATTTCAGTAAAGGCAGTTGAGATGAAAATCACCAGCGTTCGGCCGTGGCTCATCAAGTCCGATGCTTCTTATTGGGGAGAGTTTCTGTTCGTCGAAGTAACGACCGATGAGGGGGTGAGCGGCTGGGGAGAGATCACCACCACGACGAGGCTCGCCAATCGCGCCCTCTGCACGATCCTGAGGCAGATCGGTGCCGCTGTGACAGGCGAGGACCCGGCGCGTATCGAATATCTGTGGCACAAGATATTCCGCAGCTTCACCTACATGGGCAGTCGCGGCGCCGCGGTCGAATGCGTGAGCGCCATTGACATAGCTCTCTGGGATATCCAAGGCAAAGTCTTGGGTAAGCCGATTTACGAGCTGTTGGGCGGGCCGGTACGCGATGAAATTGCTCTCTACACCCACCCCAACCAGGCTAAATTTACCAGCAATGAGGCTGTTGTCCGCGAAATTCGAGACATCGTCGAGTCCGGCCACACTGCGCTCAAGTTCGATCCTTTCCCCCAACAAGGCCGCACCGCCGACGGACAGCCTCGCGAACAGCGGGACGGCTACCTCGATGGCAGCATGACCCGCAAGGATGAGCGCGAAGCCGCCGAACTCACGGCTCTGATCCGCGAAACGGCGGGCTCTGATGTCGACATCCTCATCGATGCGCATGGCCGCTTCGACGTTCCCACCGCCATTCGCCTTTGTCGGAGCCTTGAGGAAGCCGGTCAGATCGACTGGTTCGAGGAGCCCTGCCCACCGGAGAGCCTCAATGCGCTTAGACAGGTCCGTGAGAAGGTCAGCGCCGCTATCTCGTGGGGCGAGCGCGGCCATACGAAATGGGATTTCGTGGCGGTGCTCGAAAACAGACTGGCTGATTACATTATGCCTGATGTCACATGGACCGGCGGCATTACCGAACTCAAGAAGATTTCTGCCCTATGCGAAGCCTACTACATTCCCGTCTCGCCGCATGACGCGGCAGGGCCGATCAACGTGGTTGCGGGAGCGCAGGTGATGATGACCGTTCCCAATTTCTACAAACTCGAAACGTCGGAGTGGAACCTGGGCAAATACGATCACCTCATCGACAGGCCACTCGATGTCTCGAACGGCAGCCTCAAGCTTACGCCCAAGCCTGGTCTCGGCGTTGAAATGAACCGCGACTACCTTCAAAGCCACGAGATAGAGCTGGACTAGCAACCCCTACACCGCCCCAGCGTGGGCGGCGGCAGCCCCGCGGACTAAAACGAGGATAAACCATGCTAGAGGCAGATGGAGCCGACGAGGCGCTCAATCGTGTGAACACGCATTCCAAGCCGTCCGACCTTCGCATCACCGACTTGCGGGTAGCCGAAATCACCGGCGCTCCGTTCGCCTCAGTGCTGCTTAAGATTTACACCAATCAGGGCATCGTCGGGCTTGGCGAGGTGCGCGACGGTGCCAGCGCCACCTACGCGCTGATGCTGAAGAGCCGGCTGCTTGGCGAGAACCCTTGCAATATCGATCGACTGTTTCGCCGGACCAAGCAATTCGGCGGGCACGGCCGGCAAGGCGGCGGCGTATCGGCGGTGGAAATCGCGTTGTGGGATCTTGCCGGCAAGGCCTATGGCGTCCCCGTCTACCAGATGCTTGGCGGCCGTTTTCGGGAAAAAGTGCGCGTCTATTGCGACACCGACGCTACCGTGCCGAGCGGTACCGAGACCGGCAAGCGCCTCAAGCAGCGCATGGAGCTCGGCTTCACCTTCCTCAAGATGGATCTGGGGCTGATGCAGATCGCGGATGTGCCCGGGGCGGTAGTGTCTCCTGCCGGCTCACTTGAAGGCTACCGCGACCACCCCGGCCGCGGTCCGCTGAAGACCAATGAAGAGCGGCGCGTGCGCAACGCTGCATACGATTTGCATAACGTCCCACACCCATTTACCGGCCTCCACTTTTCCGACAAGGGCCTCGACTTCCTTGAGCAATACATTGCCGAGGTTCGTGAGGTCATCGGAATGGATGTGCCGCTCGCAATCGACCATATCGGCCATATCTCGATGCAGAACGGCATCCGCCTTGCCAGGCGAATTGAAAAATACGTGCCAGCCTGGCTCGAGGATGTGATCCCGTGGCAGTATACCGATCAATACCGACAACTGCAGGACGCCACCACAGTGCCGATCTGCACTGGCGAGGACATATACCTCAAGGAAGGCTTCGAGCCTCTGCTCAAGAGCGGCGGCGTCTCCGTTATCCACCCGGACCTGCTCACCAGCGGGGGCATCCTCGAGACCAAGAAGATCGGCGACATGGCGCAGGACCACGGTGTCGCCATGGCGATCCACATGGCAGAAAGTCCAATCGCAGCAATGGCCGCGGCACATGTCGCGATCGCGACTGAAAACTTCATGGCGCTCGAATACCACTCTGTCGATGTCGACTGGTGGGACGATATCGTCACCGGCCTTCCCAGGCCACTGGTGAAGGACGGTTTTGTCACTGTTCCAGACAAGCCGGGCCTGGGGATTGACGACGTCGTCGACGAGGTGATCTCGCAGCATCTGCAGCCGGGTGTCACCGGCATCTGGTTGCCGACGGATCACTGGGACGATGAGTATTCCTGGGATCGCACCTGGAGCTGAGGCGAAGAGGAACGAAGATGAAGATCACCGATCTCCGCTGTGCCGTTATCGGCAAACACCCGATCGTCCGCATCGTTACGGACGAGGGCCTCTATGGCTTGGGCGAAGTCGAATTCACCAAGTCCCACCTCAAGCCCTGG
Source organism: Rhizobium sp. 10PS4 (assembly GCF_032464805.1). Taxonomy (NCBI): domain Bacteria; kingdom Pseudomonadati; phylum Pseudomonadota; class Alphaproteobacteria; order Hyphomicrobiales; family Rhizobiaceae; genus Rhizobium; species Rhizobium sp. 10PS4. The sequence goes on along the minus strand of NZ_JAWDIW010000015.1, from coordinate 1,227 downwards.
GTACTGCATTTCCGCGAGGCGCTGATCGGCGAGGACCCGACCGACGTCGAGAGAGTAATGTTGAAGATCCGTCAACGCGGCTCTTTCAAGCCGTACGGCGCGGCGGTGAGCGCTATTGAGCATGCGCTGTGGGATATTGCTGGCAAGGCCGCGGGCGTGCCCGTCTATAAACTCCTCGGCGGCAAGGTGCGGGACAAGGTGCGCGTCTACAATGGTTCGATTCGCCAGGAACGCATGGGCGATCGGCCGGAAGATTACGCCGCCGACGTCAAATGGATGATGGAGCAGCCGCAGAACTTCTTCATGGTCAAGCAAGGAATCTCGTTCCACTCCAACATGAAGGACACTGTCGAGGGCTTCCACTACGGCGTGACGCAGAAGAAGGGCGGCTATCACGGTGCCATGGATCAGGGCGTGATCAGCGAGCGCGGTTTCAATCACATGCTCGACTGCGTGATCGCGATGAAGGAAGTGCTGGGCGACAAAGTCAGCCTGGCGCTCGACTGCGGCCCCGGCTGGATGCTGCCCGATGCGATCAAGTTCGCTCGCGCGGTCGAGAAGTACAATTTGATGTGGCTCGAGGACATGCTCACTGGCGACTACGTGCCGTGGGTCAATCCGCAGGCCTATCGGGAACTGACAACCTCCACCTCGACGCCAATCCACACTGGTGAGCAGATCTACCTGCGGCACAATTTCAAGGAACTGATTGAGACGCAGGCGGTACGCGTCATCGGCCCCGATCCAGCCGATGTTGGCGGCATTGCCGAGCTCAAATGGGTCGCCGAGCACGCCTACATGCACTCGATCCTGATGGCACCGCACGGCATCGCTAACGGCCTGCTTGGCCTCGGCGCGTTGATCAATGTCTGCGCCACCTTGCCGGCAAATTACATCGCCTTCGAATATCCGACCGCCTCCGATCCCTGGTGGCAGGATCTGGTAATCGGCTTGCCGCCGCAGATCGTTAAGGACAGCATGGTGGACCTACTGGAAGCGCCGGGGCTTGGCCTTGATATCGACGCCGAAGCGGCCAGGAGATATCTTAGCGAAGAGGATGCGGGCTTCTTCGACTGAACCTCCCTCCCCTCTATATCGTCGGCGATCGCAGCCGCTGGGAAACCTTGCCTTACTTCAGGGAGGCAGCGAGTGAAAGATCCGGATTACCGCATCCTGGATGCCTGCCTTGACTCACTTTGGAACGCAAAAAGCCCGCACGGGGCGGGC
>NZ_JAWDIW010000014.1:0-268033 GCF_032464805.1 Rhizobium sp. 10PS4 | reverse complement strand
ATGACGACGGGCTCCGATCACCGGCACGATGGAGAGGATGAGCGCCGTGGCCAGCGCCAGCACCAGCGCGTAATGACCGATCTCGATGATCATTCCTTCGGCTCCCCGTGCTGCCACAGGCCCTGTTCCTTGAGCTTGTCCGCCACTTCCTTCGGAACATAACGCTCGTCGTGCTTGGCTAGAACCGTATCGGCCGAGAAGATCTGGCTCCCGGCTTCGAACGCTCCTTCCGTCACCACTCCCTGTCCCTCCCGGAAGAGGTCTGGAAGGATTCCCGCATACCTGACGTGCACGACCGCCCCGCCCGGATCGGTCACGGAGAACTCGACGGACGTCCCGGAGCCTCGGACGATACTGCGCTCTCCGACCAGACCACCCAGTCGAATCCTTGCTCCCGGACGAACGTCGCCGGAGGCCACGTCAGATGGCATGTAGAAATAGGCGATGGACTGGCTGAAGGCGAACATGACCAGCAGCACGGCGGCCAAGATGAACCCCATGCCGGCGCCAATTACCGCCAGGCGTTTCTGTTTGCGTGTCATTCCGCCTTTTCCTTGCCGATACCGTACTCGCGTGCCACCGCAATCAATTTCCTGCCGCTTTCGCCATCGGCTGCAAAGACTGCCAACGCGCGATCTAGCGCATCGGCTGCACGATCCATTTCGTTCAATACCGCACAGGAGCGCACGAGCCGCATCCATCCCTCGAAATTGTTCGGTTCCTCGCTAAGCTTGGCATCCAGGCTTTCGACCATGCCGCGGATTATCTGCTGCTGGTCGACCGGGGCGAGGCTCTGCGCACCGGCCAGGGTTTCGCCATTCCTCGCGATGTGCTCGTTGACGAGCGGCAGCCACGGCGCGCCGGGCGGCGAATCCTTGGCGATGGCTTCGAAGGCGGCCTTCGCCTCGGCGGTGTCGCCTGCTTGTTCGCTGGCGAGCGCCACATATTTCGCACGCGGATTGCGCGGCTGGAGCTCTAGCGACGCTTCGAGCGCCTGACGAGCCGCTGCGGTGACCGTGCCGTTGGAGGAAGCCAGCATCGCGTCGGCAAGCCCGTCCAGTCTGATTGCGCTCGGCCCAAGGAGCCGGATGGCATTTCGATAGGCCCTGTCCGCATCCGCGACGCGATTGGTGCGGAGATAGATCGGAGCGATGACGTCCCATCCCCGGCCGTCGTTCGGAGCCCGCGCAAGATGCTCTTCGGTCTTGCGAATCAGGATGGCGAGGTCCTGTCCCGGCTCGTCAAGCCTTTGTTGCAGAGCCTTCGACGGGAGTTCTGGAGAGCCGACCGCGACGTACGTGGAGATGCTGGCGATGGACAGAAACGCGGCGACGCTCAGCTTCAAGGCGACCGGCGACCGGGAGGAGGACCACTCGACGCGAACGGCATCGGCCTCGCGAAACAGCCTTCTGGCCGTTTCCGCTCTTGCCACTCGATGGTCGTCCGGAGCGATGCGTCCCGCCGCCAGTTCCCTGTCGAGTTCCTCAAGCTGGTCGCGATAGACTCGGGCGCCGTCCTTTGCGCCGTCCGCGACCGCCGGCCGGAACGAGGACAGCGGATGAAGGAGCGCGGCCGTGACGACCGCCGTCATGACGGCGAATGTAATCCAGATGATCATGGTTCAGGTTGCTCTGTTGCGAGGGCAACATAGCGTCTGCGTGGCACGGAACATTGACGCCAATCAATTACCCGCGCGTTAGGCAACGCGCCCGGTGAACACGTAGCCGACGCTCCTCACGGACTGGATCAGGGCCGGAGCCTTGGGATCCGGCTCGATCTTCTTCCGAAGACGCACGATCTGGGCGTCGATCGCCCTGTCGAATGCTTCTAGGTTTCGGTTCCGCGTCAAATCCATGAGAGTGTCTCTGGTAAGGACACGTCCGGCATTCCGCAGAAAGACGACGAGCATGTCGAATTCGCCCGAGGTCAAGGGAATGTCGCCGCCCGTCGGAGACGTCAGTTTCCGCCGGGGGACGTCCAGGACGAAACCTTCGAAACGAAACGTCTCGTCGGGAACCGCGGCCTGCGTCGTAGGCTGAGCCGCGCCGGCTCGACGCCGGAGGACGGTTCGCAAGCGTGCGAGCAGCTCCCGAAGGTGGAACGGCTTGGCGACATAGTCGTCCGCCCCGAATTCGAGGCCGATGACCTTGTCAGTCACGTCGTCCTGCCCCGTCAGCATGAGCACCGGGACGTCGGAGCCGCTTCGAAGCTCCTTCAGCAAGTCGAATCCGTTCTCGCCTCCCGGCAGCACGAGATCCAGAAAGATTGCGGCAAACGAGCCACGGGAGAGTTCGGATCGCATTCCAGCACCGTTTGCGACGGCAGTCACGCGGTAGCCGTTTTCCTCGAAGTAAAGAGCGAGCATCTGCCTTATCCGGGCGTCGTCGTCGACCACGAGAATGCGATCCGATTCCATCTATCAAGCCCCATTGCATGCCGGCATCAGACATAACGCAGGATTGCGCGGCGCGCCACCGTCGAAGTTGCGCCTTCCTTCACCTCCGACAAGAACCGTCGATTGGGAAACAGTACGGGCAAAGAGGCTGGGCGCATCAGAAGTCCTCCTACCGGACTGCCGGGGCCGCCGCGATGTCTCCCGTGACACGTACGATAAACCCGCGCTGGAGTAGATCCCGCACATGGTTGTCTGGCTGTCTGGCATGCAATGCCCGACATCTGCACACCAATTCTGGGGATGTCCGTCAGCAAAGCGTCCTGAGAAGGTTGACGTCGTCCACGGTCACCGTCCGCCCCCTGACGTCGACCCCGCGTCCCCCCAAGGTTGCGAAAGCGCGTGACAGCGCTTCCGGCGCGAGCCCCAGCTTTCCCGCCAGGATCCTCTTCTGGTAGGGGAGCCGGAAAGTGAAGCAGCTCGCTTCCGCAGGGCACCGACTCAAAAAGTAGTTGGCGACTCTTTGGGATGCGGTCTGCAGGCGGTCGGCCGCGACGCAGTCCAGCGCGGCAAGAAGGTGCTCGGACACGATGAGGGCCAGATTGGCAAGCAGCCGAGGGTGTCGAAGCGCAAGCTCGCGCAGCCCGGCCAGATCGAACGCTGCGACTTCGGTCGCCTCCGCGGCGAGAGCCGTATGGGGATGGACGCCGCCGCCGACAACGAGATGGTCGGCGAACATCTCTCCCGGTTCCAGCACGCAGATATCGGCTTCGCGACCGCTTAATTCCCTCTTCACGAGACGCACGAGACCGTGCATCAGGTAGAAGACCTCCTCCGCCGCCTGGCCTTCGCGGAATATCGCTTCACCGGCCTGGAACGCCCGAACCTCCACCAGCTCCTGCAGAAGTCCTGCCACCCCCTGGTCCAGCCCACGGAATATCCTCGCATCTCGGACAATCTGATTTCTGGCAAGCATCACGCTTCCTTCCCTCGCTCGAGGTCCGGTCGTTGGGGCTCGTCGTCCGCGATCGCCCGCCATGCGGCCCCCTCAAGATCCTCGTACTGGCCGCTCTTCAACGACCAGAGGAAGGCGGCGAGACCGACGCCTCCCATGAAGAGCGCGATAGGTATCAGGTAGATCAACATGTTCATGCGGGTCGCGCCTCCGTCTGCGGGACATGGACACCGGCGGCCGGTGCCGGAGCGCGTCTCATCAGGACGTTGAGGCGCAAGGCGTTGGTGACGACGATGATCGACGACGTCGACATCGCGACCGCCGCGACGAGAGGCGTCGCCAGCCCGGCGATGGCTATCGGCACGGCCAGGACGTTGTAACCGATGGCAAGCGCGAAATTCTGTCGGACGAGCGTCGCAGAACGTCGCGCGATTTCGACCGCCTGCGGAACGGCGTCGAGCCGGTCACCGAAGAACACGAGGTCCGCCGCGTGGCGTCCGATGTCGGAGGCCGTGGCCGGAGCGATCGACACGTGGGCTGCCGCGAGCGCCGGGGCGTCGTTGATGCCGTCGCCGACCATGAGCACCCGGTGGCCGCCCTTGCTCAGCTCCTGGCAGGTCTCGACCTTCTGCTTCGGGGTCAATTCCGCGAGAGCGCTGTCGATGCCCAGCTTGCGGGCCGTTGCCGCCACCACGTTCTCGCGGTCGCCGGAGAGCATTATCGTCTGGAAGCCGCCGTCGCGAAGACGTTTCACGGCCTCGGCCGCTCCCGGCCTGATCGTGTCCTCAAAGAAGAAGCGTGCGACGGCCCGGCCGTCCCTCGAGAGTACGACTTCCGAGAGGGTGCCGTCGACCTTCGTCGTCTCGCCGCCGCATGCAAAGGCCGAACTGCCAAGACGATACGTCGCCTCGTCACGCGTCGCCTCAAGCCCGCCGCCCGGCACCTCCACCACCCTCTCGAAATGAACGGGAGCAAGAACGGCGCTTCGGACGAGGGCCTGTGAGAGAGGATGCCTTGAGTGAACCGCCAGCCCGGCCGCGCAGGCGACGTCGGCATCGTTCTCGGCCTCGAAGGAAACGAGGCGGGGAGTTCCCATCGTCAGCGTGCCGGTCTTATCGAACGCGACGAGATCGATTTCCGACAGCCTCTCCAGTGCCGAACCGTCCTTGACCATGACGCCTCGGCGGAACAGCTCCCCGGCGGCGACGACCTGCACGACCGGGACGGCCAACCCGAGCGCGCAGGGGCACGTGATGATCAGCACGGCAACGGCGACGAGCATCGCCTGTTTCCAGTCGCCGCCCAGGAAGCCCCATCCCAGGAACGAAACGAGCGCCAGGAGATGGACGACCGGAGAATAGAGCGAAGCCGCGCGGTCGGCTATTCTGCGGTAGCGGGCTCTTCCTCCCTCCGCAGCCTCCATGAGCGCGATGATCTCCGAAAGAAGAGAATTCCTCGCGAGCTTCGTGGCGCGGACCACCAGCGATCCCGTCAGGTTCATTGCGCCGGAGCTCACGCAAGTGCCCCCGTGAACCGAGGCCGGGCTGCTTTCGCCGGTGACGATCGAGAGGTCGACTTCGCTTTCTCCCCTGACGACCACGCAGTCGACGGGGATGCGTTCGCCCGCCGGGATCGCAACTTCGTCGCCTACCACGATATCCTCGACGGCGACGAAACGCCGGGAGCCGTCCGGCTGAACAAGCAGTGCACCGCGGGGCGCAATACGAGCAAGACCATTGATGGCCGCTCTGGCCTTCTCACGCATCATATGATCCAGCGCCCGGCCGATCAGCAGGAAGAACAGCAACGAGACGGTCGCGTCGAACCAGGCGTGCTCGCTGTGATGCATGGTCTCCCAGAGGGATACCGCATAGGAGAGCGTCACCGCGAGCGAAATCGGCACGTCCATATTGGTCCGGCCATGCTTGAGCGCATTCCACGCCGACTGGAAGAAAAACCGCCCGGCATAGATCAAGGTGGGGGCCGCGATCAGCGCCGAAATCCAGTGGAACATGTCACGCGTCGCAGCATCTGCTCCGGACCAGACGGAAACCGACAGCAGCATGATGTTTGCGGCGGCGAAGCCGGCCACGCCGACCGCCAGGAGTAGCTGGTTGCGGGTACTGTCGTTCTCCGTCGCGACGGGCGTGAACAGATGGGCGCGATAACCCGCGCCGTCGATCGCTTCCAGTATACGCGCCGGATTCGTGGCCTCATCCTTTCCGCGCTCCGAGTAGACGCAGGTGACGCGCCGGGAGGTAAGATTCACCCTGGCCTTCTTCACGAAAGGCAGCGCCGTCAGCGCCTTCTCGATCGTCTGTATGCAGGCGCCGCAATGGACGTCGGGAACGCTGAGATCGAGCTGGTGCAGTCCTTCTCCGAGCGGGTGGCTTGCCAGCGCGACTTCCTCTGCACTGAAGGCCTTGGCACTCATCGCGAGCACCGCCTCCGCGTTCATCATGCAGCAGGTCATCGAACGAACTCCGCGGTGTCGAATCGCAGGGCTTCATGCAGGATGGTCATCCCGTCGCGCTTAGAAATCAGTTCGACGATCCAGTCGCCCGAAGGCACGTGGTGGTCGACCTCGAAGCGCCCTTCTGCGACCTTCTTCAAAGCGGCGGTGAAGTCCTCATGGTCGCCCACCGGCCTACGGAAAGCAGCGGTCACTTCTTCGGCGGGAGCGGGTGAACCGTCTCGATTGTGGAGGTTGTAGGTGAAGACGTTGCCACGTAGCGAAATGTCGCCCGAGACTCCGGTCGCCGCCATGGCCTTGATCGCGGATGCTTTCTGGTTGAACTGCTGGCTCGCCACGTAGGTGTTCTCGACCACGAGGCCACTCCAGCTCGCGGAGGCGAACCAGGCCATCGTCACGTTGACGGAGATTACCACGGCGAAGAAGGCGCATGTCGTCAGCAGCATGTGCCGGCCCGTGAATCCTTTGTCAGTTCTGCTCATTTTATGTCTCCGGGTGAATTGAAGGCCGCGCGGTAGGTGGCGCGGTCGGAGTGGTCTTCGTCTCCGATCACGAACAGGAACTCGTCCACCGAAGCGCCGGAGGGCCGGCTGGTCACGAAGACCTTGACGGTCGTCGCGACGTCGGGCGCTGCGTCCAGCACGAAGCTGCGCGCGTCCTCCTTGCCCAGTTCAGGGATGCGCATCGTCGCGCCCTCGAGTCCCGATATGGTCAATTCGATCCTTCTGGGCTTGGGCACCATATTGAGGATGCGCAGCGTATAGCCGTTGCGGATCGACCCGTCGCTTTCCAGAACGAACTGCGGATTGCGGTCGTGGACGACGTTGAGCTCAAGCCTGTCCCGCATGGCGAGGTGGACGATCATGCCCGCGCCGATCATGCACCACACCGCCGCATAGAAGACCACGCGCGCTCTGAAGATGATCCTCCAGTCGAAGTGCCTGATGCCGTCGACGAGCGACCCGTCCGGCCCGCGCACCCTGGAGGGCTGAACCGGCGTCCGTCCCCCGTCGGTCGCGATCGCCATGTTGTCCGCATACTCGCTGAGGGTGGCGTAGGCGATGAGACCTCGGGGCTTGCCGATCTTGTCCATGACGCCGTCGCAGGCGTCGATGCAGAGCGCGCAGGTGATGCACTCCATCTGCTGGCCATCGCGAATATCGATTCCCATGGGACAGACGGCGACGCAGACGTTGCAGTCGACGCAGTCGCCGACAGGCTGTCCCAGGGCCTGAGCCTTTTTGGAATACCGGGAGCGCTGCTCGCCGCGCCAGTCGTTGTAGGTGACGACGAGGGAATTCTCGTCTAGCATCGCACCCTGGATGCGCGGCCACGGGCACATGTACGTGCAGACCTGCTCGCGCATCAGCCCGCCGAGCACGTAGGTCGTCGCAGTGAGCGTCGCCACCGTCGCATAGGCGACCATCGGCGCGCCACCGGTGAAGAGCGACACGGCGAGGTCTGGAGCGTCTGCGAAATAGAAGATCCATGCGCCGCCGGTCACCACGCCGATCGCCAGCCAGATGGCATGTTTCACAAAACGTTTCCGAACCTTGCCGAACGTCCACTGGGCCGCATCGAGCTTCATCCTGGCGTTGCGGTCGCCCTCGACCCAACGTTCGACGACCAGAAAGAGATCGACCCAGACGGTCTGCGGACAGGCGTAGCCGCACCAGGCGCGACCGACGGCGGAAGTCACCAGAAACAGCCCGAAGCCGGCCATGACGAGAAGACCGGCCACGTAGTAGAATTCCTGTGGCCATATTTCGATGAAGAAGAAGTAGAAGCGGCGCGACGCCAAATCGACGAGGATCGCCTGGTCGGGCGCGTATTCGCCCCGGTCCCATCGGATCCAGGGAGCGAAATAGTAGATGCTTAGCGTGACCAGCATCACCAGCCACTTGAACCGGCGGAAGTGGCCTTCGGCACGCTTGGGGAAGATCTTCTTACGTGCAGTGTAGAGCGGCTCCCGGTTCCGGCGGGCGTTGACGGGCTCCGCGTTCACGTGCTCGACGTTGTTGGGATCCGAGGCAGTGTAAAGGTTCATTTGCCGCTTCCTTTCCGCCGAGTTCTCCCACCTCTCCGTCAGCTCGTCCTTGATTCAAATCAAGAACGGGGTCTTCAAAAAAACGGCCGCGCCGGAGAGGACGCGGCCGAGCAGGAGCCGCTGAACTGAGTGCGGCCACGCCTCGGAGGGTTTCGAGACGTGGCCGGGAGGAACTGCGGGGGAGATATCCGCTGGGACGTCCTCGATCGAATGTCTACCGGCTGGTCGTCCGATGGTCTTTGAGCGCAGTCAAACTCACCATCGAATTTCCGATTTTCTCGGGTTCTTCTCGCTCGCATTCCGGGGCTACGGGCTTCGCCCGAACGGAGACGCGCGAATGGACCACCGAGCGTGGCAGCCCGTAGAGTGCAAGCAATGGATCATGATCATGGCCGCTCATGTCGCACTCCTCACGTTCCACCGCCGAGCGAGTGCACGAACACCGTCAGCTCCTTCACGGTCGCCTCTCCGAGGCGGGACGCCCATGCAGGCATGACACCGTGCTTCGGCGCAGCGATCTGGCGGGCGATCGCCTCTTCGCCCTTCGCCTTCAACCAGATCGCGTCGGCAAGGTCGGGCGCTCCCATGTCCACCTTCCCCTTTCCGTCCTCGCCATGACACGCCGCGCAGTTGTCGAGGAAGAGCTGCCTGCCGGCTTCGGCGAGGGCCTGATCGGAAGGTTTGTTGGTCAGGCCCCAGACATATGCGGCCACCTGCTTCGTCTGCGTTGGGTCGAGCATGTCCGCGAAGGCGGGCATCTCGGAAACGTGGCTGTCCCCGTCGCCGTCGAAGCGGATGCCGTGGGCGATCGTCGTCTGGATCGACTGCAGGTCGCCGCCCCACAACCAGTCGTCGTCGTTGAGGTTCGGAAAGCCTGGACCGCCACTCGCGCCCGAGCCGTGGCACGGCGCGCAATTGACCTTGAACGACGAAGCGCCGCCGGCGATGGCGAACTCGCGCAGGGTTGGATCGGCGTCGATTTCCTCGACTGTCTTCGAGGCGATCATGTCATGGAACTTCATCTGGCCGGCCTTCGCTTGATCGAGATCCTGCTGGAACTCGGCTCGGGTCGAATAGCCCAGGTAGCCCTTTGTTGCGGAAGTGATCATCGGTATGGCGGGATAGGCGATAGCATATCCGATCGCCCAGAGGATCGTGACATAGAAGGTCCACACCCACCAGCGCGGCATCGGATTATTCAGTTCGCGGATGCCATCCCACTCGTGTCCGGTGGTCTCGACGCCGCTGATTTCGTCAATATGCTTTTCCGACATCTCAATCGTCCTTCAGGGGAATGGCAGCGGCCTCGTTGGCCGCCTGCCTGCTGCCGGGGCGGAGCGTGAAGACGACGACGCCAAGGAAGAATGCCGTCATCGCCAGAAGACCCCAACTGTCGGCGAAGTGCCGCATTGCCGTGTACGTTTCCATGTTTCACCTCATCGGTAGCCGGTTGCGTCGTCATAGGTCGAGAAGTCGACCAGCGTGCCGACCATCTGCAGGTAGGCGACCAGAGCGTCCATCTCGGTGAGCTTCTGCGGATCACCGTCGAAATCGCCGACCTTCGCCTTCGGATAGCGGGCCAGAAGAGCGGTGGTATCGGCGTTCGGGTCGGCCTGCGCCTTGATGTCGGCTTCGGCATTGGCGAGCATGTCGTCGCTGTAGGGCACGCCGACGTCTTCGTTGGCTTTCAGATCCATGCCGACGTCCTTGACGGTCACGTCCTGCGTTTTGAGAAAGGCGTATTTCGGCATGATCGATTCCGGCACCACCGCCCGCGGGTCGGAGAGGTGCTGGACGTGCCACTCGTTCGAATAGCGGCCGCCGACGCGGGCAAGATCCGGACCCGTGCGCTTCGAGCCCCATTGGAACGGGTGGTCGTACATGGATTCGGCGGCCAGCGAATAATGGCCGTAGCGCTCCACTTCGTCGCGGAACGGACGGATCATCTGGCTGTGGCAGAGATAGCAGCCTTCGCGAATGTAGATGTTGCGGCCGACCAGCTCGAGAGGCGTGTAAGGCCGCATCCCCTCCACCTTCTCGATAGTGTTCTGTAGATAGAAGAGCGGTGCGATTTCGACGATGCCGCCTATGGAAACGACCAGTAGCGAGCCGACGAGAAGCAGCGTCGCGTTCTTCTCGAGGATCTTATGTTTGTCCAGTATCGATGCCATGGTTCACCTCACTCGGCGGGTTGTGCCTGGGGCACGTAAGCGGTCGGAATTGCGGCTTCGTTCCGCTCGCGACCGCGGATGGTCATGAAGACGTTCCAGGCCATCACGAGGCCGCCCATCAGGTACAGCCCACCACCCACGACACGCAGGACGTAGTAGGGGATCATGGCGGAGACGGTTTCGGCGAAGGAGTAGACGAGGAAGCCCTGCGAATTGTACTCGCGCCACATCAGGCCCTGCTGGATACCGGCGACCCAGAGAACGGCGGCGTAGACGACGATGCCGAGGGTGGCGAGCCAGAAGTGCCAGTTGACCATCCTGAGGCTGTAGAGCCGCTCGCGGCCCCAGAGCTTCGGCGTCAGGTAGTAGATCGCACCGAAGGTGATCATCCCGACCCAGCCGAGCGCACCCGAATGCACGTGACCAATGGTCCACTCAGTATAATGGCTGAGCGAATTGACCGTCTTCACCGACATCATCGGGCCTTCGAAGGTCGACATGCCATAGAAGGCGATTGCAATGACCATCATGCGGATGATGGGGTCGGTGCGGATCTTGTCCCATGCGCCTGACAGCGTCATCAGGCCGTTGATCATGCCGCCCCACGACGGCATCCAGAGCATGATCGAGAAGACCATGCCGAGCGTCTGCGCCCAATCGGGAAGCGCGGTGTAATGGAGGTGGTGCGGGCCGGCCCAGATATACATGAAGATCAGGGCCCAGAAGTGGATGATTGACAGGCGGTAGGAATAGATCGGGCGGTTGGCCTGCTTCGGGACGAAGTAGTACATCATTCCCAGGAAGCCCGCCGTCAGGAAGAAACCGACGGCGTTATGGCCGTACCACCACTGCGTCAGTGCGTCCTGGACGCCCGAGAAGGCCGAATAGCTCTTGGTGCCGAGGAACGACGCAGGAACGGCTAGGTTGTTGACGACGTGCAGCATCGCGATCGTGACGATGAAGCCGAGATAGAACCAGTTCGCCACATAGATGTGGGGTTCCCTGCGCTTGAGGATCGTGCCGAGGTAGACGACGAGATAGGCGACCCAGACGATGGTCAGCCAGATGTCGACGTACCACTCCGGCTCGGCATATTCGCGCGCCTGGGTGATGCCGAGAACATAGCCGGTCGCCGCCATGACGATGAAGAGCTGGTAGCCCCAGAAGACGAACCAGGCGAGACTGCCGCCGAAGAGCCGCGCATGACAGGTGCGCTGCACGACGTAGAGGGAGGTCATGATCAGGGCATTGCCGCCGAAGGCGAAGATAACTGCCGAAGTATGGACGGGCCGGAGCCTGCCGAAGTTCAGATAGGGGGCGACGTTCAGATCCGGGAAGGCGAGCTGCGCCGCGACCACCACTCCGACCAGAAAGCCAACCACGCCCCAGAAGACGGTGGCGATCAATCCGTATCGGATGACCTCGTCGAAATAGCCGGAGGGATCGGGCTTCGGCTGCCTTCCTGCCGGCGAGAAGTCGACGCGCCGCAGCAGGATCACCGTTCCGGCAAACAGGCAGAAACTCAGGATGCCCATGTGGGCGGCGAAGAGGTGATCGTGGGCGAGTCCCGCGCCCACTAAGGCTAGGAACGCGGCGACAGCGACCACGATGGTTTCCGTTGTATAGTTCATGACGTCTTCCCCAGTGCGCAGCCGGCCACGTCAGGGCCAGCTTTCTCGAACTTTGAAGTACGACTGTCACGAGGACGTCAGCAGCTCCTTGATCTACGTCAATGAACGCGACAAACCCGCCGGGAGGCTCGCCTGTTACAAACCGTCACAACATCGCACCAATTGGCACGATCCGATCATCCACGTGTGACTCGGCCACTGTTTATTGAGCCCACTCAACGAGGGGAAACGACGATGCTGATGCAGGGCAAGAACGCTTTTGAAAACGCCGAAATCGCAGTCGAGGCGACTCGCGGTCCTTGCCTGTCTTCGGTCTTCCGCGCCAGCTCCACGGAGCTCGTCGAGACCGGACAGGCGATATGCTGGGAAGGCGATGACGCCAAGCATCTGTTCCAGATCGTCGAGGGCGTCGTGCGGCTGCATCGGATTATCGGAGAAGGACGCAGGGTCATCACTGCCTTCCATTTCGCCGGCGACGTCGTCGGCGCCTCGCTGCTCGGGGAATTTCTCTTCACCGCCGAGGCCGTCACGGATTGCAAGATCCGGCGCATCTCCCGCAAGAACTTTCACCAGGAAGTCGCGCGCTGCGATGAACTGCGCCCTGCCTACATCGACCTCTTGTGCCGCGAGAACGCCGCCGCACACGACCAGATGGTGCTGCTGTCGAAGAAGAACGCCGAGGAGCGCCTCTGCACCTTCATCCTTCGGCTGGCTTCGCGACCTGGCGCGAAGCGCCGCGACGTCTTGCGCGTGCCGATGAACCGTCAGGACATCGCCGACTATCTCGGTCTGACGATCGAGACGGTTTCGCGCACCATCACCAAGCTCGCCGCGCGCGACGTCCTCGTCGCGCAGGGCCGGCACGACCTGAAGATCCTGAGCATGGAAAAGCTTGCTCGTTTGTCGGGGGGTGCAGATGATTTTTCCGCAAAAACCTGCCATAGGGTCAGCATCCACTGATCAAAAGGAACAGGCATGCCCCACCGCCTCATATCGCCACGCACGGCGTCGCCGCAGGAACTGGACGCGGTGGTGCATGTGCTTGACGGGGCGGACATCATAATCCATCGCCTGGAAGGCACCATCACCCATTGGTCGATCGGCTGCGAGAACATGTACGGGTGGACGCGGGAGGAAGCTGTCGGAGAGAAAGTGTACGAGCTTCTCGCCACGCGGACCCCCGAACCCTTCGAAGACATCCGGGCGCAACTCCGGTCACGCGGCTTCTGGCAGGGCGAGATCGTCCACCGGCACAAGAGCGGTCACGACATCATCGTCGCAAACAGATGCGTCCTCGTAAACCTCTCCGACGGCGACCTCGCCGTCATAGAGGCCAACAGCGACGTCACGGCGCTCAGGAGGGCCGAAGAGACCGTCAGGACGCGCGAGGCGCATCTGTCCTCCATTCTGGAAACCGTTCCCGACGCCATGGTCGTCATCGACCAGAAGGGCATCGTTATGTCGTTCAGCAAGGCCGCGGAAAAGCTGTTCGGGCTGACCTCGGACCAGATCTGCGGCCGCAACGTCTGCAATCTGATGCCGAATCCTTACCGCGACGCCCACGACGGCTACATCGGACATTATCTGGAAACCGGCGAGAAGCGGATCATCGGCTATGGACGCGTGGTCACCGGCCGACGGGCCGACGGCACACACTTCCCGATGGAACTGCACGTCGGCGAGGCCACCGCCAACGGCGAACGCATATTCACGGGCTTCGTGCGCGATTTGACGAGCCGAATGAAGATCGAGGAAGACCTGCGCCATGCGCAGAAGATGGAGGCCGTCGGGCAGCTCACCGGCGGCCTTGCCCATGACTTCAACAACTTGCTGACCGTCATCAGCGGAAATCTCGAGATGATCGAAGACAAGTTGCCACCGGGGCCACTGCGCGACATGCTGCGGGAAGCCCAGGATGCTGCGGCCGACGGCGCGAAGCTGACCGGCCAGTTGCTGGCCTTTGGCAGGCGCCAGCCGCTTTCTCCCAAGCAGTTGGACCTCGGGCGCCTCATTACAAGCTTTTCAGATCTTCTTCGACGGACATTGGGCGAGGACATCAAGCTGTCGACGGTGCTGTCTGGCTCACAGTTCGACGCCCTCGTCGACGGTTCGCAGCTTCAGAACGCCATCCTGAACATCGCCCTCAACGCGCGTGACGCGATGCCGAAGGGCGGCGCCCTGACCCTCGAGGTATCGCGAGTTAGCCTCGATGCCGACTACGCCAAGATGTATCCGGAAGTGCGTAGTGGGAACTTCGTGCTGATCTCCATGACCGATACCGGCGCCGGGATGACCGACGAGGTGAAGAAGCGAGCGATCGAACCGTTCTTCACCACGAAGGAGGTCGGGTCCGGCACGGGCCTCGGCCTCAGCATGGTTTACGGTTTCGTCAAGCAGTCAGGCGGACATCTCCAGATCTACAGCGAGATCGGACGCGGCACCACGATCAGAATCTACCTGCCCGCCCTCACAGGCGGCAACACCGGCGCGGGCGACGCTCCTTCGGAAGGAAGCAGAACGCCGCTTCCCGGTGGGAGCGAACTCGTTCTCGTGGTCGAAGACGACCCACGCGTGCGGAAGGTTGCGGTGGCGAGGCTCTCCGCCATGGGCTACTCGGTCGTTGAGGCGGAAAACGGGGGCCGTGCGCTCGAGGTGCTGGCCGACAACGGCGAAGTTGCCCTGTTGTTCACGGACATCGTCATGCCTGGCGGCATGACCGGCGACGAGCTGGCAGGTGAGGCGCGGCTGCTGCGGCCCGATCTCGCCGTCCTCCTCACGTCCGGATACTCGGAACCGGCACTTGCTTCCAAGGATCTCCCTCCCGGCGCCGAGTGGCTGCGCAAGCCTTATACCGCGAGAGAGCTAGCGGCGAAGGTCCGCGGTCTTCTGGACAAGACGTGATCACTGTACGAATTTGTTACTTACTAGAGGTTGGTTAACCATCCTGCCTCATTTTGGGGTGCTCCCAATCGCGGAATGTCAAGCCTCTGTGGTCGGACGTCGTGATTGCCAACACATCAACGCGATCATCACAATTTCCGCTCAATACCAGTCCGGCCTGCGCGTCATCAAGGGCGGGCAGGCTTAGCGCTCCCTGCACCGTGGTCCAGAACACCTAGGATCAATTCGCGGCGCTGAAGGATTCGACGCTGCGGAAACATCAACTGGTCGATCGACTGCCGAAGGGCCTGTCGCTTGATGCGGAGAGGCTCGCCGTCGACCCATCCATCTCCCCTGAACCAAATCGTCCCTTCGCGCTGTCAATTCCCGCGTCAGCACGCAAGGCCGAGTCCGGCGGACGTCTGGACCGACATTAACGGCGATCAGTCACCCAGCGGGAAAGAACATCGACAGACTCACTCCTATTTGACGCGGGTCAAAGAGCGGCTTCCGCGCAAGGCATAGAACCTTTTTCGAGGCCAGGATCGGCCCCTTCGAAAAGGAGACATGCAATGCAATTCAAGCTCGGTCTGATCGCTACCACGGCAGCACTGATCGCGTCGGCAGCACCGCTGATGGCCGCCGACCACGAGGTACACATGCTCAACAAGGGCGCCGACGGCGCGATGGTCTTCGAGCCCGGCTTCGTCAAGGTGGCGCCCGGCGACACCGTGACCTTCGTTCCTACGGACAAGAGCCACAATGTCGAAACGTTCAAAGGTCTCATCCCGGACGGCGCCCAGGAATTTAAGTCCAAGGCGAACGAACAATACCAAGCCAAGTTCGACGTACCCGGCGCCTACGTGATCAAGTGCACGCCGCACGTCGGCATGGGCATGGTCGCCTTGATCCAGGTCGGCGACGCGCCTGCGAACCTTGAAGTCGTCAAGACGGCCAAAGTGCCGAACCTGGTGCGCAAACGCCTCGACGCCGATCTGGCCCAGCTCACCCAGTAGTCAATTTTTCCGGACCGGCTCGTGGCTGACCGCAGTCGCAGGCCGCTTCCGGCAAGGTCTACAGGCCGTCGTCCGCATTGGCCATGGTTGCGAAGGTAAGGCCACGATCAAGGTCCGGATCAAGGTTCCCGAAGGACTCGTCTCGGCCAAGCCAAGGCCGAAGCCGGGCTGGACCATCGAGAAGATCAAGGGTTCGTACTAGAATGCGTACGACCTTCATGGCACGTCCGTGAAGGAAGGGACAACCGAGATCGTGTTCAGCGGCAACAGCCTCGCAGACGACGAGTACGATGAATTCGTGATCCGCGGCACGGTGGCCAAGGAACTCCCGGTCGGTACGCGAGTGTACGTCCCGGTCGTGCAGGAATGTACCGGTGGAGCTGCGGAGCGTTGGTCGAGATCCCCGCCGCCGGAAGGACTTCCGACGACTACGAGGCCCCGGCGCCGTTCTTCGACGTCGTCGAGCAGCCTCGCTCTTAAACAAAGGACGCCGCCCATGTCCACGACCGTACGCGCATGGGCCGCATTCGCGCAAGCAGCAGCGCTGTTGCTGATCGCATCGGCGCTGTTTTACCTTCTGATATCCATGCTCATGCCGTACTGACTGGATCCTCCCCTTCCAGCGGCCAAGTTTTCAAGGCGTCGCCGACAGACGTCCAGCTTCACTTCAACGAACCCGTGCGCACCGTGCGCGCCACCGTCAGCCTCCGCAATGGCGAAAACCAGGACCTTGCGTCCTGGGGGGCGGGTGGCGACGTCACGATCGGTGGCGCCTCTGAAAGCGGGATTGGCTAGCAGGTCCGGGGCCTCCGCCATACTCTCGCTGTTCGCCATTGTCATCCATCCGAAGAGGATTCGAGCTTTGTCCGACATCTCGTCCGTATGGTCAATCTCGTCGACAACCGTCGCAACCTCCCGCCGAAACGGCAGATTTCGCGCCACCCGGTTTCAGGTCGTCCTGCGCCGCGGGCCGCCGCAGGAGTGGCACCACACGATACCGTCAGCGATCGCTCGCGGTTCGCCTTCGGGCGAGTTCCTGTCAGGGCTAAGCTCGGTGGGCGGGCGGTCCAAAAATGGATTGCTTGACTCATTTTCTGGACCGCGAAGGCCCCGGCGCTAATCTTCTCTGCTCGCCCGACGACCGGAAACTGTGTGGACGAGGATACCGAAGAACACGTGAGGGGGTTCGAATAGCGTAGGCAGATCGCTCGGCTTCAGGGAGCCGACTTCCCACCAGTCGGGCTGCGCTTGAAGCAGAGACCATGCGCGTATCCTTTCGCTTCGCCACAAGTCGTTGTCCGGGAACTCCTCGAAGACGCCGTCCACGACGACGCTCGTCCAGCCTCTCGTGTTCGACTGCTGCTCGACGTGGAGACAGACCTTCTCGTTCTCCCGCATCCAGCTCAGCTTCTTGCCGGGCATCGTGAAGCTGTACGCCATGTTTCCGGAGAAGGCGAAGTAGACGGCCGCCACGTAGGGCTGGCCATTTCTGCAGCACGCAAGATGCCCGAAGCGTGCGTGCTCGAGTACCTCATAACATTCGCCCTGGGTGAGCTCGCGAAGGTGCAGAGACATAGCTAGACCCCTTTCGATCGACTTCGTCCGGCGCGCGCCCTGATCAGCGTAAGAACGTGCGCACTCTATTCAGAATGTCGTGTAGGGCATGGCCTTCAGGCGTTCGGCCCCGATTCCAGATTCACACTCCATGCAATGCCCCGTAGATGCCACTTTCGATGCGCAGGAACGCTGCATCCACCGCTGCAATCCGATCGACGCCTTCGACTTGCATACCCCCAAAGACTTCGTCGTTCTCGACCTGAGTCGCGTTCCTCGCAGTCGTGTTCGAGAGGTACAGATAGATCGGCGTCTGTGGCCGACATCCGGCGTCCCAGATCGCTCTTTATGATCTCCAGCCGCTCTTTTGCAGCTTGCGTGCCCATACCCGCTCCTTCGAAGGCCGATCCGCGCCTTCACGGAACTTTGAATCGAGATTGCCAGACCGGGCGGATAGGTCTTTGATCTCGCTCAAACTGGCTGTCCGTGGATCGGCCCGTTCGAGGTCTTGTCGCGGAAAGGCGCGCGTCGGTTCAAGCTCTGCTTGCCCGCCCTGCCATGTGATAGGCCATCGAGATGTCGTTGATCACCCTCCGGACGCCACTCACGCTTTCCGCGGAGACTCTCGCAGCCTCGCGTCTTGTCGCATCTCCGAGTTTTCCGCGCAACGTGACCACGCCTTGCGAGACGGTAGCCTTCACGTCCTGATGCGTCAGTCCCAGTTCCATCTGCAGGTGGGTTCGCACCGCGGTCGATAGCACGTCGGCGCCGATCGGGATGATGTCGTTTGAATACATCAATTCTACCTCCTTTTTGCCAGCGGCATCAAACATCAGGGATGAAACCGGGGCGTTGATGCAGATCAGGCGCCCGGTCGGGCGTGGCCCCTGCCGGCCACCATGTACGTGGCAACCGTCCACGGTGCTCCGCAGAATTCCAGAAGAGCCGTCGGAGAAGGATGTCGACGACCTCTTGAGCTCCGGCAAGATCGCTGATGCGCTCCAGATGTCGGTGCTCCTCCGCATCGGCGCGCTCCGCCTCAGTCATGATGTAGGAGAGTCCGGTCGACAGGACCTGCTCTTCGATTCAGTGCGTCGTCTGCAGAAGTGGGACGAGCCCGTTCGTCATGGTGTCGCAGGGCCGCTCGTCGAGATGACATGGAAGAAAGTCCGCGATCGCTTCGAGAAGATCGCACCAGGACATGAGCTGGCCGTAACAGGCTTCGAGACCGTCGCGCAGGATACGCCTTCCGACGCCGCGCTCGCGGACATCGCCGCGTCGAAGCCGGCCGATGGAACTCGCGGCTTCTGGTCAAGACATTTCCAGGCATGGCCGACCGATACGTGCGCCTCGCCCACGCGCTGACTTCCTGCCGAAAGCGCGGCAGGCTCCCGCTGATCAGTCCCGCGTCGAGATGTTTGCGATGACCGCCTTGTCGTTCCCGCTCGAACACGAATTTCCGCTCGCCCGACCCGCCATCGCCGCCGCCCCGCTGGTTATCTGCCGATGCTTTCCCTCCCTCTCTGGCCAGACTTCAGAGGACGGACGGAGATCCAGTCATCCGATCGTGACAATCTTCCCTCTCGGCTCTTTCGGGCCGGTCGGAAGGTCCGCAACCGAGGACCGCTTCCGCCACTTGGCGACGGTCTTCTGATTGATCCCGTAACGCTTCGAAAGCGTTCTCAGGCTCTCTTGACTATGTTGTATCGCTCGACGGACTGCCTCTGTCGTCGTGGCGCTCCCATGAAGAACCTGGCCCATAGCGCATCCCTTGATTCGGAAGACAAGGATGCCCCATCAAAGCCTGGGATCAAACATCTAAGCGAGACGAAGGAACGGCCGAAGTCCAAGTTCCATTTCGATCTCGACCTCTCTCCCGAGGCGATCGACGCGTCCCGCATCCAAGGCGAACTTGTCTATCCCGAATGGATTTTTGCAAGAACGAATACCTGGAGGATCATTGCCGCGTCATAGTGGGTACTGCTCCCGACGTCAAACACATGACTTTGGCGACAGATCAATCCGTCGTCCGCAAGGTCAAGAAGCAGTTCGAAAACCTGCGCCCGAAACGCGAAGTCCGACGCGCGCAGTTGGATGGAAACGATCTCGACATGGACGCCGTCGTCCGCTCGCGTATCGATCTTCGCGCCACCGGCGAGCCGAACGACCACATATACGAGTGCGCTCGGCCGGCCGCGCACGAACTTGCGACCACGATACTCGTCGACGTCTCGCTGTCGACCGATTCCTGGGTCGATAATCGAAGGGTTCTTGACGTGGAGATGCAGGCTCTCGACGTGCTTTCCCGTGGTCTTGACGCCTGTGGAGACAGGTTCTCCGTCCAGACATTCACGTCCCGTCGCAGGACTGGATTCGCGTCGACACCATCAAGCGGTTCGATGAGAAGTTCTCGCCGACAGTCGCTTGCCGCATCGCCAGCCTCAGGCCTGGCTACTACACCCGCATGGGCGCGGCGATTCGGCACGTCTCGCACCAGCTTGACAAGCAGGGCGCTCGCAATCGGCTGCTGATGATTCTGACCGACGGCAAGCCGAACGACGTCGACCACTATGAAGGCCGGCTCGCTCTGAAAGACTGCAAGCGCGCCGTCATCGAAGCGAGAGGTCGGGGTCAGGCAGTCTTTGCCGTGACCGTCGATCGGAACGCGCAAGATTATCTTCCCGCCATATTCGGGGACGTCAGGGCCACGCGCTCGTCTCGAACATCGCAAGGCTGCCGAGCGCGCTACCTGCGATCTATCGGAATCTGACCGCATGACGCTGCAGCGTCGCAACGCAGCAGGTGATGCAGATCAATGCGAGGAACTTCGGAGAAATGTAGTGGTTCATTCGCCGACGGCTTCTTCCGTCGTCTTTTGAGATGAATTCTCCAATGTCGACCACATGCTGCCGCCGCTTCTTCTTCAACATCCGATCTGAACAGGATCTGATCCGCGATCACAGCGGCTGTATTCTCCCGGACATCGAGACCGCCATTTCCGCCGCCCTTGTGGGCGGCTTGCGGATCCGTCCCGATACGGGCAGCTTACGGCATCCGCAGCAATTTGAAATCACGTCCGAGGACGGGAAACTCGTCGCAATCGTGCCGATCGATTATTGAATAGTCGTCGAAGACTTCCGCAGCGCTTCGATACGCGCCAATCACGCAGCTTTGCTATGTGTCCTGCCCAGCGCACCAAAGTACGCGTCGAACGCGGCCGCGACTGCGCGCACCATGAAGCGCGAGTCCTTGGCCACCGTGACGCGACCATCGGATACGGTCGCCACGCCGTCGGCGATGAGATCGGCAAGGCGTTCGTTTCGCTCCAGGAGAAATCCTTCTTCGTGCCCCGCCTCGTGGCTGAGGCTGGCGAGATCGACCTCGAAATCGCACATCAACCGTTCGATGACCCTGGCGCGCAGCTTGTCCTCCTTCGTCAGAAGGTAGCCTTTCGCCGTCGGAAGGACGCCGGACGACACCATCTCGGCGTATCGACCAATCGCCACGTGATTCTGATAGTAGCCAGAGGCAAGGCGCCCGATCGACGACGCGCCAAGTCCGATCAGGGTCTCGCAGTCGTCCGTAGTGTAGCCCTGGAAATTCCTGTGAAGCTTCCCTCCCACGGACGCGATGGCCAGTTCGTCCTCCGGAAGCGCGAAATGGTCGAGACCGATGCGGACATATCCGGCTGCAACGAGTTCTTCAGCTATCGCCTCAGCCTGTTCGTTGCGCTCGGCCGCGCCGGCAAGTGCCGCCTCGTCGATGAGCCGCTGATGCTTCTTGAACGCAGGAACGTGAGCATAGCCGAAGACTGCGAACCTTTCCGGACGAAGTTCGATGGCCATCTGCACCGTCTCGACGCAGGAATCGACCGTCTGGTAGGGAAGCCCGTAGATAAGATCGAAGTTCGTGCTCTTGACGCCATAGACCCGCAATCCTGCGACCGCAGCCTTCGTCTGGTTGAACGTCTGTATCCGGTTGATGGCCTTTTGAACGACCGGGTCGAAGCTTTGCACGCCGAGACTGGCTCGATCCACGCCATTCTCGCCCAGTGCGACGATCATTTCGTTGTCGAGGGTTCTGGGGTCAATCTCGACCGCCACGCTGGCGTCCTGTTCAAACGCGAACCAGGTCCTCAGCGTCTTCATCAACGCCGCGAATTCGTGCGGCTTCATGATCGTCGGCGTTCCGCCGCCGAAGTGAAGGTTCTTGACGGGAATGCTATCGCCGGCGGCTTTAGCGACGAGTTCGATCTCCCTGCTCATGACGTCGAGGTAGTCGAGGATCGGCGCGTCTTGCTTGGTGATCGTGGTGTGACAGCCGCAATACCAGCACATCGACCGGCAGAAAGGGACGTGCAGGTACAAGGACGCCGGCTCGCCCTTTCCAGCGCCCCGAAGAGCCAGCGCATAATCGTCGGGACCGACCGCGGCTGCGAATGCGGGGGCGGTCGGATAGCTCGTGTAACGTGGCAGGCGAGCTTCGCCGTATTTGACCACAAGTGCATTCGACATCTTCTTGTCTCTGGATTAGATCGTGCCCCCTTATGACCGTCGGCAGGGAGCCTTTCCTTGTCATAAGTCAATGAACGCGATCGCAGATTGTCTGAAACCTTCCGGTGTTTGCTCGCTGTCAAAGTTCGCTGGGCATCTGCCGCGTATCTTTAGGACCGATCGGGGCGAGCAGCCGCTCCATCATAGACAGAAAGCGGCGATCGAAAGGAATTCGAGTCACATGTCTGAGGCGCAAACTCAAGCAAGCGAAGTCTCGCACGTCGATGTGCGGACCCTGCATCCCGGCGAACGTCATCCGAAGATTTTCGGAACGCTTCACACCCTGACGCCGGGCGGCGTGCTGCACATCACGAGCGGTTACGAGCCGCGCCCTCTCCAGTACCAGCTCGAAACCGCGCTGCCTGGCAAGTTTTCCTGGGAATATCTGGAGCAAGGGCCTGAAATCTGGCGCGTGGAGATCACCAGGCTCCGCCGCCGAGGATGAACTCGCGAAGCCACGAATGGCCGAACCCGCCCGCGACCAATAGGTCCGCCTTTCGTTCCAGCGCGGCCGATTGGATGGTGGCGGTCGCGGTCTCGCCGCCTGCCTGGATCGATACGTCTTCCACCTCCAATCCCGCGTGCTTCAAAGAAGAGATCAGTAGCGCGCGGTTCGCCTCGTCGATCTCCTTGTCGTCGGTGATCGAGATGACCTGCACCTGGTCGCGCGCTCGATGAAAAAGCGGGCGCAGGACAGGGCGCGCGCTGCGGTGGCGCTGCCGTCCCAGGCAACGGCGATCGTGTCTATATGAGAGCAGACGCTGGTGGCAGGAAGCAGCACGAGGGGACGGCCGCTTCCGAACAGCAGCGTCTCGGAAAGTTGGCGGGAGAGCTCCGAGGTCTCGACGATGGAAAGTCCGAGGCCGATTGGCGGAAGGTACCGACAGAACAACCGAGTTCGCAGCGGTCGAAAGCCTTGCCGCCAATTCTTGTCATAGCCAAGCACCTATTGCCGCATGAACGCCTGCATCTCGTCGGGCGTGACCTTGCCGTCCTTGTTCGCGTCGACCGCGTCGAATATCCGCTTGTGGATCGCGGTCACCTCCTCGAAGGACAACGCGCCGTCTCCGTCCGTGTCGGCGATTGCAACCATGATCTTCATCATGTGCCCTCGCATGCCCATGGTCGGCATGCTTCCCATCATGCCCGATTGCATCATACTCCGCCCCATCCCCCCGC
This sequence comes from Rhizobium sp. 10PS4, assembly GCF_032464805.1. Lineage (NCBI taxonomy): Bacteria > Pseudomonadati > Pseudomonadota > Alphaproteobacteria > Hyphomicrobiales > Rhizobiaceae > Rhizobium > Rhizobium sp. 10PS4. The sequence continues at coordinate 245,182 of NZ_JAWDIW010000014.1, read as the reverse complement.
CAGGCATCGCTCCCTGGCCCTGCCCAGCCATGCCATTCGTTCCGGACGGCGAGGCTGCCTGCGACGCGTCTGCGGGATGGTGCGGGTCGGAATCATTCGTCTGTGCAAGCGCGAAACCTGCTGCGCCGAACGCAACCAGCGCGGCCAGCAGTGTCATTTGTGGTAATCTCTTCATTTTCACGTCGTCTCTCCTTTAGCTATTTCTTCGGCTCGTCCTGCACGCCGTATTTCGTGCAGGACGAGCATTTGGGAACGTCATGATCCGGCGGAAGAACCCGCCGGGCCACCTAGTCGATCGACGAGCGTCGCAGCCGCAACGAGTTGCCGATCACGCTGACCGACGACAGGGCCATGGCGGCGGCCGCGATGATCGGTGAGAGAAGTAACCCCAAGGCCGGATAGAGCACGCCGGCCGCGACGGGCACGCCGGCCGCGTTATAGATGAACGCGAAGAACAGGTTCTGGCGGATGTTGCTCATCGTGGCATGGCTGAGCTTGCGCGCCCTGGCAATGCCCTGCAGATCTCCCTTCAGCAGGGTCACCCCGGCACTTTGGATCGCGACATCTGTTCCCGTGCCCATGGCGATGCCAACGTCGGCGGCGGCAAGGGCCGGGGCGTCGTTGACCCCGTCCCCGGCCATCGCAACGACGCGGCCTTCGCTTCGAAGTCTCGCAACCATCTTGCCTTTGTCTTCCGGCAGGATCTCCGCCTCGACCTCGTCGATGCCAAGCCGGCGTGCCACCGCCTCCGCCGTAGTCCTGTTGTCTCCGGTCAGCATGACGACGCGGATATTCTCCTTCCTGAGCGAACGCAGAGCTTCGGGCGTCGTCGCCTTGATCGGGTCGGCGATCGCGACAAGACCGCCCACCTCGCCGTCGATGGCGACGTAGATCACGGTCGCTCCTTCGCCGCGCAGAGCCTCCGCCTCGGCGACCAGGGTCGAGAGATCGACGCCTGCCTCCGCCATGATCCGATGGCTGCCGATGACCAGCTTCCGACCGTCGACCGTGCCGGTAACGCCCTTGCCGACCGGACTGTCGAACTCGCGGGCCTCGCTCAAGGCAAGGCCCCTGTCCTTGGCGGCGGCGACAATGGCCGCGGCAAGGGGGTGTTCGCTGGCACGCTCGAGCGTGGCGGCCAGCCTCAGGAGCTCAGCTTCGTCGAATCCCTGGACGACCTTCAACGCGATTACCTTCGGCCTCCCTTCCGTGAGCGTGCCGGTCTTATCGACCACCAGAGTGTCGATCCTTTCGAAGCGTTCCAGCGCCTCCGCGTTCTTGATGAGGACGCCCATTCGAGCACCGCGCCCGACGCCCACCATGATCGACATCGGCGTCGCCAGGCCGAGAGCGCATGGGCAGGCAATGATCAGAACGGCTACGGCAGCGACGAGGCCGTGGGCGAAGCGCGGGTCCGGCCCCCAGACGCCCCAGGCGACAAAGGCTGCGACCGCGATCAGGATTACCGCCGGGACGAACCAGCCCGATACTTGGTCGGCCAGCCGCTGGATCGGAGCGCGCGAACGCTGGGCCTCGGCGACCATGCGGACGATCTGCGAGAGCATCGTGTCGCGCCCGACTTTGCCGGCCCGCATGACGAAGCCCCCGCTCTGGTTCATCGTGCCGCCGATCAGTTTGGCGCCGGCATCCTTGGTGACCGGCATGGATTCGCCGGTGATCATGGATTCGTCGACGGAGCTGCGCCCCTCCAGCAATTCCCCGTCGACCGGAACCTTTTCGCCCGGCCGGACGCGCAGACGGTCGCCGACCGCGACGGCGTCCAGCCCGACGTCCTCGTCCGAACCGTCGTCCTTGATCCGGCGGGCGCTCTTCGGCGCCAGGTCGAGTAGCGCCCGGATGGCGCCGCCGGTCTGCTCCCTCGCACGGAGTTCGAGAACCTGGCCGAGCAGCACCAGGACGGTGATGACCGCGGCCGCCTCGAAGTAGATCGCGACCGAGCCGTCGGCGGCGCGGAAGGTGGCGGGAAAGATGTCGGGCGCCGCGGTGGCGACGACGCTGTAGATCCAGGCGACGCCCGTTCCCATGGCGATCAGCGTGAACATGTTGAGGCTTCGGTTGACGAGCGAGGCCCAGGCCCGTTCGAAGAACGGCCACCCGGCCCACAGAACCACGGGCGTCGCAAGCGCGAGCTGGATCCAGTTCGAGAGCTGCGCACCGAGCACCATGTGCAGGTTGGTGAGATGGCCGCCCATCTCCAGAACGAGGACGGGGAGCGACAGGGCCAATCCTATCCAGAACCGTCGCGTCATGTCGATGAGTTCGACGCTCGGCCCGGTCGCCGCGGTCGTGACCTCTGGCTCCAGCGTCATACCGCAAATGGGACAGGTGCCGGGGCCGACCTGCCTGATTTGCGGGTGCATCGGGCAGGTATAGATGACGCCTTCCGGAGCTTCAGCGGCGGTAGCCATTGGCGTCGGCGGCCGCCGCTCTTGCTGATGATGGTGGCCGCCATGGGCGTGGCCCTGATGGATGTTCTGGTCAGTCATGGACCGCTCCTCCGCGCCGGCTTCCCGCGGCGTCCGTTCCACGCCCGAACCTAGGAAGAAACCTCGGAACCGTTCGGGCATAGGCGTCCCATGCAGCTCCGAACTCGGCGCGCGAGGCCTCCTCCTCCCGCTTTGCCAGCCTCACGTAGAACCAGACCAGAACGGGGAACATGGCGAGCGTCACGAGGGTCGGCCACTGTAGCAGAAAGCCGAACATGATGACGACGAAGGCGTCGTACTGCGGGTGCCGCACGCGTGCGTATGGGCCGGTGGTCGCCAAGCGGTGGTCGCGCTGGGCCGCATAGAGAACGTGCCAACTCAAGGCGAGCAGCCAGAAGCCGCCAACGATCAGGATGTTGCTCAGGAGATGGAACGGACCGACATGCGGATTGACGCGCCAGCCGAACATCATCTCCAGCAAGTGCCCGGCGTCGTGCGACCAGAAATCGATGCCGGGAAACTGTCGCCCGAGCCAACCGGACAGGAGATAGATGGTCAGCGGAAAGCCGTACATCTCGGTGAAGAGGGCGACGACGAAAGCTGAGAAGGCGCCGAGCGAACGCCAATCCCGCTTTGTATCGAGCTTCGTGAAACTCGCTGCGAAGACGATGAACACCAAGGAATTGATGATCACGAGGCTCCAGAGCCCGTAGGCGGAGGTGTCAGACATCGTCGGTCTCCTTCTTCGGCAGGGCTGCGCCGGTCCCATGGCCGGCATGGTCGTGGCCGGAATGTCCACCGTGCCCGTGGTGCATGAACAGATGCATCAGCGGGCAGGCGAGGATGAGGAGCCACGGCAGGATGCCGAGGACATGCACGCGATGCTCGTAGGTGATAAGTACCAGCGCGATTGCGGCGAAGGCGATGAAGACGGTCCTGGTATAGGTGCTCCAGGCCGACGGAGGATGATTGTCGTTCATGAGAATGACCTCGTTCTAAAAATTGCAGAGAAGGCTTCGCATTCCGGGGACCGCGTCAGCCGATGCCGTCGTAAGTGACGTAGGCCATCATGCCCGTCGCCATGTGGTAGAGATGATGGCAATGGAGCGGCCAGCGACCGGGATTATCGGCGTCGAAGGCCAGGACGACGTTCGTCATCGGCGGCAGCAGGACGGTGTCCCTGACCGCACCCGCTACCGGTGTCCCGTTGATGCCAATCACCTGGAAATGGTGCCCGTGCAGGTGCATCGGATGCGCCATCATCGACGCGTTGCTGATCGCCACTTCGACGCGCTCGCCACGCTTGACGACGAGACCGTCCGCACCGTCGATGCTCCAACTGTAGGCGGCCATGTCGCCCGTCAGCGAAAGTCTGAAGCGGCGGTCCACCGTCCGGGTGGCAATGGGGGCGACGGGTCGCAGCCGCTGCTCCAGGTCGAGCCCGAGAACCGGCCCCTTCGCATCGCCCGCGACCTGAACCCTGCGGACGTCTGCCCCCGTAGTGGCCAGGATCACGCCTGCGCGCTCGACGGCCCCTTCCCGAATGGCAAGGACGGGGAAGGCACCACCCTCCATGGGCAGGTTCACACGAATGTCGACGCGCTGGCCCATGGCGACCGGGAAGTTAGACCCGTAAACCGGTTCGACACCCTGACCGTCGACCGCGATCAGCTCTCCGGAAAGGCGGCCGGTGTCGATGGTGAATGCGGTCGCCGTCGCGCCGTTTATGATACGGAGGCGGACGCGGCCGCCCTTCTCGACCGTCACGATCTCCGGATCGTCGAACGTGCGGTCGTTGGCGAGATAGGCGTCATAGTCGATATCGTTGAGGTCCATGGCCGGCATTCCCGGCGCCGCCATACCCGCCATGCCGTTGCCTGACATCATATGCTGCATGCCGTTGATGCCCGACATAGCGCTATGGTCCATCGGCATGGCGCCGGACGCGGCTTTCCCCTTCAACTTCGCCAGCAGTTCCTCCGGCGATTTGAAAGAGAAGTCGTGCAGCAGGACGACGACGTCCTGCTCGTCCCGCTTGAGTTCGTCCGCAGTCCTGACGATCAGCGGCGCGGCGAGCAGATTCTGCTCCTGGAGCGTATGAGCGTGCATCCAGTGCGTGCCGCCTGCGCCGGCCGGAAAGGTGTAGCGACGGGTTTCCATCGGCTTGAGAAGCGCTGCCGGATTGCCGGGCACGCCATCGTCCGCCCATGGCGGCGTCAGCCCGTGCCAATGGATCAGCGTCGGCTCGTCGATGGCGCTCGATAGCGAGAGGTCGAAGTCGGTTCCAGCCTCCACCTCAAGGCCCGGTCTGCCATCCGGTTGAACCAAGCCGAAGACTCGGGCAGATCTGCCCATGACGTCGATGGTCCGATAGCCGACGGACAAGCCGCGTGGCGCAGGAGAGGTGGCGGCGGCGACCTGAGCCCAGGTGCGCAGGGGAGGAAGGGCAAACGATGTGCCGAGCGCGGCTGCGCCGACCATCAGGCCATTGAGGAAGTTACGACGTTTCATTGTAGTGGTCCTATTTCGGATCGGCAGAGCCAACCATTGGTCTGGGATGTCCGGGAGGACATCCGTCGAAGCGACCGGTTGCCGCAAACAAGGCGGCCTCCGGCTTCCTCAGACCGGGCGACGAGGAGGACCGAGCGCCGGCGGAACCGTCATGCCACTGCGGGTCTGGTCGCCCCATGCGAAATTGAGGAAGGAAGCCGTAGCTGCGGGAGTTGCCGTCCCCTCCGTGCGGGTGAGGACGACGCAGAAGCCGCATTGGAGGGCGCAGCAGCCGATGTGGTCGGACGTCTGAGGGCCATGAACCGAGGCGTGGGCGTCAATCGCCGGCAAGATGGACTGCTGGAGCCCGAACTGTTCGTGGGACGGATGCTCAAGGCACTGCATCGCCTGCACGCCCGCCGCGGGCGCAAGCAGAAGCGCGACCGCGACCAGGAAGGCCAGCACTGCGTTCACCGATATGGACCTGCGGCTGTCGGCGATGTGCACGGCTCCACTCCCCTGCTCAGCCGAAGCGGCGGCTGACGAAGTTGAAGATCGTAGCGATCGATGCTCCTGCATAGCCACCGAAGATGACGCTTTGAAGGAATCCCAGGGCGACACTTCGAAGATCGAAACCCGTGAGCCCGAGATAGAACTGCAGCCACGGCCTGTGAAGACCCCATTCCGGCCCGGCGAAGCCGAGCAGCATGCAAAGCAGGAACGAGATGGAGACGAAGGCGGCGAGCGTCGCACCCAGCACCGGGACCGAAACATGGGCCGGTGTCGCCGGGGATTTCACCGAAGAAACATGCAAGCTTGTGTTCGCCATTGAAGGATCCTCCGGCCAGGTCGCATATGCAGAAAGCTGGACAAGCCAACAATGCGCCTGGCGGAGGCGTCCTTCCTTGATCTACGTCAAGGAACCCCTGAAACCTACCCGGGCCTGCACATGAAGATGGGCTAAGCCACACAGGCTCCGGCGTGGAAACGACTGGTGGTCGACAAGAGGATCTCTAGCAATTGGGACGTGCCGGCACCCACGCACGCCAACTTCCAACGATAGAGGAGCTTCGTAAGCGGTAACCTCGCCCACACGAACACGCAATTCGCTTGTCCCTCGCCTGTCCCGCACCTCAAGGGCGCGCCTGCATTGCTCCCTCCGACATCAGGCGACGAAACATCGCGTCTATGCGATGCGGCGGCAGGGTTGCGCCTCCGTCCAGCCACCAGGTGAGCGCCGCCATAAAGGCGCCGACGACGTATTGGACCACGAGTTCGCGGGGTATGGCGTTGGAGATATGCTTGCCGGAGTTCGCCGCAAGGTCATCGCGCACGAGATCGGAAAGTATCTGACGAATCGTGCCGAGCGCTACCGTGCCTCCTCGACTGCCTGCCAGCGCCCGGTAGAGATCGATGTGATCGTGGGCATGTTCGAACATCGGCAAGCTGAAGCCGAACGTGCCTCCCCGCCCGGCGCGAGCGGCGGCTTCCGCAAGCTGCCTCCTCAATCCGTCAAGTCCGTGCTGTTTAAGGTCATCCTTGCCGGTGTAGTGGAGATAGAATGTCGATCGTCCGACGTTCGCCGCATGGCAGATCTCCTCGACCGTGATCAGATCGTAGCCCTTTTCCAGGATCAGGGAAATCAGAGCCCGATGCAGCGCCGCCCTGGTGCGGGCGACTCGGCGGTCGATCCTGTGCTTCGCTGTTCCCATCGCTTTTTCCCGGTCAAATCGAGGCGATTGTCCATGATCGGGCGCTCGTGTCCGGTCGGACGTTGACATGAATGAACACACTACCCTGTTATCAGACATGATGTTCAGCTTCTTCAATCGAATTGAAGGCGAGCGACAGCGAATTCTGCGGCAGGATGCGAACGACGATGGTTGACGAACCCGCCTACCCCGGCATGCCACGTTGGGTGAAGATCTCCGGAGTCGTCCTTGCGGTGGCGATATTGCTGGCAGCCGTTCTGATGATATCCGGTATTGGCGGACAACATGGGCCTGGCCGTCACCTCCCGCTTGCCGACACGGGACGCCAGGCGCCGAACGGAGGCGACCCGCCATGATCATGCCGCAGGGCATTCGAAAGGTCGCTCTCGTCGTCCATGTCGTCTCCTCGGTCGGCTCGCTCGGGGCAGTCGCCGCCTTCCTTGCGCTCGCCATCATCGGACTAGCCGGTCAGGACGACCGGTTGGTGCGGAGCACTTACGTCGCTGCGGACGTGATCGCGCGCGTCGTCATCGTCCCTCTGGTCATGGCCTCGTTTCTCTCCGGCCTTGTCCAGTCGCTGGGAACTACATGGGGCTTGTTCCGACATTACTGGGTCCTGGTGAAATTCCTGCTGAACCTTCTCGTCGTCGTCGTTTTGCTGCTGCAGGTGAAGGGGATAGTCTACCTGGGAGTTGCGTCACTTGAATCGACCATGTCGAACTCGGACCAACTCGATCTTCGGCGCTCGCTCGTCATCCATGCCGCTGGAGGACTCGTCGTATTGCTCGTGACGACGGCGCTGTCGGTGTACAAGCCGCGCGGCATGACCCGATACGGATGGCGCAGACATCATCGGCCACGGCCGGGTGGCTCATGAACCGCCATTCCGGGCCATCGGTTCGACGTCCTGCGCTAGTTCAGAAGCCCATCGGCGGCGCATAGAAGCAACGTACCGTGTCTTCGTTGGGAAACAGGCAGAGGTGATAGGAGCCGTCCGGCGACTCCCTGGTCTGCGCCTGTGGAATCAGAAAGACGTGTCTGCGCGTCGCCAGCCTGTGGTCGCCCGGCAGGAGTGTCACTTCGTACCCTTCCTCGCGGTGATGGACGGTCTTCGATGAGATGCGCTGGCAGTCGCCGTTATCACCGTCTCCGTTGCAGCAATAGGGCTCGTAGGTGAAGCCCGACGGCGCATGATGCGCGTGGGCCGCAGTGGCGAACGCCATCCCGATCGCCGCTAGTATCATTCGCATGGCGTCCTCGCTTTCGTGTCCATACAGAACGTGGGCAACGTCACGATCCGCCACGGGATCGTCACTTGCTTCCTTCGAACGGATCGGCCAGCGCCGCAACTGGGCGGCTGATCGGATACTTGATGACGGAGACCTTCTCCGCGAGCTTGACGTCGCCGTTTTCTTCAAGGAGCGCACGGAAGCTCGGATGCATGCCACCGTCCTGGTACGCGAGCGGCGTGAATCTTTTTGCGGCCAGCTCCTGGTATTTCCGATCGTCGGCGGACGCCTTCGCGGCGACTGCGGGGTCGGATCGATCGACGCGCTCCGGACATGCTGCGAGCGGATCGGCGGGGTCGCCGTCCTTGAATTCGGCGTCGAAGACGTACTTCCTGCCGCAGACGGCGACCCTCGGCTCGCGACGGCGAACATCGAAGATGTCGTAGCCCTCCTTGAGGTTCTTCCAGAAGGCGACATTCGGATCGCCGCGATGTGCCGCCAGGTTCTGCGGCGTCATGCGGAACGGGTAGGCCTGGACCTGGAACGCCTGCTGCCCGCCTTTCAAGGCCTTCTCGACCACCGCGTAGATTTCACCTACGCCCTGATCTGTCAGCGCAAAACAGCCCGACGACGAGCAGGCGCCATGTACCATGAGAGCTTCGCCGGAATAGCCAAGGGCCGCTTCCAGGCGGTTGGGATAGCCGAGGTTGAAGGAAAGATAGAACTGTGATTTCGGATTGAGGCCTCCCATGGAAACGCGGTAGAATCCTTCGGGCGCCTGTCGGTCTCCGGTCTTGGTCTTGGGACCTAGCTTTCCGGACCAGCGGCACATCGGATAGACCTTGAGCAGCGCATACCTTCCGCTGCCGTCAACCTTCCAGATCTCCAGCTCGCTTTCCATCTTGAAGATGCGGACGAGGACCGGATCTCCTGCTTCATTCCCTTGGCCTGCATGCCGGCCAGCAGCTTCGGCGGTATGTCGTGCGAAGCCACGCCGAGATCGTCAAGCGATTGAACGCAGCCGCTCAGGACCACGGCAAAGACGGCGAGCGCCACCCCGCAAAGCTGCTGCCGCACCCGGTCGATTTGATTCAAGTTGTTCAGCAATGAAGTTAAACTACTGACGTGGCTTGCAAACATAGACATGCGCAAGGTCATGCCCTTCCCTTTTGGCCTGGATTCGAACGAACGGATTCAGACAGAAGCGATGGGAGGACGCTGCTCGACGGGTTCAAGAACGCCCGCAAAGGCGACTGTCGCGAAGACGCCAAACGCGACGCGATCTGACTGCGAACAACGGACGTCTGGAGCTTGTGCGACGATGCCGTCCTGCTGGCAGTGCGATCCCGAAACAGATCGGCCGTCACCGCGATGGTGTCCGTCGGAGGTCGCGGGAACGCTGACGACGGCCGGGCCGGCATGGCCGTGATCTGCAGGCGCGGCGATGCAGGGCGCGGCAAGCGAACCCAGCAGCATCATGGTCGCGACAAGGACGTTGATCAGTAGGCGCATCGACTCGTTCCTGCGCAGAGTCTTCTCTGCTTCGGCGGCGTCATAATGGTGAACTTCGCCTTTTCGGTCAACGCGAAGGCGCTACTTTCCAGTCGCGAGCTCCCAAAAGGCCAACCGCCAGGTCGCGGTGATCGCGGCGGCCGTTGTCATCGCCTTCCTCGCAGCCATCGTGCTTCACGCGCTCTTGCGTGGCTAGAAGCGGCGTCGAGGCGGCCATCTCGCCTGCTGCCGTCCCCGACGGTCTATTTCCAGTAACCGCGGTGCTTGCCATAGGCGGCGATCTGGCGAGCGTCGAGAAGCCGGGTCATCTCGAGATGCGCCGCAAGGTGAATGAACCTCAGCCGTGACCGGCTCGCCTCTGCAGTGGCAACCAGGTCGCGAAGGGCGGATTCGGTAATGGTCCTGCTTCTGAACGCCGCGTCGAGCTCCCGCTCGGCCTCGACGAAGACCTTTCCCTCTTCCGATGCCCGAGCCTGCATGAGGTCGAAAACCTCCTGCACCTTCAGGAGCTGATCGTCCGTCAGGCCTAGTCGGTCCTTCATCTGAAGCACATGCGAGGGACCGGGGTAACCGTTGAGCTCCGCCGGCTTGGCAAAGCCCCACCCGCCCCCTCTGGTCAGTTCGTCGACGTCCGTTTCCGACAAGGACTTGATATCCCGCGCCGCCTCCTGCGCATATGGGGATGTCGCGTGATGCGCTCCCTCGGCCAATGTCTGTGTCGAGAGAACGGCGAATGTAAAGCTGACGAGCAGGGATTTCATCGATCGCGTTCCAGTTGGGGATGGGACCGCACTATTGCTTGTCGTCGTCGTAGCGAACATGATCGAGATCATGTCCACCCTCATTGATTACATTCGCGGCCTCTCGACCAGAAGAAAAACGTTCGGCGCCGGCCAGGACCTCTTCAACCAAGGCGACGACGTGGAAAACCTGTATCTCGTGGAGGCAGGGGTCGTTCATCTCCTTCGGCATCAGGCGGATGGCAACGTCGCGGTGCTGCAGCGGGCGTCGCCGGGACTGATCCTCGCGGAAGCTTCGGTCTTCTCGAGCGTCTACCATTGCGACGGCGTTGCCGTGAGCGACGTGAACGTGACCGCGGTACCGGTCAAATTGATCAGACGCGTCCTGCACAGCAATTCGGACTTCGCCGAAGGCTGGGCGTGCTACCTTTCCAGCCAGCTACAGCAGACGAGGAAGCGAGCGGAGATCGGCAGCCTGAAGACCGTCGCCGCTCGTCTTGAATCCTGGCTCGCATGGAACGACGGCGGGCTGCCAGCGAAAGGAGAATGGAAGGCGCTGGCCGACGATATCGGCGTCTCGCCGGAAGCCCTGTATCGGGAGCTTTCAAAACGACGCATTTCTTTGCGTGATCGGTCTTGACCCTCCCATGGTTGGAAGCCCTACATGGGGGCGGTCAAACCACTTGGAGACCACGATGTACGAATTCGAAATTCAGAACATGACCTGCGGCCACTGCGCAAGCACCGTGGAGAAGGCGATCAAGACTGCCGATCCGGAAGCCTCCGCCAGCATCGATCTTGCGGCCAGGACCGCCAAGGTTGAAACGAGGAGCGACCCCGCCGCGATCAAAACTGCCATTGAGAAGGCGGGCTATCCGTCCAGTTTCCAACAAGTTTGATTTCGGAACTGAGCACCAGATTTAGCAAGTGTTCCGCGCCGAGGTTTCAAACCGTCAGCGCGGAACCTCATAGGTCTGAGGCGACCGTCGATACGCTTCTTCACACTGCGGCGAGCAAAACCACGGCCCTTCGGGGGCGGCCCGCCTGTAGGATGAGTACGGCGCATGCATCTTGCACACCGGATCGATCCAGGCGGGGTCCGCAGACGGAGCAAGCTCGATCTCATAGAGAGGGACTTCCCCTGCTACCGATCTAAGCGCCACCGTTCCGAGGTCCCGCACCAGGATGCCTCTGGCGACGGCCGCCTCGGCAACGGGCCGGGTGGCGAGCAACTGGCCGGGTGCTGCGAGCGCGGCGATTCGTGATGCAATATTGACCGTCGATCCAAAGAGATCGCCTGCTCTGCGGACGACCGGCCCGTGGTTCAGCCCGGTCCGAGTGAGCGGCAGTCGCGGCTCCTTACGGCAGGCCTGCAGCAGCGGTCCGAGTACCTGGATCGCCGTATCCGGTTCAGGAAACGATAGCATTGCCTCGTCGCCAATCCATTTGATCGGCGGCTCATAGCCGCTGAGAGCGTCGCGGACCATGCTCTCGAATACCTCAAGCACGTCAAGCGCGGCTGCGTCTCCATAAACGTCCGCAATCGCGCTGAATCCCGCGATATCTATGAACGCAACGGTAGCCGGTGCGGTCGCTAAATCCTCTCGCTGCCTCACATCGCTCTCCATCGCCCGAAGATTAGCAACGTCGCATTCTCGCTCGCGTTCGCTTCTCAAGCAAGCCGTGAAGCTGTTTGTCAACACGAGCCCTTGACCTTCCCATCATGGGAAGGATTACCTATGTGTGCAGTTCAACAAGGGATCGACCCATGACTGCCGTATCGAAGATTGAAAACTCGACCGCAATACCAATTCCCACCGAGTTCGAAATCGAGGGCATGTCGTGCGCGTCGTGCGTCGCCAGGGTCGAACGGGCGATCAAGGCCGTCCCCAGCGTCGACACCGCGTCGGTGAACCTCGCGACCGAGCGTGCGGCCGTGACGTTCAAGGACAGCGTGGACGCGATCGCCGTCCTCCAAGCCATCGAAGGCGCAGGCTACGAGGCCAGGATCGAAACGCTGGAGATGTTTGTCGAGGGCATGACCTGCGCCTCGTGCGTCTCCCGCGTCGAGCGTGCTCTGAAAGCGGTGCCTGGTGTGGTCGACGCATCCGTCAACCTGGCGACCGAGAAGGCCACGATTCGCTTCGCGGCAGGTGCGGTGTCGCTGCGCGCATTGGAAGACGCCGTCCACGCGGCCGGATACGAGCCGAAATCCGGAAGTCGGCCGGAAAAGGACGCAGCCGACGATCGCCGCGACACCGAGATTCGATCACTGGCGCTCCGCCTCGGCATTTCCGCAATTCTCACCCTGCCGCTGTTCCTGATCGAAATGGGCTCCCACGTCATACCGGGTGTCCACGAGTTCGTCATGAACACCGTCGGCATGCGGCAGAGCCTCTACCTGCAGTTCGCGCTGGCGACCGCCGTCCTGTTCGGGCCTGGTCTTGCCTTCTTCCGGAAGGGCGTGCCCAATCTGCTGCGGCTGGCGCCCGACATGAACTCGCTCGTCGTGCTTGGAACTTCGGCGGCATGGGCGTACTCCGTGGTCGCGACATTTCTTCCCGCCGCCCTGCCCGCAGGAACCGTGAACGTCTACTACGAGGCCGCGGCCGTCATCGTGACCCTGATACTGCTCGGCCGCTACCTCGAGGCCCGCGCGAAGGGAAAGACGAGCCAGGCCATCACGCGCCTGCTCGGCCTGAAGGCGAAGACCGCCTTCGTGGAGCGCTCCGGGACGTTCCTGGAGATCGGGATCGAAGACGTCCTGGTCGGCGACGTGATCCGCATTCGTCCTGGCGAGAAGGTTCCGGTGGACGGCACGGTGGTGTCCGGGGCGTCCTACGTCGACGAGGTCATGATCACCGGCGAGCCGGTTCCGGTCTCCAAGTCCGTTGGAAGCGACGTGGTCGGCGGCACGATCAACAAGACGGGGTCGTTCACGTTCCGCGCGACGAAGGTCGGGGCCGACACCGTGCTCGCCCAGATCGTCCGGATGGTCGAGGCCGCGCAAGGATCCAAGCTGCCGATCCAGGCTCTGGTGGACAGGGTGACAGGCTGGTTCGTCCCCGCCGTCATCCTCGCCGCACTGGTGACGTTCGGGGCATGGATGATTCTCGGCCCGTCTCCGGCGCTAAGCTTTGCGCTGGTCAACGCTGTCGCCGTCCTGATCATCGCCTGCCCGTGCGCGATGGGTCTCGCGACGCCGACGTCGATCATGGTCGGGACCGGCCGCGCGGCCGAGCTCGGGATTCTGTTCCGCAAGGGCGAGGCGCTGCAAAGCCTGCGTGAGGCCAGAGTCGTCGCCCTGGACAAGACCGGAACGCTAACGAAGGGCAAGCCGGAGCTGACCGACTTCCAGGTTTCGGAAGGCTACCTGCGCGAGGACGTCCTCGCCTGGGTGGCGAGCATCGAGGCGCTGTCGGAGCATCCGATCGCCGAAGCAATCGTCAAGGCTGCCGAGGCGGAGGGACTGATGCTCGCCGCCGTGAAGGACTTCGAAGCGTCTCCAGGCTACGGCGTGAAGGGCACCGTCGCAGGTCGATCGCTGCTCGTCGGCGCGGATCGGGCGCTGGTCCGCGAGGGCGTCTCCGTGGAAGGATTCGCCTCGATCGCCGAGGGACTCTCCAGCAAGGGCAGATCACCGCTCTATGTCGCCGTGGACGGCCGTCTTGCTGCGATCGTCGCCGTGTCGGACCCCGTCAAAGAAACGACGCCCGAAGCGATCAGATCCCTGCATGCCCTTGGTCTCGAAGTGGCGATGATCACCGGAGACAACCGTCGTACCGCAGAGGCGATCGCCACCCAGCTCGGCATCGACCGAGTGATTGCGGAGGTGCGTCCGGAAGGCAAGGTTGAGGCGGTCAAACGGCTGCGCGAGCGTGGCAAGGTCGCTTTCGTCGGTGACGGCATCAACGACGCCCCGGCGCTCACGGAGGCGGACGTGGGACTTGCCGTCGGCACGGGCACCGACGTCGCGATCGAGAGCGCCGACGTCGTGCTGATGTCCGGAGATCTCACCGCCGTCGTCAGGGCCGTCGGACTGAGCCACGCGACCATCCGAAACATCAAGCAGAACCTGTTCTGGGCGTTCGTCTATAACGCCGGCCTCGTGCCCGTTGCGGCCGGTCTTCTCTATCCGGTCAGCGGCACCCTGCTGTCGCCAATCTTCGCCGCCGGCGCGATGGCAATGTCCAGCGTGTTCGTCCTCGGTAACGCCCTGCGCCTTCGCCGCATAGAACCTTGAAGCAATTGCGGCGTCGCCATCGGCGCCGCCCCATATCGACAGGAGCATGGAATGAACATCGGAGAGGCAGCAAAGGCCAGCGGCGTGTCGGCCAAGATGATCCGCTACTACGAGCAGATAAAACTGATCACGCCGGCGCATCGCACGGAATCGAGCTACCGCACATACGGCGAAAACGACGTCCATACCCTGCGGTTCATACGCAGGGCGCGAGACCTCGGCTTCTCCGTCGAACAGATGAAGACCCTGCTGGCCCTCTGGCGGGACAGGTCGAGGGCAAGCGCCGACGTGAAGAGCATCGCCCGCGAACACATTGAGGAACTCGAACGCAAGGCTGCTGCGATCCATGCCATGACGGCAACGCTCAAGCACCTGGTCAAGCACTGCCATGGCGACGATCGGCCCGACTGCCCGATCATCGAGGAGTTCGCCAACCAGAGCGATGAAGCGCCACCGCCTGCGATCAATTCCCGCTTCGGTCTCAACGGATTGAAGACGGACCACGGCGGGCGCTAGCCGCCACCTCTCGGTCCCGAGTAGCGCCGTCATTCCATCCTGACCCTGACGTGGCAGGTCGTACGGGTGCAGGCAGAACCAGCTTGCCTTGCCGCGCCATCGTCCGCCAGGTGGAGAGGTGGTTCGGCTTCAAGCCGTACCGCTCGGCGACTTCATTCACCATCGCGCCTGGCCGAAGGCTCTCCGAAACGATCTGCGCCTTGACCTTGTCCGGCCAGTGCCGGTGAACCTCACGACCGGATTTCCTGGTCGTGAGAACCTCCAATGTAGTCTCCATGGAGAAACTCCCGTTGCTCGTCCATGGAAAGCCGATCACACATTACTATGACGACAACAACCGCTCAGGAGACCGGAGCGGTGCAGAGCGCTGCCCAGAGGTCGTGCTTCCAGTCCGCTCCCGGCGGCACCGACACGTCGATTGCATAGTCGGCGGAATTGATCCGCACCAAGGCTGGCGAAATGCAGCGCACGCTCGCCTTGTGCCTTCCTCCGTCCCGATAGAGGACCGACCCGCCACCGTCGAATTCCGAGAGCGTGATGACGACGTCGAAGTCGAAGGCCGGATCGCGGGCAGGCCCGCCCTCGGCCAGACTGAGGCTGATGGACCGGCTACCGCCGAACGAAGCAGTATGAAAGGCAAGTCCGGACGACGCCGCGATCGACGCCGATTGCGTGAAGAGGATCAGAGACAGAAGAACCCGGCGCATCTACCCCTCCCGTGGTCTATGCACTGTGATCTTAGCACGTTCACGTCACATACGCACGTTGGCCCTTCATAGCTTGCGGTGCGTGCGAGCCGGCCGCCGGAAAGGATCAAGACACGATGACCATTATCCTTTCGCCGCTGTTGATGACGCGGTCGTCTTCCACACCCCGCCATTCCTCCGGTGTATGAAGTTGTAGAGACCGACCTGCCGAACGTCCCCTGCCCCGCTCGACGGCCTCGCCAAGATCGAAGGCGTCCAGATCTCCGACGACGATGACGTCTACGTCGCTGTCCGGACGCTCCGACCCGAGATGAAGGCTAGACTAGGAGGAGCGTGCCCAGCGCCAATTCTGGATTTCCGGCATGTCTTCTCCACGCTCCCTCACGAACGCCCGGTGCTCGTCGAGCTTTGCATGCAGGTCTGCGATCACGCCTGGGACCTTTTCGGCGAGATCGGGCACCCGCGCGATCGCCTCGAGAGCGAGATGATACCTGTCCAGCTCGTTCAAGACGGTCATGTCGAACGGCGTCGTCGTCGTGCCCTCCTCCACGAACCCGCGCACGTGGATGTTGCCGTGATTGGTGCGCCGGTACGTCAACCGGTGGATGAGATAGGGATAGCCGTGGTAGGCGAAGATGACCGGCCTGTCCTTCGTAAAGATACCATCGAACCGCGCGTCGTCGAGACCATGGGGGTGCTGCTGGGGGTCCTGCATTGCAAGCAGGTCGACGACGTTCACCGTCCTGATTTTCAAGTCGGGTATCGCCTCGTGCAGCAGCATCACGGCCGCGAGCGTCTCCATCGTCGGCACGTCTCCCGCACATGCCATCACGACGTCAGGCGCGATCGAATCCTTCTCGAAGCTTGCCCACTCCCAGACGCCAACGCCCTCTTCACAATGCTTCACGGCCTCGTCGATCGTAAGGTACTGGGACTCCGGCTGCTTGCCCGCCACGATCACATTGATACGGTCGTAAGTCCTCAGGCAGTGATCGCCGACCCACAGGAGCGTGTTGGCGTCTGGCGGTAGATAGATGCGGACGACGTCTGCCTTCTTGTTGGCGACCAGATCGACGAAGCCGGGGTCCTGATGCGAGAAGCCGTTGTGGTCCTGTCGCCAGACATGCGACGTCAGGAGGTAGTTCAGCGACGACACCGGCTCCCGCCAATCCAATCCGCGCGAAACCTTGAGCCACTTGGCATGCTGGTTGAACATCGAGTCGATGATGTGGATGAAGGCCTCGTAGCATGAGAAAAGGCCGTGGCGGCCGGTAAGGAGATATCCCTCCAGCCAGCCCTGGCAGAGATGTTCGCTGAGAACCTCCATGACCCGTCCGTCTCTGCCAAGATGGACGTCGTACTCTTCGATCTCTTGCATCCAGACACGGTCCGTCTGCTCGAAGACGGCACCCAGCCGGTTCGACTCGGTCTCGTCCGGCCCGAAGATCCGGAAGTTTTTGGCCTCGGCATTGAGCCGCATGACGTCCCGCAGATACCGTCCTAAAATCTCTGTCGACTGGACCTGGGAAGCGCCACGAACGTCGATCGCGACCGCGTGGTCGCGAATGTTTGGTAGCTGCAGCTCCCGGCGCATCCGTCCACCGTTTGCATACGGCGTCGCTCCCATACGCTTCTCGCCACTCGGCGCCAGTGCCCGCAGTTCCGGCCGGAGACGGCCGTCGGCGTCAAACAAGTCCTCTGGGCGGTAGCTCCGCATCCATTCCTCCAGAATCTGTCGGTGCGCCTCGTCGCCCCTGCAGTTTGCGACAGGCACCTGGTGGGCGCGCCAGAAACCCTCCACTTTCTTGCCGTCGACCTCCTTCGGCCCGGTCCACCCCTTAGGGCTGCGAAGCACGATCATCGGCCACCGCGGCACGCCGGCCGCTGGCGACCCGTTCCTCGCCGACGCCTGCAGGGATTCGATGATGTCGAAGGCCCGGTCGAATGCGGCCGCCATCTGCCGGTGCATGTCCGCCGGCTCGTGGCCCTCGACGAAGATCGGCTCATATCCATATCCCACGAACAGGCTGCGGAGATCCTCATCGCTTGTCCGCGAAAGGATCGTCGGATTGGCGATCTTATAGCCATTGAGATGCAGGATCGGCAGCACCGCGCCGTCGCGGGCAGGATTGAGAAACTTCGTCGAATGCCAGGCAGCCGCAAGCGGGCCAGTCTCCGCTTCGCCGTCGCCGACCACGCAGGCTACCACAAGGCCCGGGTTGTCGAACGCGGCGCCGAAGGCGTGGACCAGCGCATATCCGAGTTCGCCGCCTTCGTGGATCGAACCGGGGGTCTCCGGGGCGACGTGGCTGGGTATCCCTCCGGGAAAGGAAAACTGCCTGAACAGCTTGCGCATGCCGTCGGCGTCCTGCGAGATGTCCGGATAGACCTCGCTATATGTGCCTTCGAGGTAGGTGTTCGCGACCATTCCCGGTCCGCCGTGACCAGGCCCGCAGACATAAAGGACATCCCCGTCACGAGCCTTGATGACGCGGTTGAGATGGGCGTAGATGAAGTTGAGGCCGGGCGTCGTTCCCCAATGTCCGAGAAGCCGGGGTTTGATATGTTCCGGCCGAAGCGGCTCGCGCAGAAGCGGATTGTCCATGAGGTAGATCTGGCCGATGGACAGATAGTTGGCGGCCCGCCAGTAGCGGTCGATGAGATCGAGCTCGCGCTCGGTGGGGTGTGGGCTTCTACGTTCAGACATGTTGTATCCTCAAAGCTTGTGGCGGCTGATAACTTCGATCGCTTCGTCGGCGATCACCTGTTCCTCGTCGGTCGGAATGACGAGGGCGACGATTTCGCTTTCCCTCGCGCTGATCACGGTCGCGTTCATCTTGTTAGCAGGCTCGCTCAACGAGAGACCCAGCCAACCCAGATGGTGGGCGACGCCACCCCGTATCTCCGGCTGATGCTCGCCTATGCCGGCAGTAAAGACGATGGCGTCGACCCCGCCAAGAGAGACGGCAAGCCTTCCGATCTCGCCGGCGATCCTGAAGCAGAAGAGGTCGAGGGCTTCCCTGGATGCCGGATGGAAGTCCTCCAGCAGGACGCGGACGTCGCCGCTTTTCCCGGAGACGCCGAACAGCCCGCAACGGTGATAGAGGAAATCCTCGAGACGATCCGCGTCGTGGAATTTATTGCGCAGAAGGTGGACGACGGCGCCCGGATCGAGCGAGCCCGGCCGGGTCGACATCGGAACTCCGTCCAGCGGCGAGAAGCCCATGCTGGCGTCTATGCTCACGCCGTCGACCATTCCGCAAAGGCTCGCGCCGCTTCCAAGATGCGCACAGATGATACGGCCGGCGGCCAGGTCTGGATCGTGTTTCCTAAGCTCGCCGGCGACGTACTTATAGGAAAGTCCGTGGAAGCCGTATCTGCGAATCCCGGCATCGTGCAGCTCTCTTGGAATGGCGAGCCGTGCGGCAAGACTACTCTGCGACGAATGGAACGCGGTATCGAAGGACGCCGTCTGCGGTATGTCCGGATATGCGCTCCGCACTGCGCGGACGATCGCAAGCGCCGGAGGGAGGTGCACCGGCGCGAGATGCGTCAGATCCTCCATTCTGAGGACGACCTCGGGCTCCAGCAGAACGGGGCCATCGAAGACCCGTCCGCCGTGGACGATGCGATGGCCGGCCACCACGGGGTCGAACCCTCTGCGGACGATGCAATCGACGACCTGCGAAACCAGCCGCGCGTCGATCGCTCTGCTGGACGGAAGCTCGACAGCCTCGTCACCGCCAGAAAATCGGAAGGTGAACCTCGGCTGCTCCCCGAGCGTGGCAATGCCGCCACCCAGCCGGAGCGCCCGACCGTCCTTCAGCCTGAAGACGCCGACCTTGAGACTGGAGGACCCGGCGTTGAAAGTGACGGCAACCCTATCCATGGCCCAAAACTCTGGAGCGTGCAGTCCCAGCAGGCTTCGCAGCCACCTTCGTTGCAGCCTGCCTGGCTGCCTCCTTGCTTGCCTCTTCGAAGAACTCGCATGCGTACTCGAGGACGGACGTCTCGTCTTCCGACGACAGACCGAACGGCGCGCACTGCTCCTTCATGGCCCGCAGGACCTTCTTCTTTAATGCGGCGACCGCAAAGGCATTCTTGGAAGCGAGAACCTCCCGCAGGCAGGTTATAGCGACCACTTCCAGGACGATAAGCTTGCCTTGCACCTCTCCTTGGGTCGGTATGGCGAAGCGTTCTCCGCCGCGCTTGCAGTCACGATCCATGATTAACATTGGCGTCTCTCCTCCCTTCGACCGCCGGAACATCGTCCGGGTCCAGTGCGCGTCGCAGCCTGCGTAGCACGACCGCTCGGCCCTTCTCGTCGGCGACGGATTTCAGACGATCGGACAGGTCCAGAACGAACCGCTGATAGTCGTTGTTCCAATCAGGCCTGCCGGGCACGACCGACTTGAGACGTGCGTGCGTCCTGTCTTCGATGAGGCGTGCACCCGCCGGTGAAAGCTCGTAGGCTTCGTCCAGCGACGAGCAGACGACCTTTGCGGAAACCGGCTTCGGGAGCCGAGCGGACATCGCTTCACGAGCGCTCTCCTCTCCATGGACGAGGAAGATTGCCTTGCGGATCGGTTCCCGCTCGGCAATCCACGCATCCAGTTCGCTTGCATCCGCATGTCCGCTATAGGCGTCGAGCGTGGCCATCCTGGCACCGACGTGAATCTCCTCGCCCTGGATGCGGACGTCGGTCGCGCCCTCCTGCAGGATGCGGCCGAGCGTCCCCGCCGCCTGGAAGCCGACGAACAACACGGTGCACTCCCGCCGCCAGAGCCAGTTCTTCAGGCGGTGGCGGATCCGCCCCGCCTCGCACATTCCGCTTGCCGCGATGACGATGTGAAAGCCCCGGACGAGATCGAGCGCCTTCGACTGCTCGGCGGTCTCGGTGAAACGGACGTTCGGCGCGTTGAGCGCGCGAAGGAACGCCTTGCCGTGACTGAGGTCGGCCACATGCTTCTTGAATGCCTCGGTCGCTCGCGACGCGAGCGGCGAGTCTATCATGATGGGGCACCGCGGCACCTCTCCTTCGTCCATGAGGGCGACGAGATCGGTCAGCACCTCCTGCGTCCTCTCTACGGCGAAGGAGGGAATGAGAAGAACTCCGCCGGTGCTGCTCGAGCTCGCCACCACTTCGCGCAGCCGGTCCCGTCGATCGTTCAGTGCGTACTCTTCCCGTTCTCGGTCTCCGTATGTGCTTTCGCAGATGAGGTAATCGATCCCGGAAGGCGCCCGAGGGAGATTTTCGAACAATTTGTTGCTCGCGCCGACGTCGCCGGAGAACAAAATTCTTGTCGCCCCGTCCGCGCCGGGCACCTCGACTTCGATCGATGCGGAACCCATCAGGTGTCCAGCATTCCAGTAACGGAACCTTACGCCGCCAACAGTCTCCCGCCACTCGCCGTACTCGACAGCAATGAACTGCGGCAGCATGCTGCGGGCGTCGTCGGCAGTATAGATGGGCTCCACCGTCTCTCGCGCCCGTCTGCGATTCCTTCGATTGAGCTGTCGGACCTCCGACTCCTGGATGTGACCCGAATCCTGCAGCATGATCGTGCATAGGTCGATCGTTGCTGCTGTTGCAAAGATTGGCCCGCCATATCCCGCCTTCGCGAGCTTCGGAAGCAGGCCGGAGTGGTCGATGTGCGCGTGTGTGAGCAGCACCGCGTCGATCCGCGCTGGCTCGAACGGAAAGGGCTTGTAGTTGAGCTCCTTCTCTGACTTCGATCCCTGAAATATTCCGCAGTCGATCAAAATGCGTGTGCCACCGGCCTCTAAAAGGAAACATGATCCGGTGACCGAGCCCGCGGCACCGTAGAAGTGAAGGATCGGATTGGCCATGACAACTCCTATCTGTTGTCAGGGACTTTAAGGCACCCCGGACGACCGCACGTTGACGAAGGTCAAAGACATGTTCGGCGCTCGCCTGACGTTCAGTTCCAGAAAGCTGCCGCCGAGCATGCCGTCAGGAAGCTCGGTGGCGTGGTCGGCATCCTCAATCTGCTGACGATACGGCCGTGCCCGACGGTGCCGGACGTCCGCCGTCGGATTGAAGAAGCGCTGAAACGGAGCGCCGAAGTCGACGCCGGCGGCATCTCGGTGAAGGTTCAGGACGACAAGGTCGTTCTCGAAGGCGGCGTGTGCGCCTGGCACGAGCGCGGCGTCGCCGAACGGACGGCCTGGTCTGTTCCAGGCGTGACCGCCGTCGAGAACCACATCCGCATCAACTGAAAAAGAGGGAGCGGTCGCCCCTCCCTCTCTCCGCGCCCACCGCACGCCACCCCCTCGGCGTAGCGGAGGGTTGACCGTCAGGCTGCCTTGACCGTGATCTTCTTGTCGTTCTTCTGCCGCTCGGGCGTCTTCGGCAGCTTGCGGACGGCTTCCGGCCGCTCAGCTTGTCGTGGAAGTTGCGACAAGCCGCATGAAGGTTGATGGCCTCTTCGCGCGCGAGCAGTTCCTGTTCTATCAGCGTCACAGGCCTTCACGGACATCTATAATAGACCCGCCCGTAGGCATCGACGACCTGAACGCAGCCCGAAGCATAGACCGCGCCGGCTGTAGCTCCCACAGCAACGGCCCGGCGCGTCGTCCGCCGCGCCACTCCGGCGTAGCTCACTGGCGTTAACGGGCGGCCGACGCGAGCCTGGGCTTCAGAAATAAATGAACCAACGCCGCCGGTAAGACCGTCGCCCACCAGGAGCATTGTGGTGATACCTGCCCAAGCGATAAGTTTTTTGCGGCTGGTCATTCGCTGGCTCCTTCTGGAATGTCATCGATGTGGGGCATCGCCTTCGCATCCACCCGCTTGCTGTCGCTCGGCGGCGCGAATGAGAAATCATCCTTCACCTCTCCGCTCCAGGAATTGATGATCAGCGTATATTGCGGCGCGGCGGCCACGGCCTTGGAGGTGATCACGTATTTGCAGGGAATTGGTTCCGCCCCCGTGCGCACCCACAACTGCCAGTCCGTATCCGCGTTGCGAAAGGCCAGGTGCTCACACTCCACGCCACCAATCACGCCTGTGCCGATATGCTTGGCATCGACAACGCCGGCATTGAGCGCATCGTAGACGTTCGACAACAGCAGGTCAGCACCAGGCAACGCGTGCCCATCCGATTCAAGCTTTACAATAAGTTCATCGATCGTCCCAGGAGCGTCGATCTGGGCGAATGATTTGGCGTCTTTCGAATGAATGGTCACCTGCTTACCGTCGAAAATCATTTCGACGTCGGCGAACCCGCCGGTGCGGGCTGCATGTACTTTGTTCGGGCGACTGACGGCAACCTGACCTGAGCTCGCGAACTGAATCTTCTGCAGATCAGGTGTCACAACTTCAATATCTGTATTGAAGGTTGCGGAGAAGGTCTGCTGTTTGGTCAAGTAATCCGACATGGATTTGAGAATGGCGCGAGCATCATCCTCCGCATGCGCAATCGGCGCAAAGGCTGCCAAGGCGAGTATCGCCACGGCGCAGGGACGTCCAATTTTCATGTTTCCTCCCTCGGATTGGGCGGCGACCTGACCGCAGCGCCGGAGGGCAAGGCACCGTCGTTCCTCGTCGCCGCGCTGCGAGACCCGATCGGAGCCAATCTCGACCGCTATCAGATAATCAAGGGCTGGCTCGACGACAAAGGCGAGACGCATGAGCAAATATACGACGTCGCTTGGGGCGGGGACCGCAAACCGGGCGCCGACGGCAAGGTGCCATCGGTCGGCAGCACCGTCGACATCGAGAACGCGAACTGGACCAACACGATCGGTGCGCCGGAACTGATCGCCGTGTGGAAGGACCCCGGCTTCGATCCGAAGCAGAAGGCCTTTTACTACGGATGCGTCATCGAGATACCAACGCCGCGGTGGACCGCCTATGATGCCAAACGGTTCGGCAACAAGCCGCTCGAGGGTACGCGGATGACCGTCAGCGAACGCGCCTATACCTCGCCGATCTGGTACACGCCGTGATAACGGTGCCGGCGGTTGAATCGTCCGCTGCACCGTCGGGGCCGTCATCCGGTGAACGCGTGAGCACGATCTTGTTGAAACGCGTGTTGATGGAACCACTGGTCCACTTCATGGCTCTGGCGCTGCTGATCTTCGCAGGCTACGGGCTCTTGGGCCCTGATACGGACGACAAGCCGGACACCATCGTCGTCACGACGCCGAAGATCGAGCAGATGGCGACCGTGTTCACAAAGACCTGGCAGCGCCCGCCGACAGCCGAGGAATTGAAGGGTCTGATCGACGATCATGTGAAGGAAGAAATTCTGGTACGCCAGGCGCTGGAGCTTGGGCTCGACAGGGACGACACTGTCGTTCGTCGCCGCTTGCGCCAGAAGATGGAATTCCTGAACGCGGCCGACGCCGAAACGCTGACAGCGACCGATGCGGAGCTCGATGCCTATCTGAAAGCCAATGCAGCCACGTTCGAGATCGATCCGATGCTGGCCTTCCAGCAGGTGTTCCTCAACCCTCAGCGGCGCGGCGACACGATCGCACAGGACGCGGCTTCCGTCCTCGAAGCGCTGCTGACCAACCCGGCCACGGACCGCGCCCTTTTTGGCGACCCCACGCTGCTTCCGCCCGACCTGCCGCTTTCGAGCAAGACATCGATCGGTCAAACCTTCGGCGCCGAATTCGTGGAAGAACTCGACAAGGCCCCGCTGGGCCAGTGGACGGGTCCCGTCGCCAGCGGTTACGGGTTGCATCTGATCCGGGTGTCTGAGCGCCTGCCCGGCCGAGTGCCGGCGCTCGACGTGGTGCGCGACGTCGTTGCGCGAGAGTGGACGAACGCCAAGCGCAAGGAACTTGAAGACCAGCGATTCGCCGAACTGCTCAAGCGCTATGTGGTGAGCATCGAAAGCCCGGCTGGTGCGGAAACCGGCCCATGACGCGGCTTGGCGCCCTGCTGGCAGTGCTCATCCCGGTGTTCCTGGCCACGTCCGGCATGGCCCATGAGATCAGGCCGGCCTATCTCGACATGCGCGAAACCGCGCCGCACGAGTTCGCCGTCGTCTGGAAGGTGCCGGCGCAGGGCGACATGCGTCTCGGCCTCTATGCAAGTCTGCCGAAGCCGTGCATCGAGAAAGCCGAACCGGTGAGGTTGATCGTGAACGGAGCTTATCTGGAGCGAAGGACCGTCGCCTGTGCAGGGGGATTGAGGGGCGGCGAGATCGGCATCAACGGCCTCAAGTCGACCATGACCGAAGCGCTCGTCCGCATTGAATACACGAACGGCGATACGGAGGTTGTGCGCCTCATGCCGGACGCGCCCTCTTTCACCGCAGCAGGCGCACAGACCAGCCTCGAGGTCGCTCAGACCTATTTTCTGCTGGGCGTCGACCACATACTCTCGGGCCTCGATCACCTGCTCGTCGTGCTTGCGCTCATGCTACTAATTCGAGGCCGCTGGATGCTGGTCAAGACGATCACTGCCTTTACGATCGCCCACAGCATCACGCTGGCTGGAGCGTCGCTCGGATATTTCAGCCTGCCGCAGAAACCGGTGGAAGCGACGATCGCCCTCAGCATCGCATTTGTCGCAAACGAACTGATCAAGACGAAGCCGGGCGAAAGGCGGCTCTCCGAGAGCTATCCCTGGGTCGTGGCCTTCGCGTTCGGGCTGCTGCACGGCTTCGGGTTCGCCGGCGCCCTGAAGGAAATCGGCTTGCCGCAATCCGATGTGCCGCTGAGCCTCCTGACATTCAACCTGGGTGTCGAAGCTGGACAGTTGATCTTGGTTGCCATGGCGCTGGTTCTGGTTAGGGCGGCAAACGCGCTGATCGCGATGCCACCCGCGCCGGCGCGCCAGATCGGCGCCTACATGATCGGCACGGCCGCGATGTTGTGGCTCATTCCCCGCATCGCCAGCTTGGCGGCGTGAGCGGCGAGATCCACTGAAGGTCTGCTTCTCGCTCTGTTCGCGACAAACGGAGCTAGAAGTAGAAGGTGCGCCTTGGTCAAGCCGTGCCGTCAGGCAGGTCAGATGGCTTCAACGCATCGACAACGGCGCTTGGGCGAGCAGGCGCCGGACGTTTGACGGAGAAGCTTCCGTTTTGCCCCGAACGATCCGCTTTGATCCTCGTCGACGAGGACGGCGGCTATGGCACGATGATCGCTGCGCCGCTGATGCGGCCTGCGCGCAGGTCGCCGAGGGCCTCGTTTGCATGTTCAAGCGCGTAGACCCTTGTGACGCATCTGACCCCTACCGCCTTCGCGATCGAGAAGAATTCCGGCCCGTCGTTCCACGTCAGGTTCGCCACCGAGACCACCCGCCGCTCACCCCAGAGCAGGCGGTAGGGCATGCTCGGGATGTCTGACATGTGGATGCCGCCGCAGACCACCGTTCCGCCCTTCCGCACCACGTCGAGCGCCATCGGCACGAGCTCGCCGGCCGGCGCGAAGATGATGGCGGCGTCGAGCGGCACCGGCGGCCTTTCACCGGAGAACCCGGCCCAGGCGGCGCCACCGCCTTCCTGCTCGACTTGATTCCGGTCAAACATCCGGATTGATGCTCGTCAAAGACGGAATGCCGTAGGTCCGATAACCTCCCTGGACACAGCGCCACGACCTCATCCAAAGGAGACGGACATGCGCGAACAGACCTGTAAGACAGCAACGACCGCAGCCACATCGGTTCCGCCGGTCGAGCGAACCTCCGCCGACCTGGTTCTCGAACGTCGGGACGAGGATCGTTGGGAGGTGACGGCGGCGACGCCGCGAGGCCAGGCGTGGGCGAGAGATCATTTCTGCTGCGCGCTTCGGCAATCCTTCAGTGGCACCATGTGTCTCGACATCATGAGTGCCGATCGGCTGCTCAAGGAAGCCCATGTCGATGGACTGACCACCGAGTTCGTCAGCCTGTCTGGAAAGGACATATACTGACACGTTCTACTGACATGTTTTACCGACATGTTCGCCACAATTGTCTGCGCCATCGGCCGAGGATCCCGGCAACGCATGCTCCAGCTCGTCGAAACGGCCCGCGCGCAGCTCGCGCCCAACGGAAGCCTCCACCTCGTTCACGCGGTAGAGGGCCTCCCTTCGTCGGCCTCGCCGGACGATTGGGCGGTCGAGGTGATGGCCGCCGCCGAGACCCGGTAAGCCGCGCGCTTCACACGACCCTCTTCGCCTCAGCCTCCCTGACCTGACTGGCGGCGACGTCACGATACAGTTCGGCGGCGTGCGACAACAGTCGTGATCCGGTCTCGCAAAGCCTCGACACCTCCGTAGGATATTCCTCCAGCTCGGTTTCGACGAAGTCCGAAAGAACCTCGACCGCATCGCCGTTTTCGATACTGCAGGCAAGTCGAGTCAGAAATTCAAAGCATCGAAGCCCTCGCCGAGCGGCGGACGCCGTCAAATCCGTGGTGATCGTGGCCGACGCGACGAAGATCTGCTCTTGAATCAGAGCCCCCGGGCGAAAAACCAGCGCGAGGTTGGACGTGAAAGTGGCGCGTGGATAGAGGCTGGTGAGATATGGCATGTGGTGCTCCGTTTATGGGATAAGGGTTCAGGGCGAGCATCGACTCTCATTCCGTCCTGACGGCGCTCCGTCCTGATACGGCGGTGACGGCAATGCCGTAGAAGACGTGCGGAGAGCCTTCGAGCACCGGGGGTTCCTGCAGCGTCATGGCGCCGATCTCCCACCAGTCAGGATTCTTTTGAAGAAGTGACCAGGCATGCAACCTCTCGCTTCGCCGCGCGTCGCTGTCCGGAAACTCCTCGAACCGCCCTTCGACGACGACGCTCGCCCAGCCGCCGACGGCGGGACGCTGCTCGACGTAAAGCAGACCCTGTCGTTCCCCCGCATCCAGTCGAGCTTCTTGCCGGGCATGGTGAAGCTATAGGCAACGCCGCTGGAAAATGCGAAATAGATCGCCGCCACGTAAGGCTGGCCATTCTTGCAGCAGGCGAGATGACCGAAGTGCGCGCTCTCAAGAATGCGGTAGCACTGGTCCGGGGTCAGTTCCGTCAGCTTCATCGTCATGGTCACGCACTCCGCTCGTATCGAAGGCACGATCATAAGAGTTTTCTGAGTACCCGGCCTTGATCAAGCGCAATGCAAACTTCTCCGCAGGATGCATCATGACCACTGTTTAACCTCAGGAGGCCAGCATGAAGCCGCAGTTCCATCTTCCGTTGTCGACCTATCCCGATGCGAGCTCCTTCACCATAATCGACAACGCAATCGACCTCGCTCGCCAGAACGACGCCGATCTCGTCGCGAGCATCCCGGAAGTCCGGATCCCCCAGATCCATCAGCCCTTCCCCACATTTATCGATGTCGACACATGGCGGGGACAAGCAGAGCGGTATAGCCGGGACAGCGGTGCTTCGCTGCGGGAACACGTCACCGACGCTGTCTCGGAAACTGGCTTCGAGGTGCGAATCCACGGATTCGAGGTCACGGAACCGTTCGTCTATGAACGCTTTTCGGAAATTGCCAGGTGCCACGACCTGTCTATTGTCGAGGCCTCGGAACTCTCCCGCCAGCTTTCCGGGACGCTGCTGTTCGGGAGCGGCCGTCCACTCGTCCTATTTCCTGCCACCAGCGTCTGCTCTCATGTGAACACGATCGCCGTTGCCTGGGACGGCAGCGCCACCGCGGCACGTGCCCTTTCCTGCGCCCGCATCTTTATCGAGCGTGCGACCAAGGTGCAGGTCATCTCGATCACCGACGACAAGGAAATCGACGAGGCGAACCGCGCGCTGCTGATCTCTTGTCTGAAACACGCGGGATTGGAAGTGGAAGACGTATCGATCCAGGCAGGCGGCGAGACCGCGACCGCCGCCATCCAATCGGCCGCGCTGGAACGAAAGGCGGACCTCCTGATTGCGGGCGGATTTGGCCATTCGCGGCTTCGTGAATTCATCCTCGGCGGCGTCACTCGGGAACTGCTCGTCAAAGCCGAGCTGCCGGTGCTTCTTGCCCATTAGAGGGCGCGAAGGGCGTTGAGAATGACCGCCACGTCGATGGCCTCCTGAAGCAATGCGCCGCCGACTGGCGGAAGGTAGCCCGCTCCCGCGAACCCCATCGCGAGGAGCGAGAGACCTATGCCGGCATAGATGCTCTGAAGCGCGATCTTGCGTGAACGACGCGCGATGCCGATCGCCGTTGTTATCCTGGTGAGGTCGTCCCGGACGAGCACGATATCCGCAGCCTCCGCGGCCGCGGCAAGGTTCTCGACGCCGACCGCGACTCCGACGTCGGCTGCCGCCAGCGCTGGCGCGTCGTTCACGCCGTCGCCGACCATCAGCACCCTTCCGTGGACGCGTTCCTTTTCGATGACTGCGACTTTGTCTGCGGGAGCGAGCCTCGCCGAGACGTCGTCCAAGCCCAGCGAGCGAGCTAGGGCTGTCGCGATCGGCAGCTCGTCGCCGGAAGCCAGGACTATTCGAGTGATCCCTACTGCTCTGAGCTGGGTGACGAGTTGGACAGCGTCTTTGCGAAGCCGGTCTTCGAGCGTGATCGTGCCAGCCGGCGTGCCGTCAAACAGTACCTTCACGCGCATCGCGCTGCTTGAACCGTTCGATCCCGAGCGCAGCGCCTCTCCGAAATAGGTGTCTCCTCCGACGCCGACACGCACGCCATCGACTATTCCGGAGATTCCGGATCCCGCGGTCTCGGTCACCTGCGATGGACGGCTCAGTACCAACCCACGTCTATGCGCCTCGTCCACCAGCGCGCGTCCGACCACATGGCCCGACGCCTGGTCCAGCGAGGCGGCCAGCCGCAGGATCCTGTCGGGATGCTCCGGGCCCTCGATGTGACCGACTTCCGGCTGCCCCGCGGTGAGCGTCCCCGTCTTGTCGAACACCGCTACGGTGGCCTGGGCGAGTGCCTCGAGGGGCCCCGCGCCCTTCACCAGAACGCCCTCCTTGGCGGCCTTTGAAGTGCCGGCCGCAAGTGCGACGGGTACGGCCAATATCAACGGACAGGGCGTGGCGACAACCAGCACGGCTACGATCCTTGACAGGTCTCCGGACATGAATGCCGAGACTCCTGCGATCGCTACCGTCGCGAACAGGAACCACACCGAGAACCGGTCGGCCAGGCGCATCAGCTTCGCCTTGGAGCGCCTCGATGCTTCCATGAGCCTGACTATACCGGCATAGGTGCTGTCCTCGGCGCGGCTTAAAACGCGGATCTCGATCGCATCGCCCTCGTTCGTAGCGCCGCTCGAAATCTTGCCACCCCTGGCGATGCGCACTGGGAAAGGCTCTCCGGTCAGCACCGCCTGGTCGATCGTCGCGGCTTCGCCGACGAGCGCCCCGTCGGCCGGTACGACGTCGCCCTTGCGTATCAGGAGCACGTCGCCGACTGCGACCTTCTTGATCGGAATTTCTTCGAAACCGGCTCCGGCAAGCCGCAGGGCCGTCCGCGGAACTTGCGCCAGCAAAGCCGACATCCCCTCATCGGCGCGACGATGTGCGTATGCCTCCAGAAACTGACCGCCGGAATACATGAGACCGACGATCGCTCCGGCAAGATATTCGCCGAACCACAAGGAGGATCCCATGGCCAGGGCCGCGATCAGATCCAGGCCGTATTCCTGCTTCCGCAGCTTCTTGGCGATCTCAATGCAAAGAGACAGCAGAATCAGGCTGGTGCAGCCTACAAGGATTAAACGATATCCAAGCCCGTGACCCGCGAGATAGAGGGCGAGTGCGGCTGAAAGAGCAAGGAGCGACGACAGCACCAGAAGGCCCGACCGGGAGCCCGCCGTCCTCAGTCGCGACACCCCGTCCTGAGGCCACGTCCACCTATCAGCCCACCAAGCCGCCGCTGTAGCCACCTCTCACCCTCCCATCAATCCGGAAGCCTCAGCGAAACGATTTTGCGCAATCGATGCAGAACGGCGTATAGGGAACCGCAGTCAGCCGCTCCTTGCCGATCGGATGGTGGCATTTGGCGCATTGTCCGTATGTGCCGTCGTTCAGCCTGCCGATCGCCGCGTCGATGGCCGCGATCTGGTCACGCCTCTCGGCTTGCATCTCGCGAAGAACTTCGTCGTTCTCAACCTGGGTCGCGCGCTCCTCGCTGTCCTTCTCGAGCGCGACGCAGAGATCCGCATCGATCGCTTCGAGACGACGGACAAGGTCATCCTTCATCGTCTGCAACACCGTCTGTACCGAGCTTTTATTCATTGTAGTCGCCTTTCAATCTTGCCCGATCAATCTCAGTCCACACGCGATGCCGTCAGAATACCGATCCAAACGCACCGCCATCAAAACGCAGTGGCCGCATATGCCGCTGCCCACAAATCGTCTGCAGCATATCTCAATGCGATCGGAGCTCCTTGATCCCGGTCAATGCCGCCTGCGCGGGCGCACATAGGCTGTCGAGCGAGCTTTCAATGAAATCGTTGCGACAAGCCCGGAGCCCATCATGAATCTCACGGCGCAGACACCCGCCCCGACAACGCCAGCCGTGATCGGACTGACGAGCGTCGAGGCCGAGGAACGCCTTGCCGAGCTCGGACCAAACACGCTGCCCGAGCCTCAGCCTCCATCGCCGCTGAAGGTCTTCCTCGTTCAATTTCGCAACCCCATCATCTACATCCTTTTGCTGGCGTCAGCGCTCTCGTTTGCAACCGGCAGGATCGAAGACGCCCTGTTCATCTTCGTCGTGCTTCTGATCAATGCCGCCATCGGCACCTACCAGGAGTATTCTGCGGATCGAGCGGCAGCCGCCCTTCGCAAGCTTGAGCAGCCGTTGACCAGGGTCATCCGGGACGGCGCGGCTTGCAGGATCGAGGCCAAGAGGCTGGTCGTCGGCGATCTCGTTCTTCTGGAATCCGGCGACAGAATCCCTGCCGATCTGACGCTTGTCGATGCAAGTGACCTCCGGTGCGACGAGTCGCTTCTGACCGGCGAGTCGATGCCTGTCGCCAAAGGGCGCACCGTCGAAGGATCGTCGGATGAAACCCGCAGTTCCATGCTGCTGCTCGCGGGTTCCCTGGTGACGCGCGGCCGAGCCAAAGGCGTCGTGACCGCTACGGGTACCGCGACCATGCTTGGCGGCATCGCCGCCGAGTTGGGAAGAGCTAGTTCGTCGCAGCCCCCGCTTGTCGCCCGTCTGGCGAAATTCACGAACGCGCTCGCTCTTTTCGTAGGATTGGCAGCATTGGTGCTGGTCGTCGCGGGCTTCATGCGAGGCCTCCCTCTGCACGATCTGGTCATGATGTCCGTAGGTCTGGCGGTGAGCGCTGTTCCTGAAGGGCTTCCGATCGCCATCTCCATCGCGCTTGCCGTCAGCATGCGGCGGATGGCCGCCCGCAACGTCATCGTCCGAAGCATGCCGGCCGTTGAGGCCCTGGGTTCGACCACGATGATCGCCACGGACAAGACGGGTACCTTGACCAGCAACGTGCAGACGGTGACCGAAATTCGCCTGCCGGACGGCACGGACATCGCCCTCGACGTGCATGCCGATCTCGACAGGTGCGAGATCAGGGCGAGCTGCCTGGACAGCGACCTGGTCCGCGAGAGGGCGCGCAGGCTGCTACGCGCGGCACTGCTTGCAAACGAAGGAAGCCTCGTTCGCCGGGACGATCTCTGGCTCGCTGCCGGCGATACGGTCGACGTGGCACTTCTTGCAGCAGGGCGAAAGGCGGGGCTGGGACAGGAAGAGCTGAACGACCGATACCCGTTGGCGGCAAGAATCGCCTACGAGCCCGAGCACAAATACGCGGCATCCTTCCACCACGGCAGCGATCGGATCCATGTCTTCGTCAAGGGGGCGTCGGAGGTGCTCATCGAGATGGCGGATCGGATGGACGTCGCGGGCAGCGCTGTCGAGATCGACCGCGCTTCGCTTTTGGCGCAGAAGGAAGAAATGGCCGCTCGGGGGCTCAGGGTGCTCGCGTTCGCCGAAGGGGAAGTCGGCGCGACGCTCGACGGAAGCCTCGGACACGGTCACCTTGTCGATCTCGTGTTCCTGGGGCTGGCCGGACTGCAGGACCCGGTTCGACCGGAAGTGCGGCAGGCTATGAAAGACTGCCGCGCGGCCGGCGTGGACGTCGTGATGGTGACCGGGGACGACCCGCGGACTGCTGCCGCGATTGCCAGAGATGCCGGCCTGGGTTTTCTTGCCAGCCAGGTCGTTTCGGGCCACGACATTGATGAAGCTGCGCGAGCGGGCGACCAACGGCTGGACGAGATTACGAGAGAGGCCCGCATCTACGCTCGCGTGCAGCCGGCGCAGAAATCTGCGATCGTCGCATCCCTGATCCGCAATGGCCACATCGTCGCCGTCACCGGAGACGGCGTGAACGACGGTCCGGCGTTGAAGAAGGCGCATGTCGGGGTCGCAATGGGGCTCAGAGGAACCGAGGTGGCGAAGGAAAGCGCCGATCTCGTCATCACGGACGACAACTTTGCATCCATCGTCGCGGGGATCGCAGAAGGCCGGGCAGCCTATCGCAACATCCGCAAGGTGGTGCTGATGTCGGTGGCAACGGGCGCCGCCGAGGTCCTGCTCTTCATGCTCGCGCTGCCATTCGGCCTGCCCATGCCGCTCCTCCCTGTTCAGCTCTTATGGCTCAATCTCGTGACAAACGGCATCCAGGACGTCGCCCTTGCAGGGGGAAGGCCGGAAGGAGACGAGCTGGCGGGGCCGCCACGTTCTCCGCTCGAGCCTCTCCTCGACCGGCTGATGATCCGTCGCGTCGTTCAATCGACGCTTGTCATCGGCGCGGGTGCCTTCCTGGCCTTTCAGTGGATGCTCGCGCACGGGTATGGCGTTCCCGAAGCCCGCAACATAACGCTTCTGATCTTCGTGATGTTCGAGAACGTCCAGACGCTGGCAAGCTCCTCCGAGAAAAGATCGATATTCTCCGTCGACATCCTCCGAAACCGGTTCCTACTCCTTAGCGTGCTCGCCGCCCAGACGATCCACATCTCGGCGATGTACGTGCCGTGGCTCAGCAGAACGCTCGGCCTTTCGCCCATCACGCCTCTCGAATGGGGCCTCAGCATGCTTGTGGCGAGCTCCCTCGTTTTCGCGACCGAAGCCGACAAGCTCGTCTGCCGGCGATGGCGCGGTCGTTCACCCCGTGTTGCTTGATGAAGATCAAAGACTTCGTCACGGGCGTCGATATCCTTACGCTATTCAACAAGAGAGGTGATCGAAATGCCCATTCGCACGGTATTGAGCATCCTGAGTTCCAAATATTTCGACGAAGACCTGAAGGCCGCCGCCGAGTTTTGCGGAGCCTCAGGAGCACATCTCAGCGCGGTCGTGATCTGCATGGGAGCGTCGCCAATGATGGGAGAATACAACTCCCTCTCGACCGTCTGGCTGGAAGAACGCCAGCGCGAAATCGAGGAACTCGTCAAAAAAGCCGAAGAGATCAAGGCATACCTGTCGCGCACCGACCTGTCCTACGACGTGCAGGACGTCTATACGGAATATGCTTTTGCGCAGGAGGACATTGCAGAACGGACGCTCTATGCCGACGTCGTTCTCGTCGGCCGCCAAGCGTGCAAGGATGAGGAACTCCAGAAGCGGGTCATGAATGGCGCTCTGTTCCAGACGCCGACGCCGGTCATCATCAACCGCGGACGGCGGCCGCTCTCTTCCACTTCCAAATCGATCGTACTGGCATGGGATTCGAGCGACGAGGCGTCGCGTGCCGCAAGGCAGGCCCTCGACCTGCTGAAGACGGCCGACTGCGTCTACGTGACGATGATCGACCCGGTCTCACGAGAGCGGGTGAATGGAGAGGAGCCGGGCGCCGACATCGCGAGCTTCCTCTCCCGGCACGGGGTCAAGGTTCAGGTGGATCGCGTGGCCAGCGGCGGAAACACGGCCGACGAGATCCTGAGGCAGCATGCGACGGACGTGAATGCCGATCTGATCGTCATGGGTGCGTACAATCACCCTCGTTGGCAGCAGACGCTCTTCGGAGGCGTGACGCGCAACATGATCGAGCAAAGCAGCATGCCAATATTCATGGCCCACTGAAGGGATGAACCCGGCGGCACACGTGCGTCCCGCCGGGCCGCTCAGGGCGACGCTGTTTTCGAGCGTGGTCAGCGAAATAGGCGACCGCCGGCGTATCCGCCGCAGAGGAGCGACGTCAACTCTTTCACGCGGCGTCCGCCGTCGCACGCGCAGTCTCGAAAAATCTGGCGAGCACCGCCTCTTCGGGCGTCAGAAACGTGTTCTTTGGAGCAGACCAGCCTTGTCGACGGCCGCCTTCACTGCCGACACTACTTCCTGATCGAGCCGCTCGACAAGCAGCGCGGGATCGACTTCATCTGAAGTCAGCGCGCCCTTCTGTATCTGCGCTTTCGTGGTGGCGACGCCGGGCTCTCGTGGCGCTGCGCTCTGTAGATCGTCCGTTGAGATGCGGTATTGCAAGCCGCCTCGGCATCCAGCCGGCCTGTTTTTCCTTGCCCGCGCCAGCCAGTCCGAACATCACTAATCTCATCAACGCAGTCCTTTGATGCAGATCGTTCTTTGGCTTTTCGTGGCCGCGAGGCGGCGCTTCATCAAGCCCTAGTGCAAGCGCGACCGTTCCAGCTTCCACGCGGTGACGTCGCTGGCACAGACGCTTAACCGAGAGTGGGGGAACCTTCGCCACTCAGGATTTTCGACGTCGCTATTTCGCAGATCGCGCCGAGGCTCTGCTGAAGCCGGGTCTCGTCGGCCCGAGGCGGGTTGGCCATCTCGCAGAGCGCGGCGCGATCGACTACAATCACACGATGGGCGCCTGCATGTTCCATCACCACGACGCCCGCCTCGCCGGATGATTTCAGAAACGCGGTAACGAACCTCGGCAGCATCGCACTCTCCATGTCGTGCAGTTGATGGAGAGCATGTTAGACGTCTGCGCAAATCCGTCTTTGAGGGATGTCAAAGAACCGAACGCTCTCCAAGTCTATAGTCGTTGAAAATCTTGGAGATGAAGATGCGTACCCTGATGATGACGATCGCCTGGGCCTCGGTCGCCGCTGCAATCGTCGGCATTTTCCTGCCTCTGCTTCCGACGACGCCATTTCTGCTGCTGTCGGCGGGAATATTCGCCCGCACCTCGCCAAGGTTCGAGTCCTGGCTTCTGGATCATCCATGGCTCGGCGCTTCGGTAAGGGCATGGCGCGAGCGCGGGGCAATCAGATCAAGGGCGAAGGCTATGGCGGCGCTGACCATCGGGGCCAGCTTCCTGCTGCTCGTCTGGCTTGATCCCGGCCCCTTGCCACTCGCAGTCGTCGCTATGATCCTCAGCGCCTGTGTCGCATTCATCGTCACCCGTCCGTCGGCGTGAGCTCTCTTGAAGAACCTCAACAAAGAACCGTGTCAATACAAAAGAAATCAAGACCATTCGTCGAGATCAAAAAAATCCCGGCGACGGAGGCTGCAGTGCGTCTCGACCCTTCCGTCGTCACCGCGTCAATTGGCGACCGTCCGCAAGTGCAGCTGTTGATCGTGACGCCGGACGTTGACGCAAGTCAATGAGCTGTGTGACCTCAGGCGGGCAAATAGCGCTGACACCCGCGTCGAAGGTAAGGAGACACGAGATGATGCCAGTGGTCGTTCATGCTGCTCTTGACGAACGCGAGCGGTCGGGAAGAATTGAATTCCGTCGTGACGGGCGAGCGGGTATGGTAATCGTCTCACGGCGAGCGCTTTTGACAGTCGCGTCACCCCCGAGGGCCACGGAGACCAGGCTCATTCAATACGCGGCCATCTTCTGCGAAATCGCAGTCGCCCGCTCCAGGATCATCGACGGCAACCGGGACATCTTTCTGGTTACGGCGAACGATGTCATGAACTGGGTCCGGGGTTGGCGGCATGCGGAGTCGGTTATGTTGCACCGACACCCAGCCAAAGCGGCGACGCCGAAAGCACAAGTCTTTTCGCCACGTCTCGTTTGGGACGCAGGCAAAGCGGTGTAGAGGCTGTTGCTACCTGCATTGAAAGCGTCCGCGGGCCTGCTGCTTGCAGAGGCCTCGAAGCGAACCATCGTCGCAACGTCTTCTGTTGGCGAGGATGAGCTTCAACAGCTCCCATTCCGTTACGGCGGTTCGTTTAAACCACGGTTCCGTCGCGATTTCTTCATGAATTCGGCCAACTAGAACAGCTTCATCCGGTTCCAGATTGAGCACTGAAATTGTCCTTTCGGTATTTATCGGTGAAACTGCAGCCCGGTGTGAACCTCGTGGATGCACGACAGCTCCTTAGTCGATGTGAGCCGTCGTTGCGTGGAAATGGGTGGCCCGTCCTCTCCTGTCAGGGCGGGCCAGCGCTCGGACTTGCCATGGTCATAGGGGGACTCGCCCGAGGTAGCCGATCATCGCTCCCTCGACGGATGGACGTCTTTGATGCAGGTCAACCACGCGTAAGCTTTCAATCGTCATTCTGGAAAAGAGCCGTCGCCAGGTAGCCCCCGCCGATCGTGCTCGCGAAAAGGTAGATGAACAGGCCCTGCGCCAGCCATCGCTCCGAAACGGGCGAGGGAAACATTTCCGAGAGACCATTGATCCACACAATGGCGCCCGCGATGCCGCCTATCGCGAATCCGATGGCGAGACGAGTGAGCATGAAAGAGATCAGCGGCGGCATTCGAACCTCCATCCCGATCCGGGGAAACGAGCTCGAAGACAAGCGGTTCCGAACATGATCTGAATCAATTACACGCTCCGAGGAGAGTGCGAGGTAGCGGCACGAAGGAGACAACCGTGGAACATCTTGCGTTCGCTTCCGTATCATTCGCCTTGCTCGTGCTTCCCGGACCCACGAATGCTATGCTCGCTCTCTCAGCCACTGAGCTGCGCACGGTCCGCGCACCTCTTCGTGTCGGAACGGTCGTCATGGGATATCTTGCAACCATCGTCGGCGTCGCCAATATCGCCGGCCCGCTTCTCCAGGATCACGTGGCGGTCGAGCGGATCATCAAGCTGGCCTCCGCTTTCTGGGTGCTTTATCTGGGGTTCCGCCTTTGGGCCCCCGTGCAGTCTTCGGAAAAGTCTCTGATCGGAAACGTTCGCCTGCTGGTTACCACGCTGCTTAATCCAAAAGGCGTTGTTCTTGGCCTGACGATGATCCAGCCGTCCCAGAACTTGTCGCCCTCTGCAGCGATCGCAACGATTGCCGCCGTCGTGACCGTGACGTCCTCCCTATGGCTTCTCGCCGGTCGCCTTCTCCTCGCTGGCAGTCGTCGAACCGCTGTTGCTCGCAAAGGCGGTTCTGCAATCCTGTGGCTCTTCTCCGCCCTGTTGGCCAGCAGCGCCCTATCCTGAGGACCGACGGGATGCGGGCTCCGCAGGTTTCAATCTCTCACTAGAAGCAAGTTGCGTTATGTCAATGATCGCTTTTTAAAGGCATGCTAATGTCGCCGTCATCGGTCGCAAGGAATACCATGATCGGAGATGATGGAGGACTTGCGGACTACCTGTCCGCACTCGCAAATGCGCAATTATGCAGCAGCTGCGACCAGATGCCGATTGTTGGGTGACCTTAAATCTCAGGGCGGATCGAAATAAAAAGAAAAACCGCCGGATCGCTCCGGCGGTTTTCGACTTTTCCTCGATTGGCAGGCTCAGTTCGTGTTGAACTTGCGCACTTCCATGAAGTTCACAGCCGTGCCGCTGAAGCGGGCCGGGTCGACCGAAGCGGTCTTGACGTTGAAGCCCTCGGCATAGACGGCGATCGGCTGGGCACGCATCGTCTGGCTGACGAACCGCGGCGCCTTGACCTGCTTGGAGGCCATTTCGAGGCGGGCATTGGTGAGCGCCCACTGCGAGATCATCTTTTCCGTCAGCTTCGGTTCGGTGCGCACCGTTGTACGGCTGGCACCCGCTGCGGCGGCTTCCTTATGCGTCGGGCGACCACCCTTGGCAGGAAGCCCCTGCGCCACGGCGCTTTCGACAGCCGGTTCGTCGAAGCCGTCGCCAAAGCTTGCCGATTTGGTCATCGGCGCCAATGCGGCGAGTTCGAGCGGCGGCTTTGCGGCAGGCGCCTTTTGCGTCATCGCGGCTTTGATCGCCTGCTCGACCGTCTGCGGCGGCGCATTCGACGCGACCTGGCTTTCCTCTTCGTTTCGCTGCTGGTCGAGCGCATCGGCAAGGGCAGGAGACAGCGCGTCCTGATCGGCTTCGTCGGCCTCTGCTTCCGGATCGGCATCGGCCGCGGCAAGAAGGTTCTCGGCAACCGCGGGGCGTTCGATCGGCGTCGGAACCGGCAGCGCATTCGCGCCCGTCAGCATGGGATCGGCCAATGCAACCTCGGCATCGCCAGGCGCGCGGCGCTGGCCGAGAAGCGAGGGAACCGGAATGCTGTAGGCGCTGAGATCGGCGAATTGCTGCGGCTGGGCCTGATCGGCCGGAAGGGCCGCCGCAAGAGCCTGTTGTGCGGCATTACCCGAAGGCGGGGCGACGAGCGCGCTCGCCACTTCGCTGCCCGTCGGCTGGTTGCTGAATGCCGGGCGAACCTGCGGCACCGGCGCGTTCAGATCGGCGACTTCGGTCTGCTGCGGCTCGGCAGGAGCGGGCTCGGCCTTCGGCGGCGTCGCCTTGGCGACGGCGACAGGCGTGGAATCGTCCGACTCGTCTTCCTGCTCGTCCGCTCCGCCGCCAAAGAGCGCGGCAAACAGCGTCTTGTGCTTCGGCGCCGATTCGGAAGCGCTGGCGATCTGGATCTGCGGGCCGCTGCCGCGGCGCTTATAGTCGGCCATCGCTTGCTGGTAGCCCGGCAATGGCTTGCCATCGGCCGGAATATGGATGGTGTTGCCGTTGGGGAAAAGCCTGACGAGTTCGTCGCGGCTCATGCGCGGCCAGGCGCGAACGCCGCCGACATCCATATGCACGAAGGGCGAGCCCGATTTCGGATAGAAGCCGACGCCGCCGACCTGCATCTTCATGCCGATGGCGCGCAGCGTCGCCAGTTTGACGTCGGGAATGAAGAAATCCATCGCCTTGCCGAGCATATGCTGGCTCTTTTCGGCGACGCCGGATTTGCGCGAGCGGCCACGCAGCATCTCGTTGGTCCCCGGCGAACGGAAACCGCAGACGACGTTGATGTAATCCCTCGAACCGCTCTGGCGATAGACTTCCCAGATCAGGTCGAACAGGCGCGGGTCCATCTTCGTCGGCTGGTTCTTGCGCCAGTCGCGCAGGAAGCGGTTCAGCTGCTCCAGACCCTTGGGGTCGAACTTGCCGTTCCGCTTGTAGGTGATGACGGCTTTTTCGCCGGTATGAATGAAATAAAGCTTGAGGCTGCGGGTGTCGCCCGCTGCCTGCGAAGGCGTACCAACGAATACCGGTGAGGAAACCGCGAGCGCAAGAAGGGCGGCCGCTACCGTCCTTATTGCCTTTCCGCAAATGTCGGCGCACAAAGAACGCCAGCTCAAGCGCGAAGGCTTGGAATTTCCATTCAGATTCGGCAACTCGATCCCCGTCAGACAGACAATGTCCCGTACTGTCTCAGATGACTGTCAAATGCGGTCACACGATGGCAAAAATGCCACACATGATCAACCTTTTCTTTACATAGTGAACGCGCCACTAACAAGTGGTTTATGACTAGTAACAAAACGTGGTTGCCTTAATCTTAATGAAAAGCGCTTAAGCCGCATCTTTCTGGGGATTGTCAGGATCTATGCCGTAGTCCTTGAGCTTGCGATAAAGTGTGGATCGGCCGATGCCGAGCTTGCGCGCCACTTGACTCATCTGCCCGCGGTAGAATTTGAGCGCGAATCGGATGAGCTCCTCCTCGACATCGGCAAGCCTACGCACGTCTCCGGCAGGATTGACGCTGGCGATGGCGTTTTCCGGGGCCTCGGAC
Source organism: Rhizobium sp. 10PS4 (assembly GCF_032464805.1). NCBI lineage: Bacteria > Pseudomonadati > Pseudomonadota > Alphaproteobacteria > Hyphomicrobiales > Rhizobiaceae > Rhizobium > Rhizobium sp. 10PS4. Next base: position 204,790 of record NZ_JAWDIW010000014.1, on the reverse strand, counting down.
AGCCGGTGGTGGTGCATCTCGCCTGAGATCGACGCCCTGAAGTCCTCGCCATAGCCGCTGTCGGGATCGAGGCCGGTATTGTCGGCAACGAGCGCCAGGTGATCCACCACGTCATATTCCGGAAGCTGGGCGGCGATCTGCGGGAAATCCGCTTCGGTCAACTCCGGCCCTTCGGCCAAGACGACCGCGCGGAAGATCGCGTTTTCGAGCTGGCGGATGTTGCCCGGCCAGTCATAGGCCGTCAGCAAAGCCAGCGTGCCGGCATTCACCGTCATGCGGCGGCCGTTCTTCTGCTCGCTGGAGAAGCGGTCAGCAAAGACGCGCACCAGATGCGGAATGTCTTCCTTACGTTTGCGCAGCGCCGGAATGGTGATCGGGAAGACGTTGAGGCGATAATAGAGATCCTCGCGGAAATGGCCGTTCTTGACCTCCTCGATCAGATCCTTGTTGGTTGCCGAGATCAGTCGGACATTGACCTTGTGCGCGGTGCGCGCACCGACGGTCTCGATCTCGCCCTGCTGCACGGCACGCAGAAGCTTCACCTGCACCTCAAGCGGCAGGTCACCGATCTCGTCGAGAAAGATGGTGCCGCCATCGGCTTCCATGAATTTGCCGATATGGCGCTCGGTCGCGCCGGTAAACGCGCCCTTCTCGTGACCGAAGAGAATGCTTTCGACCAGATTATGCGGGATCGCCCCGCAATTGACCGTGACGAAGGGCTTGTTCGAGCGGTCGCCGCCGGACTGGATGGCGCGCGCCACCAGCTCCTTGCCGACGCCGGATTCGCCTTCGAGCACGACGGGAATGTTGGACTGAGCCGCCCGCTGGGCGAGATCGATGACACGGAGCATCGCCGGGCTTGCCGAGACGATGTCGTCGAAACCGACCGAGCCTGAGCGCGACCGGCGTCCGGCCCGCGCCTTCACTTCGCGCTGGTCGAGCTTCATCGCGTTCGAGATGGAAGTGGCGATGCGTTCGGGCGAGACCGGCTTGACGACGAAATCGAAGGCGCCGGCGCGCATCGCCTGCACCACCGTTTCGATGCCGCCCTGCCCCGTCTGCACGATGACGGGGATCTGCGTGCCGAATTCGTGAAGCGCATCGAGGAATTCGAGGCCGGTCATCTCCGGCATCATCAAGTCGAGCACGATGACGTTGAAAAGGCCGCTGTCGCGTTTGACCATTTCCAGGCCGATGCGGCCGTTTTCCGCCTGGTGCACGACATGGCCGTGACGCTCGATTGCGTTCTTGAGCAGGCGGCGCTGCACGGGGTCGTCTTCGACCACGAGGATCTGCCCTGCTCCCTTGAGCTCATTGTAACCGGTCATTGTCGCCTCACTTCATGCGAAACCATAAAGCGCACTCTGACAGCAAGGCTTGAACATCCAGTTTTGAGAAACAATTGCATTTTAACGATTGCCACGCGTCGTTTTCGTGCCGAAGCGAGGCCTTTCATGCGCCGAAATCCCCTTGATGCCGGGCCTTCCCGCGCTTACAGCGCCGCCGTCTTTTCAGACGCGCAAAGGACGCTGTAACACTTTGAACCTACGCATCGTGCTTTCCGAAAATCGATTCCGATTTTCGGGCCGATGCGGTAGACAATCAGACCTGTTATGAAAGTGGAGAGGAATTGCGCCCATGAAAATCAAGCTCCCGCATGCCGGCCTTCTTTTATCGGCAGCAGCGCCAGCCGGAGCCGCCGACCCGGCGCTCGGCGAGCTGCCGGTCTGGAAGCTGCAGGATCTTTATCCCTCCGCCACCTCCACCGCCTTCGTCGCCGACATGGAAAAGGCCGGCAAGGCAGCGATCGCCTTTGAAGAAAAGTGGAAGGGCACACTCACTGAGGCGGCGGCGAAGACCGGCGCTGAGGGCATCGGCGCGGCGCTGAAGGAATATGAGGCGCTAGACGACATCATCGGCCGTCTCGGCTCCTTCGCCGGCCTCACTTATTTCTCCGACACCACCAATCCGACAAACGGCAAGCTCTACGGCGACGTACAGACCAAGATCACCGAATTTTCCGGCCATCTCCTGTTCTTTGCGCTGGAACTGAACCGCATCGACGACGCGGTGCTCGACGCCTGCATGGCGAATGATCCCGCCGCCGGACATTATCGCCCTTGGCTGCTCGACCTCCGGAAGGACAAGCCCTATCAGCTCGACGACAAGCTGGAACAGCTATTCCTCGAGAAGTCGATGACATCGGCCGCCGCCTTCAACCGCCTCTTCGACGAAACCATGGCGGAACTTCGCTACGACATCGATGGCGAGAAAGTGCCGCTCGAAGTCGCGCTGAACAAGCTGCAGGAAAAGGATCCGGAAGTGCGCCGCAAGGCAGCCATGGCGCTCGCCGAAACCTTCAAGGCGAATATCCGCACCTTCACGCTGATCACCAACACGCTTGCCAAGGATAAGGAGATCGCCGACCGCTGGCGCGGCTTCGAAGACATCGCCGACAGCCGCCACCTGGCAAACCGCGTCGAGCGCGAGGTCGTCGATGCGCTGGCCGCAGCCGTCCGCGAAGCCTATCCCCGCCTTTCGCATCGCTATTACAAGATGAAGGCGAAATGGCTCGGCATGGAGCAGATGAATTTCTGGGACCGCAACGCGCCGCTTCCGGAAACCTCCACCGCCATCATCTCCTGGCCGGAGGCGAAGGACACGGTGCTTTCGGCCTATGGCAATTTTGCCCCCGAAATGGCTAATATCGCCAGGCGGTTCTTCGACGAACAGTGGATCGATGCTCCGGTTCGTGCCGGCAAGGCGCCCGGCGCCTTCGCCCATCCGACGGTTCCCTCCGCCCATCCCTATGTGCTCGTCAATTATATGGGCAAGCCGCGCGATGTGATGACCCTTGCCCATGAACTCGGGCACGGCGTGCATCAGGTTCTCGCCGGCGCACAAGGGGCGCTGATGTGCCAGACGCCGCTGACGCTTGCCGAAACCGCTTCCGTCTTCGGCGAGATGCTGACCTTCCGCGCCCTTCTGCAAAAGACCACCGATACGCGCGAACGTAAGGCGATGCTCGCCCAGAAGGTCGAGGACATGATCAACACGGTCGTGCGCCAGATCGCCTTCTACGAATTCGAGCGCAAGCTGCACACCGCCCGCAAGGCCGGCGAACTCACAGCTGACGACATCGGGGAGCTCTGGCTCTCCGTCCAGTCGGAGAGCCTTGGGCCGGCGATCAGCATTTCCGAGGGATACGAGACCTATTGGGCCTACATCCCACACTTCATCCACTCGCCCTTCTATGTCTACGCCTATGCCTTCGGCGATTGCCTGGTGAATTCGCTCTATGCCGTCTACCAGAAGGCCGAGAAGGGCTTCCAGGAGAAGTATTTCGAACTGCTGAGGGCCGGCGGCACCAAGCATCACTCGGAACTGCTGAAGCCTTTCGGCCTCGACGCCACCGATCCGTCGTTCTGGAGCCAGGGCCTGGCGATGATCGAAGGGCTGATCGACGAACTGGAAGCGTTGGATAGGGGCTGACGCCCCGGCCATGACTTGAAAGAACGAACGCTATGATGGGACCGTTGTTACGCTTGATACATTGACCGCATTCTGCAATGTCCACGAGGACCCATGACGGCAGCCCACTCTCCCTCATTCTTGTGCTCGTCACAGGAATCCAGCGCGCCCAAGTCCTTGGGCGCCGGAGACTGTTTATCTGTCGGACATGAGTCATTCACCGCGCCGACGCGAGGTGGCTGGATTCCTGTGACGAGCACAGGAATGAGGGAGGTGGGTGTTACTGCGGTCTCGGCCTACCGCAGCAAAACCACGAGTTTCGCATCGCCCGGCATCGCAGACGCGACCGTCGGATAACCAAGCAATATGCCGCAACCATGTCTGACCCCTACATTCTCTTCCGCGACGACACATCAGGACAGGTGATGCTTTTCGCCGAGCCGGCAGAGATCATCGTTGCCAGGACGCGCGCCGAGTTCTTTACAGGCCTTGCCCGGATGGAGCAGGCCAAGGCCGCAGGCAAATGGCTTGCCGGCTACATGACCTATGAGGCCGGATACCTCTTCGAGGAAAAGCTTGCCCCCTTCGCCGGGGAACATCGCGAAACCCCGCTCATCTGTTTCGGCGTGTTCGACACTCCGCAGGCCGATACGCATCCGCTTGCCCAACCAAAACAGCGCCTCGAAAACGAGGAATTCCTCACCGCTCCGAAAGCTGCCTGGAATTTCCCCATATATAAAGAGCGCTTCGACCGTCTCCACCAGCACCTGCGGCTTGGCGACGCCTATCAGGCAAACCTCACCATGCCGGTCGAGGCTCGCTGGAACGGCGATCCCCGCGCCGCCTTCTGGTCGCTGATCGAACGCCAGCCGGTCAAATACGGCGCGCTGGTCGATCTCGGCGGCCCGATCATCCTTTCGCGTTCGCCCGAACTTTTCTTCCGCACCGACGAAAAGGGCTGGATCGAGACCCATCCGATGAAAGGCACGGCAAAACGCGGCGCTACCGCCGCCGAGGATGCCGAAATCATCGAAGCCATGCGCCGCGATATCAAGACGCAGGCGGAAAACCGCATGATCGTCGATCTCCTGCGCAACGATATCTCCCGCATCACCGAAGTCGGCACGCTCGACGTCCCGAAGCTCTTCGACATCGAGACCTATCCAACCGTCCACCAGATGGTGAGCCATGTCCAGGCAAGGCTCCGCCCCGATCTTTCGATCCGCGACATCTTCTCCGCGCTCTTTCCCTGCGGTTCGATCACCGGCGCGCCGAAGATGCGGGCAATGGAAATCCTCCATGCGCTCGAGGATGTCCCGCGCGACGCCTATTGCGGCGCGATCGGCATGATCTCGCCCACCGGCGCCATGCGTTTTTCCGTCGCCATCCGCACGATCACGCTTTTTAACGGCGGTAGGGCCGTCTTCAATGTCGGCGGCGGCATCGTCTTCGATTCGACCGCCGAGGCCGAATATGAGGAATGCCTGCTCAAGGCCCGCTTCGCTGTCGGCGACCAATGGATTGCGCGATGATCGATTTTTCGCTGATCGAGACGCTGCGCTGGCAGCCCGGCGAGGGCTTCATCCGGCTGCGGCTGCATCTCGCCCGGCTTTCCCGCTCCGCCCGTCGCCTTGGCTTCCCGCAACCGATCGAGGCGGCGGCCAAGCTCGACGAAGCCGTTGCAGGTGCTGCCGGTCCGCGGCGCATCCGCCTGACCTTCGACGCGCAAGGCCACATCGAAGTGACGAGCGCCGCTTTCGTGCCGCTCGCGCCCGATACCATCTGGACCGTCCGCCTCGCCGAGACCCGCCTGAATTCCGCCGACAGGCTGCTGCGCGTCAAGACCACGCGCCGTGCCGTCTACGAGGCTGCACGCGCCGAATATAGGCCTGATGAGGCCGATGAGGTCATGCTTTTGAACGAACGTGGCGAAGTCTGCGAGGGCACCATCACCTCGATCTTCCTGGACGACGGAACCGGCATCCTGCGCACCCCGCCGATTTCCTGCGGCCTGCTCGCCGGCGTGCTGCGCACCGAACTCATCTGCCGGCGACAGGCCCGCGTCGGCCGTATCACGCTTGCCGATCTCGATGCCGGCACGCTTTATATCGGCAATTCGCTGCGCGGTCTTATCCTCGCAAACCTCGTCAGGAGCTGACCATGTTCATTCTCTCGCTCACCTATGTGAAACCCAACGATGAAGCCGACAGGCACATGGAGCCGCACATGGCCTGGGTGAAGGAGGGTTATGCCAAGGGCTGGTTCCTCGCCTCAGGCCGTAAGGTACCGCGCACCGGCGGCGTCATCCTCGCAATCGGCGATCGCACCGCAATCGAGACCTATGTCGCCGCCGATCCCTTCATCATCCATGGCGTTGCCGAATACGATATCGCCGAGCTTGCCGTAACGACTGCGGTCGAAGGACTGGAAATCCTGAAGCGCTGAATTAGCAGGAGCCGATCATGGATGATCTCGCAGCCCATCTGAAAGAGCTCGAAGAAAAACTCTTCGACCCGTCCGTTCGCGCCTCGCGGGAGATGCTGACGACGCTGCTCTCGCGCGATTTCCGTGAAATCGGCAGTTCCGGACGGCTCTATACCTTCGACGTCATTGTGCCCAGTCTTTTGGCCGAACAACGGACGGGAACGTCCCGCGGCGAGCATTTCGAAACCCAAAGACTTGCGGAGCACATCGCGCTCGTCACCTACCGCGCCATTTACACAGACACCGACGGAAGCGAAAGGCGGACGCTGCGCAGTTCCATCTGGCGGCTGGAAGAGGATGGGCACTGGCGCATGCTCTTCCACCAGGGCACCGTCATCGGTTAATCCAATCCATCGGGCTGCCGATCCCCAGGATGGCTTCGCCGGCCTCTATCGCCGCTCGATATTTGGCCTTTCCCCCTCAACGCTCTTTATTGTGACGCCGTTTTATGGTTAGAGCCGGTCACCTCGCACTCTCTGCGGCAATTTCAAAACAATTCTTCGGGCTGAACGCCTTCGTCCTCTTCCACAGGAGAAAAGAATGACGGAACAGAACTATCCGGTATATGCCGAAATTACCGGTCCGATCGTGATGATCGGCTTTGGCTCCATTGGTCGCGGCACCCTGCCTCTGATCGAGCGCCATTTCAAATTCGACAAGAGCCGGATGGTCGTCATCGACCCTCGTGAAGAACCCTCCGACATGGAGATCCTGAAGAAGCACGGCGTTCGCCACATCAAGGAATATGTCACCAAGGACAATTACAAGGAACTGCTGAAGCCGCTGCTGACGGAAGGCGAGGGCCAGGGTTTCTGCGTCAACCTTTCGGTCGACACCTCCTCGCTCGACATCATCAAGCTCTGCCGCAAGCTCGACGTTCCCTATATCGACACCGTCGTCGAGCCTTGGCTCGGCTTCTATTTCGACAAGAGCATGAGCAATGCCGACCGCACCAACTATGCGCTACGCGAAACCATGCGCAAGGAAAAGGCGAAGAATCCGGGCGGCGCCACCGCCGTCTCCACATGCGGCGCCAATCCCGGCATGGTCTCCTGGTTCGTCAAGCAGGCGCTCGTCAACCTCGCCAACGACATCGGCCTCAAGTTCGAGGAACCGGACCAGCACGATCGCGAAGGCTGGGCAAAGCTGATGAAGAAGCTCGGCGTCAAGGGCGTCCACATCGCCGAGCGCGACACCCAGCGCACCAAGCACCCGAAGCCGCTCAACGTCTTCTGGAACACCTGGTCCGTCGAAGGCTTCATCTCTGAAGGCCTGCAGCCGGCCGAACTCGGCTGGGGCACACATGAAGAATGGATGCCGAAGAACGCCAAGAAGCACAAGAAGGGCAACAAGGCGGCAATCTACCTGGAACAGCCGGGCGCCAACACCCGCGTGCGCACCTGGTGCCCGACGCCTGGTCCGCAATATGGCTTCCTCGTCACCCACAACGAGTCGATCTCGATCGCCGACTTTTTCACGGTCCGCGACAAGGACGGCGAAGTGACCTTCCGCCCCACCTGCCACTATGCCTACCACCCGGCCAACGACGCCGTTCTCTCGCTGCATGAGATGTTCGGCAATGGCGGCACGCCGCAGCCGGTCCATCACGTTCTCGACGAGGACGAGCTGGAGGACGGCATCGACGAACTCGGCGTCCTGCTCTACGGCCATGAGAAGAATGCCTATTGGTATGGCTCACGCCTGTCGCTGGAAGAAACCCGCCGCATCGCGCCCTACCAGAACGCCACCGGCCTGCAGGTCACATCCGCCGTCCTCGCCGGCATGGTCTGGGCGCTGGAAAACCCGAATGCCGGCATCGTCGAAGCCGACGAGATCGATTACAAGCGCTGCCTCGAAGTGCAGATGCCTTATCTCGGCCCGGTCGAAGGCCACTACACCGACTGGACCCCGCTCGACGGCCGTCCGGGCCTCTTCCCGGAGGATATCGACACCAAGGATCCGTGGCAGTTCAGGAACATTCTCGTTCGCTGAGATCGCCTGCACGGCTTTGACAATGCCCGCCGCAAGGCGGGCATTTTTGTAACGCCGGCTGTATAATTGCTGCCCGCCACCCCTCCAAGGCTTGCCTTCGTGCCGGGCGCGCGCCATGTTTTGCCCGAACTTGGCGGCTGTCCGCCGCGCCGATTCGCCGGGAGAAGCCTTATGAAAATCAGAACTGGTCTTGTTCTTGTCGGTGCAGCGGCCGCTCTTGCCGCCTGCGTTTCATCGGAGCCGCGTCGTTTGCCGGTTGCAACCTCGCCCGCCGCCACCGGTGTCGAAGGCAACTGGAGCGATCCGAACGGCATCGTTTCCACCTTCCAGGGCGGTAGTTTCACCACCCGCACGACCGACAGCAACCAGCTTCTTGCCTCGGGCACCTATATCAACACCTCACCGACCCTGGTGGAGATCAACATGACCTCGCTGGTGCGCAAGACCCAGTCCAAGGTCAATTGCGCGCTCGTCAACCCGAGCCAGCTCAATTGCACCTCCGATTCCGGCGCACAGTTCACGCTTTCCCGCCGCGGCTGAAAGATGCGGCGATAGGCCAGGCATACCATGCGTGCCTTCGCGTCTTATCTCGTCCTGCTGCTCGCCATGCCGCTTGCGGCACTTGCGGTCGTTTCGCCGGCCAATGAATATCGCGCCCAGGGCATCGCCGCTCACGATTGCGACGATCCGCTGCAGGTACTGATGTCAGCCGTGCTAGCAGTCCTGATCTATGGTGCAGGCGCGCTCCTTGCCTATGGGCCGGCCGGCGCTTTCATCGCCTCGTTTCCCTTCTCTGCTTGATCAGCGCGCTCGCCACGGTTCCGAATATTGCGGAGGCCGTGCACGAACTCTATCGAAACACCGCCGACGGCGAATGCCTGGGATAGGAACCCGGCTTTTTTACCCTGTCCCCTTGGAAACCGTCCCGCCTGGCCCAGCTTTCTCTTGCGGTCGTGCATCGTCTGATGGAACATCCGCAGGCCGGGAAACCGCCCCGGCGCATAATGAAAGGGATCGGCGAGGGATCAGGGGGATCTTTCGCCTCAATCAGGAGAACAGGGATGACGAAGTCTTTCAGCTTCGGTCTTTTGACCGCGTCCATGCTGGCGCTGAGCACGGGCGCCGCCTTTGCGGATTACGAACTCAATATTCTTCATATCAACGATTTCCATTCGCGCATCGAATCGATCAACAAGTTCGACTCCACCTGCTCGGCCGAAGAGGAAGGCAAGAAGGAATGCTTCGGGGGTGCTGCCCGCCTGAAGATCGCGATCGATCAGCGCCGCCAGGCGCTATCCGGCAAGAACGTCCTCCTCTTGAATGCCGGCGACAATTTCCAGGGCTCGCTCTTCTACACGACCTACAAGGGAGCAGCCGAAGCCGAGTTCCTGAACCTGATGAAATTCGACGCCATGACCGTCGGCAATCATGAATTCGACGACAGCGAGGACGGGCTTGCTACCTTCCTCGACAAGGTGCAGTTCCCTGTCGTGACGGCGAACGTCAAGGCGACGACCGCCTCCAAGCTCGGCGACCGCATCAAGCCGTCGCTGGTGCTCGATGTCGCCGGCCAGAAGATCGGTATCGTCGGCGCCGTCACCAATGATACGGCAGAGCTTTCCTCCCCCGGCCCGAACGTTACGATTGAAGATGACGTTCAGACCATCACAGCGGCCGTTCAGAATCTGAAGGGCCAGGGTGTCAACAAGATCATCGCGCTCACCCATGTCGGTTACCCCCGCGATCTCGCCCTGATCGCCAAGATCCCGGATGTCGACATCGTCGTCGGCGGCCATTCCCACAGCCTGCTCTCGAATACCGATCCGAAGGCTGAAGGCCCCTACCCGACGATGGTCGACAATCCCGGCGGCTACAAGGTGCCGGTCGTCCAGGCTGCCTCCTACAGCAAGTATCTCGGCGATCTCGTCGTCAATTTCGACGATAGCGGCGTGGTCAAGGATGCCAAGGGCGATCCGATCCTGATCGATTCCACCTTCACGCCCGATCCTGCCGTCATTGCCCGCATTGCCGAACTGGCAAAGCCGATCGAGGAACTGCGCAAGAAGGTGATCGGCTCTTCCGAAAGCCCGATCGAAGGCGACCGCAAGGTCTGCCGCGTCAAGGAATGCTCGATGGGCAATCTGGTGGCCGACGCCATACTCGACCGCACCAAGAACCAGGGCGTCACCATCGCCGTTCAGAACGGCGGCGGCCTGCGTGCTTCAATCGACGGCGGCGAGGTCACCCAGGGCGAGGTCATCACCGTCCTGCCTTTTCAGAACACGCTCGCTACGTTTGAGACGACTGGCGCAGATGTCGTCAAAGCGCTGGAAAACGGCGTCAGCCAGATCGACCAGGGTGCCGGGCGGTTCCCGCAGGTCGCCGGGCTGAAATTCTCCTTCGACCAGTCGAAGCCTGTCGGCAGCCGCGTCAGCGATGTCCAGGTGAAGGAAGGCGACAATTTCGCTCCGATCGACCCTGCCAAGACCTACAAAGTCGCCACCAACAACTTCATGCGGGCCGGCGGCGATGGCTATTCGATCTTTAAGGAAGGCAAGAACGCCTATGATTACGGTCCGGACCTTGCCGACGTGACCGCCGAATATGTCGCCGCGCATTCGCCCTACAAGCCCTATACGGATGGCCGCGTCACCGAACTGGCGCAGGCAGCGCCTGCTCCCTCCGCTTCCGAGCCGGCGCCTGCCGCACCGGCTGCTCCTGCTCCATCCACCGAGCCGGCTCCCGCACCCGCTGCACCGGCCCCAGCAGCACCGGCCCCCGCGCCGGCGGCACCTGCAGAACCGGCTCCTGCTGCACCAGCACCAGCAGCACCCGCACCCACGGCGGAACCGGCACCGGCAGCCTCCACACCTGCCGCGACGACGCCTTCGACGCACGTCATCGCCGCGGGCGACACCTTCTGGGATCTCGCCGTGACCTTCTATGGCGACGGCACGCTGTGGCGGAAGCTTTCGGATGCCAATGGCAAGCCGAACCCGCGTCACCTGACGGTCGGCAAGGAGATCGAGGTCCCCGCCAAGTAAGACGATTTGTCTCGATGCCACTGGCCGGTCCGGGGTTTCCCGGGCCGGCTTTTCTTTCTATAGGGTGAACCACGGTCTCCAGGCTGCGTATGAGCCGATGGGACAAAAGAGCGTTGGGGCCAGAATGACAGCAGATATCTCACTCCGCCCAGCCGACCATCCGACCGTCAAATTTGGTAAGGTCGGTGTGCTGCTGGTCAATCTCGGCACGCCTGACGGCACCGATTATACCTCGATGCGCCGCTACCTCAGGGAATTCCTGACCGATCGCCGCGTCATCGAATGGTCGCCCTGGAAATGGTATCCGATCCTCTTCGGCATCGTGCTCAACACCCGCCCGCAGAAGGTCGGCAAGGCCTATGAGCTGATCTGGAACAAAGAGAGGAACGAAAGTTATCTGCGCACCTACACCCGCAATCAGTCGGAACTGATGGCTGAGCGGCTGCAGGATCTTGATAACGTCAAGGTCGATTGGGCGATGCGCTACGGCACACCGTCGATCGCCTCGCGCATCGACGCGTTGAAAGAAGAAGGCTGCGACCGTATCGTGCTCTTCCCGCTCTATCCGCAATATGCGGCGGCGACGACCGCCACCGTCAACGACAAGGCCTTCCAGAAGCTGCTCTCGATGCGCTGGCAGCCGGCGCTGCGCACCGTTCCCGATTACCACGACGACGAGACCTATATCGAGGCGCTCGCCACGTCCGTCGAAAGGCATCTTTCGACCCTCGACTGGAAGCCCGAGATGCTGCTGGCCTCCTTCCACGGCATACCGATGTCCTATTTCAAGCAGGGCGATCCCTATTACTGTCAATGCCAGAAGACCGGCCGGCTGCTGCGCGAGCGGCTCAGGCTCACCAAAGAAAACTTCATGGTCACCTTCCAGTCCCGCTTCGGGCCGGAGGAATGGCTGCAGCCCTATACCGACAAGACCGTGGAGAAGCTTGCCAGGGACGGCGTCAAGCGCATCGCCGTCATCAATCCCGGCTTCGTCTCCGACTGTCTCGAGACGCTGGAGGAGATCGCCGAACAGGCCGCCCATTCCTTCCACGAGAATGGCGGCGAGAAGTTCGCGCATATTCCCTGCCTAAACGACGGCGAGGACGGCATGAAAGTGCTGGAAAAGGTCGTCCGCCGCGAATTGCAGGGCTGGGTCTGAGAAACTTTTTCAGCAAGCGGCGCCGCGCGGATAGCTGGCGAAGGCCCGAATAACTCAACCGAGATGAAACCTCCCTCTCATGCGGATGTGTGGCATCCGTGTGGCATTTCTTCCTCGCAAAGAACATGCTACCCCACCACATCAGTTGGGCAGGCGCGCACGCGCCGATAGGAGGAATTCTTCATGCTGTTCGGCGGCTTCGACATCGTCGTGATCGTGCTGGTCATCTTCGTCATCCTGGTGCTCTTTGCCGGGATCAAGACCGTGCCGCAGGGCTACCGCTATACGATCGAGCGCTTCGGACGTTATACCCGCACGCTGGAGCCGGGCCTCAACCTCATCACCCCTTTCATCGAGCGCGTCGGCGCCAAGTTGAACGTGATGGAGCAGGTGCTGAACGTGCCGACCCAGGAAGTAATCACCAAGGATAATGCCTCGGTTTCGGCCGATGCCGTTTCCTTCTATCAGGTGCTGAACGCCGCCCAGGCTGCCTATCAGGTCTCCAACCTCGAAAACGCCATCCTCAATCTCACCATGACCAACATCCGCTCGGTCATGGGTTCGATGGATCTGGATGAACTGCTCTCCAACCGCGATGCGATCAACGACCGGTTGCTGCGCGTCGTCGACGAGGCCGTGCATCCCTGGGGCATCAAGGTCACCCGCGTCGAAATCAAGGATATCCAACCGCCGCGTGACCTCGTCGATGCGATGGCCCGTCAGATGAAGGCCGAGCGCGAGAAACGCGCCCAGGTGCTGGAAGCCGAAGGCTCGCGCAATGCGCAAATCCTCAGAGCCGAAGGCGCCAAGCAATCCGCCATTCTCCAAGCCGAAGGCCAGCGCGAAGCCGCCTTCCGCAATGCTGAAGCCCGCGAACGCCTGGCCGAGGCCGAAGCCAAGGCGACGAAGATGGTCTCTGAAGCGATTGCCGCCGGCGACATTCAGGCGATCAACTATTTCGTCGCCCAGAAATACACCGAGGCGCTCACCTCGATCGGTTCGGCGCCCAATTCCAAGGTCGTGATGATGCCGATGGAAGCCTCTTCCATCCTGAGCTCGCTCGCTGGTATCGGCGCCATTGCCCGCGAGGTCTTCGGCGATGCCGGCAACAGCCCGTCGACGCCGCTGCCGGTACCGCCGCGTCCGCGCCCCACACCGGCGCGCTCGACGCCTCCGATCAATCCGTCGACCCCCAATCCTTTCAATCCCGAGCAGGAGCGCTAAGCCATGCTGGCGAAGATCGTCGCCGAACTCGGTCCGTGGAGCTGGTGGGTCGCGGGCCTCGTGCTGCTCGCCGCGGAAATGATCGTTCCCGGCTTCTTCCTGGTCTGGATCGGCCTTGCCGCCTTGATCGTCGGCGCGCTGTCGCTGCTCTTCTGGGACAGCGCCTTCTGGGTCTGGGAGTTACAGGCGATCCTTTTTGCGCTTCTCGCCGTTGCCACGACCTTCGCCGGCCGCCGGCTGACGCTGCGCAACGCCACAACCGACGAGCCCTTCCTCAATCAGCGCGGCGCCAGCCTCGTCGGCCGCACAGCGACGCTGCACGAACCGATCCGTGAGGGCCGCGGCCGAATCCGACTCGACGATACGCTATGGCAGGTGATGGGACCTGACCTGCCCGTGGGAACGCAGGTGAAGGTGGTTTCGAGCAACGGCCGCGACCTGACGGTGGAACCCGTCTGATCAAACGAGCCTGATCAGGCGACGCCGATCCGCAGCAGGTCGTGGAAATGCACCAGCCCGACCGGCCGGCGGTCGTCGTCGATGACGATCAGCGCGCCGATGTGATGCTGGTTGAGCAGCGCCAGGGCGGCGGTCGCCAGCACTGTCGGCCTCACCGTCTTCGGCGTCCGCGTCATGATGTCGTCGACGGCAAGTTCAGAGAGATTGCGCGTCAGGTTGCGCGCCATGTCGCCTTCGGTGACGATGCCGCAGAGCCGCCCATCCTCATCAAGCACGCCGACGCAGCCGAAGTGCTTGCGCGACAGCACCGTGATCGCCTCCGGCATCGGTGTACCCTTGGCAACGAGCGGCAGCCGCTCGCCGGTGTGCATGACGTCGGCGACATGCATCAGGCTCGCGCCCAGCCTGCCGCCGGGGTGGAAGACGTGGAAATCCGTGGCGGTAAAGCCGCGCGCCTCCAAAAGCGCCACCGCCAGCGCGTCGCCGATTGCAAGCTGCATCAGCGTCGAGGTCGTCGGCGCCAGCCCATTGGGGCAGGCCTCCTGTTCGTTCGGCATCAGAAGGACAATATCGGCGGCAGCCGCGAGCGAGGAACCTTCGCTGCAGGTGATCGCGATCAGCGGAATGGAGAAGCGCCGCGTGAAGGAAATGATGCTCTTGAGCTCGGCGCTCTCGCCGCCTTTGGAAATCGCCAGCACGACGTCGTCGCGCGCGATCATCCCGAGATCGCCGTGATTGGCCTCCGCCGCATGTACGAAAAAGGCGGGCGTCCCGGTTGACGCGAATGTCGCCGCGAGCTTGGCGCCGATATGCCCGCTCTTGCCGACGCCGGTGACGATAACGCGGCCGGAGATGTCGCCGATGACTTCGACGGCCCGTGTGAAAGGACCGGCCAATCCATTGTCAAAAGCCTGTTCGAGCGCTTCAAGACCGCGTCTTTCGGTCTCTATCGTGCGTTTTGCCGATTCGAGCACGCTGTTTTCAACGAGGTTGATCGCTCTTCTGTTCATGAAATTGCGTTAGACCTTTTCACTTTCCAAGTCCACCCCACACGATTTCCGACCCGCACTCTTTCCGATCCCCCACTCTTTCCGAATTGTGAACAGCGCCCGCCGCCGGCAACGAATGGTTAACCACAAGGCTTTACCTTTGGGTAAGAACCGAAAGCATGTCAGGCGCGAATTGCATGGGCCAGCCAAAACAGACGAGCAGTGTGACGCCGCTCCGCGCCATGAGCTGTGCCGTCTCTTTTGCCGTGCTCGGTGGCCTGTTTCTCAGCCAGCCGGCAGCCTTCGCGCAGTCCGCCTCGCCGCAGCCGGCAAACAGCCGCTCCGCCGCCTCTCAGGATAACCGCGCCGCCAACAATGCCGCATCCGCCGCCGGTTTCGATGACGAGACCGGCGATACCGCCACGCCTGCGGCAAACGGCACGGCTGCGAATGCGGAGGATGCCCAGCAGCGGCCCGCCATACCGGATGCGCAAGCCGGCGACGACATTACCGGTTCCATCCTCGACGAAGAGATACGCCGGCTGAACACCCGTGAAGCGTCGGTCGACGAGGCGCTGCCGCGCCGCAGGGCTGCCGAAAGCGCCTCGACGGCAGAAACGCCGGGAATTCCGATCGGCACTTTTGTGCTCCGCCCGAGCGTCACCCAGAGCATCAACACCGAGACCACCAAGGACGGCAATACCAGGCAGCGGCGCGCCTTTCTCGAAACGGATGCGGCAGCGACACTGACTTCCGACTGGGGTCGGCACCAGCTGACCGTTACCTCGGAAGGCGCCTGGCAGAGGAATATCAGCGGCGAGGGCGAGGAGCAGCCTTCCTTTAAAGTCAACGGCGATCTCAGGCTGGATCTTCCCGACGATACGACCGCGCGCCTGACCGCTGGCTATAATTTCTACCGTGAGGATACGGACGATCCCGACGCCATCGCCGACGCCGCACAGCAGTCGGACGTGCAGGAATTTTCGGCCGGCGCCTCCGTCCAACGCGATTTTGGCATCCTGCGCGGCACGACGGCACTTGCGCTGACACGCTCGATCTATTCGGACGCTAAACTTTCGAACGGCACGACCGTCTCCCTCAGCGACCGCAATCAGACGACGGGCACGTTGCGTGGCCGTGTCGGCTACGAACTGTCCCCCGCGCTCATCCCCTTCATCGAGGCCAACATCGGCCGCACGGTCTATGACGAAACGCAAGATTCCGCCGGTTACGAGCGTTCCGGCCATAGCTATGGCGCCAAGGCAGGCGTCGAGGTCGATCTCGGCGAAAAGCTGAAGGGTGAAGTCGGTGTCGGCTACGAGATGGCGGATTTCGAAGACAGCCGCCTGTCCTCGATCGATACCGCCACGCTTGATGCGAGCCTGCTCTGGTCGCCGATCCGCGGCACCGATGTCAATCTCGACCTGCAGACAAGCATCCAGCCCTCGACCACGGCAGGCGAAAGCGGCTACGTCTCGCACGCGCTGACGACGACAGTCACCCACCAGCTGCGCGACAACCTGGTCGGGACGATGATCGGCGGGGTCATATGGCGCGATTATCCCACGGACAGCACCATCAACGACGAGCTCGTCTATACCGCCGCGACCGGCCTGACCTGGAACATCAACCGCTATCTCGATCTCACCAGCACGCTCGGCTACGAGCTGACGACGCGCAAGGAAGGCACCGATTCGCAGCAATGGCGCGCCGGCGTCGGTCTCAAGCTGAAACGCTAAGAATGTCGGAAAATAGAGCGCCGCGCATCCGTTAGGACACGCGGCGCTCTATCGCGTTGAATCTACGACTTATTTCAGGCCGGCCAGCAGTTCCCTGAAGCCGCCTTCGACGGAGGGGCGGATATCGGCGCGTTCGAGGGCGAAGGCGACGTTCGCCAGGATGAAGCCGTCCTTGGCGCCGCAGTCGTAAGTCGCGCCGCGGAAGTGGTAACCGGCGAAATCCTGTTCCTTCAGCAGCTTCAGCATGCCGTCGGTGAGCTGGATCTCGTTTCCGGCGCCGCGCTCCTGGGTTTCGAGGATCTTGAAGATCTCAGGCTGCAGGATATAGCGGCCGTTGATGAAGAAGTTGGACGGTGCTGTTCCCTTGGCGGGCTTTTCCACCATGCCGGTGATGCGGAAGCCGTCGCCGATCGCCTCGCCGACGCCGACGATGCCGTATTTATGCGCCTGGTCCGGCGCGCATTCCTCGACGGCGATGATATTGCCGCCGCTCTGGGCATAGAGGTCGATCATGCCCTTCATGCAGCCCTTGTCGCCCTTCATGATCATATCGGGCAGCAGCAGTGCGAAGGGTTCGTCGCCGACGATCTCGCGGGCGCACCATACGGCGTGGCCGAGGCCGAGAGGCTCCTGCTGGCGAGTGAAGCTCACCGTGCCGGCCTTCGGCAATTGCTGGGCGAGAAGGGTAATCTCCGCCTTCTTGGCGCGTTCGCGCAGCGTCTGTTCCAGCTCGAAATGGATGTCGAAATAATCTTCGATGACGTGCTTGTTGCGTCCGGTGACGAAGACGAGATGTTCGATCCCGGCTTCGATCGCCTCATCGACGACATATTGAATGATTGGCTTGTCGACGACGGTCAACATTTCCTTCGGAACAGCCTTTGTCGCCGGCAGGAATCGCGTTCCCAACCCGGCAACCGGAAATACTGCTTTACGAACTTTGTTGTGTTGAGCCACACCCGGCCTCCTGCTTCGATCATATCGCTTTGGAAATAGAGCTTTTTAGCTTTAACTAGTATAGAATTGCTACTGTTTTGCAAATGGTGACCGCAGCGGGCCGCCATGGTAAAGAATTTGTTGACTCCGTTCCTGTAGTCTCGGGTGTGGGCGGACGTGATGCCCCGCTGCACCAGAAACTAAAGATGACGGATACGACTGTCGATGACCCAGAATCACAAAAACTCCCTTCGTGGTCTTGCTCTCGCCCTCGTTGTCGCCGTCCAGGTGACACTGGTCCCCGACAACGCGCAAGCTGATTCCCGCTTCCAGAAATGGATCGCGGATTTTTACCAGACTGCCGCTCAGAGTGGCATCAGTAAGGCAACCTATCAAAAGGCCTTTTCCGGGGTGAGCGAGCCCGATCCGACCGTGCTCGAAAAGGCGACCTACCAGCCGGAATTCACCTCGAAGATTTGGGACTATGTCGATAGTCGCGTCAATCCCTATACGGTCAAGATCGGCCGCGAGATGGCCGCCAAGCACGCAAGAACGCTCGCTGCGATCGAGCAGCGCTTCGGCGTCGACAAGACCATACTGCTGGCCATCTGGTCGATGGAATCGAATTACGGCGCGGTCCTCGACAAGGACGACCGGCTGCACTACGTGCCGCGCGCCCTGGCAACGCTTGCCTATGCCGATCCGAGCCGTGCCAAATTCGCCAAGAAACAGCTGGTCGCCGCGCTGAAGATCCTGCAGAACGGCGATGTGCCGGCACGCGAGATGACCGGCTCCTGGGCCGGCGCCATGGGCCACACCCAGTTCATTCCGACAAGCTACCTGCTTTATGCCATCGATGCCGACGGCAACGGCCATCGCGATATCTGGAACTCGATCCCCGACGCGCTGGCGACCTCGGCCAATCTCCTGATGAAGAACGGCTGGGATACCGGCAAGACCTGGGGCTACGAGGTCGTCGTTCCCGCTGCAGTCGCCAAGCAGGCCGGCAAGACCCATACATTGGCCCAATGGGCAGCCCTCGGCCTGACACGCCCGAACGGCAAGGCCTTCCGCGAGAGCGCTACCAAAGCCGTGTTGAAAATGCCGGCCGGGCCCAGTGGCCCGGGCTTCCTGATGACCGCCAACTTCTTCACCATCAAGAACTACAATGCCTCGGATAGCTACGCGCTTGCCGTCGGCCTGCTGGCCGACCAGATCGCCGGCTACGGCGGCATGCAGCAGCGCTGGCCGCGCCCGAACGGCGCACTCGACATCACTGAGAAATTCGAGTTGCAGACGCGTCTCAAGACGCTCGGCTATTACAGTGGCGAGGTCGACGGCAATTTCGGCTCAGGTTCGAAGGCGGCGATATCAGCCGTGCAGTCGCGCATCGGCATGCAGCCCGACGGCGAGCCCTCCTTGCCGCTTCTGAACGCGCTGCGCCGCTAGAACACGACACCGAAAAGTAAGCGCTGATTGGAAGCGGCGGAACCGTGACCTACATAAAGCGGGAGTGGACGCTGGCCTGCCCTGCGTGCAAGATGCCGGCAGATGCGGAACTGCCTATGACGAAGAAAACTGATCGGACCCGTAAAATCCGTTGGCTCGTGCTCGCCTTGGCGGCGGCTTCGCTATGCCTTGGCGTCTCTGCGCCCGTGCATGTCGCCGAAGCCCAGGAGCAGCGCTATCAGCGTAGGTCGATCTTCGATTTCTTCCTTGGCCGGCGCTATCTCGACGACGGCCCGCAAGCCCCTGACGTTCAGCAGCCGAGACGCCAGCAGCGCAAACGCCCGCCGGCGCAGAAAGCCATCGTCAATACCCGTACTGCACCGCCGGTCCGCGCTCCCGTTGAGGAGGAGCCGGCCGTCCAGAAGCTTGGCGACGCCCGAAAGATCCTGATCGTCGGCGATTTCCTGGCCAGCGGCCTCGGCGACGGCCTCACCGCCGCCTTCGAGACCTCGCCGGGTGTCGTCGTCGAAGCCCGCGGCAACGTCTCATCGGGTCTTGTCCGCGACGATTATTACGACTGGCCGGAACAGCTGCCGAAGATGATCGACGAGCTGAAGCCGGCAATGGTCGTCGTCATGATCGGCGCCAACGATCGCCAGCAGATGGTGACCGACACCGCCAAGGAAAAATTCCGCACCGATGGCTGGTTCAGCGAATACCGCCGCCGCGTGCTTTCCTTCGGCAAGGAGGTCACCGACCGCAAGATCCCGCTGCTCTGGGTCGGTCTTCCCGCCTTCGAATCCGATCAGATGAGGGCCGATGCCGTCCAGATGAACCAGCTCTACCGCAACCAGGTCGAAAGCATCGGTGGTGAATTCGTCGATATCTGGGATGGTTTCGTCGACGAAAACGGCAACTTCATCGTCACCGGTTCGGATGTGAACGGCCAGCAGGTGCGCCTGCGCACCTCCGATGGCATCAACCTGACCCAAGCCGGCCGACGCAAGCTCGCCTTCTATGTGGAAAAACCGGCGCGGCGTCTTCTCGGTACGCAGGCAAGTCCCGATCTGGTCCGCCTCGACTCCAGCAATCTGCCCGGCCTCGGCCTTCCCGCCAATCCGGTCGAACATACCGTGCCGATCAGCCTCTCCGATCCCAATCTCGACGGCGGTGGCGAGCTGCTCGGCGCCAGGCCGCCGCCTGTGGCTTTGACGCGGTCGCCGCGCGACCTCCTCGTCGAGCAGGGCGAAATGACGGCGGCGCCTCCCGGCCGCGTCGATGATTACCGCCTGCCGGTGGCAAAAGCGCCGGCCGAAGTCTCGGTCAAGTGAAAAGACCGCGCGAGGCTGCTCGCCGCTTCGAGGACGTCGCTCCCGCGTCCTGTCAAACACACGGCGCTATAAAAAACTCCGCCAGAGGGGCGGAGTTCATGTCTTCGGAAAAGTATCGGCGGCAGACGGTCAGTTCGGCAGGACGGTCGAGCCCATCAATTCCTCGTCGATGGCGCGCGCCGCCTGGCGGCCTTCACGGATCGCCCAGACCACCAGCGATTGACCGCGGCGCACGTCGCCGGCCGTCCAGAACTTGTCGACCGAAGTCTTGTAGTCGCGGTCGTTGGCGACAACGTTGGTCGAACCGCGCTTGTCGGTGTTGAGCGTCAGCTTGCCCTCGAGCTCCTTCAGTACGCTGCCGGTGAACGGCCCGCGGAAGCCGATGGCGATGAAGGCGAGATCGGCCCGGATGACGAATTCCGTGCCTGGAACCGGCCGCCGGCGTTCGTCGACCTCGCAGCACTTGACGCCGGTCAGCACACCGTCTTCGCCGACGAATTCAAGTGTCGCCACCTGAAATTCGCGCACAACACCCTCGGCCTGTGAGGAGGAGGTTCGCATCTTCGTCGCCCAGAAGGGCCAGACGGCAAGCTTGTCTTCCTTCTCCGGCGGCTGCGGCCGGATGTCGAGCTGGGTGACCTTGACGGCTCCCTGGCGGAACGCCGTGCCGACGCAGTCCGAAGCCGTATCGCCGCCGCCGACGACGACGATATGTTTGGCGCCGGCAAGGATCGGGTCCGACGGCCAGCCGACGCTGTCGATGTTCTCGCGCCCGACGCGGCGGTTCTGCTGCACGAGATAGGGCATCGCATCATGCACGCCCGCAAGGTCGGTGCCCGGAATGCCCGCCTCGCGCGGCGTCTCGGAGCCGCCGCAGTAAAGCACGGCGTCGTGATCGGCGAGCAGCTGCTCGACTTTGACGTCGACGCCGACATTGACGCCGCAATGGAAGGTGACGCCCTCGCCCTTCATCTGCTCGACGCGGCGGTCGATGAAGTTCTTCTCCATTTTGAAATCGGGAATGCCGTAACGCAGCAGTCCGCCCGGCTTGGTCTCGCGCTCATAGAGATGCACTTCGTGACCGGCGCGGCCGAGCTGCTGGGCGGCCGCCATGCCGGCAGGCCCGGAGCCGATGACGGCGACCTTCTTGCCGGTATGGACCGTGGCCGGCTGCGGCCGGATGAAGCCGAGCTCATAGGCCTTGTCGGCAATCGCCTGTTCGACCGTCTTGATGGCAACAGGTGCATCTTCGAGGTTCAGCGTGCAGGCTTCCTCGCAGGGTGCGGGGCAGACGCGGCCGGTGAACTCGGGGAAATTGTTAGTCGAATGCAGGTTCTGAATCGCCGCTTCCCAGTTATTGTTGTAAACGAGGTCGTTCCAATCGGGAATCTGGTTGTGAACAGGGCAGCCGGTCGGGCCGTGGCAATAGGGGATGCCACAATCCATGCAGCGCGCGGCCTGTTTCTGCACTTCCGGGTCCGACATCGGGATCGTGAACTCGCGGAAATGACGGATACGATCCGACGCCGGCTGGTACTTCGCCACCTGCCGGTCGATTTCCAGAAACCCTGTTACCTTACCCATATCTTCGTCCCTTACCCTCATGACCGCCTCACCGCAGCCAATCTGTCTATCGTCAGTCCCGGTACCCGGGGCAAGTTGCTTGTCTTGACCGTCATTGGACCATATCCCCTGAAAGACATCCGGGCGATCTGGACAGCTTTCGCCGTCGGTATGATCGTCACGGGTCATCGAGATATTTTCGTCATCCGTCACCTGCAGTCGTCAGGTGACGGATGTCCGGTGCAATTCATTCCGCGGCGATACCCATCCGGCTGCGCTCCATTTCCTCGAGCGCACGCCGGTATTCGACCGGCATGACCTTGCGGAATTTCGGGCGGTAATCGGCCCAGTTGTCGAGGATCTCAGTGGCGCGCGCCGAGCCCGTATAATGCAGATGGTTGGAGATCAGCTGGTAAAGGCGCTCCTCGTCATGGCGCGTCATGTCGCCGGAGACGTCGACGCGCCCCTTGTGCATGAGATCACCGCCGTGATGATGCAGCTTCTCCAGCATATCATCCTCCTCGGGCACCGGCTCAAGCTCCACCATTGCCATGTTGCAGCGGCTGGCGAAATCACCGGTTTCATCGAGCACGTAGGCGACACCGCCGGACATGCCGGCCGCGAAGTTGCGGCCCGTGGCGCCGAGCACGACGACGACGCCGCCGGTCATATATTCGCAGCCATGGTCGCCGACACCCTCGACGATGGCAATCGCGCCCGAATTGCGCACGGCGAAACGTTCGCCCGCCACACCACGGAAGTAGCATTCGCCCTCCGTCGCACCATAAAGCACGGTGTTGCCGACGATGATCGAGTCCTCGGCCACGATCCTCGAATTCTCCGGCGGCCGGATGATGATCTTGCCGCCCGAAAGGCCCTTGCCGACATAGTCGTTACCGTCGCCGATCAGGTTGAAGGTGACGCCGCGCGCCAGGAAGGCGCCGAAGCTCTGCCCCGCCGTGCCGCGAAGCGTCACATTGATCGTGTCTTCCTTCAGCCCGCGATGGCGGAAGCGCTTGGCGACCTCGCCGGAAAGCATCGCTCCCACCGAACGGTCGACGTTCTTGATGCCGACCTCGAAGGCGACGGGCGTCTTGGCCGTCAGTGCCGGCTGAGCCTGCTCGATCAGCACGCGGTCGAGAATGTCGTCGATCGGGTGCTTCTGCCGGCTCGTCCAGAAGGTCTCTTCCTTGGGAGCGTCGACCTTGTGGAAGATGCGGCTGAAGTCGAGGCCCTTCGCCTTCCAGTGGTTCAGCATCTCGTCCTTCTCCAGCAGCTCCGAAGCGCCGATGATCTCGTCGAGCCGGGTGAAGCCCAGTGAGGCGAGGATTTCGCGCACTTCGTTGGCGACGAAGAAGAAGTAGTTGATGACGTGCTCCGGCGCGCCCTTGAAGCGCTTGCGCAGCACCGGATCCTGAGTCGCCACGCCCACCGGACAGGTGTTGAGATGGCACTTGCGCATCATGATGCAGCCGGCGGCAATCAGCGGCGCGGTGGCAAAGCCGAACTCGTCGGCTCCAAGCAGCGCTCCGATGATAACGTCGCGGCCGGTCTTCAGGCCGCCATCCACCTGCAGGGCGACGCGCGAACGCAATCCGTTCAGCACCAGCGTCTGCTGGGTCTCGGCAAGGCCGATTTCCCAGGGGCTGCCGGCATGTTTGAGCGAGGTCAGCGGCGACGCACCCGTGCCGCCGTCGAAGCCGGCGACCGTAATATGGTCCGCGCGCGCCTTGGCGACGCCGGCAGCGACCGTGCCAACGCCGACTTCCGAGACCAGCTTGACCGAAACATCGGCAGTCGGGTTGACGTTCTTCAGATCGTAGATCAGCTGCGCCAGATCTTCGATCGAATAGATGTCGTGGTGCGGCGGTGGCGAGATCAAGCCGACGCCCGGTGTCGAGTGGCGGGTCTTGGCAACCGTCGCGTCAACCTTGTGACCCGGCAGCTGGCCGCCTTCGCCAGGCTTGGCGCCCTGCGCCACCTTGATCTGCAACACGTCGGCATTGACGAGATATTCGGTGGTCACCCCGAAGCGGCCCGAGGCGATCTGCTTGATCGCCGAACGTTCCGGGTTCATCGAACCATTGGCCAGCGGTATATAACGGTCGGATTCTTCGCCGCCCTCGCCGGTGTTCGACTTGCCGCCGATCCGGTTCATGGCGATCGCCAGCGTCGTATGCGCCTCCCTGGAAATCGAGCCGAAGGACATCGCCCCCGTCGAGAAACGCTTGACGATATCGGCCGCCGGCTCGACCTCGTCGATCGATACCGGCTTGCGGCCGAGCGCCTCGGCGCTCTTCATCTTGAAGAGCCCGCGGATCGTGTTCATGCGCAGCGCCGAATTGTTCACCATATCGGCGAATTCGCGGTAGCGGTCTTCGGCATTGCCGCGCACGGCATGCTGAAGGGCGGCAACCGCATCCGGCGTCCAGGCATGGCTTTCGCCGCGCATGCGGTAGGCATATTCGCCGCCGATGTCGAGTGTCGTGGCAAGAAGCGGATCCGTGCCGAAGGCCGCGTTATGGCGGGCGACGGTTTCTGCGGCGATCGCCTCGAGGCCGACGCCTTCGATCATCGTCGCGGTTCCGAAGAAATACTTGTCGATCAGTTCCGACTGCAGGCCAATCGCATCGAAGATCTGCGCGCCGCAATAGGACTGGTAGGTCGAGATGCCCATCTTCGACATGACCTTGAGGATGCCTTTGCCGACCGCCTTGATGTAGCGGTAGACGATTTCGGAAGCATCCACTTCCTTCGGGAATTCGCCCTTGGCATGCATGTCGAGCAGCGTGTCGAAGGCGAGATAGGGGTTGATCGCCTCGGCGCCATAGCCGGCGAGCAAGCAGAAATGATGGACTTCGCGCGGCTCTCCGGTCTCGACGACGAGACCGACCGAGGTGCGCAGCCCCTTGCGGATCAGGTGATGGTGCACGGCTGCCGTCGCCAGCAGTGCCGGAATGGCGATCCGGTCCGGCCCGATCTGGCGGTCGGAGAGCACGATGATGTTGTAGCCGCCCTTGACGGCCGCTTCCGCGCGCTCGCAGAGCCGGTCGAGCATCTCGGGCATGCCTTCGGCGCCACGCTCGATATCATAGGTGAAATCGAGCGTCTTGGTGTCGAAACGGTCTTCCGTATGGCCGATCGAGCGGATCTTCTCGAGATCGCCATTGGTTAGGATCGGCTGACGAACCTCGAGCCGCTTGGCGTTCGCCGCCCCCTCATGATCGAGAATGTTCGGCCGCGGCCCGATGAAGGAAACCAGGCTCATGACCAGTTCCTCGCGGATCGGGTCGATCGGCGGATTGGTCACCTGCGCGAAGTTCTGCTTGAAATAGGTGTAGAGCAGCTTCGGCTTTTCCGACATCGCCGAGATCGGCGTATCCGTGCCCATCGAGCCGATCGCTTCCTGACCCGTCGTCGCCATCGGCGACATCAGGATGCGTGTATCCTCGAGCGTGTAGCCGAAAGCCTGCTGGCGGTCGAGCAGCGACACGTCACGGCGCAGTGCCCGCGGCTCCACCGGCTTCAGGTCTTCGAGGATGAGCTGGGTGCGGTTGAGCCAGCTGCGATAGGGATGGGCTGTCGCAAGCTGCGACTTCACCTCGTCGTCGGAGATGATGCGGCCTTCTTCCATATCGATCAGCAGCATCTTGCCCGGCTGCAGGCGCCACTTCTGGATGATCTTTTCCTCCGGAACCGGCAGCACGCCGGCTTCGGACGCCATGATGACGCGGTCGTCATCGGTGACGAGGTAGCGCGCCGGCCGCAGTCCGTTGCGGTCGAGCGTCGCGCCGATCTGCTTGCCGTCGGTGAAGGCGACAGCAGCCGGCCCGTCCCAGGGCTCCATCAGTGCCGCATGA
This sequence comes from Rhizobium sp. 10PS4, assembly GCF_032464805.1. Taxonomy (NCBI): domain Bacteria; kingdom Pseudomonadati; phylum Pseudomonadota; class Alphaproteobacteria; order Hyphomicrobiales; family Rhizobiaceae; genus Rhizobium; species Rhizobium sp. 10PS4. The sequence continues at coordinate 179,090 of NZ_JAWDIW010000014.1, read as the reverse complement.
TATTCGTAGAAAGCCTTGCGTTCGGCCGCCATCGACTGGTTGCCGGCCCAGGCTTCCGGGATCAGCATCATTACCGCATGCGCCAGCGAATAACCGCCGCGCACCAGGAATTCGAGCGCATTGTCGAAACAGGCCGTGTCCGACTGCCCCTCGTAGGAGATCGGCCAGAGCTTGGAGATGTCCTCGCCGAACAGCGGCGAGGAGACCGACGCCTGGCGCGCCGCCATCCAGTTGACGTTGCCGCGCAGCGTATTGATCTCGCCGTTATGGGCGACCATGCGGTAAGGATGCGCAAGCTTCCACGACGGGAAGGTGTTGGTCGAGAAGCGCTGGTGCACCAGGGCGACCGCGCTTTCGAAACGCGGATCCGACAGGTCCTTGTAATAGACGCCGACCTGATAGGCCAGGAACATGCCCTTGTAGACCACCGTCGTCGACGACAGCGACACCGGATAGAAATTGCTCTCCTCGCCGTCGAACTCGTCATAGATACGGTTGGAGATCACCTTGCGCAGCGTGAACAGCCGGCGCTCGAACTCGTCGTTGTTTTCGGCATCCTCGCCGGCGCCGATGAAGACCTGCACATGATGCGGCTCGGTTGCAGCAATAGCCGGCGCCTTGGAGAGCGAGGAATTGTCGACGGGCACGTCGCGAAAGCCGATGAAGACCTGACCTTCCTCGGTGATGACGTCCTTGATCACTTTCTTGAAGTGCTCGATCTGCTTTTCATCGCGCGGCATGAAGATATGGCCGACGCCATATTCGCCGACCGGCGGCAGGGTGATACCCTGCTCGGCCATCTCCTCGCGGAAGAAACGGTCGGGGATCTGCACCAGGATGCCGGCGCCGTCACCCATCAGCGGATCGGCGCCGACGGCACCGCGATGCGTCAGGTTCTCGAGGATGAACAGGCCATCCTTGACGATCTGGTGCGACTTATCACCCTTCATATGGGCGACGAAGCCGACGCCGCAGGCATCATGTTCGTTGCGCGGATCGTAGAGGCCTTGTTTCTTCGGCAGGCCGGAGACGGATTTGGACATATTGGCCGTCGCGCGCAGCTCTGCAGCAGCAAACCGGTCAACTTCCATGGATGGCGTCTTCGTCATCATCTTTCCTCCTGTCGAAGCCCGCGGGGCCGCGGGCGGCTTTTCGTCCCGCGCCGCAACCCGAAGATAGGTTCGGCGCATGACAGCGCTGTTGCATTGTGAAGATCGGCCGCAGACATCTGCTTTGAAGGAAAGCAAACCGTCGCGTTCCGCGCCTGCCATTCGCCTCCGCGCGCCGCCCCTTGAGGCTTGACACTCGGAAGAACTATAGCGTGAAAGCCGGTCTGTTCCAGGGCTTTCGGCGCCTCTTCGGTCATAAAGGCCAAAATAGGACAGCAACACTGTCCTAATTCATCAGTTCTATGCCAGAAAGCATTCGGCTCCGCAAGAGCGCCCCGGCAAAAAACGTCAATTTGCGACGGAAGATTGCCTGTGCAGCGGCGATGACGAAAGAAAATTACGTCAAGCAGTACTATTTTGTTTATTGATTGCGTAGTTCAATTTCTGTGATGTGTCGCGGGCGACAACCTTGATCCTGTGAAGCTTTGGCGTAATGTCCGCTGCGGACTTTGCCAACCCCTTCCTTTCCCACGGTTTCCCCCATGTTCTTTGCTTCCGATAACTGGGCCGGCGCCCACAAATCCATTGCCGAACGTCTGCTGACGGAATCGAGCGGCTTTGCCGCGGCCTATGGCGCCGGCGATCTCGACAGGAAGGTCGAGGCCCGTTTTTCCGAGATCTTCGAGCGTGAGGTTTCGATCTTCTTCGTCGCCACCGGCACGGCCGCCAACTCCCTGTCGCTGGCAAGCGTCCAGCGGCCCGGCGGCATCACCTTCTGCCATTCGGGGGCCCATGTGATCGAGGATGAATGCGGTGCGCCGGAATTTTTCTCCGGCTCCGCCCGCCTCGTTGCCGTTGACGGCGAAGCCGGCAAGATCGATCCGGCAAAGCTTTCGGCGAAGATCGCAAGCTTTCCCGAGGACGCCGTCCATCACGGCCGCGCCAGCGCGGTGACCATCACCCAGGCGACCGAGATCGGCACCGTCTATTCCCTGCCGGAGATCGGCGAGATCGCCGCCATATCAAGGAAGCGCAATCTGCCGCTCCACATGGACGGCGCCCGCTTCGCCAACGCGCTGGTGGCGCTCGGCGCCAGCCCGGCCGAAATGACATGGAAACGCGGCGTCGACATGCTGTCCTTCGGCGGCACCAAGAATGGCTGCTGGTGTGCCGAAGCGATCGTCTTCTTCAATCCGGATCAGGCCCGGGAAATGCCCTTCATCCGCAAGCGCGCCGCCCAGCTCTTCTCCAAGTCGCGTTTCATCGCCGCCCAGTTCGACGCCTATTTCGAAGATGGCCTCTGGCTCGATCTCGCCCGCCATTCGAACGGCATGGCCGACAGGCTGCGCGCCGGCATCGGCACGAGCAACTCCGCCCGCCTCGCCTGGCCGACCGCGTCCAACGAAGTCTTTGCCGTCGTCAACAAGAGTGCTGCAAAAACTGCCGAGGAAAAGGGCGCGAAATTTTACGAATGGCCAGTCCCGGCAGCAGCGCCCGAACTCGTTTCCGAAAGCGAAACCCTGATCCGCCTCGTCACCAGCTTCGCGACGACGGAAGCGGATGTCGATGGGTTCCTGAAATGCCTGGCCGCCTGATCGCCTGCCGGAAAGACCTGCCGACCCGGCAGGCCTTTCGATGACGGGCAAGGATTTCACGCCGACCTCAGCCCCCTCACCTTTTGCAGAATATCCTCCGACAGTGCTGAAACCAGCGCCTGATCCGCTCCCTTGCGCGGCACCAGCACGAATTCCACATCCTCCAGCGCCGGAAGCTTTCCCGCAGCGATCTCCTTCAGGCCCGACGGCGCCATGCTGCGCGGCTGCACCAGCACGCCCATCCCGGCCCGCGCCGCTGCCGTTAGCCCGCTCAGGCTGCCGCAGGTACAGACGATCCGCCACGGCACTCTGTTCCGTCCGAGTGCTTCGAGCGCGATTGCGCGCGTGACGCTCGGCGGCGGAAAGGCGATCAGCGGCAGAGGACCGGAAGCGAGCACACGCTCGGGATCGCGCGCCAGCCAGACGAGCGGCTCGCGATAGACGAGTTTTCCGCGCGCATCTCCTAGCCGGCGCTTGGCGAGCACCAGATCGATCTCACCATTGTCCTGCATCTCGTAAAGAACGCCGGACAGCGCCACTGTCAGTTCGAGGTCTACCGAAGGGTGCGAACGAACGAAATCCTCGAGCACCGCCGGCAGCTGGCTGGTGACGAAATCCTCCGACACGCCGAGCCGCAGACTGCCGCGCAGGCTGTTGTTCTTAAACAGCGACTGTACCTGCCCCTCGATCGAAAGCATGGCGCGCGCATGCGACAGCAGCGCCTCGCCATCGCCGGTCAGCATCACCTTATGCGTGTCGCGTGCCAGCAGCCTGCGCCCGAGTGCTGCCTCCAGTCGCTGAATGTGCTGGCTGACTGTCGACTGCCCGAGGCCCAGCCTTTCTGCGGCGAGCGTGAAACTGCCCATCTGTTCGACGGCGACGAAACTGCGCAATTGCGAAAGGTCCAACATGATCCAGCTTCTCGATAACTGTTATTCCTTGCATCCTGGATCATAATGGACGACAGAACAATGACTGTTTTATCAAGCGCGAGACCGCCATGCGCCGCTTTCTGCCCGATACATTCACCATCCTGCTCGTCTGCACCGTCATCCTCGCCTCGTTGCTGCCGGCAAGCGGTACCTTCGCGGATTATTTCGGCATCGCCACCGACCTTGCCATCGCTCTGCTGTTTTTCCTGCATGGCGCCCGCCTGTCGCGCGACGTGGTCTTATCAGGCCTGCTGCATTGGCGCCTGCATATTGCCATCCTGCTGACGACCTTCGGCATCTTCCCGCTGCTCGGCATGACGCTCGGGCTGATCCCCGACACGATCCTGCCGCAGCCGCTTTATCTCGGCATCCTCTTCCTCTGCGTGCTGCCGTCGACGGTGCAGTCGTCGATCGCCTTTACCTCGATGGCGGGCGGCAACGTGCCCGCCGCTATCTGCTCGGCCTCGGCATCCAACATCTTCGGCATGTTCCTGACGCCGCTGCTCGTCGGCCTGCTGTTTTCCGTCGGCGGCCATGGCGGCTTCTCCTTCGACGCATTAGAGCAGATCCTGCTGCAGCTGCTTGCCCCCTTCATCATCGGCCAGATCCTGCAGCCCTGGATCGGCGACTGGATTCGCGCCAAGAAGAAGATCCTGATGCCTGTCGACCGCGGCTCGATCCTGATGGTCGTCTATCTCGCCTTCAGCACGGCTGTCGTCGAGGGCCTGTGGCACACCTTCTCGATCGCCGATATCGCCGTCGTCATCGTCGCCGACATGGTTCTGCTGGCAATTGTTCTGGTGCTGACGATGTTCGGCAGCCGGTGGCTGAGCTTCAACAAGGCCGATCAGATCACCATCACCTTCTGCGGCTCGAAGAAGAGCCTCGCAAGCGGCGTGCCGATGGCGAACGTCATCTTCGCCGGCCAGTCGATCGGCGCGATCGTGCTGCCGCTGATGCTGTTCCATCAGATCCAGCTGATGGTCTGCGCCGTCATCGCACAGAAATACGCCGCCGCCGCGGCCCGCCGCGCAACGGACAAGGAAATCGACGAGGCAACCAGCCCGGCCTGAGCCCAAATAAAAAACGGCGCCCCATAGGAGCGCCGTCCGTTTTACCCGTAAGGGGGATCAATCAGCCGTTGATGATCTGCGCTTCGATGGCCTTCGGAGCCTCGACCGGTTCTGCGGCAATCGCGATCTTGCGGGGCTTCATGGCCTCGGGAATATTGCGCAGAAGATCGATGTGCAGCAGGCCGTTCTTCAGCGAAGCGGCGGTCACCTCGACATGATCGGCAAGTTGGAAGCGGCGCTCGAAGGCGCGCTTGGCAATGCCTCGGTAGAGGAATTCGCCGCTTTCGGCAGGTTCCTCGTTCTTTTCACCCTTCACGGACAGCACATGGGCATGGGCTTCGATCGAAAGTTCGGTCTCGTCGAAACCGGCAACGGCCATGGTGATGCGATAGGTGTTTTCACCGGTGCGCTCGATATTATAGGGCGGATAGGTTTGCGCCTGCTCCGGCTGGGCAAGGCTGTCGAGCATGGTGAAAAGCCGGTCGAAACCGACGGTCGAACGATAAAGGGGAGAGAAGTCTACGTGACGCATGATGTCCTCCTGTGGAAGCGACGTGTTGCGATGAAATGCCCCTGAGACCCCATCATTGGCGGCCTTGGGACGGTTGCGCAGGCCCTGTTCGGCACCCGCAGAAAGGAAATGGTGATGGGATTCGAGGAGTTCAAGACCTTTTGCAATCGCCTTGATCGGCCCGTGAACCCCGCATGAACGACCGGTTCGGAGCACGTTCAGGCGCATTCGCCTAGGACTTAGGCGTCGGGTGAATCTGGTCCCGATGGCTGGAGTGCATCGTCCCTTCTTCTTCAGCCTCAACTCCGGCCGGCCGCGAGCACCCTCATGCTCCTGCCGGCCCTTTTCCCCACCGCTTTCCAAGCCGGATGCCATGCGCTATCCCTGATGCGAAGCAGTCAGCAGCGGCGCATTGGCAAAGTCATGGATCAGGTTCTCTATTCGACGCCCGATAATCCCGCCCCGGAAAACCGCACGGAGGGGTTCTTCGAAACCCATGACGGCCAGCAGCTGCGTTACGCCGTCTTCCGCTCGAGCGGCCAGATTGCCAAGGGCACCGTCGTCATCCTGCACGGCCGCAACGAATACATCGAGAAATATTTCGAAACGATCCGCGACCTGACGGCCAAGGGTCTCTGGGTCGCGACCTTCGACCTGCGCGGCCAGGGCGGTTCATCAAGGCTCATGAAGCGCCGCAACCACGGCCACATCCGCCGCTTTGCCGATTACGAGCGTGATCTCGATACCTTCCTGGAAAAGGTGGTGCTGCCGGATACCCGCCTGCCCTTCTATCTGCTCGCCCATTCCACAGGCGGCCTGATCGCACTCTCGGCCGCGCCCTATCTCACCACCCGTATCGATCGTATGGTGCTGTCGGCGCCCTTCATCGGCCTGACCGGCCAGTCGGCGTCGCCCCGCGTCATCCGCGCTCTCGCCGGCACGCTGACCGCCGTCGGCCTCGGCTTCCTGCCGCTCACCTCGAAACTGAAGGAGCCGAACTTCAGCGACAATCCGCTAACCTCGGACGAACACCGCTTCGAGCGCAATGTTGCAATGATGAAGGCCTTTCCGGAATTGACGCTCGGACCGCCGACGGCCCGCTGGCTGATCGAGGCTTTCCGCACGATGGACCGGGTCACCTCACCCTACCATCTCTTCTCGATCACCATCCCGACCATCGTCATCGCCCCGACGCGTGACGGTGTCGTGCCCTACACGGCGCAGGAGCGGCTCTCGCGTTACTTCCGCGCCGGCCAGCTGGTGCCGATCAACGGTGCTCGTCACGAGATCTTCCAGGAGCGCGATATCTATCGCGCTGCCGCCCTTGCCGCCTTCCACGCCTTTATTCCCGGCAGCGATGCCGAAGAAAACCAGGACGTCGCCGCCCTCGGTACGTGAACCGGATCGGCTTTGCCGACCGGGGGATCAGCGTTGCCGACCGGGGGATCGGCGCTGCTGACCAAGGATCAGCACGGCTGATCGGGATCAGCGCTGCAGGATGGCGATTGCCTGTTCGTAAACTGCCCGGCTGCCGGCGGCGATGATCGAGCCGCCGTTTTCCGGCCGTCCGCCGTCCCAGGTGGTGATGATGCCGCCCGCCCCCTCGATGACGGGAATGATGCCGCCGACGTCATAAGGCTTCAGGCTGTTTTCGACGACCAGATCGATATGGCCGGCGGCAAGCAGCGCATAGGCATAGCAGTCGCAGCCGTAGCGGAACAGCCGCACCTGGCCTTCGATCTCGCGGTATTTCTCCATCTCCTCGCCGGCAAAGAGATGCGGCGAGGTGGTGAACAGGATAGCATTCGAAAGCGTGTCGCACTGGCGCGTCGCCAGCCGTCGCTCGCCCTCCGGCCCGATATAGATCGAGCCGTTCTGGTCGGCGAAATAGCGCTCGCCGGTAAAGGGTTGCTCGATCATGCCCATGATCGCCCGGCCCGCTTTCTGCAGGCCGATCAGCGTTCCCCACACCGGCACGCCGGAGATGAAGGCGCGGGTGCCGTCGATCGGATCAATCACCCAGACATATTCGCGGTCGAGCCCGATATCGCCATGTTCCTCGCCGAGAATGCCGTGGTCGGGGAAATTCTCTTCGATCAGCGCCCGGATGGCGAGTTCGGCCGCCCGGTCGCCCTCCGTCACCGGATCGAAACCGGAAGAAAGCTTGTTCGTGACATCGAGGCCGGAGCGGAAACGCGGCAGCGTTTCGGCGCGGGCAGCCTCCGCCAGGCGATTGAAGAACGAACGGTCAGGAAACATGTTGGATCCGTTTGGCTGGCGGGAGTGGCGCTTTTCATAGCGAAAAGCAACGGAAATGCAAACGCAGCAGGCAAATTGAGTTTAGTTGCACAAAGATATCGCAGCGCAATAAATTGCTTGACATTTGTGCAATGCAATAGTACCGTCTTCATACAGTCTTCTGACTGTAAATACCCTCCTTGGGTGTTTCCTCCCTAGACTTAGCCGCGCTCACAAGCGCGGTTTTTTTTGGCCGGGGAAGGCCACACGTCAGCAAAATCGAAAAACGGATCTATTCGGCGGCCAGCGCCCGGTCGCCGGCGAATTTCTCGACATAGTCCGCCATCTGCTGCATGAAGTCCGCGACGGCATCGGCCACCGCGGCGAAATCGTCGCGTTTCTCCAGCGTCAGCTCATCGACATAGATCGCCCGGTTCACCTCAATCTGCAGCGCGTGCAGGCCGCGCGAGGGCCGGCCGTAATGTTCGGTGATGAAGCCGCCGGCATAGGGCTTGTTGCGGATCGCCGCAAAACCCATCTCCTCGAGGATGGCGATGGCCGCGCGCGAAAGTTCGGCCGAAGCGCTGGTGCCGTAGCGATCGCCGATGATGAAATCGGGCCGCGCAGTGCTGCCGGCGACGCGCACATTGCCGGGCATCGAGTGGCAGTCAATCAGCACGCCGAAGCCGAACTGCACATGCGTTCGCGCGATCAGCCGGCGGAGCGCCGCATGATAGGGCTTGTAGACCGCTTCAACCCGGTCGAGCCCCTCCTGCACCGGCAGGCGCCGCGCATAGATCTCCATGTTCTCGGCGACGATGCGCGGAATGGTGCCGAGCCCGCCGGCGACCCTGAGCGAATTGACGTTGGCATAGGGCGGCAGCAACCCGTCGAACATCCGCGGATCGAGTTCGTAGGGTTCGCGATTGACGTCGAGATAGGCGCGCGGGAAGTTGGCCGCCAAAAGCGGCGCACCGAGTGCGACCGCCGAGCCGAAGAGCTCGTCGACATAGTGATCCTCGGAACGGCGGATGGCGATGCCCTCCAGCCTGGACTGAGCCATAAATTCCGGTGGATAAATACGGCCGCTATGGGGGGAGTTGTAGACGAAGGGAATGGTCTGCGACACGGGCTCATGGACCTCAAAAAGCTCGTATTCGCGTATTTCCGGCACTTTCGGCCCTCTTTACCATGTCAAGAACTGACTGCTTCGCGTATGTTGCCAGTTGCCCGGCCGCAAGTCCATACTATGTAGAAGGGATGGCGGTCACGCACAGGCAATTCACCGGTTGTTTACCGGAGCGAGACTAGTGTAAACGGCTGGCAGCCACCAAAAACCTATGGATCGCGGTCTGGATTGATGACTCAGAAGATACTTCTCGCCGAAGACGACAACGACATGCGCCGCTTCCTGGTGAAAGCGCTCGAAAAGGCCGGCTACAAGGTCCTTTCTTATGACAATGGCGCTAGCGCCTATGACCGGCTGCGCGAGGAGCCGTTTTCCCTGCTGCTGACCGATATCGTCATGCCCGAGATGGACGGCATCGAGCTGGCGCGCCGCGCCACCGAACTCGACCCCGACCTGAAGGTGATGTTCATCACCGGTTTTGCCGCGGTGGCGCTGAACCCTGATTCGAAGGCGCCGAAGGATGCAAAGGTCCTTTCCAAGCCTTTCCACCTGCGCGACCTCGTCGACGAGGTCAACAAGATGCTTGCCGCGTAAGGCCTGCGGGCGGCGCGTCACAAAACTGAAAAAAGCCTATTGACGGCTCCGAAGGTTTTGTGATCTATGCGCCGCCATCGGATGGGCGTGTAGCTCAGCGGGAGAGCACTACGTTGACATCGTAGGGGTCACAGGTTCAATCCCTGTCACGCCCACCATCCGATCCCCCTGACATCGTTGACAAATCCCCGCCTTGGGGATTTTCTCTTTCCTGAGCCTGGCACGCGTTCCAGATCCAGCACCTTGCGGAGCGAGGGCTCGCATATGATGGGCCGGATTCACTTGGCTGTGGGATAGCCCCACACGTCGCAAATTGAGGGAGGTATGACGCAAAGGACGCGGACACGTAAGGCGATATCGATAATCCTCGGCGTCGCCCTGGTTGGGGCTGGCCTCCTCGGTTTCGGTTATATGCAGTTTCATGTCGTCGAACCCGTCAGCATCAAGCTTTGGCTGATTCCGATCACGATCCTCGCGGCTGGAGCAGCGATCCTCTGGGAGGATTTCAAAAATCCCTAGCGAGACGATCTCTCTTTCCGTTCGACGCCCGAGCGGCCGCCGGCAAGCTGGTGAAAAGGGCAGATAGAGCAATTCCAGCAAAACTGCGTGCCAGATCTTCGTCGCTTCGCGTCGAGGCGACGTATCGTCAAACACCAATCAGCGCCAATTAGAACCTGTGGCCCGACATCGGCATGCCCCCGGCAAACCCTGCCGGCTAGAACAGGATGTCATCCGAAAACCGTTCGCACTTTTCGGCATCATGCTCTGGACCGGCAGCTACAAATTCCTGATCTGACTGACCTCCGATCGGGAAAGAATGGGCCTGGACCTCCCTGCCTGGGCCCATTCCCCTTGACCAGACGTGCGTCCAAGACGGCACCTCGATGAGTGTGTTGCCACTGTCGTGTCACATCGGTTCGTTGCCGATGTCCGGCAGCCTATGTCATTACCGGACCTTGTAACCAGCAAGCTCAACCAACTTTTTACTGATCTGCCGCCGATCGCCGAGCCAGCCCCGCGGCCGATAAAATTTTTGCGCCTCAGCAACAACGGCGCCAAATTCGGACACAGAGCCATGCCATGGCGAACCGAGGGTGAGGTAATGATTCGCCTCGCCACGACATGGGGTTTGAGATCGAAATGAAGTTATCCGCGCTTGCCGCTGCCGCCCTTTTTTCCGCCGTCCTCGCCTTGCCGGCCTCTGCCGCGCCGCCCGCGCCCGCCGAAACCTTTCCTGGTGCGCCCGGCGTCATTACGCTTTCCGGCAAATGCGCCAAGCTGGTCGTCGCCAAATTCGACGCCACCAAGGGCTGCAAGAACGAGCTTGCCAGCGTCACGCTGGCCAATGGCGTGGTGACCTTCATCTTCACCTCGGATGGCAAGGCGCTGGGCTTTCAGGGCGACGGCAGCGGCATCAAGCCTGCCTCCAACGGCAATGCCCGCCTGCCGCTCAGCCTCGTCACCACGGGTGTCGGCAACAAGATGACCGGAGAGGTCAAGGTCGCCGGCTTCTGCACCTTCGGCAATCCCTATGCCGGCAAGCCGATCGCGATCGAATGCACCGCCGAAAGCAAGGACTCCTCCTTCACCGGCAGCTTCCGCACTGGCGGCAAGCTGATGAAGAAGGGTAAGTAGCCGCCCTCAGGCGCACCAGGCGCTGCCGGCGGCCCCTGGCTTGCGTGCCAGGCCCTCATTGATCAGCTGCGCGCCGAAAGAGCGCCCGTCGCGCGAGACGACGCGCGGCGCGCCAGAGGGTTCGGCCTTACCCGCCGCATTCATGGTGAAGGGCCCGGCGTTCAGAAGCGCCAGCAGCCGCGACTTGGCGGCAAAGGCCACCCGGCGCTCGCCGTCACAGCGCGCCTGATCGACGACAGGGCTTGCCATGTCGGCAATCACGATCTTCTCGCCCTTGTACCAGAAGACGCCGCCGTCGCCGACGCAATTGATATGGGCGCCCTGCCCGCAATAGCCGAAGGCGACTGTCCCGGTTTGCGAAACGGCAGTTGGGCCCGGCGACGGCACTGCCTTTATCGGCTGGATCATCGGCGTCGGGATCGCGGCCGGCGGCAGCGGCTGCGGCACTGGGACTTTCGGCGTGGGTGCGGCAAGCGCCACCTGTTTCGGCGGCGCGTCCTTCTTGACGACAGGCCTCGGCTCCGCCGTGTCCCGTGTGATCGGCGTCGATTGCCTTGCAAGCATCGGCTGGATGCTCTTCCAATGGTCGTGGGCGACGATGCCGCCGATCGCGGCAATGCCGATCACCGCCCAGGGCAGCAATCCGCCACCGCTGCTGCGCGCTTTGCTCTTTCCTCTCGCCGGCGCCTTGCGGCGGCCGCGTGTCGTTGTCTTGGCCATCTGTCCGATTCCCGTGAGGCCGGGATTATCGCTGCCCAATCCTTTCCGAAAGGTTGGCGCGGCGACAGGATGATGCCTGGTTCGTCGAACTTTCAATCCAATGACATGAACGCGCCGGTGCGCACCGGAGAGACCAACGGGCCCATCGAAACGCACGAGGGGAAAAAGCTGAACAAATTCCGGACTCAGACGTTAGCCAGCGAAAAATTTCATCTGTTCTGGGGAAAAATCCATGGATCTCATTATCGCCGACATAATACCGGCGTCGCGTATCCACTATCCCGTCATCTTCGCCCGCCTCTTCGGCGCCATCGTCTTCGGCGGGCTGATCGGCTTCGAGCGTGAAGCGCGCGACCGCCCGGCAGGCTTCCGCACCCATATTCTGATCAGTCTTGCCGCTGCTCTCTTCGCCATCATCTCGATCGAGGCAGTGCACATGCCGGGTTTTACCGATGACGATCAGGTGCGCATCGATCCGCTGCGCGTCATCGAAGCCGTCACCGCCGGCGTTGCCTTCCTTGCCGCCGGCATGATCGTCTTTGCAAGGGGTCGGGTGCACGGGCTGACGACGGGCGCTGGTATGTGGCTCTCCGGCGCGATCGGCCTCGCCATGGGCTTCGGCTATTGGCCGATCGCCTTTTTCACAACGCTCGCCGCCATCTGCGTGCTCTTCGCCTTCGGCAAGCTCGAAAAATGGTTCGGTTATAATTCCGGACCGCGTGTCGATCGCGATGAACACAAATAGAAAAACAAAGCGCCCGGCATCACGCCGGGCGCTCGTGTCACGTGTGCTTCAGTTGGTCATTCGGCTGTTGGTCGTTCAGCGCGTGTGGCCGAAGGATCGCTTTTACCAACCAATGCCGTGCCGCCGACGGAGAGCGGCTTCTGGCGTTTGCCGATATTGATGCGTTCGTCCGCCGCCTCGCGTATGGCCTGCCATTCATTTTCGTGCCGGATGAAGATCTCGCGGGGCACAAAGTTGATCGTCATATGTTTCTCACCCTGTTTCAAATCTACCGTTCGCGCAGGAGGCTTCCGGAATACCCGTTATTTCTTGGTGCCTGCATTGCCCTTGATGTCGGGGCCGCCCTTGGAAAGATCGGCGCCGGTAACATGGGCCGGCACGTGAATGTCGTGGTAGATGCCGGGCGTCAGTGTCAGGTCGACATGATGCGGCGGCAGCACCTGTGCCTTCTGCATGCGGTTCGGCTTCGCCCGCTTCATGCGGTCGGACGCCTCCGTGCGTTTATCGGGAAGATGGGTCGAAGTGTGCATCATCGGCCTCCTTTTTTAAGCTCAACCAGGGGCTAACGGGCGGGCGTCGGGATGGTTCCAAAAAAATCACCCAATCCCGGTGCGACGACCGGCCTTGACTGGCCCGCGAAGTTCATTACCTAGAGCCTATCCCGCAGCCTTCCAGACATCGGCTGACGGGGAACTTTGGTGCCGGGCCCCTCTGGCGAGAGTTTTTACGGCGCTCTCGTGATGTCGGTACCGCCTGCAGCTTAGCCGGCGGATTTTTCATCGATGAACAAGCTCACCATGCCTGACCCGCGTGCCCGTTGTGGCGTGCCGCGTTTTTCCCATACATCGACCCTCTTCAACACGATTTGCGGCCGCGAGGTGCGGCCATGAATCAACCCGTGACCCATAACTCTTCGCTCAGCTATTTCCGCTGGGCTTTCATCGTCACTGCTCTCGGCCTCGTTCTCGGCGCGGTGCTCGGCTGGCAGACGACCGGTACGATCGGCGGCATGGCGACCGTCTTCTTCATCTGCACGGTGCTTGCGGTGCTGGAGATCTCGCTCTCCTTCGATAATGCCATCGTCAACGCCAACAAGCTGAAGGAGATGACTCCGGTCTGGCAGCAGCGCTTCCTCACCTGGGGCATCATCATCGCCGTCTTCGGCATGCGCATCGTCTTCCCGCTGGCAATCGTCGCCATCGCGGCACAGATTGGTCCCTGGGATGCTCTGGTGCTTGCCGCACGCGAGCCGGCCGAATATGCCCGCATCATGAACGATGCGCATCTGCCGATCGCGGCCTTCGGCGGCACCTTCCTGATGATGGTCGGCCTCAGCTATTTCTTCGACCACGAGAAGAAAATCCATTGGCTTCGCGGCCTGGAGAAGGTGATGGCGCGCTCGGCCACCATCAGGGGCATCGAGATCGCCTTCGTGCTGGCACTGATGCTTGTGTTCTCCTGGTTGATCGGCGGCGAGGAAGCCAGTGTCTTCGTCCATTGCGCCATCTACGGCCTGCTCACCTTCCTCGCGGTCGAGGTTGTCGGTGAGCTGCTCGATGCGTCGCAGCAGACGATGAGTGCTGCCGCCAAGGGCGGCCTCGGCGCCTTCATCTATCTGGAGGTGCTGGATGCGAGCTTTTCCTTCGACGGCGTCATCGGCGCCTTCGCGCTGACGCAGAACCTCTTCGTCATCGCGATCGGCCTCGGCATCGGCGCCATGTACGTGCGCTCGATGACGATCATGCTTGTGGAGAAGGGAACGCTTGCCGAATACCGCTATCTCGAGCATGGCGCCTTCTACGCCATCCTGATCCTCTCGGTGATCATGTATGCGCAGACCCTGGTCCATATCCCCGAGGTTATCACCGGCCTCGGCGGCGCGGCCTTGATCGGCCTGTCCCTCTGGTCGTCCATCCGCCACAACAGGCGCGAAAGGGTGGAGGATCATGGCCCCCGGCAGGAGGAACTTCACGCCTGACGATGCAGGAAGCCGCAGTGTGTGAAGCCCTTGCAGCCAAAAATAAAGCCCGCGACCATCCGGTTGCGGGCTAATTCATTCATGCATGACTTGAAGGTGTTAACGGGAGACCTGACCGAAGGAGGCCGGGTCGATACCGAGTGTGGTAAGGTCATTGGCGCGCGGGCGGCGACCGGCTTCGACAGCAGCGCTGACGGCGTTTGCAGCACCAAGAACGGCGAATGCGCGGCCAACGAAGCCAGTACGGACTGAATTGCGAAGTGCGGACATTGTCCTTTTCCTCTTGCTCTATGATTGACCACTCATAGATGGCATCGCGCATAGACCTCCACAATGCTCAGAAAATCACCTCAGCCATGCAAAAACAGGAGGCCGGCGCATGTCTCCATGGCCGACCTCGAGGCAGGGGTGGATGGTCTTTTTGTTCTTAGAGTGCCGTGCGTCCTTTCGGACGCACAAAGGACGCTCTAACACTTTGAAATCTGCGCATCGTGCTTTCCGAAAATCGGAACCGATTTTCGGGGCGATGCGCTAGTCTTCGTTTGCCGCCAGTTGCGAGAGCACCTGGCCCCTGCCGCGCAGCCGCAGGATCAGCGGGATGAGGAAGGCGGCCGCTGCAACGATGAGCAGGCCTGCCGCGATCGGCGACATCACCAGCGTCGTGACGTCGCCCTGGCTGATTGCCAGCGCCCGGCGCAGCTGCTGTTCGGCAAGCGGCCCGAGGATCAGGCCGACGACGGCAGGCGCGATCGGATAGCCGAAAAGCCGCATCACATAACCGAGCAGACCGAAGGCGAGCAGCATGCCGAGCTCGAACACCGACGGATTGGCGCCGATCGTCCCGAGTGTCGCAAACAGCAGGATGCCGGCATAGAGCCATGGCTTCGGAACGGTCAGCAGTCGCACCCAGAGCCCGATCATCGGCAGGTTCAGCACCAAGAGCATCGCATTGGCAATGAGCAGGCTGGCGATCAACCCCCAGACGAGCTGCGGATTGGTGGCAAACAGTAGCGGCCCCGGCTGCAGCCCGTATTGCTGGAAGCCGGCAAGCATGATCGCCGCCGTCGCCGTCGTCGGCAGGCCGAGCGTCAGAAGCGGCACCAGCGTGCCGGCGGCCGATGCGTTGTTCGCCGCCTCGGGACCGGCCACGCCTTCGATCGCGCCATGGCCGAACTCTTCCGGGTTTTTCGCCAGCCGCTTTTCGGTCGCATAGGAGAGGAAGGTGCCGATTTCGGCGCCGCCCGCGGGCATTGCGCCAATCGGGAAACCGATCAGCGTGCCGCGCAGCCAGGGTTTCCACGAACGTGACCAGTCCTGCGCATTCATCCAGAGCGAACCCTTGACCGCCTCGACCTTCTCCGCGATCCGGTTGCCCTGCGCGGCGATATAAAGCGTCTCGCCGATCGCAAACATCGCCACCGCCAGCGTCGTCACCTCGACGCCGTCGAGCAGGTCGGGAATGCCGAAGGTAAGCCTGGCCTGCCCCGTCTGCTGGTCGATACCGACCATGGCGAGCGCAAAGCCGATGAACAGCGAGGTCAGACCCCTCAATGCCGAATCGCCGAAGGCCGAGGAGACGGTGACGAAGGCGAGCACCATCAGCGCGAAATACTCGCGCGGCCCGAAGACCAGCGCCAGCTTGACGATGTAAGGCGCGATGAAGGCAAGCCCGAGCGTGGCGATCAGGCCAGCGACGAAGGAGCCGATCGCCGCTGTCGCCAGCGCCGGTCCGCCGCGCCCGGCGCGCGCCATCTTGTTGCCCTCGAGCGCGGTGACGATCGAAGCGCTTTCACCCGGCGTGTTGAGCAGGATCGAGGTCGTCGAGCCGCCATACATGCCGCCGTAATAGATGCCGGCGAACATGATCAGCGAGCCGCCGGGATCAAGCTTGTAGGTGACGGGCAGCAGCAGCGCCACGGTGAGAGCCGGGCCGATGCCGGGAAGCACGCCGACGGCGGTGCCGAGCGTCACGCCGACCAGCGCATAAACCAGGTTCATCGGCTGCATCGCAACCAGGATGCCCTGCCATAGGAATTCGAATGTGCTCATCTTGGTGTCCCAAGCGGCATTCCCGGCCGTGCGTTTGGCAACCGGGCGCCGCGCAAAATCAAAAGAGCTGACAGCGCGTCCCGCGCGGTCAGAAGAACAGATGTTCGAGCGGGCCGGCCGGCAGCGTCAGTTGCAGCAGCTGCGAGAAGATCGCCCAGACGACGAAGCTTAGGACGATACCAAGCGGCAGCGAGATCCAGAGCTTGCGTTTGCCGAAGCCGCGTGCCGTCAGCGCGAAGAGGATGCCTGTTGCGATCGAGAAGCCGGCGACGCGCAGGAGCAGCATCTGGCCCGCAAGACCGGCGACGATCCAGATGACGGGTGCGACTTCCTGCCGGTCACGCTCCGGAAAATCGCCGCGCCAGGCTTCGAAGGCGGTCCAGATCCCGAGACAGAAGAGGCCAAATGCCACCATTTGAGGCGCTGTCGCCGGACCGATGCGGTCGTACTGCGCGATCGTTTTCAGATGCGACGCGTCCCAGGCCATCACGCCGGCGACGGCGAAGAGGAAAACGGCAATAATGAACGCCGCCCAATCAGGGCGGCGCTCGGTTGCCGAGGAGGTGTTATCCTCGCTCATTGAACAAGTCCGATGTCTTTGAGAATGCTCTCAGTGGCCGAGATATCCTTTTCGAGCTGCGCCTTGAAGGCGTCGCCGGATAGATAGGTGTCGGCCCAGCCCTTGGTCTTCAGCGTTTCCTGCCAGGTGGCGGAGCTGTGCAGCTTCTCGAAATCGGCGGTGACGCTTGCAACCTGCTCTGCCGACAGGCCGGGGGCAGCGGCGACCATGCGCCAGTTCTGTATGGTGACGTCGGTGCCGGCTTCCTTCAGCGTCGGGGCATCGACGCCGTCAATACGCTTTTCGCTGGAGACGGCGAGAAGGCGGAGCGTGCCTGACTTCACCTGCGATTCGAACTCGCTGTAGCTCGAGACGCCGGCCGTGACCTGGCCGCCGAGAATTGCGGCGAGCGCTTCACCGCCGCCGGAGAAGGCGACATAGTTGATCTTGGTCGGATCGACGCCGGAAGCCTTGGCGATCAGGCCGACGGTGATATGGTCGGTGCCGCCGGCCGAACCGCCACCCCAGGAAACCGAACCCGGATCCTTCTTCAGCGCCGCAACGAGATCAGCCATGGTCTTGATCTCGGATGCAGCTGGAACGACGACGGCCTCGTATTCGCCGGTCAGGCGGGCGATCGGCGTAACGTCCTTGAGCGTCACCGGCGACTTGTTGGTGAGGATCGCGCCGACCATGACATAGCCGCCGACGATCAGCGAATTCGGGTTACCGGCAGCCTGGCTGCTGAATTGCGCAAGGCCGATGGTGCCGCCGGCGCCTGGGACGTTCTGGACCTGCACGTTGCCGGAGATCTTCTCCTGCTGCAGAGCGGTCTGCAGCGAACGGGCCGTCTGGTCCCAGCCGCCACCGGGAGCGGCCGGAGCGATGATGGTGTAATCGGCCGCATAGACCGGCAGCGCGATGGTCGCTGCAAGAAGGGTTGCGATGAACGTATGCTTCACGATGTGTCCTCCGTCGGCGGCTGAGCAAACCGCCTGTTGTTCTCTGGGAATCGGGAGGAATGGCCGGTCAGCGGACGCAAGCGTCCTGAATGACGAGCGGAATACCCTCCCAAGGCTTCAGCTCTCCGCCTCCACGGAGAAGAAGTAGCCAAAGCGACCACAACAACCTGTCATTTAGCTGACATCGGCGAGATATCCAGAAGGAGACGACACTTTTTTGCCGTAATTGGCAGGTGCCGATCTAAATCCCGGCTCTTCATTGCCAATGGCGAGTGTATTGCCGCCGCCGAAGTACGGCTGCGAGCCTCATCCGACGAGAGGTAAAGCTCTGTAAAGAGGGTGATCAGGCTGAAAGCTGACGCCTTCACTGCGTCCGCAGAACTTCGTTCCAGTGCGCGATCAGCCGCGCCCGTTTCACCTGGTCGAGATAGACCATCAGCCCGGGGCTGACCGGCACCGGCCGCAGTTGGGCGCCGAGCAGTTCCTGCAGCGTATTGGCGGTATTCTCCCCCGCGACCTCGGGGCTGACGGCCGGGATCTGCAGCTCCCGCGCCATGATCGTCTGCCCTTCCCTCGACATGAAGAAGGTGAGGTAACGCCGACCGAGCTCTGGCTCGGCGGCGGCCTGCGGCACCAGCCCGATCCGCGACATCACCACGGTATAATCCTTCGGCAGCACGATGCCGACATCGGGATAGCGCGAGGCCCAGTCGGCCGCATAGGAACCCAGAATATTGTAGCCGAGGACGAAGCGCCCGTCGGCAACGCGTTCGAGGATCGCCGAACTCGTCGAATAAAGCTTGACGCCGGCAGCCCCCATAGCCCCGATCACCGACCAGATGTCGCCGAACTGCTCCTGGTCGCGCGCCATGAAAAGAAAGCCGACGCCGGAACGCTCGATGTCATAGGTACCGATCCGCCCGTAGACCTCGTTGCCCTTGCGCTTCAGATAGTCGACGAATTCAGCCCGCGAACTCGGCACCGGCTCATGCGCAAAGCTCGGCTTGTGATAGACGAATACCGCCGGCTCGAAGGTCAGCGCATAGGCGGTGTTGCGCCAGTTTGCCCATTTCGGCCATGCAGCACTCATCGGCAGGTTGCTGACCTGTGCATATCCGTCGTTGGAAAGCTTCACCTGCAGGTCCATCGCCGAGGAAAAGGCGAAATCCGCCGTCTTCTTGCCGGCATCCGTCTCTCTGACGATCCGGTCGTAGATGTCGCCGGTCAGCATGTCCTCATATTTGACTGCGATATCGGGATTGGCGTCCTGGAAACCGCGGATCATCGGTTGCGCCAGCGGCTCGTCGAGCGAGGAATAAACCGTCAGCACCGGCGCATCGGCATTGCCCGACTTCGCCGGATAGAAGACCGGATCGGCGAGCGCAAAACCCGGCCAGAACGCCAGCAGCAAGATGAAAACTCTCCTCATCAAGCAACAATGCCTGAGCGCGCCGGGAGGAGCAAGGGCGCCGGACTAGGCAGCGACCCACTCCATCAACGCATTCTGCGCGTGTAGCAGAAAGGCCTTGGCGGCGTGACTTTGGCAGAGCGGATGCTCCATCGCCGCGGCCGTTACCTCCTGGCCGCGCGAAACCGGCGGGCACGGCAGGAAGATCGCATCCTCCCGCAAACGGTCGAGGAGATCGGTATCGATCCGGTGGCCGGCGAGCGCCTCCCCAGCGGCGTCACTCGGCCATGAATCGGTGATGATAACGTCGGCATCCGATAACTCGCCCATATCGGTGCTCACGCGGAAGCGTCCATTGAGCAGCGCGGCGTCGCTGATGTGCCAGCGTTCGGGATAGACCTGCACCACCTTAATCGGCAATGCGATCGATGCTTCGGCCCAGGAGCGAAGGATATTTGCGTCCGCCGCCACGCCAACGACCTTCAACCCGTCGATGGAACCGCGCCGGCTGTTGATATAGGCAAGATCGCCGAGCGTCTCGCAAGGGTGGTTAGAGCGTGTGCGCGCATTGATGACAGGCAGCAGCGAGGCTGCCGCCACCGCCTTCAATGTCGCAAACTCCCTGGTGCGGATCACCAGCATGTCGAACCAGTTGCCAAGATAACCCGACAGATCGCCGGTTTCCTCCTTGGCATTGAAGCCGATCGGCACATGCACGCAGATACCGCCCATCGCCTGGATGCCGAGATCGAAGGCGGTGGTATTGCGCCAGCCGCCATCATCGACGATCAGCGCGACGCGTTTGCCCGCAAGGCTCTGCGGCATCGTACGCTCATCCCAGGCTTTGGCAAGTACACCGGCGCGACCGATGACCGACCGAAGTCCGACTTCCGGAATGTCATGAAACTCCAGAAAATTCCGGGCCGAACCTGTCATCCAAAATCTCCGTCAGGTATGAAACGTCGCCAAAATAACTTTCGTTGGCCTCACGGCAATCGCCGAAGCAACCGCGAATCACATTCGATACCGCGATTGGATATCCTCGCGATTCGTCTTCCAAGCCATGCTGCTGGGTCCGGCGCAAGCTTAAATCAATCGGCGATCGGTTTTATGATACCGATCCAGAAAGTATCTACGAAAGCAAAACACTCCGTTTTCTCGGATGTGAATTGTCCTTTCATCACAAAGGATTATGGGCTGACGCCGCCCTTCACCCATTTAGAGTATTGATGAAGATCGGCGACGTTATATGGTCGCGCTGCCGCGCAAGAATGTCGAGACCGCCCGAATTTATTATTCGGGGGACGACTCTACGCGACAAAAACTCTATAAAAAGCTAGACTAAACTGTGAAGATCCATGGAGGGGTCATGGAACGACGACTGAGCGCTATTCTTGCTGCAGACGTCGTCGGCTACAGCCGACTGATGGGCATTGATGAATCCGGGACGTTGCAGGCGCTGAACCGCCATCGCTGCGAGCTGGTCGACATTCGTATTTCAGACTATAAGGGCCGGATCGTCAAACTCACCGGCGACGGCATCCTTGCCGAATTCCAGAGCGTGGTGAACGCGGTCGCCTGCGCCGCCGAGATCCAGCGCAGCATGGCCGCCCGCAACGAGAACGTGCCCAAGGACGAGCGCGTCGAATTCCGCATCGGCATCAATCTCGGCGACGTTGTGGTCGAGAACGGCGACATATTCGGAGATGGGGTCAATCTCGCCGCCAGGCTTGAGCGTATCGCAGCGCCCGGCGGCATCGCCGTGTCGGCCTCGGTACGCGACCAGGTCGGCTCGCGCCTCAATCTCGGCTTCGAATTTATCGGCGAGCATATGCTGAAGAACATCCGGCAGCCAGTTCAGGTCTATACCGTCAGCTTGGCGCCGCCTTCCTCCGCGAGATTGGTGGCGCAAAACCGCAATACCTGCTTCATCGCGGTGCTGCCCTTCACCAATATGAGCGGCGATGCCGACCAGGATTATTTCTCCGACGGCATCACCGAAGACATCATCACCGATCTCTCCAAGATCTCCAGCCTGCACGTCGTGCCGCGCAACACCATCTTCACCTACAAGGGCATATCGGTGAAGGTGAAGCGGCTCGCTCAGGAGCTTGGCGTGCGCTACGTGCTCGAGGGAAGTGTGCGCATCGTCGGCAACCGCGTGCGCATTTCCGGCCAGCTGATCGACACCGCCAATGGCGACCATCTCTGGGCCGAGCGTTACGACCGCGACATGACCGACATCTTCGCCATCCAGGACGAGATCACCCATGCGATTGTCGGCCAGTTGAAAGTGCGTCTACTGCCGGAAGAGAAGAAGGCGATCGCCAACGAGCCGACCGCCAATGCCGAGGCCTATACCTATTATCTCAGGGGCCGCCAGCTCTCCCACACCTGGACCAAATCCTATCTCCAGCTCGCAAGGCGCATGTTCTGCAAGGCGGTCGAGCTCGATCCGGATTATGCCCGCGCCTATGCCGGCATCGCCGATTGCGACGCGGCGATCCGCGATTGGGCACCTGACGACGTGCCGCTGAGGCGCATCCTCGATATGAGCGCCCGCGCCCTGGCGCTTGATCCCGACCTCCCGGAGGCCCACGCCTCCCATGGTCTCGCTTTGCATCAGAGCGGCTACGACGATAGGGCGGCGGCGGCGTTCGAACGTGCCCTGGCGCTCGACCCGAACCTCTTCGAAGCAAACTTCCACTATGCCCGGTTCTTCTTCATGCGCGGCAACTTCGCCGAATCCGTGCAATATTTCACCCGCGCCGCCGCAATCCGCTCTGATGATTACGTATCGCCGATCCACCTGATGTCCGCCTACCGCTCGCTCGGCCGGGTGCTGGATACGGAAAACTGGGCGCGCCTCGGCCTGCTGCGCGCCGAACGGGCCTTGAACGTCAACCCGGAAAATTCAGGCCCCGCCCATCGCGGCGCGCTGGCGCTTGCCCATCTCGGCGACGCGGCAAGGGCACGCGACTGGGCGGCCCGTGCGATCGCCATCGATCCGGACGACATCGTCGCGCAGTATAATCTCGCCTGCGTCTACTCCGTCCTCGGCGACGTCGATCAGGCGATCGATCTGCTGGAGAAGCTGCTGCCGAACAGCTCCGTCTACCATATCAAATGGTTCGACAATGATTCCGATCTCGACAACATCCGCGACGACCCCCGCTTCCGGAAGCTGCTCGCCGCCGCAATGATGCAGCGCGAGCGGATCGAAAGGACCGGGAGCTGAGGTCGAACCTTTCCCGGCCGTTCACCGGCGCATCGGCCCGAAAATCGGAATCGATTTTTGGAAAGCACGCGTAGATTCAAAGCGTTACAGCGTCCTTTGCGCATCTGAAGGACGCGCGGCGCTGTAAGCTTGAAAATCGCTGTGACATCCCTGCTTCATCTCTGTAATCTCCCTTGAAAAACAGGGGGAACATCCGTGCGCATCCTGCTCACCGAAGACAATATCGCACTGGCCGACGGCCTGTCGGCGATCTTGCGCGGCACGGGCCATGCCGTCGATGTCGTCCATGACGGGGCGTCTGCCAATGCGGTCATCGCAGCGGAAAATTTCGATCTGGTGATCCTCGACCTCAACCTGCCAGAGATGGACGGTCTCGACGTGCTGCGCGCCATGCGCGCCCGGCAGAACCAGGCCGCCGTCCTCATCCTGACCGCGCGCGGCACGCCGGAAGAGCGGGTGAAGGGGCTCGATCTCGGCGCCGACGATTATCTGATCAAGCCCTTCGATATCGCCGAATTCGAGGCCCGCGTGCGCGTGCTGCTGCGCCGCCAAGCCGGACTGCGCTCGGCGACCGTCGGTTTCGGCGGCATCTCCTTCGATCTCAATTCCCGCACCTTTTCATCAGGCGCCACGCCGCTCGATATTCCCGCCCGCGAGCTCGGCCTGCTCGAAATCCTCTTCATGCGGGCCGGCAAGGTCGTCGCCAAGGAGGCGATCATTCAATCGCTGACGGCCTTCGACGACGACATTTCCGCAAATGCCATCGAGCAATATGTCAGCCGCCTGCGTAAGCGCCTGTCGCCGCACGGCCTGACCGTCAAGACCGCCCGCGGCATCGGTTATTATCTCGACAAGCTGCCCGAGGCCTCATGAAAGCCGCCTATTCCCTCAGGCGCCGGCTGCTCTTCTGGCTGCTCGTCTCCACCGCCGTCATCGGCACGCTGGCACTTGCCGATACCTATCGCGAGGCGGTCCAGACCTCCAATATCGTCTCCGACCGCGTGCTCGCCGGTTCCGCGCTGGCGATCGCCGAGCGCGTCGTCGTCGCCGAGGACGGCACGCTGCAGGTCGATATCCCCTATGTCGCATTGGAGATGCTGACCTCGGCCGCGCAGGATCGCGTCTTCTACCGCGTCGACGGCCCGCCGGGCCAATTCATCACCGGCTACCAGTCCCTGCCGGTCCTCGAGAAGACGCCGGGCGATGCCGCCGCCTTCGCCGACGATAGCTTCCGCGGCGAACCGATCCGCATCGCCACACTCGAACGCTCGGCCTCGACGGGCATCCGCTCGGTGCCCTTCGTGGTGACGGTCGCCGAAACCACCATCGCCCGCCGACAGCTGGCGCAGGCGATCCTCGTCCGCTCCGCACTCCGTCTCGCCTTCATGATCGCCGGCGCGGCCGTTATCGTCTGGATCTCGGTCACGGTGGCTCTGCGCCCGCTCTACAAGCTCGGCGACGCCATCGGCGAACGCAGCCCCGATGACCTGCATCCGATCAAGCAGACCGTGCCGAGCGAGGTCGAGCCGCTGGTCGACACGGTGAATTCCTTCATGGTCCGTCTGCAATCGGCGCTCGATGCGCTCCGCCATTTCACCGGCAATGCCAGCCATCAGCTGCGCACGCCGCTGGCGATCATCCGCACCCAGCTTGCCCTTTCCGCCCGTGCCGGCTCGCTTGATGAGGCGCAGGCGGCAGCACTGAAGGGCGACCAGGCTGTTGCGCATGCCGAGCGCATCCTCGCCCAACTTCTCCTGATGGCCAAGATCGACGCCGCCACCGCCAAGGAGGCGCTCACCGCCTCCGCCATCGATCTCGCCGCCATCGCCCAGGAAATCACCGGCGAGCAGATCCCGACGGCCGCCGTCGCCGGCATCGATCTCGGCTTCGAGGGCGAGAGCCCGGCGATGGTCCGCGCCGAGCCGCTGTTGATCGGCGAAATGCTGCGCAACCTTGCCGGCAATGCCATCGCCTATGCCGGCAACGGAGCTGAGGTCACCGTCCGTATCATCGCCGCGTCAGAGACGATCCGCCTCGAAATCGAGGACAACGGTCCCGGCATCCCGCCCGAGAAGCTGGAGGCGGTGCGCCAGCGCTTTTCGCGAGGCAATGAGTCCAGTGCGCCGGGTGCCGGTCTCGGTCTGCCGATCGTCGAAGAAATCGCCAATCTTTTCAATGCCGCGCTGACGCTGGAGCCGGGCACGGGCGGGAAGGGCCTGAGGGCGGCGGTTACCTTTACCAAGGCAGCGTAAAAGCCGTCGACCTTTCCGCCTTGCTTTCTTTCGCTGCATTGCACACACTGATTTTCGGGAACAGCAAGCCGCACGACGATGCGAGCCGGATAAAAAGAGAAATATGTCGATCAAAGCCAGCATCTATCATCTGACGCATTATACCTATGACAAGCCGATCCGCCTCGGCCCACAGATCATCCGGCTGAAACCTGCCTCGCATTCGAAGACACGGGTGCTCAGCCACTCGCTGAAGGTCACGCCCTCCAACCATTTCGTCAACCTGCAGCAGGATCCATACGGCAATTACCTTGCCCGCTACGTCTTTCCGGACCCGGTGACGGAGTTCAAGATCGAGGTCGATCTCGTCGCCGACATGACGGTCTATAATCCCTTCGACTTCTTCGTCGAGGAAGAGGCTACCAAGTGGCCCTTCGGATACCCTGAAACGATCCAGGAGGATCTGTCGATCTACATGACGCCGGAGCCGGCCGGTCCGCGCCTCAAGGCGCTGCTGCCGACGCTCGACTGGTCGCCCGACCAGCCGACAGTCGATATGATCGTCGGCCTGAATGCCCGTCTGCAGCGGCAGATCGGCTATGTCATCCGCATGGAAACCGGCGTGCAGACGCCGGAGGAGACGCTGGAAAGCGCCAAGGGTTCCTGCCGCGACACCAGCTGGCTGCTCGTCCAGATCCTGCGCCATCTCG
Organism: Rhizobium sp. 10PS4; assembly: GCF_032464805.1. Classification (NCBI taxonomy): domain Bacteria; kingdom Pseudomonadati; phylum Pseudomonadota; class Alphaproteobacteria; order Hyphomicrobiales; family Rhizobiaceae; genus Rhizobium; species Rhizobium sp. 10PS4. The sequence goes on along the minus strand of NZ_JAWDIW010000014.1, from coordinate 153,674 downwards.
GTCTCGCCGCCCGCTTCGTCTCCGGCTACCTCATCCAGCTGACGCCGGACCTGAAGGCGCTTGACGGCCCTTCCGGCACCGAAGTCGATTTCACCGACCTGCATGCCTGGGCTGAGGTCTATCTGCCTGGCGCCGGCTGGGTCGGCCTCGATCCGACGTCCGGCCTGCTGACCGGCGAAAGCCACATCCCGCTTGCCGCCACGCCGCATTATCGCAACGCCGCTCCGATCTCCGGCGGTTATTTTGGCGAGGCCGAAACCGAATTCGCCTTCGACATGAAGGTCTCGCGCGTTGCCGAGCACCCGCGCATCACCAAGCCCTTTTCCGATGAAAGCTGGGAGGAGCTCAACGAACTCGGCGAAAAAGTCGACCGTATCCTCGAAGCCGAGGACGTGCATCTGACGATGGGCGGCGAACCGACCTTCGTTTCGATCGACGATTTCCAGTCCGAGGAATGGAACACCGCCGCGGTCGGCCCGACCAAGCGCGAAAAGGCCGACATCCTGATCCGCAAGTTGCAAGAACGCTTCGCCCCCGGCGGTTTCCTGCATTACGGCCAGGGCAAATGGTATCCGGGCGAAAGCCTCCCGCGCTGGACCTTCTCGCTCTACTGGCGCCGCGACGGCAAGCCGGTCTGGCAGAACCTCGATCTGGTCGCCGCCGAAGGCAAGGATACCGGCGTCAAAGCCGAGGATGCCGAAAAGCTCCTGACGGCAATCGCAAAGGAGCTGGCGATCAAGCCTGACATGGTGCAGCCGGCCTATGAGGATCCGGCCGACTGGATCATCAAGGAAGGCAGCCTTCCCGAAAATGTCGATCCGTCCAATTCGAAGCTGAAGGATCCCGAGGAGCGCAGCCGCATCGCCCGCGTCTTCGCCCGCGGCCTCACGACCCCGACCGGTTACGTCCTTCCGGTTCAGGCATGGAACGCCAAAGCAGCCGAAACACGGGTCTGGGTCAGCGAGAAATGGCGCACCCGCCGCGGCAAGATCTTCCTCGTCCCGGGCGACAGTCCGATTGGATATCGCCTGCCGCTCGGCACGCTGCCCTATGTTCCCCCGGCGCGTTACCCCTATATCCACCCCGCCGATCCGACGATCCCGCGGGGACCGCTGCCTGATGTCTTCGTACCGGTCGGCCGGGCCATGCCGGAAGCCTCCTTCCATGCCGACGAGAGCAATCGCGGCCGGGTCGAACAGACGCTCGGCGAGCTTCGCGGCGCCGTACGCACCGCCATGTCGGTCGAGCCGCGCGACGGCAGGCTCTGCATCTTCATGCCGCCGGTGGAGCGCATCGAGGATTATCTCGAGCTGATCGCAGCCGCCGAAAACGCCGCCGCCGAGCTCAAGCTTCCCGTCCATATCGAAGGTTATCCGCCGCCGCAGGATGAACGCATCAACGTCATCCGCGTCGCCCCGGATCCCGGCGTCATCGAGGTCAATATTCATCCGGCTTCGAACTGGAAGGACTGCGTCGACATCACCACGGCGATCTACGAGGAGGCCCGCGCCACCCGGCTCGGCGCCGACAAGTTCATGATCGACGGCCGTCATACCGGCACCGGCGGCGGCAACCATGTCGTCGTAGGCGCGGCCAATCCGAACAACAGCCCCTTCCTGCGCCGTCCCGACCTCCTGAAAAGCGTGATCCTCCACTGGCAGCGTCACCCCTCGCTCTCCTACCTCTTTTCCGGCATGTTCATCGGCCCGACCAGCCAGGCGCCGCGTATCGACGAGGCTCGTCACGACAGCCTCTACGAGCTGGAGATCGCCATGGCGCAGATCGGAGCCCCCGGCCGTGGTCAGCAACCGCTGCCCTGGCTCGTCGACCGCCTGTTCCGCAATCTTCTGACCGACGTCACCGGCAACACCCACCGCGCCGAGATCTGCATCGACAAGCTGTTCTCGCCCGACGGCCCGACAGGACGGCTCGGCCTCATCGAGTTCCGCGGTTTCGAGATGCCGCCGAACGCGCGCATGTCGCTTGCCCAGCAATTGCTGGTGCGCGCGCTGATCGCCCGTTTCTGGGTCAATCCCGTCGACGGCAAGTTCGTCCGCTGGGGCACGACCCTGCACGACCGTTTCATGCTGCCGCATTTCGTCTGGGCCGACTTCCTCGACGTGCTCGCCGATCTTCGCGAAAACGGCTTCGACGTCAGCCCGGAATGGTTCAAGGCCCAGCTCGAATTCCGCTTCCCCTTCTGCGGCGAGGTCGAATACGAGGGTTCTAAGCTGGAGCTGCGCCAGGCCTTGGAGCCTTGGCACGTCATGGGCGAGGAAGGCGCGCCGGGCGGCACTGCCCGCTACGTCGACAGCTCCGTCGAACGCCTTCAGGTGCGGCTCGAAACCGGCAATGCCTCGCGTTATACCGTCACCTGCAATGGCCGCACCTTGCCGCTGACGCCGACCGGTACATCGGGCGTGTCGGTTGCCGGCGTCCGCTACAAGGCGTGGCAGCCGGCCTCGGGCCTGCACCCCGTCCTGCCGATCAACACACCTTTGACTTTTGACATTTATGATACATGGTCGAAGCGTTCGATCGGCGGCTGCATCTATCATGTTGCTCATCCGGGTGGCCGGACCTATGACACCTTCCCGGTCAACGGTAACGAGGCGGAAGCAAGACGGCTCACCCGGTTCGAGCCGTGGGGGCATACGGCGGGCGGATACATTCCGCGCGTCGAGACGGGTTCGCCGGAATTCCCGCTGACGCTGGATCTGAGGCGGCCCGCCGGGGTTTGAGGCCGAGGGTTTGAGGCTTAAGTTTTGATGGGCAAGAAGCCGGCAGTGGAGCGCAGGGAAGAGGCAGAGGACCGCATCGTCAAGAATGCGGCCTTCGGCTATGCGCCGCTTCCCGATACCGCCGATGAAATGGTCGACAACGACGGCGCCGTCCGCCCCGTCTGGCAGAATTTCCTCTCGCATCTGAGCGCAATGCCGGAAAAGGATCTCGCCGAGCGGTTCGCCCGCGCCGACCGCTATCTTCGTGATGCCGGCGTCTTCTATCGCGCCTATGGCAGCAAGGGCGCCGGCGAGCGAGCCTGGCCGATCTCGCATATCCCGGTGCTGATCGACGAGCGCGAATGGCAGACGCTGTCGGCGGGCCTCGTCCAGCGCGCCGACCTGCTGGAAGCGATCATCGCCGATATCTACGGCGACAACCGGCTGGTAGAGGAAGGGTTCCTGCCGCCGGCACTGATCGCCGCCAATCCCGAATTCCAGCGCCCGCTCGCCGGCATCAAGCCGGCATCCGGCCATTATCTGCATTTCTGCGCCTTCGAAATCGGCCGCGGGCCTGACGGCAACTGGTGGGTGCTCGCCGATAGGACGCAGGCTCCCTCAGGCGCTGGTTTCGCGCTGGAAAGCCGCGTCGCGACGACCCGGGCCTTCTCGGATATCTATGCCGAAACCCCGGTCCATCGCCTTGCCTCCTTCTTTGGCGCCTTCCGGGATGCGCTTCAGGGTATGAAACATTCCGGCGACGACCGTATCGCCGTGCTGACGCCCGGCCCCGCCAACGAGACCTACTACGAGCACGCCTACATCGCCCGCTATCTCGGCTTCATGTTGCTCGAAGGCGAGGACCTGACTGTCGTCAAGGGCCGCGTCATGGTGCGCACCGTTGCCGGCCTGAAGCCGATCGGCGTGCTCTGGCGCCGTCTCGATTCGGCTTTTGCCGACCCGCTGGAGCTCAACCAGAATTCGCATATCGGCACGCCCGGCCTCGTGGAAGCGCTGCGCGCCGAAAGCCTCACCATCGTCAATGCGCTCGGCACCGGCATTCTTGAAACCCGGGCGCTTCTCGCCTTCATGCCGACTATCTGTCACCATCTGCTTGGCGAGGATCTGCAATTGCCCTCGATCGCCACCTGGTGGTGCGGTCAGGAGGAAGAGCGCGAGCATGTGGCGAAGAACATTGAGAAGATGGTGATCGGCCCGGCCTATTCCCGTGCACCCTTCTTCGACGACAACGGCGAGTCCGTGCTCGGCTCGTCGCTGCGTGCGGCCGCCAAGGATTCGATCACCGACTGGCTGAGTTCGGACGGCCCGAAACTTGTCGGCCAGGAGGTCGTCACGCTGTCGACGACGCCCGCCTGGGTAGACGGCAAGCTCGTGCCGCGGCCGATGTCGCTGCGCGTCTTTGCCGCCCGCACGGCAAACGGCTGGCAGATCATGCCCGGCGGTTTTGCCCGCATCGGCTCCGGCGCCGATGTCGCGGCGATCGCCATGCAATCCGGTGGTGCGGCGGCCGATGTCTGGATCGTCAGCGACAAACCGGTCGAGCGCCATACGCTGCTGCCCGCCGAAGGCAGCTTCACCCGCAACATGCCGGGCAGCTTGCCCAGCCGGGCGGCCGACAATCTGTTCTGGCTCGGCCGCTACATCGAGCGCGCCGAAGGGGCGTTGCGCATCCTGCGCGCCTGGCATGCCCGTTTCGCCGAAGCCGCCGACCCGAGCCAGCCGCTGCTCGCCGACGTCTCCGATTATCTTGCCGCCGTCGATATCGATACTGCCAACGCCGTGCCGGAAACGCTGCTGCGCAACATTGACAGCGCGGTCTTTTCGGCCAGCAACATCCGCGATCGCTTCTCGCCGGACGGCTGGCTGGCGCTCAACGATCTCGCCAAGACCGCGCGCCGCTTCCACGTCACCGTCGCTGCCGGTGACGACGCCAGCCACGCGATGACGATCCTCTTACGCAAGCTTGCAGGCTTCGCCGGCCTCATGCATGAAAACATGTACCGCTTCACCGGCTGGCGGTTTCTTTCGCTCGGCCGCTATATCGAACGCGGCCTGCACATGACGCGCCTGCTCGGCCACATGTCGGGCCCGGAAGCGCCTGACGGCGCGCTCGACATGCTGCTGGAGATCGGCGACAGCGTCATGACTCATCGCCGCCGCTATAACGTCAACACCGCGCGGCTGACTGTCACCGACCTCTTGGCGCTCGACCCGCTCAACCCGCGTTCGGTCCTTTTCCAGGTGAACGAGATCCATCACGAGGTTGAACAACTGCCGAATGCCATGATCAACGGTCAGATGTCGCCCTTCTACCGCGAGGCGATGCGCCTCCATTCCGGCCTGGCGGTGATGACGCCGGAGGGCATGGGCGTCGAGGTCTATCAGCGACTGGAACGCGAATTGGAGCAGCTCTCCGATCTGCTCGCCCAGACCTATCTCGGGTGACGGCCGTGCTCTACGATCTCTCCCTCCACATGGGTTACAGCTACGACGCGCCGGCCTCCGGCGCCCGCCACATCATGCGCCTGATGCCGCTGTCGCTGGCCAATCGGCAGCGGCTCATCGCCGGATCGATCACCATTTCGCCCTCGCCGGACGAACAGTCGCATTTCGTCGATTTCTTCCATCATCCCGCCACCTCCTTCCTGCTGCGCGCGCCGCACGAGACGCTCGACATTCGCATGCAGGCCCGCGTGCAGGTGGAAAGCCAGCCGATTGCCGCCGATTTCTCGCCACTGCTTGCCGACCTGCCGGAGGAGCTATCAGGCATGTGGTCGCTGGCGCCGGACTCGCCGCACCATTTCCTCGGCGACAGTCCGCGCCTCACCGAAGCGCGCGAGATCGCCGACTATGCGCGAAGGTGTGCGACGCCTGAGCTGACGGCGATGCAGATCGCCCATGCGCTCTGTGCCCGAATCAACAAGGACTTCACCTACGACCCCGACGCGACGACGGTGGACACGACGCCGCTCGAGGCGTTCAAACTGAAGAGCGGCGTCTGCCAGGATTTCACCCATGTGATGATCCTGGCGCTCCGAAGCCTCGGCATTCCGGCCGGCTATGTCTCCGGTTTCCTGCGCACCATCCCGCCGCCCGGCAAGGAACGGCTGGAAGGCGCGGACGCCATGCATGCCTGGGTCAGGATCTGGTGCGGTGAGACGATCGGCTGGATCGAGCTCGACCCGACCAACAACATCCCTGCCGGCACGGACCACATCGTCGTCGCCTATGGCCGGGACTATTCCGACGTCGTTCCGGTCATCGGCGTCTTGAAAAGCTATGGCGGCCAACGCGCCGTCCAGGCGGTCGACGTGATCCCGCTGAAATAATCCCAAAACTGGAAAAATCCGACGATTCGTTAAAATTGCGTTGACGCCGTAAGGGCCGCGTAAAGAAGCAGCATGCCTAAATCACCTCACAGGGTTTCCAGTTGGGTGAACATGATGAACACCTCCTTTTTGCATCCCTGCCTGCATCGCATGTTCAGCGATCGAGGCGGTAATTTCGGTATCATGACGGCGATCATGATGCCCGTCCTGCTCGGTGCCGCCGGCCTGGCGATCGACTATTCGAACATGGCACTGTCGAAGCGCGAGCTGCAGGAAGCCACCGACTCGGCCGCTCTCGCGGCAGCGACCGCACTCGCCAGCGGGGCGGCTTCGACCACTGCTGACGCCGAGGCCATAGCCAAAGACTTCGTAAGCGGCCAGATGGCCAATCATGTCGACACCGACGCCATCAGCAGCATTAAGGCTGGAACAAGCGTCGACATCGACGTCAGCACGACGGCAACAAGCAAGAGCTATAAGGTTACCGTCGCGACCTCTTATGGAATCGCCGCCACGCCATTCATGAGCGTTCTTGGCTACAAGACGCTGAATATCGGCGCCTCGACTTCGACTTCGAGCGGCACGAGCGATACCAAGACCGCTCTCTCGATGGAACTGGTCCTCGACCAATCGGGTTCGATGGGCGAAAAGACGACTACCTGCGCGACTTATAATGGTAAGAATTGCAAAAGCTACGTCACGAAGATCGACGCGCTCAAAAAGGCTGCCGATGCCCTCTTTGATGCATTGGACACCGCCGATCCGGATCACAGCCTCGTACGCACGGGTGCCTATTCTTACAACAACGGTCTGATTTATAAGGATTGGCAAAAGACCCAGATCAAAAGCATGAGCGGTATGGCCTGGGGTACGGCGACGACTGCAACTTATGTGAGCGGAATTACAGCAAGCGGGGGCACCGACGCCACCGAACCGATGAGACAGGCAACTCTTTCTATTGCCAAAGCCTCGGACAGCTCTGATGTTGAGACTCAAGCGCATGCTACCAAAGGCAACACAATTGTATCTCGGTACATCATCCTGATGACCGACGGCGAAATGACCGGCAACACAGGCGAATGGCAAAGTTCGTTCGACCAGAACGTGCGCAACCAGTGCGACGCGACCAAAACAGCCGGCATCAAGATCTTTACCGTCGCCTTCATGGCACCGGACAGGGGCAAGCAGTTGCTCCAGTACTGCGCTTCGCCGGGCGGAAACTATTATGAAGCCGAAACGATGGAGAAGCTGGTGGCGTCCTTTACCAGCATTGCAAAAGAGGCGACGAAGGCTGTCACACTGCTGACCAACTGAATGCTCAGCCCAAAGTTCAACTTAGAAAAAAGCCGCACCGGAACAAACCGGAGCGGCTTTTCGTTGTGCTCGTTCGGCGCATCAGATCGGGAAAAGCGATTGAAATCAACCCCCTTGACCCGCGTGAATATGAAGGTTTCGCAAATTTTTCGTTTGTCCAAATCCTTTGTTGCAAGTGCTTAGTAACGATGCATAAACTGTCGCTGGTGCAAGCGACAAATTGATTGAATCAGGCATAACATCCTGAAACCAAATTAAAATTGGCGAGACCTGACGATGAACACTGTTTCCAAGCCGATCATCCCCTCCCCCGCCCCTCGCAGTTCAAGGCCGGAAATTCTCGCTGAAGAAATTATCGAACGTTTGACCTACCGCATCGGCAAGGATGCCAAGGTGGCGAAGCCGCATGACTGGCTGACCGCGACCATCCTGGTGGTGCGCGACCGCATCATCGACAAGTGGATGGCTTCCACCCGCGAGGTTTATGCGACTGGCGCCAAGCGCGTCTATTATCTTTCTCTAGAATTCCTGATCGGCCGCCTGATGCGCGACGCCATCTCGAACCTCGGCCTGATGGAGGAGGTGCGCGATGCGCTCGCCTCGCTCGGCGTCGACGTCAACGTCATTGCCGGCCTGGAGCCGGACGCCGCACTCGGCAACGGCGGCCTCGGCCGGCTGGCTGCCTGTTTCATGGAGAGCATGGCGACGGTCGAGGTTCCGGCCTATGGCTACGGCATCCGCTATGTCCACGGCCTCTTCCGCCAGCAGCTGGCAGACGGCTGGCAGGTGGAATTGCCGGAAAACTGGCTCGCCCACGGCAATCCCTGGGAATTCGAGCGCCGCGAAAGCGCCTATGAAATCGGCTTCGGCGGCGCCGTCGAATTCATCACCACCCATGACGACCAGCCGCGCTACGTCTGGAAACCGGCCGAGCGCGTCATCGCCGCCGCCTTCGACACGCCGGCCGTCGGCTGGCGTGGCAAGCGCGTCAACACGCTGCGCCTCTGGTCGGCGCAGCCGATCGATCCGATCCTGCTCGATGCCTTCAACGCCGGCGACCACATCGGGGCGCTGCGCGAAAGCAACAAGGCCGAAAGCTTGACCCGGGTTCTCTATCCTGCCGACGCCACCCCGGCCGGCCAGGAGCTGCGCCTGCGCCAGGAATTCTTCTTCTCGTCGGCCTCGCTGCAGGACATCCTGCGCCGCCATCTGCAGCAATATGACGATTTCACCTCGCTGCCGGACAAGGTGGCGATCCAGCTGAACGACACTCACCCCGCCGTCTCGGTCGCCGAACTCGTGCGCCTGCTCTGTGACGTACACGGGATGGATTTCGACCAGGCCTGGGACATCACCCGCCACACCTTCTCCTACACCAACCACACGCTTCTGCCCGAAGCGCTGGAAAGCTGGGCGGTGCCGCTGTTCGAGCGCCTGCTGCCGCGCCACATGCAGATCATCTATGCGATCAATGCCAAGATCCTGATCGACGCCCGTAAGGGCAAGAACTTCTCCGATGGGGAAATCCGCTCGATCTCGCTGATCGATGAAAGCGGCGACCGCCGTGTGCGCATGGGCAACCTCGCTTTCGTCGGCTCGCATTCGATCAACGGCGTCTCGGCCCTGCACACCGACCTGATGAAGGTCACGGTCTTCGCCGATCTGCACAAGCTCTATCCCGACCGCATCAACAACAAGACCAACGGCATCACGCCGCGCCGCTGGCTGCAGCAGTGCAATCCCGGCCTCACCGGCCTGATCCGCGAGGCGATCGGCGACGAATTCCTCGATGATGCCGAAAAGCTGCGTGCGCTCGACGTGCATTCCTCCGATCCGGCTTTCCAGCAGAAATTCGCAGCGATAAAGCGCGCCAACAAGGTGGCACTCTCCAACCTCGTCGCCAGCCGCATGGGCGTGAAGCTCGATCCCTCGGCGATGTTCGACATCCAGATCAAGCGCATCCACGAATACAAGCGCCAGCTGCTGAATATCATCGAGGCCGTCGCGCTCTATGACCAGATCCGCTCGCATCCGGAGCTCGACTGGGTGCCGCGCGTGAAACTCTTCGCCGGCAAGGCGGCGCCGAGTTACTACAATGCCAAGCTCATCATCAAGCTGATCAACGACGTCTCCCGCACCATCAACAACGACCCGTCGGTACGCGGTCTGCTGAAGATCGTCTTCGTCCCGAACTACAATGTCTCTCTCGCCGAAGTCATGGTTCCGGCCGCCGACCTCTCTGAGCAGATCTCGACCGCCGGCATGGAAGCATCCGGCACCGGCAACATGAAGTTCGGCCTCAATGGCGCGCTGACGATCGGCACGCTCGATGGTGCCAATGTCGAGATGCGCGACAATGTCGGCGAGGACAACATCGTCATCTTCGGCCTCAAGGCCGACGAGGTGTCGAAAGTCCGTAGCGATGGCCACAATCCGCGCGCCATCATCGAGGGATCGCGCGAACTCGCCCAGGCGCTTGCCGCCATCGGCTCCGGCGTCTTCTCGCCCGATGACCGCAACCGCTATACGTCGCTGATCGACGGCATCTATTCGCACGATTGGTTCATGGTCGCGGCCGATTTCGACGCCTACGCCCAGGCCCAGCGCGAGGTCGACCAGATCTGGACCAACCAGTCCGCCTGGTACACCAAGACGATCAACAATACGGCACGGATGGGCTGGTTCTCTTCCGACCGGACGATTAGGCAATATGCAGACGAAATCTGGAGAGCCGGATGAAAACGCCGAAAACCGTCCCTGAAGTAAAACTTTCCTGGGAAATTTCGGCAGATGAAATCACGGCAATCCTCGCCGGCTCGCATTCCAATCCCTTTGCCGTCCTAGGTGTGCACCAGGCCGGCGACGCCTTCGTCGCCCGGTGCTTCATCCCGGGCGCGGAGGAGGTGACCGCCATGACGCTCGACGGCGGCGTCATCGGCGAACTGAAGCAGCTCCATGCCGACGGCGTCTTCGCCGGTCCGGTTTCCCTCACCAAACTCCTGCCGGTGCGTTACCGCGCCCGGCGCGGCGATGCCGAATGGGCTGTCACCGATCCCTACAGCTTCGGTCCGGTGCTCGGACCGATGGACGATTATTTCGCCCGCGAGGGCTCGCACCTGCGCCTGTTCGACAAGATGGGCGCCCACCTCATCAAGCATGACGGCGCCCAGGGCATCCATTTTGCCGTCTGGGCGCCGAACGCGCAGCGCGTCTCGGTCGTCGGTGATTTCAACAACTGGGACGGCCGCCGCCACGTGATGCGCTTCCGTGCCGACAGCGGCATCTGGGAAATCTTTGCCCCTGATGTACCGATCGGCGTTGCCTACAAGTTCGAGATCCGCGGCCAGGACGGCGTATTGCTGCCGCTTAAGGCCGATCCCTTTGCACGACGCAGCGAGCTGCGGCCGAAGACCGCCTCGATCACCGCCGCCGAGCTGGAGCAGGAGTGGGAAGACGAGGCCCATCTGAAGCACTGGCGCGAGACCGACAAGCGCCGCCAGCCAATCTCGATCTACGAGGTGCATGCCGCCTCCTGGCAGCGCCGGCAGGACGGCACGATGCTGTCCTGGGACGAGCTCGCCTCCAGCCTCATCCCCTATTGCGCCGACATGGGCTTCACCCATATCGAATTCCTGCCGATCACCGAGCACCCCTACGATCCCTCCTGGGGTTACCAGACGACCGGCCTCTACGCGCCAACCGCCCGTTTCGGCGAGCCGGAGGGTTTTGCCCGTTTCGTCAACGGCTGCCACAAGGTCGGCATCGGCGTTATCCTTGACTGGGTGCCGGCGCATTTTCCGACCGACGAACACGGCCTCGGCTGGTTCGACGGCACGGCACTCTATGAGCACGAAGACCCGCGCAAGGGCTTCCATCCGGACTGGAGCACGGCGATCTACAATTTCGGCCGCACCGAGGTCGTTTCCTATCTCGTCAACAACGCGCTCTACTGGGCCGAAAAGTTCCACCTCGACGGCCTGCGTGTCGATGCCGTCGCCTCGATGCTCTACCTCGATTATTCGCGCAAGCACGGCGAATGGATCCCGAACGAATATGGCGGCAACGAGAACCTCGAAGCGGTCCGTTTTCTGCAGGATCTCAACATCCGCATCTACGGCAAAAATTCCAACGTCATGACCATCGCCGAGGAATCGACCTCCTGGCCGAAGGTCTCGCAACCCGTCCATGAAGGCGGCCTCGGCTTCGGCTTCAAGTGGAACATGGGCTTCATGCACGACACGCTGAGCTACATGAGCCGCGATCCCATCTATCGCGGGCACCATCACAACGAACTCACCTTCGGCCTGCTCTACGCCTATTCGGAAAATTTCGTCCTGCCGCTCTCGCATGACGAGGTTGTGCACGGAAAAGGCTCGCTGATCGCCAAGATGCCGGGCGACGACTGGCAGAAGTTCGCCAATCTGCGCGCCTACTACGCCTATATGTGGGGCTATCCCGGCAAGAAGCTGCTGTTCATGGGCCAGGAATTCGCCCAGTGGAGCGAGTGGAGCGAAGAGAAGGCACTCGACTGGAACCTGCTTCAATATCGTATGCACGAGGGCATGCGGCGCCTGGTGCGCGACCTCAATTTCACCTATCGCAGCAAGCCGGCACTGCATGAGCGTGACTGCGAGGGCGAAGGTTTCGAATGGCTGGTCGCCGACGACCACCAGAATTCCGTCTTTGCCTGGCTGCGCAAGGCGCCGGGCCAGAAGCCGGTCGCCGTCATCACCAATTTCACCCCTGTCTATCGCGAGAATTACTCGATCCGCCTGCCGTCCGCAGGCCGCTGGCGGGAAATCCTGAACACCGATGCCGACATCTACGGCGGCAGCGGCAAGGGCAATGGCGGGCGCGTGCAGGCCGTCGATGCCGGCGGCAACATCACCTGCTCGATCACCTTGCCGCCCTTGGCGACAATCATGCTTGAACCTGAAAATTAGTGACTGGTGGGAGGAGAAAATGGTAGAAAAGCGCGTTCAGCCACTTGCCCGCGATGCAATGGCTTATGTTCTGGCGGGCGGTAGGGGGAGCCGTCTCAAGGAACTCACCGACCGGCGTGCCAAGCCGGCCGTCTATTTCGGCGGCAAAGCCCGCATCATCGATTTCGCCCTGTCGAACGCCCTGAATTCCGGCATCCGCCGCATTGGTGTCGCGACGCAATACAAGGCGCATTCGCTGATCCGTCACATGCAGCGCGGCTGGAACTTCTTCCGCCCCGAGCGCAACGAGAGCTTCGATATTCTGCCGGCCAGCCAGCGCGTCTCCGAGACGCAATGGTACGAAGGCACGGCCGACGCCGTCTATCAGAACATCGACATCATCCAGGATTACGGCGTCGAATACATGGTCATTCTTGCGGGCGACCACGTCTATAAGATGGACTATGAATGGATGCTGCAGCAGCACGTCGATTCCGGCGCCGACGTCACCATCGGCTGCTTGGAAGTGCCGCGCATGGAAGCGGTCGGCTTCGGCGTCATGCATGTCAACGAGAAGGACGAGATTATCGCCTTCGTCGAGAAACCGGCCGATCCGCCGCCCATTCCCGACAAGCCGGATTTCGCCCTCGCCTCGATGGGCATCTACGTCTTCCACACCAAGTTCCTGCTCGACGCGCTGCGCCGCGACGCCGCCGACCCGGCCTCGAGCCGCGACTTCGGCAAGGACATCATCCCCTATATCGTTAAGAACGGTAAGGCGGTCGCCCACCGCTTCGCCAAGTCCTGCGTCCGTTCCGATTTCGAGCACGAGCCCTACTGGCGCGACGTCGGCACGATCGACGCCTATTGGCAGGCCAATATCGACCTGACGGCGATCGTTCCCGAACTCGACATCTACGACAAGTCCTGGCCGATCTGGACCTATGCAGAGATCACCCCGCCGGCAAAATTCGTCCATGACGACGAGGATCGCCGCGGCTCGGCCACCTCCTCCGTTGTGTCAGGTGACTGCATCATCTCTGGCGCCATGCTCAACAACAGCCTGCTCTTCACCGGCGTCAGGGCCAATTCCTTCTCCAAGATGGAAGGTGCGGTCATTTTGCCGAACGTGAAGATCGGACGGCGCGCGCAGCTCAAGAATGTGGTGATCGACCATGGTGTCGTCATTCCGGAAGGCCTGGTCGTCGGCGAGGATCCCGAGCTCGATGCCAAGCGCTTCCGGCGGACGGAAAGCGGCATCTGCCTGATCACGCAACCGATGATCGACAAGCTGGATATCTGACTTATGAAAGTTCTTTCGGTTTCGTCCGAAGTCTTCCCTTTGATCAAGACAGGGGGTCTGGCCGATGTGTCCGGCGCCCTGCCGATTACTCTGAAAGCCTTCGGGGTCGAGACCAAGACCCTGCTACCCGGCTATCCCGCCGTCATGAAGGTCATTCGCGACCCAGTCGTCAGGCTCGAATTCCCCGACCTGCTCGGTGAGCGGGCGACCGTGCTCGAGGTTGAGCACGAGGGGCTCGATCTGCTCATCCTCGATGCGCCGGCCTATTACGACAGGCCGGGCGGACCCTATCTCGATCCACTCGGCAAGGACTATCCCGACAACTGGCGCCGTTTCGCCGCTCTGTCGCTTGCCGCCTCCGAGATCGCCGCCGGTCTGCTGCCCGGCTGGCGGCCGGATCTCGTCCACACCCACGACTGGCAGGCGGCGCTGACGTCGGTCTATATGCGCTACTACCCGACGCCGGAACTGCCGAGCGTGCTGACCATCCACAACATTGCCTTCCAGGGCCAGTTCGGTTCCGAGATTTTTCCCGGCCTGCGCCTGCCTGCCCATGCCTTCGCCACCGAAAGCATCGAATATTACGGCACTGTCGGCTTCCTCAAGGGCGGCCTGCAGACTGCCCATGCGATCACGACGGTCAGCCCGACCTATGCCGATGAGATCCTGACGTCGGAATTCGGCATGGGGCTCGAGGGCGTCATCGCCAGCCGCATCGACGATCTGCACGGCATCGTCAACGGCATCGACACCGATATCTGGAACCCGGCGACCGATCCGGTCGTCCACACCCATTACGGCCCGACGACGCTGAAGAACCGCGAGGAGAACCGTCGCTCGATCGCCGAATTCTTCCATCTCGACAATGACGACGCCCCGATATTCTGCGTCATCAGCCGTCTTACCTGGCAGAAGGGCATGGATATCGTCGCCAACGTCGCCGATGAGATCGTCGCCATGGGCGGCAAGCTCGTCGTGCTCGGCTCCGGCGAAGCCGCCCTTGAAGGCGCGCTGCTCGCCTCCGCCAGCCGCCATCCCGGCCGCATCGGCGTCTCGATCGGTTATAACGAGCCGATGTCGCACCTGATGCAGGCCGGCTGCGATGCGATCATCATCCCCTCGCGCTTCGAACCCTGCGGCCTGACCCAGCTTTACGGCCTGCGTTACGGCTGCGTGCCGATCGTCGCCCGCACCGGCGGTTTGAACGACACCGTGATCGACGCCAATCACGCCGCACTTGCAGCGAAAGTCGCAACCGGCATACAATTTGCCCCCGTGACCGAAACAGGCATGCTACAGGCAATCCGCCGCGCGATGCATTTTTATCAGGACCGAAAACTCTGGACCCAATTGCAAAAGCAGGGCATGAAATCGGATGTCTCCTGGGAGAAGAGCGCCGAACGCTACGCTGCCCTCTATTCAAGCCTCGTCTCGAAAGGCATGTGACCTAAAATGATCAAGTCCGTCCCCACCACGCCCTATCTGGACCAGAAACCCGGCACGTCGGGCCTGCGCAAGAAGGTTCCGGTCTTCCAGCAGCCGAACTATGCAGAGAACTTCATCCAGTCGATCTTCGATTCGCTGGAAGGCTATCAGGGCAAGTGCCTCGTCATCGGCGGCGACGGACGCTACTACAATCGCGAGGTCATTCAGAAGGCGGTCAAGATGGCCGCGGCCAATGGCTTCGGCAAGGTCATGGTCGGCAAGGGCGGTATCCTGTCGACGCCGGCCGCTTCCCACATCATCCGCAAATACAAGGCTTTTGGCGGTATCATCCTCTCCGCCAGCCACAATCCCGGCGGCCCGACCGAAGACTTCGGCATCAAATACAACATCAACAATGGCGGCCCGGCGCCGGAAAAGATCACCGACGCGATCTATGCGCGCTCCAAGACGATCGACAGCTACAAGATCGCCGATTTCGCCGACGTCAATCTCGACCGCATCGGCAAGGACGAGCTTCCCGGCGGCACGATTCTCTCGGTCATCGACCCGGTCGAGGATTATGCCGCGCTGATGGAAGAGCTGTTCGATTTCGGCGCCATCCGCAATCTGATCAGCCTCGGCTTCCGCATTGCCTTCGATGGGATGAGCGCCGTCACCGGCCCCTATGCCAAGGAAATCTTCGAAAATCGTCTCGGCGCTCCCTCGGGTTCGGTGCGCAATTTCATGCCGCTGCCAGATTTCGGCGGCCATCACCCGGACCCGAACCCGGTGCACTGCAAGGAGCTCTTCGATGAGATGATGGGCGATGACGCGCCCGATTTCGGCGCCGCTTCCGACGGCGACGGCGACCGCAATCTCATTATCGGCCGCGGCATCTTTGTCACGCCTTCCGACAGCCTGGCGATCCTTGCCGCCAACGCCAATCTCGCCCCCGGCTATTCCGGCGGCCTTGCCGGCATCGCCCGTTCGATGCCGACATCGGGTGCTGCCGACCGCGTCGCCGAAAAGCGCGGCATCGGCATGTACGAGACGCCGACCGGCTGGAAGTTCTTCGGCAACCTGCTCGACGCCGGCATGGCGACGATCTGCGGTGAGGAAAGCTCCGGCACCGGCTCCAGTCACGTCCGCGAAAAGGATGGCCTCTGGGCCGTGCTGCTATGGCTGAACATTCTTGCCGTGCGCGGCGAGAGCGTCGCCGATATCGTCACCCAGCACTGGCAGACCTACGGCCGCAATTATTATTCGCGCCATGATTACGAAGGCCTCGACACCGATGCGGCGAACGGCCTGGTGGATAATCTCCGCAGCCAGCTTCCCACCCTGCCCGGCAAGAGCTTCGGCAGCCTGAAGGTGGAGAAGGCGGACGACTTCGCCTACCACGATCCGATCGACAAATCGGTGAGTGACCACCAAGGTGTCCGTGTGCTCTTCGAGGGCGGTTCGCGCGTCGTCTTTCGCCTGTCCGGCACCGGCACGTCTGGCGCAACCTTGCGTGTCTATATCGAGCGCTACGAGCCGGATTCGACTCGCCACAACATCGAAACGCAGGAAGCGCTCGCCGATCTGATCGCCGCCGCCGAAAGCATAGCCAGCATTCGTGAACGCACGGGACGCGATGCGCCAACCGTGATCACCTGATCCGGGGGGAAACATGCGGGGAAGCAGTTCGGCGCAGGCCGGCGCGATCGTCTTCGAGACCGGCGTCGAATTTGCCGTGTGGTCGCATCATGCCGCACAAATCGAACTCTGCCTCTTCGAGGATGACGGCCACAGGGAATTCGCGCGCCTGCCGATGGCGCGCGACAGCAACTACTTCCATCGTCTCTTTGTCGACGGACTGAAGGAGGGCGCGCGCTACGGCTATCGCGCCGACGGTATCTATGCGCCCGATAACGGCCTCTGGTACGATCCTTCCAAACTGCTGATCGATCCCTACGCCAAGGAGATCGACAGGCCGTTCCGCTACGATCCCCGCCTCGGCATCTATGGCGAGGACAGCCAGGTTCTGATGCCGAAGGCGATTGTCACCACGGATACCCGAGCCGCGATCGGCAAGCCGCTGTTCAAGCCGGGCGGCTTTATCTATGAGGTGGCGGTGCGGCCCTTCACCGTTCTTCATCCCGACGTACCGGAGGCTCAACGCGGCACGGTCGCAGCGCTTGCCCATCCCTCCGTCGTCGCGCATTTGAAACGGATCGGTGTCGACGCCGTCGAACTGATGCCGATCACCGCCTGGATCGACGAACGCCATCTGCCACCGCTCGGCCTCACCAACGGCTGGGGCTACAATCCCGTCGCCTTCATGGCGCTCGATCCGCGGCTCGTCCCCGGCGGCATGACGGAGCTGCGCGAGACGGTCGCGGCCCTCCATGCCGAAGGCATTGCCGTCATCCTCGACCTCGTCTTCAATCATACCGGCGAGAGCGACCGTTACGGCGCGACGCTGTCGCTGCGCGGCCTCGACAACGTGCATTATTATCGCCACGCTCAGAATTGCCCGGGCGAACTCGTCAACGACACAGGCACCGGCAACACGCTCGCCTGCGATCATCCTGAAGTTCGCCGCCTCGTCATCGACAGCCTGCGCCATTTCGTGCTCAACGCCGGCGTCGACGGTTTTCGCTTCGATCTCGCCCCGGTGCTCGGCCGCACCGCGACGGGTTTTGAACGCGACGGAACACTGGCCGCGATCCTCTCCGACGATGTGCTTGCCGACCGGATCATGATCGCCGAACCCTGGGATATTGGCCCCGGCGGTTACCAGCTCGGCAATTTCCCGCCGCCCTTCCTTGAATGGAACGACCGGGTTCGCGACGACCTGCGCTGCTACTGGCGCGGCGACGATTGGAAGACCGGCGCGCTGGCAACCGCACTCGCCGGCTCCTCCGACATCTTCTCGCGCAACGACGGCCGGGAAACGCGCAGCGTCAATTTCCTCGCCGCCCATGACGGCTTCACGCTGATCGATCTCGTCTCCTATACCGGAAAGCACAACGACGCCAACGGCGAACACAATCGCGACGGCCATAACGAGAACCATTCCTGGAACAATGGTGTCGAAGGCGAAACCGTCTATCCGACGATCCGCAAGCGCCGCCGGGACGATGTGATGGCGCTGATCTCAACGCTTTTTGCCACCCGCGGCAGCATCATGCTGACGGCGGGCGACGAGGGCGGCCGCAGCCAGCACGGCAACAACAACGCCTATTGCCAGGATAACGAGATCACCTGGCTGGACTGGAAAGCGTTGGACGGGGATCTCATCGCCCACACCGCCTTCGTTGCGGGGCTGCGGCGCCGCTTCACCGTCTTCTCCGAAAGGGACTTCCTGTCAGGAAACGGCGATGTCGAATGGATTTCGCTCTCCGGCGAGCCGATGACCGTTGCCGAATGGGAGACGCCGTCGCTCTCCACCCTCGGCATGCTGCTATCGACCGGTGACCGTTCCGCTCGCGGCAGGCAGACCCGGCTCGGTGTGCTTTTCAACCGCTCGGGAAGCCGCCAATTTTTCACGCTGCCTTCTGAGGGCGAACCGGGCTGGCGCCAGTTGACCCCGGATGGAGCGAAGAAACCCGGTGGCCGCGCAACCGTTGGGCCGCGCTCGATTGCCTTTTTCGTAGAAAATTGATCGCCTCCCCTCGCTTGCGCAAATCCTTGTCGCAATCGTCACAAATGCACGATAAGGCTTTGCCGCAGCGGCTTATTTCACGAGGAATTCATGGTCACGGAAATTTCTCTCTCCGACGTGCGGGGATTGATCGGCATGGAGACGGGCCTTTCGGATTGGGTCACCGTCGACCAGACGATGATCGACGCCTTCGCGTCGGCGACCGACGACCATCAGTTCATCCACGTCGATCCTGAGCGCGCGGCGGCCGAGAGCCCGTTCGGCGGTACCATCGCCCACGGCTTCCTGACCCTGTCTCTGCTGTCGACGATGAACTACAACTGCCTGCCGAAAGTGCGCGAACAGACCCTCGGCATCAATTACGGCTTCGATCGCGTCCGCTTCATGACGCCGGTGAAAAGCGGCGCCCGTGTCCGCGGCCGCTTCCTGCTTTCCGAAGCCCGCTTCCGCGGCGCCGGCATGCTGATGACCACCTATGACGTCACGATCGAGATCGAAAACGAGAAGAAGCCGGCGCTGACGGCAAAATGGATCACCATCATCCAATTCGACCCGAAGGACCGTCCCGAGGACGTCTGAACAAGACTGCTTTTGTTACTCGGCTGAATTGAACACGGCTTCGAGAGCGTGTCCGTCGAGATCCATGACGAACGCAGCATAATAGTGTTCACCGTAATGGGGCCGCAGGCCGGGGCGGCCATTGTCACTGCCGCCATGCGCGATTGCCGCCGCATGAAACCGATCGACCGCCTGCCGATTCGGCGCAGCAAATGCGAGATGAAAGCCGGGACCGGGCGCACGCTGGCCATCCGGGCGATGCTTGATCGCCAGTTTATCTCCGCCGCCGGGAAGGCCGTAGCCGACGGCCTGCCCCGTTTGTCCCGGCCTGATATCGTCCCAGACCCTGACATAACCGAGCGCGACAAGGGCGGCATCGTAAAATGCCGCCGACCGCTCGATGTCGGAAACGCCGAGGGAGGCATGGTGCAGCATTCGCTTACTCCTTGAATGAGCACACGCCCGCGATGGCTGAGACTCAGTGCCCCGCGTCTTCAGCCGCCTCGTTCAGCAGCCCGAAGACATAATCCGAAAACGACCGCCAGCACTCCACTCGGAACGTGTCTTCTTCCGTACGGAAAAGAACGATTTCCGCTTTGCCGAACACCGTGCGCGATGCAGCCCCGACCGGAAAGGAAGAAAGCGACAGATCCTGCGGGCAACCGGCCGAAAGCGTCGCCTCCGAACCCGGTCCCGAGACGATGATCGCGACATTGCGGTGGGAAACGTCGGTGGCCGAATGCAGCGTGCCGGCACCGGAAAGTGTTGCCATCAGATCGGCGCCGGCCTCGTCGATCACCAACCACTCGTCCGGCCCAATCCAGAGCGCCGATCGGGCGCCGGCCCGGCCGGATGTCTTCGGGGCATCCGGCAGCGCCAGGCCGAGAGCAGAGGAAAGTGCTGCAAGCGATTCCGCCGGCGCGCGCAGCGCCACCCGGCTGGCAGTGGGAGCGGTCGTCAGCCGCACCGCTGCGGAGCCGCCGAAACGTCCGGCAAGCGCCGGTTTGCGAATTGCGACATCAGCCATGGATGCGGCCCCCTTCCTTGTCAAAGAATACCAGATCCGTCACTTCGACGGCGATCGTCCGATCCGGCATCGGCACATAGAGCGTTTCGCCCATCCGCGCCCGGCCGCCGGCGACCAGCGCGAAGGCGATCGACCGGCCGCAATTTTCCGACCAATAGGCAGATGTGACATGGCCGAGCATGGTCATTGGCTTCGGCTCGTTCGGGCTCGCGACGATCTGCGCGCCTTCCTCGAGCACCAGCTTCGGGTCCTTGGTGACGAGGCCGACGAGCTGTTTGCGCCCGTCCTTGACGAGATCCGGCCGCTTCAGTCCGCGAATGCCGACGAAATCCGTCTTTTTCTTCGAAACAGCCCAGGAAAGCCCGGCGTCATCGGGCGTCACCGTCCCATCCGTATCCTGCCCGACGATGATGTAGCCTTTCTCGGCGCGAAGAACGTGCATCGTCTCCGTTCCGTAGACGCAGGCGCCGAGCGGCTCGGCATTGGACCAGACCGCTTCGAGTACCGACTGGCCGTAGTCGGCCGGCACATTGATTTCGAAGCCGGTTTCGCCGGTGAAAGAGACGCGGAAGAGCCGCGCCGGCACGCCGCAGACCGTGCACTCGGCAACGCTCATATGCGGGAATGCCTCGTTCGAAAGATCGAGGCCTTCGACCAGCGGCGCGACGATCTCGCGCGCCTTCGGCCCCTGCACGGCGATGACAGCCCATTGTTCGGTTACCGAGGTCAGCCATACCTTCAGATGCGGGAATTCCGTCTGCAGGTAGTCTTCCATGTGATGGAGAACGCGCGGCGCGCCGCCGGTCGTCGTCGTCACATGGAAACGGTCGTCCGCCAGGCGTCCGACAACGCCATCGTCATAAACGAAGCCATCCTCGCGGGTCATGATGCCGTAGCGGGCCTTGCCGGGCTTCAGCGTATCCCAGGCATTGGTGTAGATGAGGTTGAGGAACTCCGCCGCATCCGGCCCCACCACCTCGATCTTGCCGAGCGTCGAGGCGTCGAAGATGCCAGCCGCCTCGCGTGCCGTCCGGCATTCGCGAGCCACCGCCTGGTGCATGCTCTCGCCGGCCTGCGGATAGAACCAGGCGCGCTTCCAGTTGCCGACATCCTCGAAGACCGCGCCATGAGCTTCTTCCCAGCCGTGCAGCGGCGTCTTGCGTGTCGGATCGAACAGCTCTCCGCGCGAATGGCCGACCAGCGTACCATAGGTGACCGGCGTATAGGGCGCACGGAAAGTGGTGAGCCCGACCTGCGGGATTTCCTTGCCGAGCATTTCGGCGGCAATCGCCAGGCCATGCATGTTGGAGAGCTTGCCTTGGTCCGAGGCCATACCGTTGGTCGTGAAGCGCTTGATATGCTCGATCGAATGCATGCCCTCGCGCACGGCAAGGCGAATATCCTTGGCGCAGACGTCGTGCTGGAAATCGATGAAGGCCTTGGCGTTGGTCTTCGGCCCGGCGCCTTCGGCAGCGCCGATCATGCCGCCCGTCCAGTCATAAGCCTGCTCGGCCGAAATTGCGATCTTCTCGCCGCTGCTTCTGCCGGTGGCCTGCGCCATCAGCTCGCCGGCGGCAAGCGATTCCTCGATCGTCCGCTGCAGATCGTCGGTGCCGTTGCAGGCGCCGACCGAGAGGCAGTCCTGCGCATAGGAGCCGGGCAGGAAACGCTGGCTTTCTGCATCGAAGGCCACTTTGCCGCGCGACTGCGAGAACAGATGGACGGACGGCGTCCAGCCGGCCGAAACCAAGAGCGCATCGACTGCAATTTTGCGCGGCGAACTGCCGCCGTTGCGCGCCACCGTCATCGATGAGATGCGCAGCCGCCCCGACGTGTTGACGACCGATTGGCCGGCCAGAACATCGATGCCGAGCGCACGCGCCTCCGCCAGCACTGCCGCTCCCGGCGCCTGCCTGCTATCGACGATGGCGGCAATCGAAACACCCGATCGTTTCAGATCGAAGGCCGCCTCGTAGGCCGAATCATGCGCCGTGTAGATGCCGACCTTGGTCCCGACGGCGACGCCGTAATGATTGAGATACATCCGCCCCGCCGAGGCGAGCATGATGCCCGGCCGGTCGTTGTTCGGAAATACCATGTGCCGCTCGATCGCACCGGTGGCAAGGATCACGCGCTTCGCCCGGACCTGCCAAAGCCGCTCGCGCGGCAGATCGCGGGTAGGTTTGGCGATATGATCGGTGACGCGCTCGGCAAGACCGACGAAATTGTGGTTGTAGTAGCCGAAAGCTGTCGTGCGGACCAGCACCTCGACATTGTCCATCGCCTTCAGCCGCGCCACGGTCTTCTGCGCCCAGCTATTGCCGTCCTCGCCGTCGATCCTGATGCTGGCGCCGTAACGCAATGCGCCGCCCGCTTCCGCCTGCTCGTCGCAAAGGATCACCCGGGCACCGGTCTCGGCCGCAGCCAGCGCCGCCGAAAGCCCGGCCACGCCGGCGCCGACCACCAGCACGTCGCAATGCGCATAGCGGCTGGCATAGTGGTCCGGATCCTCCTCCGTCGGCGCGACGCCGAGGCCGGCGGCGCGGCGGATGAATGGTTCATAGACGTGTTTCCAGGCGGCGCGCGGCCACATGAAGGTCTTGTAGTAGAAACCGGCCGCGAAGAACGGCGACATCAGGTTGTTGACCGCGCCGATGTCGAAGGCAAGCGAGGGCCAGCGGTTCTGCGAGCTGACGATCATGCCGTCGAAGACTTCCTGCACGGTGGCGCGCACGTTCGGCTGTTTGCGCGCCGTATCGCGGGAAACGTCGATAAGCGCATTCGGCTCCTCGGCGCCTGCCGACAGAATGCCCCGGGCCCGGTGATATTTGAACGAACGACCGACAAGATGCACGCCATTGGCGATCAGCGCCGAGGCGACGGTATCGCCTTCGAGCGCTGTATAGCTCTTGCCGTCGAAGCTGAAGCGCGCGGTTCTGGCCGGTGTCAGGCGCCCCTTGCCGGCGATACGGTTCACGCCGCTCATTGCGCCTCTCCTTCCACGGCTTCATATGTTTCGACAGGCCCATGCTGCTGGGCCGCCGTGCCGATCTCAGGCTTCGGCTCACCCGCCTTGTAGGTCACGATGAACTTGTCGGTCACCGTATCGCGCGCCGCATTGAAGAAGCGCCCGCAGCCGTGGATGTGCCGCCAGCGTTCGAAGATCAGCCCCTTCGGATTGTCGCGCAGAAAGAAATAGGCCTCGAATTCCTCGTCCGAGATCGAGGCGATGTCGGCGGGCCGCGCGATATGCGCGT
This sequence comes from Rhizobium sp. 10PS4, assembly GCF_032464805.1. Classification (NCBI taxonomy): domain Bacteria; kingdom Pseudomonadati; phylum Pseudomonadota; class Alphaproteobacteria; order Hyphomicrobiales; family Rhizobiaceae; genus Rhizobium; species Rhizobium sp. 10PS4. The sequence goes on along the minus strand of NZ_JAWDIW010000014.1, from coordinate 130,149 downwards.
CACCCGCGCCACGGAATTCGAGCTCGGAGCGCTCTTCCTGACAGTAGGGGCAATAGATCAGCAGCATGTGTTACCCGTCTTAGAGTTCCGATCCGGAAACATTGGTTCCAGGAGGTTGATTGCAGAGACGCTTTCCCATCGTCACATAGGGGATGAGGCGCTTGAGAAGCTGTTCGAAATTGTCATAGGGCTCCAGCACACCGGTCATGCCGATGTTCGCAAAGGCCATCTTGGCGATATCGTTGTCGATCACGAAGGCACGTCCCGGCGTTTCGCCGACATCAGGCACGAAATAGACGGCTGGCTGGCGCAGGACCATCGCGCAAAGCAGCGTGCCGCTCTCGGCAACGAAGGGCCATTCGCTTTCGCCGGCAGCCCTGTGGATCTCCTGCAGGCGGAAATCCCCGACGCCGGGAAAGACGTCACCGGCCGGCATTGCCGCGCCGCTGATCCCGATCGTCAGGAAAGCCGCCGTCCACATCAGTGCGCCACCGCCGCCGCCGCCGCTTCGTCGATGAGCCGGCCGCTGCGGAAGCGCTCCAACGTCAGCCCGGCGTTGAATTTGTGCGGCTCGTCGCGAGCAATCAGATGCGCGAAGAGATTGGCCGAGCCCGGCGTCGCCTTGAAGCCGCCGGTACCCCAGCCACAATTGACGTAAAGCCCGGGAACCGGCGTCTTCGACTGGATCGCCGAACGATCCGGCGTATTGTCGACGATGCCGCCCCATTGCCGCATCATCTTGACGCGCCGGAACATCGGGAAGAGCTCGCAGATGGCGTCGAGCGTGTGCGTGATGATCTGCAGCCCGCCGGTCTGGGAATAGGAATTATACTGGTCGGTGCCGGCGCCGATGACGAGCTCTCCCTTGTCGGACTGGGAGATATAGGCATGCACCGTGTTCGACATGACGACACAGGGAAAGATCGGCTTCAGCGGCTCGGAGACCAGCGCCTGTAGAGGGCTCGATTGCAGCGGCACGCGCACACCAGCCATCTGCATGATGGTTGTCGTATGGCCGGCCGCAGAGACGGCGATCTTTTTGGCGCCGATGAAGCCGCGCGAGGTTTCGACCCCGGTTACCCGTCCGTCCGGACCGCGCCGGATGCCGGTCACTTCACAATTCTGGATGATGTGAACCCCGCGGTCTGAGGCCGCCCGCGCATAACCCCAGGCAACCGCGTCGTGCCTGGCCGTGCCGCCGCGCCGCTGCAGTGCCGCCCCGTTGATCGGGTAGCGCGCGCTGGCCGAGATATCGAGCGGCGGACAATAGGCCTTCGCCTGCTCCGGCGTCAGCCATTCATTATCGATGCCGTAGAGCCGGTTGGCATGGATATGCCGTTTGAAGGACTGCTGGTCGTGAATATTGTGCGAGAGCATCATCACGCCGCGCGGCGAATACATCACATTGTAGTTGAGCTCCTGGGAAAGCCCCTCCCAGAGCTTCATCGAATGCTCGTAGATGTGCATGCTCTCTTCGTAGAGATAGTTCGAGCGGATGATGGTGGTGTTGCGCCCGGTATTGCCGCCACCGAGCCAGCCCTTCTCGATCACCGCCACATTGGTAATGCCATGCTCCTTGGCGAGATAGTAGGCAGCACCCAGCCCGTGGCCGCCGCCGCCGATGATGACGACGTCGTATTCGGCGCGCGGCTCAGGCGAATTCCATTGCTTCTCCCAGCCCCTGTGGCCGCGAAGGGCCTCCCGTGCCACGGCAAAAACCGAATATTTCCGCATCCGCCTTCTTCTCCTTCGGGAAAGGGCTTGTTCTCCGCGCTCATACAAATCGCAAATCCAAATGCGGCACAACGGTTCTTTTGCGACGCGCGAGAGCTTTGGTTTCGACACGCTGAAGAGAATGCCGCTTCAGGCGAATGAGGCAAGCGGCAGCGTTTCTGCTTGTCCGTCGACCGGCCGCCTAACCCAAGAGGGTTAGAAGACAAGCAATTACTAAAATGTTAACAATCACATGTTGTGGGGTATGTGTATCATGTGGGGTTGGCGCTCAGTATCAGTCGCGACGCTTTGCATCGCGTTAAACGGCGCATGGCCGGCGCTCGCCGCCGAGCCGGTCGGCCAGGCCGTCGTCGTCAAGACGCAGGTGACGGGACAGAGTGGGCCGATCGAGGTCGACACCCGCGTTCATCGCAACGAACGCATCAAGACGTCGCAATCGGGGCTTGGCCAATTCGTGTTTCGTGACGGCACGAAGCTCGCGGTCGGCTGGGGTTCGTCGGTCGTGATCGACAAATATGTCTTCGATGATTCCCAATCGGTCAAGAAACTGACGATTAGGGCGGCAAAGGGCACATTCCGCTGGGTCAGCGGCAATTCCAACTCCTCGGCCTACCAGATCCTGACTCCCGCCGGCACGATCGGCGTACGTGGCACCGCTTTCGATTTCTACGTCGGCCCGGATGGCACGACCGCCATCGTGTTGCTGAATGGTGCTGCCCGTTTCTGCGGCCCCGGCGGCTGCCGGCAGTTGCAGCAACGCTGCGATTGCGTGGTGGCCAAGCCGAATGGCGATATGTCCGCGGCACGCCGGGTCGACCCCAGCATCCTCGCGACGCTCGGAAATCAGCGCGCCCTACCCTTCCTCTCCGGCAATCAGCGACTTGCGGGCGGCATCGGCATGCTCGGCGGCTGCAATATGGCCTCCGTTGCGCCGGAAAGAAAAGACAGAACGCGGCCTCCACCGGCAGTTGCGCCTGCTCCGCAAAGGCAGGATCCGCCACAGAGACAGGCCGAGCCGCAAAAGGAGCGACCGAACAAGCCCGACAAGCCGCATCATGACAAGCCTCATCATGACAGGCCGCACCACGATAAGCCCCATCATGACAAACCGGACAGGCCCGACAAGCATGATGGCCATGGCCGGCATGACGATGACGGCAAGCCCGGAAATCACGGTTTGGATCATCGGGGGCACGAGCGCCACCATGATAGAGATCGCGATCACGACAACGATCGGAACCACGACAGGGGTCATAATTTCAATCGCGGTCGCTGAGGCCTGTCAGTCTGCGGCGCTTTTTTCGACCTCCTCCGGCACCTCGCGGAAATGATCGGCCCTGCGGTATACGCGCTCGTAGAATTCAGCCAGACCGCCGATCACCTGCACAGCCCTGAGCTTTGCCGTACCGATAAGCTTCCGGCTATTCCTTGAGTGTGATTGCAGGGCCTGCATCAACTGGTTATGGACGACCTTGAGCGAGGCAAATTCCTGAGATGCCGCGACCCGCTCATCGCCGACAACGGCGAGGATCTGTGTGCGGTTGCTCTTCCCCTTTAGCGGGAGCGCGCCGGCCTCGATCAGCGCCATTTCCGGCACTGACCGTGCCGTGCTGTCGGAGATGAGGATATCGAAGCCGACCTCCTTGCAGGAGGACTCGATCCGAGCCGCAACGTTGACGGCATCTCCGACAGCCGAATAGTTGAAGCGGGTCTTGGCGCCCATATTGCCAACGCAGGCAAGGCCAGTATGTATGCCGATACCGATGCTGACCTCCTGATCAGGCCCGAAGCCAAAGGCGTCGCCGGCGTTCAATTCAGCGAGTGTCTCGCGCATGGCAAGCGCTGCGCGAACAGCCTTGGCTTCATGATCCGCTACATCGACGGGCGCATTCCAGAATGCCATGATCGAGTCGCCGATGAACTTGTCGAGCGTGCCCTCATTCGCCACGACATGACGGCTCAACGCATCGAGCAGCGTGTTGAGGAAAGCGACGACATCCGTCGGCGCCAGCCGCTCGCTCATTTCGGTAAAATTCCTGACGTCGACGAACATCATCGTCAACTCGCGATCGTCTCCGCCGAGACGCAACGCATCGCGATTATGCTCGATACGGTGGAGCAGCGACGGGGAAAGATAATGTCCGAAGGCGCGCCGCACCTCGCGTCGCTCTCGATCGATCACCAGGATCTTGAACGAGGTCGCGGCAAAATGGGTGATCGATCCGCTGATGATCGGCGCCAGCGGATCGAAGAGAAGTCCTGCATAAAGAAAGGCGAGCCACGACGCGACAAGCGCCATAGCGGTAATTAGCAAACCGCAGACGAGCGCGACGGCGGGGCTGACGAAAGTCGTCACCACAACGAGCAGGCATCCAAGCACTGCGATGACGAGGATTTCAAGGCCATCCGCCCAGTCGGGCCGAGATAGGAATTGGCCGGAGAGGATCTGCTCCACCGCTTGCGCATGCAGCGAGACACCCGGAACGTTCTCGCCCAGTGCGGTAACGCGGATGTCCTGCAAGCCGGCCGCCGATGTGCCGACGAAGACGATGCTTCCGGCGATGGCGGCTTCGACTTCTGCGGAGGCGCCACCTGACGAAAGCACCTGACGGACGGAGATATACCGCTCGGCCCGGTCGGGAGTGACATAGAGCCAGAGCTCGCCCGCCGCCGTCAGCGGCACGACGAAATCGCCGATCTTAGCCGATGTCATGATACCCGCGTGGTCGGGCGCGCCCGATACCACGTAGGTCGATGCTTCCTGCGCGACGCGCAGCGCCTCGACCGCGAGATTCGGATAGAGCTGTTCCCCATCGGTCAGGAACAGCGGGACCGCTCGCACCACCGGCGAAGGGTTTCCCGGGTTGAGGCTGATGTGGCCGAGGCCCGCCGCGTTGGCCTCCAGTTGCGGTCTGAGCGGCGTCGAAGCGCCGAGACGGGGCGGGGCCGAGATGGGGCTTTCGCCCGTGAATGCGAAGCCCGCTTTTACGGGCGGCCGGTAATTGCCTGCGTTGGAAAGACCGAAGCCCAGCACAACGGGCTTGTCGGCAATCGAACGGGCGAATATTTCGTCATTGTCGGGTAGCTTTTCGGCAAGCGAGGGATCGACCCCGACCACCTCACGGACGACATTGCGCGGCGACAACCGATCCGGCTCGGAGAAGAGAACATCGAAGGCGATGGCCGCGGCACCCATTTCCGAGAGCCGGTCCACCAACAGGGCCAGCCGATCCCGCGGCCACGGCCATTGGCCGAATTCGCTGAGCGAAGTCTCGTCGATGTCGATGACACGAACCGGCATCGGCTCGAAGATCCTGGGAACGAGCCGCTGATACTCATCGAACGTCACGCCGCGGATCAGCTTAAACATCCCGGGATCGCCGGCGCGCAGCATCGTCAGCAGAGTCACGATGATCAGACCGATAACGACACCGATTTGCTGCTCGCGCGTCATGATCTCACCGGCTGTCCCTCCCACGGCCGCTCGAGCGGCCCCGCACTGCCGGCTGACAGGCTACGCCGCTTTCAGCCCGAACGCCATTCGCACCTGCGCTCCAGGCGCTTCTTTTCGGTTTCCCGCCTTTTCTTTCCGTCCACCGGCGCAACAGCATCTTCAAATTCAGCGACGCCGCCAGTTCGGCTAAGTTTTTGCTTGGACGACAAGGGGTCCGATCTTGCCGGGCGAGGAACGAAATGTTCTTGTAACGATCGAAGGGTGAATGCGTTTTAGATGAGATAATGAGAGGCTCCCGTGATTTCGGAAACCGCCGCGCGCCGCAGCGGCTATTGGCTGATTGTCGTCGTTCTGGCAATGCTCGCCGGGCTGCCGCTTGCCGTCTGGCTCGACATCAGCGATCTCTCCGGAAACACGCTCAGGCGCCAGGCGCGCGACATGAGCTCGCTGATATCAAGCATCCGCTCGTATTATTCCGCCAATGTCGTGGGGCGCGTCCTGGCCGCGCACGCCAGCGGCGCAACTACAGGCACGGTTGTCTCCCACAATTACGCCAATATATCAGGCGCCATTCCGCTGCCGGCCACGCTTTCCCTGGAGCTCGGCGACGTCATCAAGGAGCAGCAGGCCAATATCACCTACCGTTTCGTCTCCGACCTGCCGTTCAAGAGCCGCGCATCCCACGACCTCGACGATTTCGAGAGACGAGCGTTGGCCGAGCTGCGCGCCAATCCGCAGCAGACGCTGAACGACCTCACCCGCGTCGGACTGACTGATACCGTGCGGTTCATTACGCCCGTGCTCATGGGGCAAGCCTGTGTTGCATGCCATAACAGCCATCCGGAAAGCCCGAAGACCGACTGGAAGGTCGGCGATGTACGCGGCATTCAGGAAGTGGTCATCAAGCAACCCTATGTAAGCAACGTCTTCGCGTTCAAATATCTGCTCTGCTATTTTCTTTTTGTCGCCATCATCGGCCTCAGCTTCATTCTGCTGCAGCGGCAGCAGGCGCGCGCGATCCATAGCGCCAACCGGGATCTTGAAGCAGCGAACGAATTCCTGGCGAGCGTTTCCCTGAAGATTTCGCGCTATCTCTCGCCGCAGATCTACAAGAGCATCTTCAGCGGACAGAAAGACGTCGTGGTCCACACCGAGCGCAAGCGCCTGACGATCTTCTTCTCCGACATCAAGGACTTCACCGCGACCACCGAGCGCCTGCAGCCGGAAGCCCTGACGGAGATGCTCAACGAATATCTGACCGAGATGTCGAACATTGCCCTGGAGCACGGCGGCACGGTCGACAAGTTCATTGGCGATGCGATGCTGGTCTTCTTCGGCGATCCCGACACCAAGGGGCCGGAGGAGGACGCGAAAGCATGTCTGCGCATGGCCGTCGACATGCAGCGCCGTCTCGGCGAGCTCAAGGACAGATGGCGCAGAAACGGCACCGAAGAGCCTTTCGTCGTCCGCATGGGAATTAACAGCGGTTATTGTAACGTCGGCAATTTCGGCAGCAGCGACCGCATGGACTATACGATCATCGGGGCCGAGGCCAATCTGGCAGCCCGGCTGCAATCGATCGCTGAGGGAGGAGAGATCGTCATCAGCTACGAAACCTATGCGCTGGTGAACGAAATCGTCGACGCTCATCCCTTGCCGCCAATCACGATGAAGGGCATACAGCGCGAGATCGTGCCCTATGGGGTGGATGGGCTGACGCTCGGCGCGGACCACAAGAGCCGCGTTCTGAGCGAGCACCTCTCCGGTCTCGACCTGCATCTGGACATAAGCCGGCTGGAGCCTGCCGATCGCCTGAGGGTCAGGACGGCTCTCAAGGAGGCAATCGCCGCGCTGGATGAGGCCCAGCCGGAGGCGGCCGGATCATGACCGGATCAGGCGAAGCGTGATTTTTCCGCCCGCCTTCCGTATCCATCTGGACTTCCCGTACCCAATCTGCTATCCCGCATCACCAATCGCAAGGCTGCGGCCGCGCGAACGTTATTGTTTTGCCTCTGGCCGCTGCGCCGCCTCCGGCATCAACCAACCAAAGGAACGTGATTCTCGTGCAGGTACTTGTCCGCGATAACAATGTTGATCAGGCTCTCCGCGCTCTCAAGAAGAAGATGCAGCGCGAAGGCATTTTCCGCGAAATGAAGATGCGCGACTACTACGAGAAGCCGTCGCAGAAGCGTGCTCGCGAAAAGGCCGAGGCTGTTCGTCGTGTTCGCAAGCTGGCCCGTAAGCGCGCCCAGCGCGAAGGTCTGGTCGCAGCACGCTGAGCGTTGCCGTCGTTTTTTCGACGTTTTCAGATGCATTGTGGCGGGGGCGATGGGTTCGCCGCCGCCTTTTTTAGTTTGCCGCTGAAGATCGCATATCCGCGCACCGGATATGCCGCATGGGGAAAGCGAGCCCGAATGGCTGTCAACACCTTTAATCCGTCCCGCACTTTGCGCTTGCAGAAAACGGCATTCCTACCCGCTTTGGCGCTGGCGGCAATGTTCGGCCTCGCCGGCTGCGAGACGACCAACACCACGGATGCCGTGATCCGCATCGACAAGGCGCAGGGTTCGGAAGAGAATATCGCGTCGCTGACGGCGGTTATCAACGCCAACCCGAGGGATCCCGAAGGTTACAACGTCCGTGGTTCCGCCTATGGCCGCGCCGGCCAGTTCCGCCCGGCGCTGAACGATTTCAACACGGCATTGCAGATCAATCCACGGTTTTTCCAGGCTTACGCCAACCGCGCTCTCGTCTATCGCAACATGGGCCAGCAGGCTCAGGCGATTGCCGATTACAATGCCGCCCTGCAGATCAATCCAAGCTACGACGTCGCCTATATCGGCCGCGGCAATGTCTATCGCATGGCCGGCCAGGACGATCAGGCTTTCAACGATTTCGACAGAGCGATCCAGCTCGGCACTACCGATGGCCGCGCCTATCACAATCGTGGCCTGATCTACCAGAAGCGCAATCAGCAGGATAAGGCGATCGACGATTTCTCGAAAGCGATCTCGCTCGCGCCGAATTCGGCCGAGCCCTATAATGGCCGCGGCATTTCCTATATCGCGCTGAACGACGACGACAACGCCTTTGCCGATTTCAACCATGCGATCGAGCTTAACGGCAACATCGCCGAATCCTGGGCTAACCAAGCGCTCGTCTATGAACGCCGCGGCGACAAGGCGAAGGCCGCCCGCTCCTATCGTCACGCAATCGGACTCGACCCCAAATACCAGCCAGCCCGCGATGGCCTTGCCCGCGTCGGCGTTGCCCCAGCCGGCTAAGGACTTGAGTTGGGCGGCCCGGAACATCGGGCAGCCGAACGGACTTTCGCCGGTCGCACCGCATTGAAAAGAGAAAGCGGAAAAGCGCCTGTCATCGTCGGCGGCGTGTCATAGTATGTTGCAACCTGCTCTTGCTCCCCCTAACATGGACCGGCTTCGATAGCCTGCTATCGGGCGTTCGAACATGGGTTGAGGGCGGTTTCCGAGAGATGCGGATCTTTGCTTTCCTGGCCGCAAGCGAAAACCGTTGCGGGCCATGCGCATTACAGCGCCGCGCGTCTTTTCAGGCGCATGCCATCTGGCGCAACAGATGAAGATCGTCACCCTGTTCTTTCCCAAGGCTTCGATCGGCACCTACCTCGTCGCCATGGCCGTGGCAATCGCACTGCCGATCTTCGCGTTCGTAGCGCTGCTTCTGCTGCAGCTGGAGGATAACCAGCGTTCGGCGCTGAAGCGCGAGACCGCCCAGGATGCGCTTGCCCTTTCACGCATCATTGACCGCCAGCTTCAGGACATGGCGACGACCCTGCGGCTGCTTTCGAGTTCGCCGGAGCTTGAAAACGGTAATTTCGCCTCCTTCCATGAGCGCACGGAAACGGCCCTCAGAGACAACACGCTTTTCGTCATCGCCGTCGACCGCACCGGCCAGCAGCTGCTCAACACCCGTCGTGCGTTCGGCACGCCGCTCGGCCAGACGGCGAACATGCCAGCTCTCGAGGCGGCCATGGCGTCCGGTCGCATCGAGGCTTCCGACGTCTTTCGCGGCCGGACCAGCGGCGAATGGGTCTATAACGTCACCCTGCCGCGGAAGAATGAGCCGGTCGCAGCCCTTATCATCACGCAGAACGCCCAGGATCTGCGCAAGCTCGTGACCACCGAGGGCCTTGGCCCCGGCTGGTCGGCCGCCGTTATCGATGAGAGCGGCCACGTCGTCGCGGCCACTGGCCCCGCCAATCTCGAACCCGGAACGCCCTTCGATCCGCGCATTTTGCCGGCGCTCACAGTGTCCCGCGGCGTCTTCGAGGACGAGGCGATCCTGCCGCACATGCTCCTCGGTTATGCTCAGATCCCCGGCTGGTCGTGGAAGACGGTGATCTGGGGACCGATCGCCCAGGCTTCGATCCTCAGCACCTGGCGTTTCCTTATCATCGGTGGCGTGGCGCTGGTGCTCGTTGCCGTGCTGGGTGCCTATGCCGTCGCAAGACAGGTGCGCACCACCATTCGCGATATCGCCGACATGGCAAACCGCATGGGCGAAGGCCATATCGTCTCGCCGGTCGAGACCAGCGTCATCGAGGCGAACCAGGTGGCGATTGCCCTTTCGAATGCCTCTTTCGACCGTAGTCAGACCGAGGACCGGCTGCGTTTCGTCATGCATGAACTCGTCCACCGCACGAAGAATCTTCTGACACTTGCCCAGGCAATGATGCGCCAGCTCGCTAAGCAGTCCGACAGCGTCGAGACCTTCCGCGCCGCCGTCGCCGACCGCCTCGAGGGATTGGTGCGTTCGATCGAGCTCCTGACCAGCGAACAATGGGGAGGGGTATCGCTGCGGCGGGTCGTCGACATCCATTTGCACGCCTTCCCGCAATCGCGCGAGCAGATCGACATCAGCGGCGAAGACTTCGTGCTGAAGCCGGATGCCGTGCAGAATCTCGGCCTTGCCTTGCATGAACTCGCCACCAATTCGGTGAAATACGGGGCGCTATCCGTACCGCAGGGCCGTGTCCGCTTCGAATGGCGCGACGTCAGCGAGGAGGACAAGCCGGATGCCCTGCTCCGCTTCACCTGGGAAGAGCGCGGCGGCCCGCCGGTCACCGAGCCATCGCGCTCGGGCTTTGGCACGACCGTTATCAAGGCTCATGCCGCCTCCGCCTTTCGCGGCACGGTTGAGATCGATTTCCGGCCCGAAGGCCTGTTATGGGTGCTGACGGCGCAGCGCGCCACGCTGGAGCGAGAATAGAGCGCCGCGCGTCTCTTCAGACGCGCTAAGGACGCTCTATCACTTTGAATCTGCGTCCCGGAACAATCGCTACCTCCACCCGTTTCGGACAGGTCGTTCCAAAGGAGAAAGACCATGTTCAAGCAAACGATGATCGCAGCCGCGGCGTTGACAGCCGTTGCCTGGGCGAGCCCGGCGGGCGCGGAAAATTATGTCACGCTTGGCCGTCTGGTCTGCGGATCGGATGGCGGTCAGGGTCTGATCGTCACCTCGCAGAAGAACCTTATCTGCACCTATACACCGGCGGCCGGCGGTGCCAAGGCGGTCTATGCCGGCAAAATTGAGAAATTCGGCCTCGATATCGGCCAGACCGGCAAGAGCGTCATGATCTGGCAGGTGCTGGCGAAGACCGGCACGGATATCCCGCAGTTCGCCCTTGCGGGCGAATATTACGGGATCGGCGCCGACGCGAGCATCGGTGCAGGCGCCGGCGCCAAGGTCATCGCCGGCGGCACCGATAAGGCATTCATGCTGCAGCCACTGAACGTCCAGGCTCAGGAAGGCCTGAACCTGGCAATCGGCGTCGAAAAGATGACGCTCGTGCCGGGCGAGACCTGACGAAAGCAGCTATGTCGGCCAAGTCAGACAGCAGTTGCCTGCTTGCATAATCAAACAGCCGCCCGAAGGGCGGCTGCAGCGATCAATGCGCGAGCGCCTTGTTGATATCCTCGGTCATTTTCTTCGCGTCACCGAGCAGCATCATCGTGCCGTCCTTGTAAAACAGCGTATTGTCGATGCCGGCATAACCCGAGCCGAGCGAGCGCTTGACGAAGAGGCAGGTCTTTGCCCGGTCGACGTCGAGGATCGGCATGCCGTAGATCGGCGAGGTCTTGTCGTCGCGCGCCGCCGGATTGGTGACGTCATTGGCGCCGATGACATAGGCGACGTCGGCCTGGGCGAATTCCGAGTTGATGTCCTCAAGCTCGAAAACCTCATCATAGGAAACATTCGCTTCGGCGAGCAACACGTTCATGTGGCCGGGCATACGGCCTGCGACCGGATGGATCGCATATTTCACCTCGACGCCGTTCTTCTTGAGATTATCGGCGAGTTCGCGCAGCGCATGCTGGGCCTGGGCGACCGCCATACCGTATCCCGGCACGATAATGACCTTCGATGCGTTGGCCATCAGATAAGCCGCATCCTCAGCCGAGCCGAGCTTGACCGTCCTGTCTGATGTGTCGGGTCCGCCGGACGCCGTCTCACCGCCGAAACCGCCGAGGATGACGGAAACGAAGGAGCGGTTCATGCCCTTGCACATGATGTAGGAGAGGATCGCGCCGGAGGAACCGACGAGCGCACCCGTGATGATCAGCGCCAGATTGCCGAGCGTGAAGCCGATGCCGGCCGCTGCCCAGCCCGAATAGGAGTTCAGCATCGACACGACCACCGGCATATCCGCCCCGCCGATCGGCACGATCAGCAGAACGCCGAGCGCCAGCGACAGCGCGACGACCGCCCAGAAGTCGAAATGGCTTTCGGTGGCGGCAAGCCCGATGATGAAGAGCACGATCAGCACCAGCAGGCTCGCATTGATCACATGCCGGTAAGGCAGCAGGATCGGCTTGCCGGACATGCGTCCGTCGAGCTTCAGGAACGCGATGATCGAGCCGGTGAAGGTCAACGCCCCGATCGCCACGCCGAGCGCCATCTCGACGCGTGCCTCGGTGTGGATGTGACCGATCTCGCCGATGCCGAAGGAAGCAGGCGTGTAAAGCGCCGAGGCCGCGACCAGCACGGCGGCAAGGCCGACCAGCGAATGGAAACCGGCGACGAGCTGCGGCATCGAGGTCATGGGGATGGTGCGGGCGACATAGGCGCCGACGCTGCCGCCGATGGCAAGGCCAAGAACGATCAGCACGAAGCCGCCGAAGTCAGGCGTCGCCAGCACCAGCGTCGTCAGGATCGCGATCCCCATGCCGATCATGCCGTAGAGATTGCCCTTGCGGCTGGTGGCCGGATGCGACAGGCCGCGTAGCGCCAGGATGAAGAGCACGCCGGAGACGAGGTAGAGGAAAGCTGCGATATTGGTCATCAGTCCCTCACCGGTCCTTCTTGCGGTACATCGAAAGCATCCGCTGCGTGACGAGGAAACCGCCGAAGATGTTGACCGAGACGAGCACGAGGGCGACGAAGCCGAAGCCGGTCGCAAGCCCGCTGGTCGAGATGCCGACCGCCAGAAGCGCGCCGACGACGATGACGGAGGAGATCGCATTGGTGACGGCCATCAGCGGCGTATGCAGCGCCGGCGTCACCGACCACACGACGTAATAGCCGACGAAGATCGACAATACGAAAATCGCGAGCTGGAAGACGAAGGGATCGATCGCCCCGCCGGTCGCAGCACTTGCCGCTTCCGGTGCCTGGGCCGCCGCCGTGATCACGGCGGTCACCGCCTGGTCGAGCTGCTCCAGCGCTCTGTCCATTGCTTCACTGGCCATCAGATGTCTCCCTTCTTCGCGCCGCCGAAGGCGGGATGAACGACGTCGCCGGCATAAGTCAGCATCGTCGCCTTGACGAGTTCGTCGTCGAGGTTGACGACAACGCTCCGGGTTTCCTTGTTGACCATGGTCTCGAGGAAGGTGACGAGGTTCTTGGCATAGAGTGCCGAAGCGCTGGCCGCAACCCGGCCCGGCATGTTGGCGAAACCGATCACCCTGACGCCTTCGACATCGGCGATCTCGCCGGGGACGACGCCCTCGATATTGCCGCCGCGCTCGACCGCGAGGTCGACGGCAACCGCACCTGATTTCATCGAAGCGAGCATGGCGCGCGAAACGAGGCGCGGCGCCGCACGACCGGGGATCAGCGCGGTGGTGATGACGATATCCTGCTTGGCGATGTGTTCGGCAACCAGAGCCGCCTGTTTCCTCTGATAGTCGGCGGACATTTCCTTGGCATAGCCGCCGGTCGTTTCCGCCGCCTTGAACTCCTCGTCCTCGACGGCGATGAACTTGGCGCCGAGCGAGGCGACCTGCTCCTTGGCGGCGGGGCGAACGTCGGTGGCCGAGACCGCAGCACCCAGGCGGCGCGCGGTCGCAATCGCCTGAAGACCGGCGACGCCGGCGCCCATGACGAAGACCTTGGCAGCCGGCACAGTGCCGGCTGCCGTCATCATCATCGGCATGGCGCGGTCATAAACCGCCGCCGCCTCGATGACGGCCTGGTAACCGGCGAGATTGGCCTGGGACGACAGCACGTCCATGGACTGGGCGCGGGTAATGCGCGGCATCAGTTCCATCGCGAAAGCCGAAAGTCCGGCGCTTGCCAGTGCCGCGATCGCTTCGTCATTGCCGTAGGGATCCATGATGGCGACGATCACGGCGCCGCTTTTATAGCCGGAGATTTCCGACCCGCTGGGACGGCGCACCTTCAGCACCACGTCGGCCAAGGCTGCATCTGCAAAACTGCCGATCCTGGCGCCGGCTGCCTCGAACTCCCCGTCCGGAATACGCGAAGCGGCACCGGCGCCGGCTTCGACGACGACGTCGAAGCCGAAACTCTTCATCTTCTTCACGGTCTCGGTGGAGGCGGCGACACGCGTCTCCTCCCCCGTGTTTTCCCTTGCAACGAAAACGATATTGCCCAACTGCCCCCTCCTCCGGGTCAGCCAGACCGCCGCAGGCTTCCCTGCGCGGGCCAAGCACCTCATTCAAAAGCTTCGGAGAAGCTCTCCTCCCCTCAGAGCGCCGTGCGGCCTTTCGGACGCGCAAAGGGGCGCTCTGACCCTCTGAATCTACGCGATCAGCGGAGCAGGAAGATGCCGGCAGCGAGTAGAATGATGAAGACGAAGAGACCGCCGAGAAGGCCGGCGCCGCCGAAGAAACCGGCGGTCATCGCAAGCAGGAGGACGATGAGAAGCATCGAGCCGTATTTCGCGCTGGCGACGAACATGTCGTAGGTCTTTTCATGTTCCTTGTAGTCCATCGGCGCGCCGGTCTCGACCGGTCCGGTATGATGTTCGGCCATAAATATCGTCTCCCTGAAATGCCTCTGCGCTGCTTGATTCCCTAGCCCGAGCGAGGGAAATCCCTTCCTGCAGGAATTACACAATGACAGGCAAAAGCGCAATGCATGAGAATGCCGCGAGCGCGCCTCGCAGCGACCTCATCCGGACGAGAAGACGACCTCAACGATCGGATGAAAGGAGGTTCGGCGACAGATGCGGTTTTCGCCTGTCGTCCACGCCTCATCTGCCCTGACGGCATCGCCTCTCTATCGCGGAGAAAGGGAAATCACAGCGGCAGATCGGTGCCAAGTTCGCCTGGCGGCACGAAACGCGCCGTCGGAATGATGGTGAGCGGCGGTAGCGTGTCGTTCGGAGTGCGCGAAAACATCATACGCTGCTCGCTGGCGCTGGAGATGAAGAAGGGATAGCGCGTCAGCAGCTTGCGTCCGACCTCGATCACATTCGTCGCCATCAGCGTCACGTCAACCCCGTAACTCTCCGCCAGTCGGCCGGGCACGATGGTATCGGCATAGAAGACCCGTTTGTAGAAGGCGGCATGCGGGGGCCGGACGGATTGAATAACGCGGTCAGCTCGGAAATACGCTGCCGCAACGATGGCGGGTCTCAGCGTCAGATAGGGAACCCACGGCAGATCGGCGGTGAGCTCCGGATCGGCCGCGAAACGCGCCGGATCGATCAAGGTCAGCCCGGCGTCCAAAAGCTCATCCATCGCCTCGGGAAAGGCCTCTCCGGACCGGCTGATACGATGCTCCGGCGTCACATAGTGAATTCGGATCGTACTGACCAGTTCACCATAATAATAGAGACCGAAGATATAGGCATGGCTGTCGAAATCGACATCGTCCAATAAACCTTCCGGGGCAAGCGACAGCGCGTCGTGGGCTTTGTAGGCCTTGTAGCGCAGCCGCTCCACGTCCTCCATGTCTTCACTGCTTTCGACCCGGCGATATTCGACGTGATCTAGAATTTCTAGGATTTTCCTGCTAAAATCGCTACGCGTAAAAAGTGTGTCTGACATTCTCTCGATCCGCTCGTTAACGGATCATTAATCATACGCCGCCGATATATAGGCAAGAAAATCTGAAAATTTGGGTTGAATTTAAACTATTAAGGTTAACGGCGCGCAAGATTTTCGGCTGGGGATAACCAGTCACTTGCAGGCGGCTCAGGCGACCTTGTTGCGACGGCGCTGGACGGTGCGGCGGCCGATGCCCTCTTGTAGCAGCGTGATGTTCTGGGAAGGCACCGGCCGCGAGAAGACGTAACCCTGCACGAGATCGGCGCTGCGGTGCTTGTTGAGCAGCGCCAGCTGCTCCTCGGTCTCGACGCCCTCGATGACAATCTTCAGGCCCAATTCGCGGGCGAGATTGACTGTGCCGCGCAAGAGCTTGAGGCGGCGCGCATCCTCGACGATGTTGCGCACGAAGGACCGGTCGATCTTGACGATATCAAGCGGCAGCGTGTCGAGATAGCTGAGGCTGGAGAAACCGGTGCCGAAATCGTCGATGGCAATGGTGATGCCGCGGGACCTGAGCTCCGCCAGGATGGCGCGCACCGCCGCCGGCTCGTCGATCAGGCAGCTCTCGGTGACTTCGAGATGCAGTCGTGCCGCGGCGAGGCCGGAATGGGCAAGCGCCTCGGCAACCACTGAAAGGATGTCGGCATCGCGCAGATCCCGCGCCGAAAGGTTGACCGAAACGGCGATGTGTTCCGGCCAGTTCATGCATTCGCTGCACGCCTTGAACAGCACGAAGCGGGTGATGTCGGAGATGATGCCCATATCTTCGGCGAGCCGGATGAAGACATCGGGGGGGATCGAGCCCCTCTCCGGATGCACCCAGCGGGCCAAGGCCTCGGCACATTCGATCCGCGAGCCGTCGGCCCGGAACATCGGCTGGAAGACGAGATGCAGCGCCTGCGCCGAGACCGCATCGCGCAGATCCGCCTTCAGCTTCTGTTGCTCGATATAGCGGCCGTCCATCTCCCGCTCGAATCCTGAGATGCCGCCCTTGAAGCGCGACTTGCTTTCGAACAGGGCAAGATCCGCCTTGACGCTCCATTCGTCCATCGCGAACGCGTCGCTTTCGAGAATCGCGTAGCCGGCGCTGAGCGAAACGAGAAAAGTCACTTCGTCGACCTCGTAGTTACCCTGGATCGCGGCATGAACGCGGCGGATTTCGCGGTCGAGCGAGACCTGCTCCTTCGCACGCGGGAAGAACAGAATGAACTGATCGCCCATCAGCCGGCCGAGGATGGCATTACCGGAAGCCTGTTTGATGCGGGCGGCGATAGCGCAGAGCAGATGGTCGCCGGTCACATGGCCGCGCATGTCGTTGACATGTTTGAACTCGTCGATATCGAGCACCATGAAGCCGAGCGGCCCGTTCTTTTTCGGATACTTGGCAAAATACTCCTGCACCAACTGGCCGAAATATTGCCGGTTGGGCAGGCCGGTGAGCGCGTCGAAGCGCACCATGTGCAGGATCTTCTGCTCCGCCTTCACCCGGCTTGACACGTCCTCGAAGATCAGCACGGCGCCACCGTCGGCCCTGCGGCTGGCGGAGAATTCGAGCGACAGGCTCTCGGGAAAATGAATGAGCGTGCGCGACAGGCTGCCCTCGGCGACCTGGGTGAGCTGGCGCAGGATGAGCTCCGGTTGCGAGGCATCCATGAAGCTGTAGCGCGCGCCGTAGCGCAGCACGGCGCCGAGGTCGCGGTCCTTCAGCCGCTCCGGCGCACCGATCTTCAGAAGCTCGCAGGCCTTGCGATTGACCACCTGGATGCGGTTTTCGGCATCGACCATGACGAGGCCGTGCGGCATGTTGTTGAGAGCCGTATCGAAACGGTCGGCAATGATGGTGATTTCCCGGCGCGCAATGACGTTCTCATAGAGAAACTCGCGCACGCCGTTCGCCATGGCCCGCGTCGTCAGCCAGAAAGGAATGAGGAAGATCGACAGAACGCCGCGATAGAAATCTAGCACCAGCAGGCTGCAGACGATCATCGGCAGGCAGCAGAAGAACGTCTGGAGGTCGACTGCGAAGCGCGAGCCGTAGTTGCGGCCGACGACGGAAACCATGGTTGCCATGGTGACGGAAATGCAGGCAAGCTCCGCAAAGGAATCGCGCACGACGAAGATGGCGTAGCCGCTGGCGATGCCGAGGAGCGCCGTGGTGCAGGCTCCACTGGCAACGAGAATCCGCTCCCACCGTTCGATTCCGGCGTGCGACAGGCTCTGCTTGTCGACACGATCGAACTGCCGGAAGATGGCCATGCGAGCGCCGAAGACCAGAAGGAAGGCGACCGACAGCAGGATGTAGATGGAGTATTGTGTCTTGGCAGCCACGGCAAGGCACGTCGCAACATGTACAATCACGCCAACAAGAAGCGTCATGCGATTCCCGGAGAGGGAACTCACAAACGACAGATACACATCTATTGGGACCCTGTTCGGGTTATCTGGCTTCATCCACACTTTCCCTGTGCGCGGGAATTCTAAGCCCAACCCTTTAAAAATTGATTTCAATGGAATCAAACATTTGGTCAAATTTTCTAAAACCACAGGATGAACCGCACAGCCTACGCGAGTTAATGCAGCCTACCGGCGAGATTACTGAAATAATTTATCCACGCCTGGGTTGTTGAAATATTCGACGGCCATATGATCCTACCTGCGCACTTAAGACTATACTCAAACGCGAGGCATTTATCCTTCCAATTTCAAAGGCCGTGGTCTACATCGATTGCAAGAGAGAAAAGCTGCCGGAAAACCGGCGGGACAAGAATAAGGGGAGGCGAATGTCGGTACTTCTGGCCGCAAGCCGGCTGATCGATTCGATCAGTCAGTTCATGGGCAAACTTTCCGAATATATGGTGCTGTTCTGCTGTCTGATCAGCGCCGGTAACGCCATCGTCCGTTATGCCTTCAACTACAGTTCGAACGGCTGGCTGGAGATCCAATGGTATCTCTTCGCCTTCGTCGTCATGCTCGGCGCCTCGCATGCGTTGCGCAACAATGAGCATGTCCGCGTCGATCTGATCTATGGTTCGGTTTCCGACAAGGCGAAGATCTGGATCGACATCGTCGGCCTCATCGTCTTCCTCCTTCCCGCATGCGTCTATCTCACCTGGCTGTGCTGGCCCTTCTTCGCGCTCTCCTACCACCAGGGGGAAATATCGGGCAATGCCGGCGGGCTGATCCGCTGGCCCGTCAAGCTGATCCTCGTCGCCGGCTTCGCGTTGCTGTCCCTTCAGGGACTCTCGGAACTGGTCAAGCGGATCGCAGCGCTCACCGGCTATCTCAGCATCGATACGAAATACGAAAAGCCGCTGCAGTAACGCGGGCTGGGAGACACGGATTTGTTTGATTTCGGCATCATCCCGCCGGCCATGTTCCTGGGCATGATCATTTTCATGCTCTACGGCTTTCCGGTCGCCTTCTCGCTCGCCGCCGTCGGCTTGTTTTTCGCCATCATCGGCATCTTCACCGGCCATTTCGGCGAGGTCTTCCTGCAGGCTCTGCCGCTACGCTTCTTCGGCATCCTTTCCAACGATCTCTTGCTCGCCATTCCCTTCTTCACCTTCATGGGCGCGGTGCTGGAGCGCTGCGGATTAGCCGAGGACCTGCTCGAGGGCACCGGCAAGCTCTTTGGCGGCATACCCGGGGGCCTCGCCTATGCCGTCATCCTCGTCGGCGCCGTTCTCGGCGCGATCACCGGCACGGTGGCTGCCTCGGTCATCACCATGGGGATGATCTCGCTGCCGATCATGTTGCGCTACGGCTACAACCCGCGCCTTGCCACCGGCGTCATCGCCGCCTCGGGCACGATCACACAGGTGATCCCGCCTTCGCTCGTGCTCGTCGTTCTCGCCGATCAGCTCGGCAGGTCGGTCGGCGACATGTATCTCGGCGCGATCGGCCCCTCAATCCTGCAGGTGACGATCTTCGTGCTCTTCATCCTGGTGATGTCGATTATCCGGCCGAAATCGATGCCGCCACTGCCGAAAGAGGTACGCGGCGATTTCAACTGGGCGCTGCTCGTGAGGGTGCTGATGGGCATGGTCCCCTCGATCGTGCTGATCTTCCTGGTGCTCGGCACGATCTTCATGGGCCTTGCAACGCCGACGGAAGCAGGCGCGCTCGGCGTCGTCGGCGCCATTGTGCTTGCCGCCATGAATCGCCGCCTCACCTGGCCGCTGATCCGCGAAGCCATGTCATCGACCACGCACATCACATCCATGGTGGTGATGATCCTGATCGGCTCCACCTGTTTCAGCCTGGTCTTCCAGGGCATGGACGGCTCGCGCTGGATCGAGCACATGCTGTCGGGCATTCCCGGCGGGCCGGTCGGCTTCCTGATCTTCGTCAACATCTTCATCTTCGTGCTCGCCTTCTTCCTCGATTTCTTCGAGATCGCCTTCATCGTCATCCCGATGCTCGCACCCGTCGCCTCCAGTCTCGGCATCGACCTGATCTGGTTCGGCGTCCTGATCTGCGTCAACATGCAGACGAGCTTCATGCATCCGCCCTTCGGCTTCGCGCTTTTCTACCTGCGCTCGATTGCCGGCAAGGATGTCAAGACCTCGGATATTTACATGGGGGCTCTACCCTGGGTGGGTATGCAGCTGATCCTGGTGGCGATCGTGATTTTCTGGCCGCAATCGGTCACCTATTGGCTGGATCACGGCCCGAAGGTCGACCCGAACTCGATCAAGATCGAAGTCCCGGGCTTCGGCGGCCAGCTCGGCCTGCCGCCGATGGGCGGCGGCGGCGGCAATGGCTCGCCGCAGATCCCAGGCCTGACCCTGCCGCCGCTGAACGGCCTGCCGGGAGCACCGCCGCCACCGGCCAAATAGTCCAGCAAAAAGCAAAACCCCGGATGGATATCCGGGGTTTTGTTATTGCGCTCGTCTGAAGCGTCGACGGCGGAGAGCTTAAAGCTTTCCGGCCCGCTGCTGGATCATCATGAACGTATCGAAGGTGTATTCCGAGAGCTGCATCCAGAGATAGGCGTCCCGCTTGAAGGCGGTCTGGTCGTCGTAAATCTTCTTGAAATACTGGTTCGTGCCCGAGATTTCGCTGTAGATGCCCGTGGCTGCCTGGAAGCAGGCTTCCATGATCTCCTGGCTGAACGGGCGCAACGTCGCGCCCTCCGCGACGAGCTGCTTCAGCGCGGTTGGGTTCTTCGTGTCGTACTTCGCCAGCATGTTGGTGTTGGCAAAGGCGCAGGCGTCGGTCAGCGCTGCCTGATAATGCTTGGGCAGGCTGCTCCACTTTTCGAGATTGAAGAATCCATGCACCGTCGGGCCACCTTCCCACCAGCCCGGATAATAGTAGTACTTCGCCACCTTGTGGAAGCCGAGTTTCAGGTCGTCATAGGGGCCGACGAATTCCGCCGCATCGATCGTGCCTTTTTCCAACGCCGGATAGATGTCGCCGCCGGCGATCTGCTGCGGGATGACGCCGACCTTCTCCATGACGCGGCCGGCAAGGCCGGCAATGCGCATCTTGACGCCCTTGAGGTCATCGAGCGTGTTGATTTCCTTGCGGAACCAGCCGCCCATCTGCGCACCGGTATTGCCGGCCGGCAGGGCATACATGCCCTGCGTGGCATAAAACTCGTTCATCAGCTTGTTGCCGTTGCCTTCATAGTACCAGGCATTGGTCAGACGGCTGTTCAGCCCGAATGGAATGGCCGTTCCAATGGCATAGGTCGGGTCCTTGCCGACGAAATAATAGGAGGTGGTATGGGCAGCCTCGACCGTGCCGGCGGCAACGGCATCGACGGCCTGCAGGCCCGGCACGATTTCACCGGCCGCAAAAGGCTGGATCGTGAAATTGCCATCCGTCGCGGCGGCAACATGCTTGGCGATATCCTCGGCTCCACCATAGATCGTATCCAAGCTCTTCGGAAACGACGACGTCATGCGCCACGCGATCTTCGGATTCTCCTGCGCGATCGCAGGCGCTGCCAATGCCGTTGCGGCAACCGCACCGGCGCCGGCGGTTCCCGCCTTCTTGAAAAACGAACGACGATCCATCAAAAACCTCCCGTATAGATGGTACTGCGCGGGCGATCTTCACCCTACCTGCAGTAAGGGCAAACCTAAGCATGGCGGGGGCCGCGATTCAAGCTTTAGTCTATTAGCCTTTGGCATCAAGACGGCAATAAGGCGGCCCCCAGGCGCCCATCAAAATCAGCGGCTTAGCCGCAAACCGGAGAGCCTCCGTACCGCTTCCGCCGCAATTTGGCCACCTCACGCAGCCAAGCGTTGACTTGATGGTCGTTCTGGCGGCAGAAACGGCAAGCACAAAGATTTCACCGGGGCTGATATGACGAAACCGATCGTTGCCATTCCTGCCGATATCCGCAGCTTCGACGGCGCTACCTGGCATGCCGTACAGCATCAATATCTGCGTGCCGCGTTGAATGCCGCCGGCGTCATGGCCTTCATGATCCCGGCCTTCGAGGAAGGCTACGATACCGATGCGATCCTCGACCGCGTCGACGGTCTGCTGGTGTCCGGCTCGGCCAGCAATGTTCATCCCTCGCTCTACGGTGCCGAGGTGAATGACAAGCACGGCCCGTTCGACCCCGCCCGCGACGCCACCAGCCTGCCGCTCATCCGCCGCGCCATCGACCGCGCCGTCCCGCTGCTTGCCATCTGCCGCGGCATCCAGGAACTAAACGTCGCCCTTGGCGGCTCGCTGGCAAGCGAGATCCAGGAACAACCCGGCATCTCGGACCACCGCCGGCCGGAAGGCGTCGACCGGGACGGCATGTACGCCATTCGCCAGACCGTCCACGTCAAGGAAGGCTCCTGCATCGCAGGCATCCTTGGTCCGGGCGAGATCCGCGTGAATTCCCTGCATCGCCAGGCAATCGCCAGAACCGCCCCACGCCTGCAGGTGGAAGCGATCGCCGAAGACGGCACGGTGGAGGCCGTTTCCGTCATCGACGCCAAGGCCTTTGCCGTCGGCGTGCAATGGCATCCGGAATATTGGGCTGAAACCGACAAGTCTTCGAACCAGCTGTTCGCCGCTTTCGGCGACGCCGTCCGCAGCTATGCCGCCGCGAAGCTGCCGATGATCCCCGCGCAGGCGATCGCCTGACGGCGCGGCGCCGGCCAAGGATCGTCCGCGGAGCCAGCTATGCTAAGCCTTCTGCGGCGTCTCCGGCACCGGCGTCAGCGCCGCACCTTTCTCGAACCAGGCAATGAGATTGTCGGCGACGAGATCGGCCATCGCATTGCGTGTCGGCACCGACGCGGAGGCGACATGCGGCAGCAGCACGGCATTGGTCGGTTCCAGCAGGTCGGCCGGCACGGTCGGCTCTTCATAGAAGACGTCGAGACCGGCAGCACCGAGCGCCCCGGAAGCAAGCGCCGCACTCAGCGCCTTCTCGTCCACCGTCCAGCCGCGGCCGACATTGACGAGAATGCCGTCAGGGCCGAGGGCTGCCAGAATATCAGCATCGATCGTCTTGTGCGTCTGCGGCGTCTTCGGAACGATGGCGATCAGCGTATCCACAGCATTCGCCAGCCCCTTCAGCGTCGGGTAATAATCGTAGGACACACCGGCATGGCGCGAACGTGTGTGATAACTGATCTTCACCTTGAACGGCTCCAGCCGCTTGGCAATTTCGAGCCCGATGCGGCCAAGGCCGTAAAGCCCGACATGCCGGCCCTTCAGCGAGAAACGCGACAGCGGATAGGCCGTGCCCGGCTTCCAGTTACCGGCACGCAGCCAGGCTTCGGCCCGCGGCAACTCGCGGACTGTGTTCAGCAGTAGGCCGATCGCCGTATCGGCGACCTCGTCGTTCAGCACATCGGGCGTATTGGTGACGACAATGCCTTTTTCGGCGGCATGTTTTACATCGACGCCGTCATAACCGACACCGAAATTGGCGATCACCTCGACACGCGGCAGTTGGTCCATCCAGGCGCCCGGGAAGGAGCCGGACACGGCGACAGCGCGGATGCGGCCGGCAATCTCGCCGTCAAGCGCAAGCGTCTCCTCGCGCGGGACGGCGACAATCTCAAAACGATCCTTCAACCTGTCGAGAACACGCTCGTGTATCTTCCCAGGAACGAGAATGGCGATGCGGGACATGGCTTTTCCTCTTGGATGGCGGTCTTGGTTCAGGCGCGCGGCCGATGGGGACTGGTGGACTGGCGAATGCGCATTTCCGGCTTGATCAGATGCATACCGTCAGGCTCATGGCTGCCGGCAAGGCGATCGAGCAGCGCCCGGGCGGCTAGGCGCCCGACCTCGGCCTGACCGTTCCAGACGGTCGTTAGCGCGGGCGTAGCGATCGAGGCCTCCTCGAGATCGTCGTAGCCGGTGACGGAAATATCGCGTCCCGGCACCAGGCCGGCGCGCGCAATGCCGTTCATCAAGCCGATCGCCACGAGATCGTTCCAGCAGACGGCTGCGGTCGGCTTCTGCGGCAGCGAAAGGAAATGCACTGCAGCCTCGAAACCGCCCTGTTTCGAGCGCGGACCGGGAATGCGCAGGTTCGGATCGACCTCGATGCCGGCCTTGCGTAGCGAATTGACATAGCCCTGGTAGCGATCGCGACCCGTGGATGTCTGGTCCGTGCCGCCGATCATGGCGATCGAGCGATGACCGAGGCCGATCAGGTGGTTGGTGGCAAGCGAGATACCGTAGCTGTCGTCGCCGCGATAGGTCGGCAGGTCCTGCCCTTCCATCGAGCGGGCGACCAGGATCGCCGGCATGCCGTTGTCTTCCGCCAGTTGCACGTCCTCCGGCGGCGTACCGATCGCCGGCGACATGATGACGCCGTCGCCGCCGAGCTGCAGCAGCGTCTCGATAAAGGTGCGCTGCTTTTCGACATTGTCGTAATGGTTGGAAAGGATGAAGGTGTGCCGGCTGCGGTCGAGCTCGCTTTCGATCGCCTTCAGGATCTCCCCGTAGAACGGGTTCATGATGTCGTGCACGACGACCCCGATGATGCCGGAGCGTGAGGTCCGAAGGCTGGCGGCACGGCGATTGTAGATATAGCCGAGCGCACGCGCCTGTTCCTTGATCTTCTCCCGGGTATTGCCGGCGACGAGCGGACTGTCGCGTAAGGCAAGCGATACAGTCGCCGTTGAAATGCCGAGCGTTTCGGCGATTGTCGAAAGCTTGATCTTCTGGACCACGTGTCCTCCTCCAGGCAGCACGCAAGACAGCCAAGACCCCGCCGTCAAACCGGCGCGGCCCTTAAAATGTTTAATTAAAAGATTTAATCGTTGGAAGCAATTCGTCTTTCAGGGAAATTTCAGTCTTCGTCCGGTTCTTCGATATGAATGGCTTCGGCCTGCAGATTGGCATCGATCGCCTTCAGCAAGCGGACGAGATTGCGAATTTCCTTTTCGGAGAACTCCTGCGTCGCCAGCCTGTCGCAGGCCGAGGCCGCCATCTCGATCCCCTGAACGCTGCCGCGGCCGAGTTCGGTGAGATAGACCTTGGTGAGGCGCGCATCTTCCGCATCGGGCTTGCGCTCGAGAAATCCCTGCGCCTCCATGCGGCCGATCGTGCGCGTCATCGTCGGCGCCTTGACCCCGAGCTTCTGAGCAAGACCGCCTGCCGTCATGCCGTCGCTCTCGGCAAGCGAGAGAATGACGCCGTCCTGGCCGGCATAGAGGCCGCTTTCAAGCAGGTTGCGCGAAAGCACCGTCCGCATGGAACGCGCTGCCTGGGTCAGGGCCGGGGAGAGATCGACGAGCGTATACTCGGTCTGGTCCTTCTTCTTCTTGTTCTTTTTGCCGTCCTTGTGCTTCTTTCCCATAGCCATCCCTTTGATCTTTAAGCCCCGACGCCGCTGCGATATGACATTGCTCAGGATCTCGTCATAAACAAGAGGCAACGACCGGATGATGACACCTTCGCCGCGCTTCGAGGACGGCAACCCGGTCTTTGCGCCTGAGGGGCGCCATCTGATCGCCGTGTTGCCGCTTGGCGCCCATGAACAGCACGGCCCTCACCTGCCATTCGAAACCGACGCCCTGATTGCCGAAGGCATCGCCGGGCGATTGAAGATAGCCTTGCCCACCGGCCTGCCGGTCACCTTCCTGCCCGCCGAATCTGTCGGTTATTCCATAGAGCATATGGATGTTGAAGGAACGAAGACGCTTGCCTTCGACGAAGCGGTATACCGCTGGCTCGGCATTGCCGAGCGGCTTGCAAAGCAGGGTATCCGCAAATTCGTGATGCTGAACGCCCATGGCGGCAATTCGCCCGTCATATCAGTCGTCGCCACCGAGGCGCGGGTCCGCTTTGCCATGCTGGCGGTGGCAACGAGCTGGACCCGTTTCGGCGTGCCGGATGGCGTGATCACGCCGGAGGAAAAGGCGATCGGCATCCATGGCGGCGATATCGAGACCTCGGTGATGCTGGCGCTTCATCCCGATAAGGTGGATATGGCGAAGGCGGCGGACTTTTCCTCGCGACAGACGGAATTCGCCGAGCGTTTCAAACATCTGCGCGCCTACGGGCCGCACGCCTTCGGCTGGAAGATGTCGGATCTCAACACGGAAGGCGCGGCAGGCAACGCCGCGGCTGCGACGGCAGAGAAAGGCGAGGCGCTGATTGCCCATGCGGTAAAAGGACTGGTGGAATTGCTGAGCGATGTCGATGCGTTCGATGTCGTGCAACTGCGATGAATAAGGGGCATCTGCACCGCGCAACGATGTGATCTTATAACATTATAAAACCCTTTGAACTGCCACGCTCAAGCCATTATATGAGACCAACCGTTCAAGCAGCCGATCCCAGCCGCTCGGCCGCACGCCTAATCCTAGAGGTTCTCATGACCGACGCGATCTCCACCCAGAAGCCCATTCCCGTTACCGTGCTCACCGGTTATCTCGGCGCCGGCAAGACGACGCTGCTCAACCGCATTCTCTCCGAAAATCACGGCAAGAAATATGCGGTCATCGTCAACGAGTTCGGCGAAATCGGCATCGACAATGACCTGATCGTCGAGTCGGACGAGGAAATCTACGAAATGAACAACGGCTGCGTCTGCTGCACGGTGCGCGGCGACCTGATCCGCGTCGTCGAAGGCCTGATGCGCCGCCCCGGCCGCTTTGACGGCATCATCGTCGAAACGACCGGCCTTGCCGACCCAGTACCGGTCGCCCAGACCTTTTTTATGGATGACGATGTGCGCGCCAAGACCGAGCTCGACGCCGTCGTCGCCCTCGTCGATGCCAAGCACCTGCCGCTGCGCCTGAAGGACAGCCGCGAGGCCGAAGACCAGATCGCCTTCGCCGACGTCGTCATCATCAACAAGAGCGACCTGGTGACCCCGGAAGAACTTGATGTGATCGAGGATATCGTCCGCGCCATCAACCCGGCCGCCCGCGTCTACAAGACCAGCCGCTCCGGCGTCGACCTCGCCCGCGTGCTCGATCAGGGCGCCTTCAACCTGGAGCGCGCGCTCGAAAACGATCCGCATTTCCTGGAGCACGGCCATGACGACCACGTCTGCGGCCCCGATTGCGATCACGACCACCACCATCATGACCATGATCACCACGGCCACCAGCATGATGGTCACGACCATCATCAACATGGCGCCCATCAACATGGCGCAATGTCGGCGATCCATGATGTGACAGTGCAGTCGGTCTCGCTGCGCGGCGGCGAGATGAATCCGGAGCGTTTCTTCCCCTGGATCCAGAAGATCACCCAGACGCAGGGGCCGAATATTCTGCGTCTCAAGGGCATTATCGCCTTCAAGGAAGATCCCGAGCGTTACGTCGTTCAGGGCGTGCATATGATCATCGAGGGTGATCATCAGCGGCCGTGGAAGGAAGGCGAAAAGCACGAGAGCCGTCTCGTCTTCATCGGCCGCGAACTCGACCGCGAGAAGCTCGAAACCTCCTTCAAGGCATGCGAGGCAGCCGCCTGATGCCGACAGTTGCACCGCTTGATCTCGACGGCCACGTTCTGGCCGTCGAGTTTTTAGGTGATGTTCCCTTCTTCGCAAGCGCAAACGGTACATTCCACCGGCTGAACGGCGGCGACAGGGTTTCTGAAGCCCACCAGGGCATGCTAACCGCGATCCGCGACCCCTACAGCGAGAGCCTGATTTCGGGCGGCGAGGACGGCAAGGTGCTGCGCATTGCCGCCGACGGCAGCGTCAGCGAGATCGCGACCGCGCCGCGCAAGTGGATTTCGCAGGTGGCAGCCGGCCCGCAGGGCGCCGTTGCCTATTCCTACGGCAAGAGTTCGCTCGTGCGCCTTGCCGATGGCACGACCAAGGAATTCCCCGAAGAGCGCACCGTCGAAGGTCTTGCCTTTGCGCCGAAGGGCCTGCGCATCGCGGCCGCGCGCTACAACGGTGTGTCGTTGCACTGGATCGGCATGAATGCCAAGCCGATCGATCTGGAATGGAAGGGTGCGCATACCGGCGTCACCTTCTCGCCTGATGGTAATTTCCTCGTCACCTCGATGCAGGAAAACGCATTGCACGGCTGGAAGCTCGACATCAAGCCCGGCACCGAAGCCCGCCACATGCGCATGACCGGCTACCCTTCCAAGGTGAAATCGCTCTCCTGGTCGGTCAAGGGCAAGTGGCTCGCGTCTTCAGGCGCGCCTGCGGCAATCGTCTGGCCCTTCCAGGGCAAGGACGGGCCGATGGGCAAGGCGCCGCTGGAGCTCGGCACCCGCGCAAATATCATGGCAACCGCGGTGAAATTCCATCCGCTCGAGGACATCCTCGCCATCGGCTTCATCGACGGCATGATCCTCGCCGTGCGCATCGCCGACAGCAAGGAAGCGCTGCTGCGCCGGCCCGGCAAGGGTGCGATCACAGCGATGAGCTGGAGCAAAAACGGCAAGCTGCTCGCCTTCGGCTCGGAAGCCGGCGATTGTGGCGTCATCGATATTTCGGCTTGAGGCCCGTTGCCGGTAATGGACGACGCCCTGACGGAACCCGAAATCATGGCGCTCACCGCCGATCACATGCAAGCCGCGGCCGGAATCAGACGTGTCGCCCTGTGGCAACGGCTGCCCTGGCTGCCGGATGTACATACGCCTGAGGAAGAGGAGCAGTACTGGCGCATGCATCTGCTGCCGAATTGCTCCATCCTCGGCGCTGCCATGGGCAACCGGCTCGTCGGTGTCATCGCCTATGGCGACAGCTGGATAGAGCAGCTTTACGTTCTCCCCGGTTTCCAGGGCATGGGCATCGGCTCTTCACTCCTCGGCCGCGCCAAGGAGGAGATGAACGAGATCAGGCTCTGGACGTTTAAGCGTAATGCAGGCGCTCGTGCTTTCTACGAACGGCACGGTTTTACCGCTGAAAAGGAGACCGATGGCGCCGACAACGAAGAACGGGAGCCTGATGTGCTCTATCATTGGCGCCGGCTTCCGGAGCTGAATCCTCGCCTCCAGCCATCCGGTGGTTAGAATATGCTATCGGACTCAAGGCCGTAGGATATCGGGGGCTTGCCAAACGCCGTGCCCGGGCGAAACATGAACCACGAGCAGGAAGCGCTTTGCGCTGCAGTGGCTGACAGAGGAAACGGAAATGTCGAAATCGACCCGCCTCGGTTTAGCCGGGCAACAGCCGCAGGCTTTGGCCGACGCATCCGTCTGGACCGTGATCCGCGCCGAGGCGGCCGAGTTCGCCGCGCGCGAGCCGATATTGAGGCAGCTGCTTGCCGCTCAAATAACGGACACTGCCAACAATAATGAGATCATCGCCCGCGTGCTGGCCGCGCGGCTCTCCGTAGCGCAGGTGGAAACGGGTGATCTGTTCGATCTCATTCTGTCCACACTTGATGACGATATCATGCGAAAGGTCGAGGCCGATCTCATCGCCGTGCGCGAGCGCGATCCGGCCTGCACGACATTTCTGCACGCACTTCTCAATCTGAAGGGCTTCCATGCGCTTGAGACGCATCGCATCGCCCATGCGCTCTGGATCGCCGGCCGTCCGGAGATCGCCAGTTGGCTCGCCAATCTCGTTTCGCTGGTCTTCGGCCCGGATATCCATCCGGCGGCACAGATCGGCGCATCCATCATGCTTGACCACGGTTCGGGCATCGTCATCGGCGAAACGGCTGTCATCGAGGATGAAGTGTCTATCCTGCAGAACGTCACGCTCGGCGGCACCGGCAAGGAGACCGGCGACCGCCACCCGAAAATCCGCCACGGTGTGATGATCGGCGCAGGCGCCAAAATCCTCGGCAATATCGAAATCGGCGCCTTCAGCAAAGTCGCCGCCGGCAGCGTCGTGCTCAAATCGGTTCCCACGCATTGCACGGTTGCGGGCGTGCCGGCAACGGTCGTGCGCATCCACCGCGCCGACGAAATCCCGGCCGAGACGATGGACCAGAATATCTAGAGCAATTCCAGCAAAAGTGCGTAGCGGTTTTGCGTCCGGAATTGCGCAAAGGCAAAAAGATAGAGCCGCTTCGACATAGGAACATTCGCCCCGTTCCTACGCGGCCTGCTGATTCTCCCCGAAGGCTTCAACCCGGTTGCGGCCTTCGCGCTTCGAACGGTAGAGCGCCTCGTCCGCCTTCTGCATCAGCCGCTCAAAATCTCCGTCGCTTTCCGCACGCGCGGCAACGCCGATGCTCAGCGTCGGAAAGACGGCCAGATCCGGCCGCTGCATGACGGCAGCGGTGAAAGCGAGACGGATACGCTCGGCAATCGCCACCGCATCTTCCCGGGAAACATTTTTCAGCACCGCCAGGAACTCATCTCCACCTTGACGGGCAAGCAGATCGTCCGAGCGCATGATGCCCCTCGAAACACGGGCGAAAAGCCGCAGGACGTCGTCACCGGCGGCATGGCCATGCCTGTCGTTCAGTTGCTTGAAATGATCGATATCGATGATCAGCAGCGATACCGGCTGGGAACCGAGAGCCGGCAGATGCTGGGCAAGGCCGCCGCGATTGAGCGCGCCGGTCAGCGGATCGTGGTGAGCGAGTACGGTCAGCTGATTTCGGCTGCGCTCGGCGGCCATCAGCACCATGGCCATGCTGCGCAGCATGATGAAGGCGACCGCCGATACCGCCATCCAGCTGTGAATTGCACTGCCGCCGAAGGGATCCGGCCCGCCGATCTCACCGGTCGCCGCGAGAATGCTGCGAACCGCAAAGATCGCGGCAGTGCAGGTGTAGAGGCCGACAAGCAAGGCTGCCGAATAAAGCCTCTCGCGCCGGACAATGCCGATCGCCTCCCTTGCAACGGCAAGATCGCAGAGGCAGCAGATGACGGAGACGTAGAGGAGCCTCGCCGAGACTGCCGATGGATCGCTGACGATGAGGACGACAGGAACGCTGACGAGCATGATCGCAAGCCAAAAAGTGCGCTGCTCGAGCGCTCGTCCCGAAAAGACGCGCACGGCAAAGAACATCAGCATATAGCCGGCGATGGTGACGATATTGCCGCCGTCGATCGAGACGGAGGTGGGAACGAGATTGCGCAGCGCGACGAGAAACGAGCCGACACCGACAAGAAGGTTGCTCAAGCCCCACCAGAGCGGCCACCTCTCGAAGCGACCCGTCGCATAGGCTGCAAGCTGGAGAACGCCCAGCACGAAACAGCTCACGGCAACAATGAAATAGATTGTCCTGAGATCCAGCAGCATGGCGCTTTCCCGAAATTCTCGCGGAACTTACAGGAAGCGTTTTGCGGTTTGATTGGAGCCTTCGCTAAAAATTTAACGATCGGGGTTTTTCGCCGCTGCATAATTCAAAGTCCTACAGCGCGTCTGAAAGACGCGCGGCCCTGTCGTCAGGCGGCACGCACCGAGCCGATGATGTCCGCCAACAGACCGTGCAGCAAGTCCCTGTAGCCGCTTCGGGCAGACGGACCGCTCTCTTCCGAGGTCATGACGACGGTGAGATCGAGCGACGGCACGATGTAGAGCATCTGCCCGCCATATCCCCAGGCGAAATGCACCTGCTCGCCGCCGATCTGCCGCGTGAACCAGCCATAGCCATATTCGTCGCCCGAGAAGCGCGAGTTGGTGCGCTGCTGCCACGACTGGGCAATCCAGTCGGCAGGGACGATCTGGCGGCCGTTGGCGGTCTTGCCGCCGTTGCGGTAGAGTTCACCGAAGGCAAGCAGGGACCGGGCGCTCATCGCCATCTGATTGCCGCCCAGATAGATGCCCTGCGGATCGCGCTCCCATGCGCCAATGCGGAAACCTTCGACGGGACCCAGCCATTCGCGCGCCAACACCAGCGTCGGCCGCCGGCCGACCTTGGTGAGAATGGCCGAAAGCAGATGCGTGGATGCGGTGGAATAGAGCATCTCGCCACCTGGCTGATCGACGAAAGGCTGCGACAGCGCAAAGCGCACCCAGTTGCGCGAGGAGACCCAGCGGCCGTAGTTCGCCCCCGACATGCGTTCGAGCCCCGCCTGCATGGAGAGAAGATTGCCGATGGTGATGTCGTTGATGCGCGGGTCTGGTGCTGCCGGAAGATCGGCCTTCAGGATCGGCGCGATCTTCTGGTCCGGCCCCGTCAGCAGGCCTTTGTCGATGGCGATACCGACCAGCGCCGAAATGATCGACTTCGAAGCGGATTTGATATTGGTCGATTCCGAGGGCGAATGACCGTGGAACCCACGTTCGCTGAGCACGCGTCCGTCGCGAGCGACAATCACCGTCCTGAGAGGCCTCATCGCGGGGTCGCTCGCCGCGCGATCGAGACGCGGGCCAAGCCCGCCGACGCCGGAAACCGTGCTCTGAGCAGTCGCCGGCCCCGTTGCGGCAAGCGGCAGGCAGAAGAAAAGCAAAAGGGAAAGAAGGCGGATCATGCGACGCAAGATAGGATATCGCCGCGATATGTTCGCCTGCCGGCGCCCTTTTTCACGCGATTGTGTTCCGCGTGCTGCCGGCGCCTTTTCGAAACTTGATGCCAGAAAGACAATCCGCGCCGCAACCACACCAGGCCCGCCTGCCTGCGTGGTCAAACGGCGCGGATCTTACCAGCCGGGGGAAAAATTCCCAACCTGGCCGGCCGGTCGGCGCAGCCTTACGGCTCTGCGCGTCGTTTCAGGCCCACCCGGCCCAATCCCGTTCTAGGCTGCGCGGCGAACCGGCGCGCTGGCCAGCATGCGTCCCGAGGGCACGATCATGCCGGCCGCGCCGTCAAGCCAACCTTCCGTGAGCTCGAGCGCCAGAAAGCGCGAGCGTTCGAACGGACCTGGCATGACGAGATGGCGAGCCTTTTCGGCAAAGAAGCCGAAACGTTCGTAATAGGCAGCATCGCCGACGAGCAAGACGGCGCCGTGCCCGCGCTTCTTCGCTTCGAGAATCGCCGCGCGCATCAGCGCCGAGCCGATGCCCTTGCCGCCCTGATGCGGCGCAACGGCGAGCGGTCCAAGCAGCAGCGCATTGATCGGTGTGCCTTCGTCATTGACGCCGGCCTCGATGTTCCAGAGCCGCACCGAGCCGATGACATGGCCGTCGCGATCGCGCGCGACGAGCGCAAGGCCCTCGGCCGGGACGCGGTTGCGGCGGATCTTCTCCGACGACTTCTTGCGGCGACCCGGGCCCATGACGCGGTCGAGCAGATTTTCACGCGCAACGACATCCGAGGGATTTTCGGCGTCGATGGCGAAAGTGGTAGGCGCAAAGAATGCGCGGACAGAATCAAGAACAGCGGCCATCTTGGCCTCCCGTACCCAATACCGTTATCAGCGGCGATGAAGGAAAATTGTGAAATTGCCGCCCCGGCTGGTTACGGGGCCGGCGGAAACGACCTTAGATGACGTAGGCCTTCAACGGGTCGAAACCGTTGAAAGCGACCGCCGAATAAGTCGTCGTATAGGCGCCGGTGCCTTCGATCAGGACCTCGTCGCCGATCGAAAGGGAGATCGGCAGCGGATAGAGGTTCTTCTCGTAGAGCACGTCGGCCGAATCGCAGGTCGGACCGGCAATGACGCAGGGCTCCATCTCGTCGCCGTCGTGTTCCGTACGGATCGGATAGCGGATGGCTTCATCCATCGTCTCGGCGAGACCGCCGAACTTGCCGATGTCGAGGAAGACCCAGCGGGCATCGTCATTGTCCGACTTCTTCGAAATCAGAACGACTTCCGCCTTGATGACACCGGCATTGCCGACCATGCCGCGGCCCGGCTCGATGATCGTCTGCGGGATCTGATTGCCGAAATGCGTGCGCAGCGCCTGGTAGATCGACTTGCCGTAAGCTTCTGCGGACGGAACGTCACGCAGGTACTTGGTCGGGAAGCCGCCGCCCATGTTGACCATCTGCAAGTGGATTCCCTGCTTGGCAAGCGATACGAAGACGCGCTTGGCATCGGCAAGCGCCGAATCCCAGGCATCGACCTTGGTCATCTGCGAACCGACATGGAACGAGACGCCATAGGACTGAAGGCCAAGCTGATGGGCGTAGACGAGAACGTCGACAGCCATCTGCGGAACGCAGCCGAACTTGCGCGACAGCGGCCATTCGGCGCCTTCGCCATCGGTGAGCACGCGGCAGAAGACACGGGCGCCGGGAGCGGCGCGCGAAATCTTCTCGACTTCCTCGTGG
Source organism: Rhizobium sp. 10PS4 (assembly GCF_032464805.1). Lineage (NCBI taxonomy): Bacteria > Pseudomonadati > Pseudomonadota > Alphaproteobacteria > Hyphomicrobiales > Rhizobiaceae > Rhizobium > Rhizobium sp. 10PS4. The sequence goes on along the minus strand of NZ_JAWDIW010000014.1, from coordinate 96,172 downwards.
CTGTCGACGGCAAAGAGGCTGACGCCGAGCGCATGCGCGCGGGCAACGTCACGTTCCTTCTTGATCGTGTTGCCATAGGAGATGCGGGCGGCGGTCGCACCGGCTTCGAGCGCCATTTCGATTTCGGCAACGGATGCACAATCGAAATTGGAGCCGAGGCCTGCAAGAAGCTTCAGCACTTCGGGAGCCGGGTTGGCCTTGACGGCGTAATAGATGGCGCTGTCCGGCATGGCGTGACGGAAGGCGTGGAAATTGTCGCGAACGACGTCGAGGTCAACCACGAGGCAGGGACCATCGGGACGTCGGGTTGCGAGAAAGTCGCGGATGCGCTGAGTGGTCATATCGATTCCCTCTTCCAATTCCAGAGCTCCGGCATGAACCGGAGGACAAAGGGCATACGATAGCTCGCATTGGAACCAGCCGGTGGAGACCCCGGAACCATAGCAAGCGCTCGATGCGCAGATAGTGAACCAACGCCGCGATGCGGTGTAAGTTCGGCTTTGTCTGCCATGGATTGGAGGGAGAATCCCAACCGCACTTCCGGCAATGATGGTGTGCCTCTTCAGTAACCCCCGCTGATGGAAAGCAGGGAGAGAACAAAAAGGCCCGCACCGTCGTTGCTTCAGGCGTCCTCGCATTTTCCGGTTGGCCGGAATAGCGACTGGAGGGGTTAATTCCAGGTACCTTACCGATTTCCTCACCAATTCGAGGGTTCGGCGGACACCCATGGGCACGTGCGACTTTGGGCTGAGTGGGAAATAAGAATATTCGCCTTCATAATCAAGCGATTTTTTGATCTTGGGGCTAAAAAAATTATTGAACAAGACGAGCCAATTTGTTCAACATTCCGAAACAGCCTGAGGGGTGCCATGGATACCTTGACCCGCATACGCGCCTTCATCGATGTCGTCGAGGCCGAAGGCTTCTCCGCTGCGGCACGGCGCACCGGCCGCTCGAAGGCGCTGCTCTCCAAATATGTGCGCGAGTTGGAGGACGAGCTCGGTGCGCTGCTGCTCAACCGCACCACCCGTCAGTTCTCGATGACCGAGGCCGGCCATACCTATTACCGCACCGCCTCCGATATCCTGAAGGAGATCGACAACCTCGCCGATCTCGTGCGTGAAAACAATGCGCAACTCAAGGGACGGCTGCGCATCTCGGTGCCGCGCACCTTTGTCGATGCCGATGTCGGCCAGTCGCTGATCGACTTCGCCAAGGAGAACCCGGACCTTTCGCTGGAGATCGCCGCCGACGACCGGTTCGTCGATCTGATCGAGGAAGGTTTCGACGTGGCGATCCGCATCACCAAGCTCGAAGATTCCGGCATGATCGCCCGCAAGATCTCGGATTTCCGCATCCATATCTGCGCTACCCCTGAATTTCTCGAGCGCTATCCCGATCTCGATCACCCGGCGGCCCTTTCCAGCGTCCCCTTCATCGTCGATACCAATGCGCGCACCCAGGCGAGCATCCGCTTCCACAATCCCGACAACACCTCGTTCGCAGTTGCCGTTTCCGGACCGATAGAGGTGAACAGCCCGCATGCGACATTACGCGCAGCACTGGCCGGCATCGGCGTAGCCTTCATCCCGGATTTCATCGCCCGCAAGCCAATCGAGAGCGGCGAACTGGTGACCCTGTTCAACGATTACATCCCCACCGACCGCGGCATCTATGCCGTTTACCCACACCGGCGCTACCTGCCGGCCAAGGTGAGGATTTTCGTCGATTACCTGCACAACTGGTTCAAGAAGCACCCATGATGCGACAACAGGTTCCATGTTGATCCACATGGCTGAGACGATCGGACGGCGACGATCGGGGAACCGCCAGTGAAGCCTGTCCCAATTCCGTCCCAATTTCTGGCAAGAAGTCAGGGTCACCGAACAGAGCAGCGGAATAGATGAAACATTCAACGATACTGATGGCGGCGCTTCTTTCGCTGGCGCCGGCCGCCGCCTTTGCCCATCCGCACATCTTCGTGGAAGCGCGCCTCGAAGTCGTGGCCGGCAAGGACGGCAGTGTCGAGGAGCTGCGCAATGTCTGGCGCTTCGACGAGGTCTTTTCGTCCTCCGTCGTCATGGATTTCGACAAGAACACCGACCTGAAGCTGGAGCCGAACGAGCTCGCGGAGGTCGGAAAGACGGTGAAGCAGTCGCTTGCCGACTACGATTACTACATGAACCTGACGATCAACGGGAAGAACATCACCGTCCAGAAGCCTGACATCATCCATGTCGACTACAAGGAAGGTCAACTGCTGATGTTCTTTGCGGTGAAGCCGGTGGAGAAGATGCCACTCAAGGGCAGGCTCAGCTTCGGCGTCTATGACCCGACGCTCTATACCTCGATCGACTTTCCCACGGACGGTGAGCTCGCGATCGTCGGAGACGGCTTCAAGGCCTGCAAACATCAGGTAGTGCGGCCCGATGCCGACCAGGTGATATCGGAAAACAAACAGTCGCTGACGGACGCTTTCTTCAACGATCCCACCGGCACCAACATGTCCAAACTCTTCGCCACCCGGCTGGAGGTCACATGCTGACAAAACGCCTGCCCCTCATTTTTTCCGCAGTCGTCCTCGCGCTCCTAGCGGCGGCAAGTCTCGCCCATGCGCAATCTCCGCTTGGCATCGGCACGGCGGAGCCGAGCTTCCAGCCGACCGGCGGTCCGCTCGCACCGCTTTTGCTCTATGTGAATTATGAACAGCAGGCCTTCTACCGGGCGCTGACCGGCGCCTTAAAGGCGATGCGTCAAGACCCATGGCAACTGGCATCGCTGATCGGCCTGTCCTTCGCCTACGGCGTCTTCCATGCAGCCGGCCCGGGCCACGGCAAGGCGGTCATCTCCTCCTATATGATTGCCAACGAGATCGAGCTGAAGCGCGGCGTGATGATTTCCTTCATTTCGGCCTTCATCCAGGGCGTGGTGGCGGTAGCGCTGGTCGGCGGCGCCTGGTTGGTGTTGCGCGGCACCGGCATCACGCTGACGGCAGCGACCCACGCGATGGAGATCGCCAGCTTCATCATGGTCATCCTGTTCGGCGGCTGGCTGCTGTTTCGCAAACTGCGCTCGATAGCCGGCAATATGCCACGGCGCCGGCTGATGGCGACGCCTGCCGGCCCGGTCAGCATGATGCTCGACTGGAAGGATAATGCAGCCGAACGCCAGGCCTATGCCTTCAACGGCAAGGCGCAGGCTGTCGAAGCCGGCCACACCTTTGTTCCCGGCATGGTCTGCGAGACCTGCGGCAATGCCCACGTGCCCGACCCGGCCCTGCTCGGCGGCGATAAGTTCAGCGTCCGCGAGGCCTGGTCGGCAATCGTTGCCGTCGGTCTGCGCCCCTGTTCCGGCGCCTTGCTGATCATGACCTTCTCACTGCTGAACGGGCTCTATCTCGGCGGCGTGCTGTCGATCGTCGCCATGTCGCTCGGCACGGCGATTACCGTTTCCCTACTTGCCACACTTGCCGTCACTGCCAAGAGCGCGGCCGTCCGCCTCTCCGGACGCGGCTCGACCGCCTCGATCTGGGTCGGCAATGCCATCGAAATCCTCGGCGCCGTGCTCGTCATGCTGATGGGCGCCCTGCTGCTTGGGGCCTCGCTGCAGGGTTAAACCTATTTCCCCCGGCTGCGCTGGTAACGCGCCCGCAACCAGAAGACAGCGAAAAACGCCATGATCAGGCAGACGCCGACGACGATCGCCAACGTCGGCGAGAAGTTGCCGATCCACAGAACGATGGTCGGCAGGAAATAGATGACGAGGGCAGCGCTAAGCAGGATGATGCCGGCGGCGGTCGCCTGCGAGCGGCTTTCCGGGCTCATACGAGCCTTTCCTTTTCGAGATCGGCGCGGATATCCTGCAGGCGGCGGATCTGATCGCCCTCGGCGTCGAAATTCGCGGGGGAAAGCCATGCTTCGAAGGCATCGTTGATCACCGGCCATTCGGCATCGATCATCGAGAACCAGGCGGTGTCGCGGTTGCGATGCTTGGAGATCATGTGCTGGCGGAAGACCCCTTCGAAGCTGAAGCCGTAACGCGCGGCCGTCGTCTTGCTCGCCTCGTTCTTATTGTCGCATTTCCATTCGTAGCGGCGGTAGCCGAGATCCTCGAAGACGTGCTTGGCCATCAGGTAATGCGCCTCGGTCGAAAGCGGCGACCGCTTCATCTCGGCCCCGTGCGCCACTCCGCCGATCTCGACGACGCCGTTTGCCGGGTCGGCGCGCATGTAGTTCGCCATGCCGACAATCTTGCCGGTGGCGTTGTCGCGGAAGATATGGGTGAGCCAGCCGGACTTGGTATTGACGGTTTCCAGCCAGTTGGCGAAATCGTCGATACCGGAGAAATCGTCCTGCGCGAAATAGAGAAGCAGCGGGTTGATGCCCATGCCGCCGAGCCCGTCCCACAGCGCCTCGAGATGTTCCGCGCGCCGATAGGGCTCGACAGTGACAAAACGGCCCTTCAGCGTCACCGGCTTCGGCGCCGGGCAGCCGTTGAAATTTGCAAGATCGCGCATCTTCACTCCCCTTTTCGGAAGAGTGGATAGGCCAGCCGCCCGACAAAGGCAACCGGCCTAGATGTCACTGTGACAAGGTCACCTTGGCGGACGACACCGTCGCCTCGATATGGTCGACCAGCTGGTCGGCGAGGCCGAGGCGGCCGGCGAGCAGGTCGAGATAACCGCGCTCGGCGCGTGAATCCGGCTCGATGGTGAGCCGCGAGGCGGTGTAGAGCTCGACGCGCTGTTCTTCCGTCACCGCGGCGGCCACGAGCGCATCGATATCCGTCGGCGAGGCGAGTTCATGCTCGATGAAGGCCGCAGCCTCGCCGCTGACATCGGCGGCCTTGACCTTCTCCATGATGAGGGCGCGTTCGGCATCGTCGATATGGCCGTCGGCCTTGGCGGCGGCAATCATCGCGCGGATCAGCACCAGGGCGAATTCATTGCTGCCGGCAGGCGACGTCGGCCCGAAACCGGATTCGGCAGGCGGCGGCAGAAGCACCGGATTATTGGCCGACGGTGCATCGGAAGGGGCAGCGGGGGCCTGCCCGGCCTGGTAATTCTTGTAGGCTTGGTAACCGAGGCCGGCAATCGCGGCAAGACCGCCGATCGCCAGTGCATTGCCGGCAATACTGCGACCGGTCTTGGTGCCGAGGAGCGCGGCAGCAATGGCACTGGTCTTCATCGGATTGTTCCTGGCCGTCTGAACGGCATCACCCGCCCTGTCGCGGACCGAGCCGCCGAGACCCGGCACCTGCGAACCCAAGAACTGGTCAAGAAGCTTTTTTGCGTCGAACATTCCTCGTCATCTCCCTGTTGAAACTGGAGGAGTACATAGGTTTGCGACGGCTGAAATACAAACTTGGGGAGCGGGATTGAGCCATGAGGCTCACCCGCCCTTGCCGAAAATCAGGCCTTCAGCGCCGCCGCCTCTGCCGCGAGCTTGGTAATGCCGGCCCAGTCGCCGGCCGCGACCAGTTCCTTTGGCGCCACCCACGAGCCGCCGACGCAAATGACGTTCGGCAGCGAGAGATAATCATTGGCATTCTTCAGCGAAATACCGCCGGTCGGGCAAAACAGCGTGCCGGCAAGCGGCGAGGACAGCGCCTTGAGATAGGCGGCGCCACCAGCCTGCTCGGCCGGGAAGAATTTCAGCACCTGGTAGCCTTCTTCGCGCAGCGCCATGACTTCGCTGGCGGTCGCAGCGCCCGGAAGCAGCGGCACGTCGGAATCGGCGGCGGCATCGAGCAGTTCCTGCGTCGTGCCCGGGCTGACGATGAACTTCGAACCGGCCTCGACGGCGGCTTCCCAATGGGCGACATTAAGGATCGTGCCGGCGCCGACTTCGGCCCCCTCGACCTCTGCGGCGACGGCGCGCACGGCCTCGAGCGCCGCCGGCGTGCGCATGGTGATCTCGATCGCCTTCAGGCCGCCCGCGACGAGCGCACGGGCCAGCGGCACCGCCGTCTTCGCATCGTCGACGATCAAGACCGGAACGACAGGCTGGAGTTTCAGGATGGAAAGGAGCTTCTCTGTTTTCTCGCCCATGGTCGCGCGACCTCCTTGAAACGATTGAATTCGGACCCCGAATAACGCCCCCGCGGAACCTTGTCGAGATAAAACCGGACCGCATGCCGAGAAGGGTATGAAATGCGTGGAAATTGGGCTACCGTGCCGCAATCGTCACAAAAGGTTCACCGGTATGGCGAAAGAGATCGAGCGGAAGTTTCTTGTACGCAGCGATGGATGGCGTTCCGCCGTCGAGACGAAGTCTGTCCTCAGGCAGGGTTATATTGCCTCGATGGACGACCGCTCCGTCCGGGTGCGCATCCTCGACGGCAGGAAGGCGAAACTGACGATCAAGATCGGCCGCAGCGCCATCACCCGTGACGAATTCGAATATGACATCCCCATCGCCGATGCCGAAGAGCTGTTGCAGAACGCGATCGGCGTCGTCATCGAGAAGACGCGCTATCGCGTTCCGCATGAGGACTTCGTCTGGGAAGTCGACGTCTTCACCGGCGAGCACCGCGGACTGGTGATCGCCGAGGTGGAAATGACGGCGGAGACCGATGATCCGCCCCTGCCTACCTGGCTCGGCCGCGAAGTGACCGGCGATTTCCGCTATTCCAATCAGGCCCTTGCCACAGAATACGGGCACGACAGGCATGGCCTATCGCATTCGGCCTGACGCCGATTTCACCAAGGCATTCCGCAGCGTCGCGACGGAGCAGCTGGAACGCGCCGTCACTATCCTTGAGGAGCGCCCGGACGGCGCGCATGAGGCGATCCATTCTTTCCGCAAGAACCTGAAACGACTGCGCTCGCTCTACCGCCTCGTGGCCCGCGAGGTGCCGGATTTTCAGGCCAAGGAAAATGCGAGGCTGCGCGATACCGCACGCTCGCTTTCGGCGATCCGCGACGCTGCCGCCCTCATCGGCACCGCGGAATATCTGCAGCACGCAGCCCGCGGAAAAGAGGAGAGCGAGGCGCTCGGCCGCATCGTCACCATTCTCGAAGGACGCCGTGACTGGATGGTGCAGGCCGAAAGCGGCCTGGAACAGCGGCTCGCGGAAACCTCCGACGTTCTGAAGGAAGCGATCACCGCCCTGGATGCCGTCTCCTTTGATGGCGGCCACCGCAAGAATGCCCGCATGCTGGCAAAGAGCTGGCGACGCACGGCGCGGAAGGCCAAGACCGCGCTTGCGGCTTGCCATGGCGAGGCAACGGCCGACGTTTTCCACGATCTGCGCAAACGCACCTACGACTATCGGCTCTACCATGCGCTTTTGCGTGACGTCTGGCCGGGCGCGATGAAGGCCAAGCGCTATGCGGCCAAGGAACTTGTCGAGGATCTCGGCCACATCCACGATCTCACCGTGCTCTCCGAACTGGTCGAGGCCGAACCGCAGCTCTTCACCCGCAATGACGACCTGGCGCATCTGCTCGACATCATCATCTTCCGCCAGCAGGAAGAGCGTCGGCAAGCGCTGGTCAAAGCCGAAGCGGTCTTCGCCGATGATGCCGACGAGGAAGCCCAGCGCATCGAGCTTCTCTGGTTGATGACTGGAAACTGAGAGAAGGCCGCCACTGGCGAAGGCAATTGCGCGGCCCGCCGATTTTCTGTATTTCCCGCCCATGACCGACAGCCCGACACACACCAGCCCGTTCCTCGTGGCCGCACTCTACCATTTCGTTTCCGTGCCGCACTTTGCCGGCCTGCAGGCGCCGTTGCAGACGCTTTGCGAGGAGAACGGCGTCAAGGGAACGCTGCTTCTGGCGCATGAAGGCATCAACGGCACGATCGCAGGCCCGGATGCCGGCATTCACGCCGTGCTCGCTTTCCTGCGCGCCCAGCCGGAATTTTCGGGCCTGGAGCACAAGGAAAGCCGCGCCTCGAAAATGCCCTTCCTGCGCATGAAGGTGAAGCTGAAGAAGGAAATCGTCACCATGGGCGTCGAAGATATCGACCCCAACAAGGTGGTCGGCACCTATGTGGCTGCCAAGGACTGGAACGCGCTGATTTCCGACCCCGACACCATCGTCATCGACACCCGCAACGACTACGAGACGGCGATCGGAACCTTCCGCGGCGCGCTCGACCCGAAGACCAAGAGCTTCCGTGAGTTTCCGGAATGGGTGCGTCAGAATCCCGGTCTGCACAACAAGCCAAAGGTCGCCATGTACTGCACCGGCGGCATACGCTGCGAGAAGGCCACCGCCTTCATGAAGGCTGAAGGCTTCGACGAGGTCTATCATCTGAAGGGCGGCATCCTGAAATATCTGGAGGAAGTGCCGCAGGAGGAGAGCCTCTGGGATGGCGCCTGCTTCGTCTTCGACGAGCGCGTGTCCGTCGAGCACGGTTTGAAGGAAGGCGAACACCGGCTCTGCCACGCCTGCCGCAACCCGATCACCGCCGAGGAAATCACCTCGCCGCTTTACGAGGAAGGCGTTTCCTGCAGCCACTGCTACCACATGCGTACGGAGGAAGACCGGCTGCGTTACCGTCAGCGTCAGCATCAGATCGCCCTGGCGAAAAAGCGCGGCCAGCGACATATCGGCAGCTGAGCCGGAATTCTGATTGGCCTGAGGATCAGGCTGCCGGTCGAGCTGCGCCGACGTGGCGCCGGGCCGCAGGCTCCGCTTTGCGTCGCTCCTGCAGCATCTCGGTGATAAGGTCCGATGTCACAGGCTTTCCGAACCAATAGCCCTGAAGGCAGTCACAGCCGAAGAGGCGCATGGCGATCGCCTGCTCCTCGGTCTCGATACCTTCGGCCGTCACCGGAATATCGAGCGAACGGGCAAGTGCTACCGTCGCCTGCAGCATCTCGCGCTGGCGTTTGTCGTTGACACCCATGACCAGCGAGCGGTCGATCTTGATGCGGTCGAAGCCGAACTGCCTGAGATAACCGATCGAGGAGAAACCGGAACCGAAATCGTCGAGCGCCACCTTGACCCCCAGCCCCTTCAGCCGTTCGATCGACTGGCGGGTGCGCTGCGGATTCTGGATCATGTAGCCTTCGGTGATCTCGAGCGTGATGCGGTCGGCCTCGATCTCCGTCTGTTTCAGCACGTAGCGCACATAGTCGGTAAAGGCGGGATTGCGGAACTGGCCGGGCGAGACGTTAACCGAGACATTGAGTTCCGGCCATTGCTTGGCCGTCTCGCAGGCCTTGCGCAGTACGAACAGGCCGAGCGATTCGATGAGACCGCTGGTCTCGGCAATCGGGATGAACAGCTCGGGCGAAACAGGACCATGGCCCGGGCGGTTCCAGCGCACCAGAGCCTCGACGCCGGTCATCGCATGTGTGCTCGCATCGATCAGCGGCTGGTAGGCGAGCGTCAGGTCGCCGCTTTCGATCGCCATCCGGAGATCGAGCTCCAGCGCATTACGCTGCTCCCGATCCGCATCCATCGACGGATCATAGAGCATCATCCGCGCGCGGCCGGCCTCCTTCGCTTTGTACATGGCAAGATCGGAGCGGCGCACCAGCTCTTCGCGCCCGACCGCACCCAAAGGCGACATGGCGATGCCGATACTGGCTCCGACGACGACCACGCGGCGGCCGATCTCTAGCGGCTCGACCAGAAAATCGAGGATCTGTTCGGCAAGCTGCAGGGCGGCGGCATTCTCGCCGTCGGAGAGAAAGGCGATCGCAAATTCATCGCCGCCGATGCGCGCGAGAACCGCACCCTGCGGAATGAGCACAGCGAGCCCGGCCGCGACCGCACGGATCAGCTGGTCACCGGTGCCGTGGCCATAACTGTCATTGACTTCCTTGAAGCCATCAAGATCAAGATAGAGGAGCAGCACGTTGCGCTTGGCCTGGCATGCCTCGACGACAAAGCGATCGACGGCGAGCCCGAGACCATCGCGGTTGGAAAGACCGCTCAACCTGTCGCGCAACGCCTCCTCGCGGGCGCTGCCTTCCTCTGCCCTCAGGCGGCGGCCGGCAAGCCAGCCGATGACCAGCAGCACTACGAAGAACAATCCGACGAGGCCGAGAGCCTGGATGACCATCGGCCGCACCTGAGCATAGGCGATATCGCCGGGTGAACGCGAGGTCCAGACGAGCTTGCCGAGCGTTGCCCCCGTCGGATCGACGATCGGTACGCGATAGTCGGCAGCAAAACTCGGCGGCGCCAGCCTCAGCCCGCCGATGACATAGGTCTGGCCGAGCGCGGTCACTCTGTCGTCATCGAGATGGCGGGCGAAAACAAGATAGCGGCGCTGGCCGACGGGCGCATCCAGCGCACCGGACTTTTCCCGCACCAATGCCACGCCGACAGCGGCAATGCCGCGTTTGGTGGTGACGAAGCCGACCGCTTGAGGACGATCGGCCGGGCCGGCCGCCTTCACCCTGTCGAGCAGGACCCAGAGCGACGGCGCGAAGAAATCCGTGAGCGGCTCCTCCATCGGTTTGCCGTCGCGATAGGTCATGATCGCCTTCTTCTCGCCATCGATGACGATCGCCACGTCAAACAGCGAGCTATTGACCGACATCTCGCCGTAATTGCTCACCGTCCAGGCCATACCGTCCGGCGCGTAGACGTTGGCGGCGGCATCGTCCCAGGCGGCATAATCGTCGAGCGTCGCGCCGAGCTGATCCTCGAATGTCTTCACCGCGCCGATCGTCGTTTCGCGCGAGCGCTCGTCATCGAGGAGATTGGCGTTTTCGGTCACGCGTTCGAGTGCCGTCAGCACCATGACGGTGACGACGGCGACGATGACCGCGAAGGAGAAAAGTACGCCGGTGACGGTAATGTGACGGCCTATTCCCGATCCCTTGCTCTGCGACTTTCCGACTGCCTGCATAACAGCTCCCTGACCGGTGCACTTTGCCAGCCAAGGGTTCAAAAACGTTTAAACAACCGCCTGTTGCACGTGTCTGACGATCGATTTTTGTCCGTGCCGCCGGTGGTCGCGAAATTGACGGCAAGCAGCGTCAGCTTGCCGTGCCGCCGGACGGGCAAGTTCAAAAGGCGCCTGGATCAAGTGCCCGCTGGAGTAATTGCGCTAACCCGCTTTGTGATTGCCCTTCGGGAACTGAGCCGCCAGTTCGCGATACCACTTGCCGCTCTTCTTTACCGTGCGTAACTGCGTCTGATAATCGACATGGACGAGGCCGAAGCGCATGCGGTAGCCTTCCGCCCATTCGAAATTGTCCATCAGGCTCCAGGCGAAATAGCCGCGCAGGGGATAGCCGTCCTTGACGAGGCCGGCCACGATGTCGAGGTGATCGCCGAGATAGTCGAGGCGCATCACGTCGTCGACCTCGCCGTCGACGACATCGGTATTGTCGCAGGCGCCGTTCTCGGTGATGTAGCATTCCGGCAGGTCGTAGCGCCGGTAGAGGTCCTCGACCGAGAGCTTCAGGCCCGGCGCATAGATTTCCCAGCCGATATCGGTCTTGACGTCGCTTGCCGGCGGCGCTTCCACCGTCCAGGGGAAATCGCCCTTGCGTTCGGCATCGTCGGTGACCCGCTCGGGCTTATAATAGTTCAGGCCCCACCAGTCGAGTTTCTGGCTGATGAGTTTCAGATCGCCATCCTCGATGACGGGCATGCGATCGCCGAGCGCTTCGACGAATTCCTTGGGATACTCGCCCTTGAAGACGGGGTCGAAGAAAGCGCCGTTGTGGAACTGATGCGCTCGCTCGGTGGCGGCGCGATCGGCCGGGCTGTCGGAGCCGGAAATGATCGAGGCGGCATTGAGCACGAGGCCGACCGGCACATTGGGGGCTTCCGAGCGAATCGCCTCGACGCCGAGGCCGTGTGCCAGGTTCATGTAATGCATGGCGTGAAGGGCGGCCTGCATGTTGCGCTCGCCCGGAGCATGGATGCCGTAGAGGTGGCTGAGCCAGACGATGCACCAGGGCTCGTTGAAGGTGGCGACACTGTCAAGGCGATCCCCCAAGCGGTTCATCACCGTCTTGGCGTAGCGCTGATAGGCGTAGGCGGTCGAGCGCGCAGTCCAGCCGCCCTCGCCGGCGAGCAGCAGAGGTAGGTCCCAATGGTAGAGTGTCGCGAAGGTCTTGATGCCCCGCGCCTTGCAGCCGTCAACCAGCCGGTCGTAGAAATCGAGGCCGGCCTCGTTTACCGGACCCGTACCGTCGGGGATAATGCGCGGCCAGGCGATCGAGAACCTGTAGGCTTCGACACCCATCTCCTTGATGAGATCGAGGTCCTGCTCCAGGCGATTGTAGTGGTCGCAGGCAACGTCGCCGTTATCGCGATTATGGACGCGGCCGGGCATATTGCAGAAAGCATCCCAGATGGATGGCTTGCGGCCATCGGCCTTGCTGGCGCCTTCGATCTGGAAGGCGGCGGTGGCAACGCCGAAAGTGAAGTCGCCGGGAAAGCGCTCCGCGAGTTTCTTCGGATCGATCATCTGCAAATCCTATCTCTCAGGTTCAGCCGTTTGCGCCGGATTTAGCCAAGCCCGAGTGCAAAGTACAGGCTGGCGGCGAGAAAATCTGCAACGTTGCAGGAGGAAAAACAGAACAGCTGCAACGCCGCTCCCTATCCGGGCAACCACCCTCATAACGGCATTGTCAGCAGTCGTGACTTGGCCGTTGAGACGGAGATCCTTACACGGGAAATGGAATCACAAATGTGAAAGGAATCCAATGCTCTCTTCGTTCCATTCGCTGCAGCCTCATCTGCTGAGCCTGTTGCGCATCGTCTCGTCACTCGTGCTTTTCAGCTACGGAACACAGAAAATCCTGCATTTTCCGGCTGCGGCAAGCGTGCCGCCCGCGGGCTCGCTTTCCTGGATTGCCGGGCTGCTCGAACTCACCTTCGGCTTCCTGGTCCTGGTGGGATTCCAGACTCGTATCGCAGCCTTCGTGCTCTCGGGCCTGATGGCCTTCGCCTATTTCATCGGGCACGCGTCAAAGGGCATCTATCCTGCGCAGAACGGCGGCGTCGCGGCGATCCTGTTCTGCTTCGTGTTTCTTTATCTGGTGGCGGCAGGTGCCGGACCGTTGAGCGTCGACAATCTGCTGAAGCGCGGGCGCACTGCTACTGCCTGACCAAATAAACAAAATGCCGAGACGGCTTGACCCCGCCTCGGCGCTTTCATGGCGCAATCCAGATCGTTAATTCAGACCTTGACCCAGGCGCCGTTCTTCTTCGAAGACGCGACGCAGGCTTCGACGAAAGCCACACCCTTCACGCCGTCATCGACTGTGGGGTAGACCACTGCCTTGTCGACGGCCTTGTCCTTTTTGCGGGCGTTGATCGCATGTGCGGCTTCCGTATAGATCGTCGCGAAGGCTTCGAGATAACCTTCCGGATGCCCTGACGGTACACGCGTGACACGGCCGGCAGCCGCGCCTGAACCGGCGCCGCCCCGGGTGATCAGCCGCTTCGACTCGCCGAAAGGCGTGTACCACAAGTAGTTCGGGTCCTTCTGGGTCCATTCCAGCCCGCCCTTGGTGCCGTAGACGCGGACCATCAGACCGTTTTCATGGCCGGGCGCCACCTGGCTGCACCAGAGCATGCCCTTGGCTGGCTTCTCCGAGCCCTTCGCCTTGAAGCGCAGCATGACATGCGCGTTATCGTCCAGCCGGCGGCCGGGAACGAAGCTGTCGAGATCGGCAGCGAGGCTGTCGAGCTCCAGGCCAGTGATGAAGGCGGCGAGATTATAGGCATGCGTACCGATATCGCCTGTCGAGCCGCCGACGCCGGACTGTGCCGGATCGGTGCGCCAGGCAGCCTGTTTCTGGCCGGTTTGCTCGACCGCTTCCGTCAGCCAGTCCTGCGGATATTCGGCCTGGACGACGCGGATATCGCCGAGTTCGCCATTCGCGATCATCTCGCGCGCCTGGCGGACCATCGGATAGCCGGTGTAATTATGCGTCAGCACGAACAGCGCGCCGCTCTCGTCGGCGATCTTCTTCAGTTTCTTCGCATCGGCAAGGTTTGACGTCAGCGGCTTGTCGCAGATGACATGAATGCCGCGCTTGAGGAATTCCTTGGCTACATCGTAATGCACATGGTTCGGCGTGACGATCGCCACCGCCTCGATGCCGTTCTTCAGCTTCGCCTCGCGGATTGCCATCTCGCGGTAGCTGGAATAGGTCCGCGACGGATCGAGGCCGAGGTCGCGGCCGGATGCGATCGCCTTTTCGGACGAAGCCGACAGCGCGCCGGCGATGAGATCGTACTGATCGTCGATGCGTGCCGCGATACGGTGCACCGCGCCGATAAACGCGCCCGCGCCGCCGCCCACCATACCGAGCCGGATGCGCGGCTCGCGGGTCTGTTCGGATGATGCTTCGATTGCCATTGATTCCTCCTGAAATTTGAACTTGGTGCGGATATGCCCCTCATCCGACTGCCGCCACCTTCTCCCTGCTCGCGGGGAGAAGGTGTATGCCGCGGCGTCTTTTCCGCTCTCGACGCTTGGTCGGGCAAGTCCCCTCGCCCCGTTTACGGGGAGAGGGTCAGGGTGAGGGGCAACCAACCAATATGAACTGATTTAGGAAAGCCCCAGCATCCGCCGGTTGGCCGCCTGGTCTGTGCCGCTGCCGGCGAAATCGTCGAAGGCTTTCTCGGTGACGCGGATGATATGGGCGGCAACGAATTCGGCGCCTTCGCGGGCACCGTCCTCCGGATGCTTCAGCGCACATTCCCATTCGACCACCGCCCAGCCGTCGAAATTATTCGCCGTCATCTTCGAAAACACCGCGCCGAAATCGACCTGGCCGTCGCCGAGAGAGCGGAACCGGCCGGCGCGTTCGACCCAGCCCTGATAGCCGCCGTAGACGCCCTGGCGTCCGGTCGGATTGAACTCCGCATCCTTGACGTGGAACATCTTGATGCGGTCCTTGTAGATGTCGATATTGTCGAGATAATCGAGGCACTGCAGGACATAGTGCGAGGGATCGTAGAGCATGTTGGCGCGCGGATGGTTCTTCACCCGCTCTAGGAACATCTCGAAGGTGATGCCGTCATGCAGGTCCTCGCCCGGGTGGATCTCGTAGCAGACGTCGATACCGTTCTCGTCCGCATGGTTGAGGATCGGCGTCCAGCGGCGGGCAAGCTCGTCGAAGGCAGTCTCGACCAGACCGGCAGGACGCTGCGGCCAGGGATAGATGAAGGGCCAGGCAAGCGCGCCGGAGAAGGTCGCATGCGCCGTAAGCCCGAGGTTCTTGGATGCGGTCAGCGCCATCTTGACCTGCTCGACCGCCCATTCCTGACGCGCTTTCGGATTGCCACGCACCTCCGGTGCAGCAAACCCGTCGAAGGCTTCGTCATAGGCCGGGTGAACGGCGACGAGCTGGCCTTGCAGATGGGTGGAGAGTTCGGTGATCTCGATGCCGTTTTCGCGCGCCTTGCCGGCGAATTCGTCGCAATAAGCCTTGGATGTGGCAGCCTTCTTCAGATCGATCAGCTGGCTGGCCCAGGTCGGCACCTGGACGCCCTTGTATCCGATGTCGGCCGCCCATCTGGTGATGGCGTCCCACGAATTGAAAGGAGCAGTATCGCCCGCGAACTGGCCAAGGAAAAGGCCGGGGCCCTTGATCGTCTTCATGTCAGATTCCTCCCTGAATATCGACCGTAAACGTTTCTGAAGTGTTGTAGCACGCTATTTGGCGGGAGCAAGGCGCCTCCTCGCCCTTGCGTCGAATTTGGCGCGAGGCCAAATGCGATATGGCTGCGAGCTAATCATGATGGGCTTTGGCGGGCAAGAGGTACGTGCAGCATTTTCGGCCAGCCGCTGTATGGAAGCATAAAAAATGCGCCCATCCTTTCGAATGGGCGCTTGTCTCAAGTCGATGGATTAGAACGGCGAATCCGGGAAATAGAAGTCCTTGGCATTCTCCTTGGTGACGAGCGTCGCATCCAGAATGTAGCTGCCATGAACCGGAACCTGATCGTAGAGGGCCGCCGCCGTCAGCTCCATTGCCGTGCCGACCATTGCCGGCGGATAGAGAACGTCGACGGGGATCATCTTGTCGCCGTCCATGACCTTCTTGACCATGTCCTTGGAGCCGGCGCCGGCGACGACATACTTGATGTCTGTGCGCTTGGCCTGCTCGATCGCCTGAAGAACGCCGACGGCCATGTCGTCGTCCTGGCACCATACGACGTCGATCTTCTGGTACTTGGTCAGGTAGTCCTGCATGACCTTGAAGGCATCGTCGCGGTTCCAGTTGCCATATTGGCGGTCGAGAACCTTGACGTTCGAGCCGGCAATGCCCTTATCGAAGCCGTCCTGGCGCTGCTGATCGATCGGGATCGGCAGACCGCGGATGATGACCACTTCGGCGTCCGGCGTCGTGTCCTTGATGTACTTGCCGGCGACTTCGCCGAGAGCCGGGTTGTTGCCGGCGACATAAAGGTCGCGCACGGAATTGTCGTTGTTGCTCGGCGCGCGGTCGACGAGGGCGACGAACTTGCCTTTGGCCTTGACTTCCTTGATGGCGTTGACGAGCGGATCCGGGTCCGACGGCAGGATGACGAGGGCGTCGATGCCTTGCGTATCGAGATCCTGCACGGCGTTGGCCTGGCTGGCGGCGTCCGGCGAGGTCTTGACGATGACGTTGAGACCGGGATGTTCGGCCATCAGAAGCTTGGCGACGCGTTCGGCATGGAACACGACGCCCGACGTCCAACCGTGGTCGGCGGCCGGAATGGATACGCCGATCGTGAATTTCTTGTCCTGGGCGTGAGCGGCGCCGGCGAACGTCACCGCCGCAACCGCCAGACCCAACATCAATTTACGCATGCTATTTCCTCCCAATAAGGTCAGGGACTTTTCCATACGGGACCGGACGCCCTGTAAGTCCGGTCAATTCATGATTTGGCAATTCAGGCTTTGCGCACCAGCGAGCGCTGGACGAACATGGCGATGATGATGATTGCACCCTGGATGGCGCCGATCAGATACTCGCTGATGAAATTCGAAAGCAGCATGATGTTGCCGACCAATTCGAGAATAAAGGCGCCGCAGATCGTGCCCCAGACCCTGCCCGCGCCACCCTTGAGCGCCGTGCCGCCAACGACGACGGCGGTGATCGCCTGCAGTTCCCACAGGATACCTGTCGTCGCCGAGGTCGAGCCAAGACGGGGAACGTAGAGCAGCACGGCAATGGCGACGCACAATCCCTGGATGACGAAGGCAATCGTCCGCACACGGTTGACCGCGATGCCCGAATAGCGGGCGACATCGCTGTTTGATCCGACCGCGACGACGTGGCGCCCGTAACGGGTGCGGTAGAGGATGAAGGCAGCAACCGCCGTCACCGCCAGGATCACTACGATCGGCACCGGTATGCCGGCGATATTGCCGAAATAAGCAGGGCGATAGAGCGTCTGGATATCCGCGGAGCGAAGCGTGATCGCGCCGCCCTGCGACAGCCATGTCGTCAGGCCGCGATAGATGCCCATCGTGCCGAGCGTCGCGATGAACGGCTCGATCCTGCCGACCGTCGTGATCAGGCCGTTCGCCAGGCCGCAGAGTGCGCCGGCAACCATGGTGAAGACGACCGCGACCACCAGCATCAAAGCAGGGTTTTCGATGGCGCCTGAGTTCATCAGCAGGATCATCAGGCTGGCGACGAAGGCCACCATCGAGCCCACCGACAGGTCGAGATCCCCCGCCGATATCACGAAGGTCGCACCGACCGCGATAATGGCGATGAAGGCGCTGCGCGTCGCGACATTGGCAAGGTTGGTGATGCCGATGAAATTAGGATTGACCAAGGCTCCGACGATCAGCAGCAGCGCCAGGGCGACAAAGGGCGCGACCGCACGCAGGTCGACATCCCGCCAGGATCGGCGCCGGATTTCCCTGGTCTCCTCGTTGACACTCATTTCCAAAACCAACCTCCCGTCCCATATTTTCTGGGAATCTTATCTGTCACCCTGATCGGTAAAGCCCTGCTTCAGCCTTCAGGCAGCTGCCTTCTTCTTGAGCCCGGCGGCGTAACGCATGATCTCCTGCTCGGAAATCTCCTCGCCCTCGAGCACGCCGACGATACGCCCTTCGCGCATCACCGCCACTCTCGTGCAGAGGCCGATGACCTCCGGCATCTCTGACGACACGACGATGATTGACCGGCCGTCCCGGGCGAGTGCCGAGATGAAATGATAGATCTGCTGCTTGGTGCCCACATCGATGCCGCGCGTCGGCTCGTCGATGATGATGATCTGAGGTTCGGTCTCCATGACCTTGGCGAGCAGCAACTTCTGCTGGTTCCCCCCCGACATCCGGCCGGCGACGATATTGCTGTCGCGAACCCTGATATCGAAGCGGCGTTTGGCCTTTGCCATCGCGGCCGCCTCGCTGCCCGGGCTGAGATAACCGTGGCTAGCGTGCCTTCCAAGCGATTGCAGTGTCAGATTGGTCACCATGCCGGAGCGCAGCAAGAGGCCTTTCGACTTGCGGTCCTTGGTCATATAGGCGAGCCCGCAGCGATTGGCGGCATGGACGTCGCCGGAGGGAACCGTTTCGCCCTTGATGACCACCTCGCCCTCGAGACGGGTCCGCAACCCGGCGATTGCTTCCATCAGCTCGGTGCGGCCGGAGCCGATCATGCCTGAAAAACCGATGATCTCGCCCTTGCGCACCTCGAAGCTCGCGTCATTCACATAGCCCGTGGACAACGACGCGACCCTGAGGACAATCTCCTCGTCGATATCAGGCTCGACCTTGGCGGGATAGAGGCTGGAGAGTTCGCGGCCGACCATCAGCTGCGCGATCGATTCTCCGTCCAGAATGGATGTCGGTGAAGTCTTGATCCATTGGCCATCGCGAAGGACGGTGACCCGGTCGGTCAACTCCATCACTTCGTCGAGTTTGTGGGACACGAAGACGAAGCTGGTACCCTGGTCGCGAAGTTTGCGAACCTGCTTGAACAGCATGCTGGTCTCTTCACTCGACAGCACTGCGGTCGGTTCGTCCATGAACACCACCCGCGCATCGCGGCTGATTGCCTTGGCGATTTCCACCATCTGCTTGTCGGCGATGGAAAGTGTGCTGATCAGCGCATTCTCATCAACATGCGAACCGAGCACATTGAGAACCTTGCGTGTCTCCGACCGCATATATTTGCGATCGAGCACGCCGAAGCGCGTGACTTCGCGCCCGAGAAAAAGGCTCTCCGTCACGGTCAAATGTTCGGCGAGGTTGAATTCCTGGTGAATGATGACGATGCCGAGCGCCTCGGCGGCGCCATTCGGCGGCAGGACGACCGGCTTGCCGTCGAGCAGTATTTCGCCGGAACTCGGCTGTTCGAAACCGGACAATACCTTGACGAGCGTGGATTTTCCGGCGCCATTTTCACCCATGAGTGCATGGATTTCGCCGGCGCGGAGATCGAAGTTCACGCTGAAGAGAACCTGCACTCCACTGAAGGATTTGCATATGCGCCTGGCGGACAGCACCACGGGTGCGGTGTCGGCAGCTTCCACAGTCATCCGGTCCTCCCAAAGCGGCATCCCACCCGCTCTGGGGCTTATGTAAACCTTTACATACATCATGTAAAGGTTTACATCGTTGATTTACACAGATCAGTTGAAGCATGCCTTTGACCTCTCGACAAGTCTGTGTAGTGTCGCGGCGAAGACAGCCCCAAGGCAGAGCCAAGTGTCGAATTCCACGCCCGCAACCATCGAAGACGTCGCCCGGATCGCCGAGGTCTCCATCGCGACGGTTTCCCGGGCAATCCACATGCCGGAGAAGGTCGCCAACTCCACCCGCCTCAAGGTCAACCAGGCGATCGCCATCACCGGCTATACGACCAACGCCATGGCGCGCAGCCTGAGGCTTGGCCGCTCCAACATGATCCTCGTCGTGGCGCCCGATATCGGCGATCCCAATTTCTCCAACATTCTCGTCGGGCTGGAAAACGAAGCGCGAGCTCACGGCTACGGCATCCTGATCGGCCACACGCAGAACGATGCGCAGCGCGGTCTGGAATATCTGAAATTCTTCAATTCCAACCAGGCGGCCGGATTGATCCTGTTCACCGGCATCCTGCCCTTCGGGCATCAGACCATGACCGCGCGGCTGCCGCCGAGCGTCGGCGTTTTCGAGCCCGTCTTCAACGGCGGCATTCCCTATGTCGGCGTCGACGACACCGAGGGCGCTCGCAAAGCGGTGGATCTGCTGCTGGCCGAAGGGCATCGCAAGATCGCCTTCATCGGCGATTCGCGCACCCGGCTTGCCTATACCAGACGCCGCATGGGTTACGATGCCGGTCTCGACGCAGCAGGCATCCCGCCCGACACCAGGATCGTGCTCGAAGGCGACGGCACGATCGAAAGCGGGCGGCATGCGGTCGAACAGCTTTTCATGCGCGACACGCTTCCAACCGCCTTCATGTGCGTGAACGACCAGACGGCGATCGGCGTCATGATTGGTCTCGGCGCGCGAGGCTACGACATTCCGCGGGATTTCTCGGTGACCGGTTTCGACGACGTGCCGCAGGCCGTCTTCATATCCCCACCGCTGACCACGGTCCGCCAGCCGAGAACGGCAATCGGCAAGCAGGCAATGGCGCTGCTGCTGGAACTTCTGTCCGATGGCCGGCCGGCCGAAACGGAAATCCTGCTGAGGCCGGATCTGGTGGTTCGGAACTCAGTCTCGGCGCCGTCGCGCAACTGGTCGAAGCGTTGAACCCATATCGCTGAGCGCTTAAGGCGCATTTAGCCGGCAAAATTGCGCCGGCGACCAATGGCCGCCGACGCACTTTATCAAACGTAACGGTTGACGACGTTCTCCAGCAGTTCCTGCTTGCCCGACCGTGGCTGCGGGTTCACGTCGTGGCTCTCGACATAGTGGGTGATCTCATCCAGCGAGTACTCGCCGCGGAAGAGCTTCTGCGCCTCGGCGGATTCCCAGCCGGCGTAACGATCGGCGAGCGGCTGCGACAGAGCCTTGTCCTCGATCATCCTGGCAGCAGCCTTCAGGCCGCGAGCGCAGCAATCCATGCCGCCGATATGGCCGATCAGCAGATCCGCCGGGTCGAGAGACTGACGGCGCAGCTTCGAGTCGAAGTTGGTGCCGCCGGTCTTGAAGCCGCCACCAGCCAGAACATGGTAGTAGGCGAGCGCCATTTCGGGAACATTGTTCGGGAACTGGTCGGTATCCCAGCCGGACTGGTAGTCGTTGCGGTTCATGTCGATCGAGCCGAAGATGCCGAGCGCATTGGCAAGCGCCAGCTCGTGCTCGAAGGAGTGGCCGGCAAGGATCGCGTGACCCTGCTCGATATTGAGCTTCACCTCGTTTTCAAGGCCGTGCTTCTTGAGGAAGCCATAGACGGTGGCAACGTCGTAGTCATACTGGTGCTTGGTCGGCTCCTGCGGCTTCGGCTCGATCAGGATCGTGCCCTTGTAGCCGATCTTGTGCTTGTATTCGACGACGAGGTTGAGGAAGCGGCCGAGTTGGTCGAGCTCGCGGCCAATATCGGTGTTGAGCAGCGTCTCGTAACCTTCGCGGCCGCCCCAGAGCACGTAGTTTTCGCCGCCGAGCTTCTGCGTGGCGTCGATGCAGGTCTTTACCGTCGCGGCTGCGAAAGCGAAGACGTCAGGATCCGGATTGGTCGCAGCGCCCGACATATAGCGGCGGTGGGAGAAGAGGTTCGCCGTGCCCCAGAGCAGCTTGGTGCCGGTTGCGGCCTGCTTCTCGGCGAAATAATCGACGATCTCGTTGAGGTTTTTAGTGTTCTCGGCAAAAGTCTTGCCTTCCGGACGCACGTCGGCGTCATGGAAGCAGTAATAGGGCGAGCCGAGCAGCGAGAAGAATTCGAAGGCGACGTCGGCCTTGAGCTTGGCGGCCTTCATCGTGTCCTCGAACCAGGGACGCAGGAAGGTCTGCCCGCCGAAGGGATCGCCGCCCGGCCAGGTGAAGGTGTGCCAGTAGGCCACCGCAAAGCGCAGATGGTCCTCCATGCGCTTGCCCATGACGATCTCGTCCGGCTGGTAATGGCGGAAGGCCAGCGGATTGGTGCTGTCCGGGCCTTCGTATTTTACTTTCTGAATATCGCCGAAAAATCCGGTGCTCATTTTGGTTCTCCTTGGGTTCGTATCTGTTGGCAGTTCCGAATTCTTGTCTACGCCAGGGGCTCCCTCATCCGCCTGCCGGCACCTTCTCCCCGATGGGGAGAAGAGACTCGCTGCGGCGCTTCTTTTCCCTTCTCCCCTGGGGGAGAAGGTGGCCCGAAGGGTCGGATGAGGGGGCCGCCGTCTCAGTTCTCAGTGCGCCAGCGACTTGATCGCCGGGTACAGCGCACGATAGCGCTTGTAAGCATCCTCATACGCGCCGCTCAGCGACGCCACCGGCTCGATCGTGCCCGCCGTCACCGGCGGCGTGCAGACCGTGATCGGATCCGCGCCCGTTGCCGCGATCAGGCCGAGGCGGGCAGCGCCGAAGGCCGCGCCGAAATCGCCGTCGGCCGGCAGGTCGACGGGAACGCCGAGCGCGGTCGCGATCGACGCCAGCCAGTAACGCGAGCGCGAACCGCCGCCGATTGCCGTGACCCGGGAGATGCCGGTGCCGGCCGAACGCAGCGCTTCGAGATTATCGCGGATGGCGAAGGCGACGCCTTCGAGCACCGCTTGAGTGAGAACGACACGACTGCTTTCATGTTCAAGGCCGATGAAGGCGCCGCGGATGACGGCATCATTGTGCGGCGTGCGCTCGCCGGAGAGATAGGGCAGGAAAGAGACGCCGGTAGGCGCCTTCAGCGTCTCGCCGAGTTCGCCGGTGAGATCGGCGGCCGACTTGCCGGTCACGCCGGAATGCCAGTTCAGCGCATCGGTCGCCGACAGGATGACGCCCATCTGGTGCCAGGTGTTCGGCAGCGCGTGGCAGAAGGCATGCACGGCGCTTTCTGGCTTCGGCAAATAGGAACCGTTGGCGGCAAAAAGCACGCCTGATGTGCCGAGCGAGACGAAGGCGGCGCCATCGCTGACCGTGCCCATGCCGCAGGCCGAGGCCGCGTTGTCGCCGGCACCGCCGGCAACGATGACATCACCTGATATACCCCATTGCGCCGCCAGTTCGGACCGCAGCTTACCAGCCTGCTCGGTGCCTTCGACGAGCGCCGGCATCTGCTCCTCGGAAAGCTTGGTGGCGGCCAGCAGTTCGGAGGACCAGGCGCGCTTGCCGGTGTCCAGCCAGGAGGTGCCGGCCGAATCCGACATTTCCGAGATATAGTCGCCGGTCAGCCAGAGACGCAGATAGTCCTTCGGCAAGAGCACCTTGGCGATCTTGCCGAAGACATCGGGCTCATGCTTTTCGATCCAGGCGAGCTTCGGCGCCGTAAAGCCGGGGAAGACGATGTTGCCAGTGAGCGCGCGAAAGCGCGGATCGGCATCAAGTGCCGCGGCCTCGACGTAGCTGCGCGTATCGTTCCAGAGGATGCAGGGGCGCAGGACCTTGTCGGTGGCATCGATGAGCGTTGCGCCATGCATCTGCCCGGAAAGGCCGATGCCCTTGACCGCCGCCAACTCCTTCGGGTGTTTTGCCTTGAGGCCGGCGACAGCCTCCTCCGTGGCGCGCACCCAGTGGGCCGGCTCCTGCTCCGACCAGCCGGAATGCGGACGCGACACGTCGAGCGAACCGTTGGCCGAGCCGACGATCTTCTGATCACCGTCGATCAGCATCGCCTTGACGCCGGAGGTTCCGAGATCGAGACCCAGATACATGTGGTGTTTCTCCCTTTGCCGTTACGGCAGATTGTCTTTCAGGAATATGTCGAGGCGGATGCGCTCCTGCGCTTCGATGACGGCAAGTCCGTCCGCCTTGGCTTTCAGCACCCGGATCGCGCTGCGCACCTCATGGCCGGCATCCTGATTGAGGATCGCATCGATCGTGTTGTCGATCAGTGCTGCGCGTGTATGGGCGGTCAGTTCGTGGGCAATCACGGTCAGCACGCGGTCGACGGCCTTCTCCTTCAACGCCCGGATCAGGCCGCGGTTGCCGGCGCCGAGGCTGTAGACGCCGATGATCCCGGCATTCCTCGAAAGCGCGTCGGCAACGAGCCTGTGGGCGACCTCCGGGTCGTCGCGGCCTTCGAGAACCGGCAGGATCGCAAGATCGGGAAATTCCTCGGCCATGACAGCGGTGAAGCCCTCCAGCCGCTCGCGATGGTCGCGCACCAGCATGGAGCCGGCGAGCACGGC
Organism: Rhizobium sp. 10PS4; assembly: GCF_032464805.1. NCBI lineage: Bacteria > Pseudomonadati > Pseudomonadota > Alphaproteobacteria > Hyphomicrobiales > Rhizobiaceae > Rhizobium > Rhizobium sp. 10PS4. The sequence continues at coordinate 72,030 of NZ_JAWDIW010000014.1, read as the reverse complement.
GATTTCACCCTTTCGCGGCCCGAGGAATCGTCCGAGCAGACGCGCGGCTGTGCGGCCGGCGGCGATATTGTCGACGCCGGCATAGTGATGGCGTAGCGACCCCGTGAGATCGGACACCAGGGTGACGATGGGAAAGCGCTCGCGCACCAGCCGGTCGACGGCGGCGCGCACCTCAGGCGCATCGGTCGCAACCAGTGCGATGCCACAAGGCTTTTCCCGGGAAAGACCCTCGAGCACGGAGACAAGGGCGGCGGGATCGAAGGCCGGCACCTCAATGGTACGGATGTCGGTGCGTTCGGCCGACGAGCGGAGGACCGCCTGTCGAATCTCGGCGTTGAGACCGTGCATGAAGGAATTGTCGCTGGCCGGCAGGATGAAAACCAGCGGATAAGTGCGCCCTTTGGCAAGATTGGCGGCGGCGACGTCTCTGACATAACCGAGCTCGCGGATCGCGGTCTCGACCTTTTCCCGTGTGACGTGGCGCACACCGGGACGCTGGTTGAGAACCCGGTCGACAGTCGCCAGACTGACACCGGCGGCGGCGGCGATATCGTGAACGGTTGGCCTCATCATTCCTCCTGACGAGACCATTAGCGCCAATTTTGATGTACGTAAATCAAAAAATCGAACAGACCGGTTCCACGTCGTTTTTTGGGACTGGCGGGTATCATCGGGCGGACGGCACGGCGCGAAAACAGCAAACAAAAAAGGCCCTCCGAAGAGGGCCTTTTCAAGGGGCGGCAGGCCGGAGGTCAGTGGCCGCCACCGCCTCCCCCGCCTTGCGGCGCGGGTTTCTTGATCATGGCGACACCGAGGATCATGGCAAGGAAGAGTGCGGTCAGGATCAGGAACACGTCGCTGAAGGAGAGAATGATCGCCTGTTTGGTGGCAAGGCCGACCATCTGCTTGATCGCGACCGAGGCGCCGTCCATGCCATAGGTGTTGAAGTTGGCGGCCATGTTGTTCATCTGGTCGATCGCCGCCGGATTGCCCCAGTCCATATTCTCCCGCAGCCGCTCGTAGTGCACGTCCTGCCGGTTGGTGAGCACGGTGTTGATGACCGCGAGGCCGACGGCGCCGCCGAGGTTTCTGGTCAAGTTGAACAGGCCGGAAGCGCCGCGGATGCGCGAGGGCGGCATCGTACCGAGTGCGATGTTGTTGATCGGCACCATGCACATCATCAGCCCGAAGCCGCGCAGGATCTGCGGGATGAAGAGTTCGTAGAAATCCCAATCCGCCGTCAGATGCATCATGATGAAGGTGCCGGCGGCGAAGCTGACAAAGCCGATCACCATCATCAGGCGCAGATCCATCTTGGTCGACAGCCGCCCGGCGATGGGCGCGGTGAAGAACATCGCAAGTCCGGAGACGAACATCGTCTCGCCGATCATCAATGAGTCATAGCCGCGGATGCGCCCGAGATAGACCGGGTAGATATAGGTGAGGCCATAGAGGCCGATGCCCATGACGAAGGAAAACACCGAACCGAAGGAGAAATTTCGGTTCGCAAAGGCCTTGAGGTCGACGACCGGGAAATCCACCGTGAAGGCGCGATAGAAAAAGACGATGGCTGCAGCACCGGAAGCGACTGCCGCTATGGTGATGTAGCTGTCGTTGAACCAGTCGTTGGAATTGCCCTCTTCGAGCACATATTCAAGGCCGCCGAGGAAGACGCCCATCGAGAACAGCCCCCACCAATCGAACTTCTTGAAGAGCGACAGTTCCGGCTTGTCGAAATCGATGAAGTTCCAGGTGACGATCGTGACGATGATGCCCGGAATGATATTGACGAGGAACAGCCAGTGCCAGGAGAAGGCGTGGCTGAGATAGCCGCCGACGGTCGGGCCGATGGTCGGCGCCAGCGTGGCGATCAAGCCGATGATCGGCGAGACGATGCTGCGCTTCGACGGCGGGAAGATGGTGAAGGCGGCCGCGAAGACCGACGGGATCATGCCGCCGCCGATGAAGCCCTGGATGACCCGGTAGACGATCATCTGGTCGATATTCGTCGCGGTCGCGGCAAGCGCGCTCGCCATGGTGAAGCCGGCAGCCGAGATCGCGAAAAGATAACGCGTCGAGATGATGCGCGCCAGCGTGCCCGAAAGCGGGATCATGATCACTTCGGCGATCAGATAGGACGTCTGCACCCAGCCGATCTCGTCGCTGCCGGCCGAAAGGCCGGCCTGGATCTCCGCAAGCGAGGCCGAGACGATCTGGATGTCGAGGATCGACATGAACATGCCGACCACCATCGCGAAGAAGGCGATAAGCTTCTTCGGATCCATGCGCTCGTCGGCACGGGCGGGTGCCGCCGGCATCATTCCCGCCGTTGCTGTCGCGCTGCCGGCCATCAGATCACCTCTGCCTTTCCTGAAGGCTTACTTGCTCGGCGCCGTACGGGTGTCGACATCGACGACGACGCTCAGGCCCGCGCGCAGACGGCCGCTGTCGAGCGTATCCTGCGGCAGCGCAATGCGCACCGGCACGCGCTGGATCACCTTGGTGAAGTTGCCGGTAGCGTTTTCCGGCGGCAGCAGCGAAAAGACCGAGCCGGAAGCCGGCGAGATCGACTCGACGGTGCCGACGATCGGATGGTCGTCATAGGCATCGACATGGACGTTGACCTTCGAGCCCGGCACCAGATGCTGGATCTGCGTTTCCTTGAAATTGGCGTCGATATAGAGTTGTCGCACCGGAACGAGCGCCATCAGGCGCTGGCCAGGAGAGACGAGGTCGCCTTCCTGGACGGAGCGGTTGCCGACAATCCCGTCATAAGGCGCCTTGAGCACGGTGAAGGAAAGGTCACGGACGGCCTTGTCGCGCGAGATCTCAAGCGAACGGACCGAGCCTTCGGCTTCCTTGCGCTGGGCCTGGAGGATGGTGATGTTGGCCTGTGCGGCGGTGATGTTGGCGTCGCCGCCGGCAAGATTGGCCTTGGCCTGGTCGAGGGCGATATTGGCATTGTCGAGATCGGCGGCGGTGCCGACCGACTTCGCCTGAAGGTCGCTCTGGCGCTTCTGGGTGATTTCGGCACCGCGAACGGCCGCTTCGAGTGCCACCTTCTGCGCCTGCGCCTGCACGAGGCTCGCATTCGCGCCTTCGATCTGCGCGTCAATACGCTGCAGAGAAAGCTGTTCGGTGACGATTTGGGCCTGGGCCAAGTCGAGGGCGTTCTGATAGTCGCCGTTATCAAGCGTGGCAAGAACGTCGCCCGCTTTGACTTCCTGGTTGGCGACAACGTTCACCTTCGCGACGTAGCCCGTGACCTTTGGCGAAATCGTTGCGATATCGCCTTCGATATAGGCGTCGTCGGTCGACACCATGAAGCGGCCGTTCGTCCACCATTCGTAACCATACCAGCCGCCGCCCGCGAGAAGGGCGAGCACGACGATCGGCAGCACAAGGCTGCGGCGCTTCTTCGCAGCCGCGGGTGCGGTGACCGAAGCCGGCGCCGACTGCGCGGGAGCTGAAGGAACTTCGCGGGCTTCCGCCGTCGGAGCTTCTACGGCCGCGACATCGGCCTTTACCTCTTCGGTCCCGGCGTTTTCGCTGACGATACGCGCGACGTTGCTCTTCTGGTTGCTCGACATGGCCACTTTACCGATCTGGAGTAAATAATCGAACTGAACGGTTCGGTTCAGTTGACTTAAACCTGTTTTATCGTCATATCAAGATGCATAGAACCAATCGGTTCGATTTCTTTTAAAGAACATGCGAAACCGTCAACACGGTTAAGAGGACATGACGCTGACACCCGACCACGCCGCCGTATTCAGTCCTCCCGCTGCCGGAGGCCGATTTGCCGCAGGCGAAGATCCGGCCAAGCGCCAGCAGATCCTCGCCGGCGCCAAGCGCGTCTTCATGAAGATGGGCTTCGACGCCGCCAGCATGAACGACGTGACCCGCGAGGCCGGAGTCTCCAAGGGAACGCTCTACGTCTATTTCACCAACAAGGAAGAACTGTTTTCGGCGATGATCGAGACCGAGCGCGCCGCCTTCGTGGCGGCTGTGCGCACGGCGCTTGCCGAACATGACGATCCCGAAGCCGGCCTGTACGAATTCGGGATAAGCTTCGTTACCCATATGACCGATGAAAAGGTCATCAGCGCGATGCGCACCGTGCTCGGCGTTCGAGACCGCATGCCTGAGCTCTGTCAACGCTTCTTCAAGGGGCCGGTCAATCTGCGCACCATCATGCGCGATTTCCTGGAACGCCATATCGCCGAAGGCACACTCGAGATCGATGACATCGATCTCGCCGCCGGCCAGTTTCTCGATCTTGCCAGCGGCAGTTTCTTCAAGCTGCGCCTGTTCGGAAGCATGGAAGAGCCGCCGCCGCTTGACGAAATCGAGCGCGTCATCCGCGGCGCGATCCGGGTCTTCATGGCCGCCTACGGCGCGCGCCGGCACGAGACGGCCTGACTGCACCCTTGATTGCTGTCCTCCATCGGCCAAAATTCCGCAACTACGATCAAACCCGGCTGCCGGCTTTTCTTTAAAGAAGAAGCCGCAACCAGGGGAGTGAGAATGAGCGCCGTCGGACGGGCGATCTGGTTCATCGAGAGCCATTTCGAAAGCGATATATCGCTGGAAGAGATATCGGAAGCAGCCGGATTGTCGCGCTACCATCTGTCGCGCGTCTTCGGGCTCGTCACCGGCCACTCGATCAGCGGCTATATAAGAGGGCGCCGCCTCAGCCGCGCCGTCCCGACACTGGTCGGCGGTTCATCCACCATTCTCGAGGTTGCGCTTTGCGCCGGCTACGGCTCGCACGAAGCCTTCACCCGTGCCTTCCGCGACCAGTTCGGCATGACGCCGGATGCGGTGCGCAGACAGGGGCACGCCCGTAACCTTGTCTTGCTGGAGCCGATCAGAATGGACCCCGCCCACCTCAACGACCTCGAACCGCCCCGCTTCGAAACCCTTCAACCGATGCTGTTTGCCGGCTTGCAGGAGACCTACCCCTATGGCGGCAATGCCGCCATCCCCTCCCTCTGGCAGAAATTCAATGCCCATTTCGGTCATATCTCCGGCCAGAAAGGCAACGTCGCCTACGGCATCTGCACCCATATCGATGGTGAAGCAGAGAAATTCCGCTATATGGCCGCGGTTGAAATTTCCGATGCCGGCGATCTGCCGGCGGATTTTGCAACGCTCAAGCTTCCGGGCCAGCGTTACGTCGTCTTTGCCCATCGCGGCCATGTCTCCGGCATTCCGGCGACCATGAACCGGATATTTGGCGCATGGTGGCCAACCTCAGGCCTGGAGCACGGCGAGACACCCGACATGTTCGAACGCTACGACGAGCGCTTCGACCCCTATACCGGCATGGGCATCACCGAAATCTGGTTGCCGGTCAGAGCATGATGCCGGAAAGTGTCAGCGGTTTTCGGACGACATCATGCTCTAACTCTTTAATCTGGAACAGGATTCAAATTTAAGGCCGCCCCGGCCTTAAATCATCCTGTTCTAGGGAATAAAAGTCACATCGGTTTCGTATACCCCCTTGCGGCGCTTGCCTGAGAGGCCGGCAACATTACATTGCGAGCGTCAATACTTACGTGACGCAAAAGGGATATATGCTGATGCAGGAAATCATGACGCTCATTCAGGATCCGGCCGCCTGGGTGGCGCTCATCACGCTGGTGGTGATGGAAGTCGTTCTCGGGATCGACAACCTGATCTTCATTTCCATTCTCACCAACAAACTGCCGCCCGAGCACCGGGAGAAGGCCCGCAAGATCGGTATCGGTCTTGCGCTCGTCATGCGTCTCGTCCTGCTCGGCACCATCGCCTGGATCGTGCAACTGACCGAACCGCTGTTTGAAGCCTTCGGCCACGGCTTCTCCTGGAAGGATCTGATCCTGATTGCCGGCGGTCTGTTCCTCGTCTGGAAGGCCACCAAGGAAATCCACCACAGCGTCGATCCGGAAGATCACGGCGAGGACTTCATCGCAAGTTCGGCCACGACAGGCTTTGCATCGGCCATCGGCCAGATCCTGCTGCTCGATCTCGTCTTCTCCGTCGACAGCATCATCACCGCCGTCGGCATGACGCCGCATCTGCCGATCATGGTAGTCGCAGTCGTCGCCGCCGTCACCGTCATGCTGGTCGCCGCGACGCCGCTTGCCAACTTCATCGAGCGGAATCCGACGATCGTCATGCTGGCGCTCGCCTTCCTGCTGATGATCGGTACGACACTGATCGCCGATGGCATGGGCTTCCACGTGCCGAAGGGCTACGTCTACGCCGCCATGGCCTTCTCGGCGCTGGTCGAGGTGCTGAACATGTTCGCGCGCAACGCCCGCAAGCGGAAACGAGGCGGCGCTCATTGAGGCTGGGGTTGAGAGGGCGCGTCGCAACGGCGCGTCCTCCCTCATCGCCATCAAGCCCTTGCAGGCGTGGTTTTTCTTGACGCGCCCGGTTGAATATGGCCTAAGGCCAGCCGAACGGACGATCGGCGGATAGTGCGGGCGCATGCCCTTTTCCGGCCGGTTTGCCGACGAAGCTATCTGCATCCTTCCGGCCGAACGTCGCTTTCCCATGAAAGCCGTCCGGCATCCATTGACGGGCACACACAATGACAGTTTCCGGGACAGCCACCGGCGTCCGCGTCCGCATCGCTCCCTCGCCGACCGGCGAGCCGCATGTCGGCACCGCTTACATCGCTCTCTTCAACTACCTTTTCGCCAAGAAGCACGGCGGCGAGTTCATTCTGCGCATCGAGGATACCGATGCGACGCGCTCGACCCCTGAATTCGAAACGAAGGTGTTGGACGCACTGAAATGGTGCGGGCTGGAATGGAAGGAAGGCCCTGATATCGGCGGCCCCTACGGCCCCTATCGCCAGTCCGATCGCAAGCCGATGTACCAGCCCTATGCACAGGAGCTGCTGGACAAGGGCCATGCCTTCCGCTGTTTCTGCACGCCCGCGCGCCTGGAACAGATGCGCGAAACCCAGCGTGCCGCCGGCAAGCCACCGAAATATGACGGCCTCTGCCTGAATCTTGCGGCCGAGGAAGTCACCTCGCGCATGGCCGCCGGCGAGACGACCGTCATCCGCATGAAGATCCCGGCCGAAGGCTCCTGCGACTTTACCGACGGCGTCTATGGCGATGTCAGCATCCCGTGGGATTCGGTCGACATGCAGGTGCTCGTCAAGGCCGACGGCATGCCGACCTATCATATGGCCAACGTCATCGACGACCATCTGATGAAGATCACTCATGTGGCGCGCGGCGAGGAGTGGCTGGCTTCGGTGCCGAAGCACATCCTGCTCTATCGCTATTTCGGCTGGGACCAGCCGGTCTTCATGCATCTGTCGCTGATGCGCAATGCCGACAAGTCGAAGCTGTCGAAGCGCAAGAACCCGACCTCGATCTCCTATTACTCCGCGCTCGGCTATATCCCCGAAGCGCTGATGAACTTCCTCGGCCTGTTCTTCATGCAGATCGCCGAAGGCGAAGAGCTGCTTGATATGGACGCTCTCTCCGAGAAGTTCGATCCGGAGAACCTCTCCAAGGCCGGCGCGATCTTCGACATTCAGAAGCTCGACTGGCTGAACGGCCGCTGGATCCGCGAGAAACTGTCGGAAGAGGAATTCCAGGCACGTGTGCTGACCTGGGCGATGGAAAACGACCGCCTGAAGGAAGGTCTGCGCCTGTCGCAGACGCGCATTTCCAAGCTCGGCGAACTGCCCGATCTTGCTGGCTTCCTGCTGAAATCCGATCTCGGCCTGCAGCCTTCCGACTTCGCCAAGATCAAGTCGCCGCCGGAAGAGATACTGGAGATCCTCAACACCGTTCAGCCGGATCTCGAAAAGATCCTGGAATGGAACGTCGAGACGATCGAGGCGGAGCTGCGCGCGATCGCCGACCGCATGGGCAAGAAGCTGAAGGTCGTGGTCTCGCCGCTCTTCGTCGCGGTCTCCGGTTCGTCGCGCTCGCTGCCGCTCTTCGATTCCATGGCGATCCTCGGCCGGTCCGTTGTGCGCCAGCGCCTGAAGCTCGCCTCGCAGGCGGTCGCCGCCCTCGTCGGCTCGAAGTAAGAACAGTCAGAGGATTTCGAAAGTGGCTGACAACAAGACCGAAAACACCCTTTCCTCCGACGCGACGGAAGTGCGCGCCCAGAAGCTGAAGCTGCTGCGTGAGCAGATCGGCGAGGTCTATCCGGCGCATTTCCACCGCACGATGACCAATGCCGAGCTCATCGCGAAATATGAGAACCTGGAACCTGACGTCGAGACGCAGGATGTCGTCACCGTCGCCGGCCGCGTCTACTCATCGCGCAACTCCGGCATGTTCATGGACATCCACGATGCCGGCGGCAAGATCCAGATTTTCAGTCACAAGGACACGACCCCGGAAGAAGCCCGTGCGCTTCTGCCGATGATCGACATCGGCGACATCATCGGCGTCACCGGCATCGTACGCCGCACCAAGCGTGGCGAGCTGACGATCAACGCGCATACGATCACCATGCTGACGAAGTCGCTGCTGCCGATGCCGGAGAAGTGGCACGGTCTCTCCGACATCGAGCTGCGCTACCGCAGGCGTCACCTCGACATCATGACCAACGAGGATTCGAAGCTCCGCTTCCAGCAGCGCTCGAAGATCCTCTCCGGCATCCGCCGCTTCATGGAAAATGACGGCTTCATGGAAGTCGAGACACCGATGCTGCAGTCGGTTTATGGCGGCGCCACCGCTGAGCCGTTCAAGACGCATCACAACACGCTGAAGCTCGACATGTACCTGCGCATCGCGCCGGAACTGTTCCTCAAGCGCACGCTGATCTCGGGGCTGACCGACAAGGTCTTCGAGGTCAACCGGAACTTCCGCAACGAAGGCGTCTCCACCCGGCACAATCCCGAATTCACCATGATGGAGTGTTACTGGGCCTATGTCGATTACGAGGACATCATGGACCTCGTCGAGCGGCTGTTCGAAACCTTGGCGCTCTCCATTCACGGCACGACGGAATTCCCCTTCGGCGACAAGACCATGTCCTTCAAGGGGCCGTTCAAGCGCGTGCCGATGCCCGATGCCGTCAAGGAAGCGACCGGCATCGATTTTCTCGCCATCAAGACCGATGAAGAGGCCCGCGCCGCCGCCAAGGCTGCCGGTTTTGCGGTCGAGAAGGATTGGACCTGGGGTGAATGCCTTGCCTTCATCTTCGAGGAAAAGGTCGAATCCACGCTGATCCAGCCGTCGCATGTCACGCATTTCCCGAAGGATATCTCGCCCTTCGCCAAGGAAGTGCCGGGCGAGCCGCGCCTCGTCGAGCGCTTCGAGACCTATTGCAACGCCTGGGAACTCGGCAACGCCTTCTCGGAACTCAACGATCCCGAAGAGCAGCGCCGCCGCATGGTCGAGCAACTCGAACTGGCGCATGCCCGCGGCGAAAAGGAAAAGCAGCTGGATGAGGAATTCCTCGACGCAATCGACCAAGGCATGCCGCCGGCAGGTGGCCTCGGCATCGGCGTCGACCGTCTCATCATGCTGCTGACCAATGCACCGTCGATCCGCGACGTCATCCTCTTCCCGGCCCGCCGCAGCAAAGCCGACTGACCGGAAGACAGGTCGAAAATGCCAAGCGGAGTGCCTCCCGGCGCTCCGCTTTTTCATGCTCGCTGTTCAGTGGGTCTTGGCGGCTTCAGCCGGCGGCTCTTCGACCGGCGCCTCTGCGACCGCATCTGCGCCGTGGCCGCCTGCAGCCGGCGCGGCTTCGCTTTCGGCTGCCGGCGCTGCGCCATGCCCGCCGCCTGCGGCCTTCTTGCCCTTTTCCTCGCTTCTGGTCGAGGCAACCGCGACCGGGTCGACGCAATCCTCGGGATCCTTGAAAGCGGCGCTGATCATGGCGATCTCGTCGAACGGCATCTCTATCCGCTCGCCGAAGAACAGCCCGTTTTCACTGGCCTTGCCGTCGTAGTAGCGTGCTGTATAGGACTTGTCGTCGAGGCCCGGAACGGCCTTGTCGGGATGTGGGATATAGACGACATCGGCGCCGATCGCCCGGCCGCGAATATCGGCGCGCATCGTCGGTCCGTTTTCGTCGAGCACCACCACCTGCACCAGATCCGGCTTCTGCGCGGCATAAACCGCCTGAGCGACACGAAGCGCGGTCTTGACCCGCGTCATCCCGTCGGTCGGTTCGGTCTTGATGTATTTGCGCACCCAGACGTGATCCTGTTTGCGGATCGTCACCAGGTTGACGTCACTGCATTCGAGTCCGTAGCCACCACCAGTTGCACCGATCAGCCTGTCCTTGCCGACATAGACCGCCGCACCGCCGGACACGCCCATGAGAAGAGCGACTCCGCCAATGATGATTGCCAATTTCCGGGAAGGCCGGAATATGCGCAGTAAGGCCTTCACGCCAACTGCTCCGCCATCTGAAACTCCAACGCAGGACAAGTGCTGAGAACGCTAAGGAAATGACGTTTCCGAAAGTTTAAGTGGGCATGCGAAGCCCGCTCCATTTTAGGAAAATACCAAAAAAGGTCCGCTTTTTTCGGCCGCTTGCCACGGCCCGTTCCGCCATGCTCTAAAACCCCATGGCCTTCACGCTTCGCCAGGTTCAATATTTTGTCGCCGTCGCCGAACAGGGTTCGGTGACGCGAGCCGCACAGAACCTTTCGATCTCCCAATCCTCGGTGACGGAAGCGTTGAAGGAGCTCGAAACCGACCTCGGCGTCGAGCTGTTCGAGCGCCATCCGCGCGGCCTGACAATCACCCATAACGGACACCAGTTCCTGCGTCATGCGACGAAGATCCTGGCCTCCGTCTCCGATGCACGGACCAGCTTTTCCGGCCAGCAAAGCGCCCTCTCCGGCACACTGAACATCGGCGTCACCTCGCTTGTCGCCGGCTACGTGCTCTCTGATCTCCTGGCGCGATACCGGCGCGCCTGTCCCGGCATCGAGGTCAGCGCCATCGAGGACAATGGCGGTTACCTCGAACATCTCCTGGTCGGCGGCGAGCTGGATGTCGCCGTGATGGTGATATCAAACCTGCGCGACCGCATGGCGCTGCAGGCGGAAATCCTCGAAACCTCGCCCTATCGACTATGGCTGCCGATGGGCCATCCGCTGGTGTCGGCCGACATCATCTCGGTCGCCGACATCGCCCGCGAACCGCTGATCATGCTGACGGTCGACGAAATCGAAGAGAATACCGGCAAGCTGCTCTCAGCCCTCGGCGCCCGCCCGCATGTCGCCTTCCGCACCCGCTCGGTGGAGGCGGTGCGCAGCCTGGTTGCAACAGGCGCCGGCGTAGCCCTGCTTCCCGATCTCGTCTACCGACCATGGTCGCTGGAAGGCGACCGCATCGAGAGCCGCGACGTCTCGGGATCGCTGCCGGTCGTCCAGGTCGGAATGGTCTGGCGCAAGGGCTCCAGCCTGCCGCAGGCGGCGCGCGATTTCGTCGGCATCGCCGAAAGCTTGCGCTCCGGGCGTATCCGCTGATATCGGAATTTCCGATACCGCCTTTCTGATAAATGAATTTGCGAAAGCGGCTTTTTCGCGTCACCTTTTCATTCGGGAACAAACCGCCACAAAAGTGGCAAACCGGGAGACGGATGATGACGAATCTGTTGAAATCCTGCACGGCAGCGCTCGCCTGCCTGAGCTTCGCGACGCAGGGAATCGCCGCCGAACCGCTGAAGGCCTTGGGCAAGGGCGAAGGTGCTGTCAGCATCGTCGCCTGGGCCGGCTATATCGAACGCGGCGAAACCGACAAGAACTACGACTGGGTCACCGATTTCGAAAAGGAGACCGGCTGCAAGGTTTCCGTCAAGACCGCCGCCACCTCGGATGAAATGGTGTCGCTGATGAACGAAGGCGGCTTTGATCTCGTCACGGCATCGGGCGACGCCTCGCTCCGCCTCATCGCCGGCAAGCGTGTCCAGCCGATCAACACCGATCTGATCCCGAGCTTCAAGACCGTCGACGAGCGCCTGCAGAACGGCCCGTGGTATACGGTCGGCGGCGTGCACTACGGCGTGCCCTATCTCTGGGGGCCGAATGTGCTGATGTATAATACTGATGCCTTCAAGGACAAGGCGCCGACCAGCTGGAACGTCGTCTTCGAGGAGCAGACACTGCCCGACGGCAAGTCGAACAAGGGCCGCGTCCAGGCCTATGACGGCGCGATCTACATCGCCGATGCCGCCATGTATCTGATGGCCCACAAGCCGGATCTCGGCATCAAGGATCCCTACGAACTGACCGAGGACCAGTACAAGGCCGCCCTCGACCTGTTGCGCGGCCAGCGCAAGCTCGTCTCCCGCTACTGGCACGATGCAATGATCCAGATCGACGACTTCAAGAATGAAGGTGTCGTCGCCTCCGGCTCCTGGCCTTTCCAGGTGAACCTGCTGCAGGCCGACAAGCAGAAGATCGCCTCCACCTTCCCGGATGAAGGTGTCACCGGCTGGGCAGACACCACCATGCTGCACGCCGACAGCGAACATCCGAACTGCGCCTATATGTGGATGGAACATTCGCTGAAGGCCAAGGTCCAGGGTGACGCTGGAGCCTGGTTCGGCGCCGTGCCCTCCGTTCCCGCCGCCTGTAAGGGCAACGAACTGATGGGTGATAGCGGCTGCGCCACCAACGGCTTCGATCACTTCGACAAGATCAAGTTCTGGAAGACCCCGGTCGCCAAATGCACGACGCAGAGCGAATGCGTGCCCTATCATCGCTGGGTGTCGGATTATATCGGCGTGATCGGCGGACGGTAATTTACGTCCTCACTGAGATGACCGTTGTAGCGTGAGACCCCTCCCCAACCTCTCCCCATAAGAGGGAGGGGCTCCGAGTGGCACCGCCGAATTCCTGCCGAAACGCCAAGGTATTTGCGAAAGGGGTACGGCAGATTAAGCCCCTCCCCCTTGTGGGGAGGGGTTTGGGGCGGGGTCTTTGTTGGCCAGACCGAACCCTCTCTGAACACACACGACCCGGAGCCCCCATGACGTCAGCCGTCCGCTTCCAGCAGGTATCGCGCCATTTCGGCCAGGTTCGCGCCGTCGACGGCGTCGATCTCGAGATCGCGCCCGGCGAATTCTTTGCCATGCTCGGGCCATCCGGCTCCGGCAAGACGACGTGCCTGCGATTGATCGCCGGCTTCGAACAGCCGACCGCGGGCCATATCCAGATCTTCGGCGAGACGGCTGACGGCGTTCCGCCCTATCGCCGCAACGTCAACACCGTGTTCCAGGACTACGCGCTCTTTCCGCATCTCAATATCCTCGACAATGTTGCCTATGGACTGATGGTCAGAGGCGTCGGCAAGGCGGAGCGGATGAAGGCGGCAGGCGATGCCCTCGAGCTCGTCAAGCTACCGGGCTACGGCGCCCGGCGCCCCGGCCAGCTGTCCGGCGGCCAGCGGCAGCGCGTGGCGCTCGCCCGCGCGCTCGTCAACAAGCCGAAGGTGCTGTTGCTCGATGAGCCGCTCGGCGCGCTGGACCTGAAGCTACGCGAACAGATGCAGGAAGAATTGAAGAGCCTGCAGCGCGCGCTCGGCATCACCTTCGTCTTCGTCACCCACGATCAGGGCGAGGCGCTGTCCATGGCCGACCGCGTCGCCGTCTTCAACGATGGCAACATCGTCCAGGAGGGCACGCCGCAGGATATCTACAGCTGCCCGAAGACCCGCTTCGTCGCCGATTTCGTCGGCTCGTCGAACGTCATCCCGCCTGATCTCATGGCCTTGCTCGGCGGCGCGAAACGCTGGGCGAGCCTGCGCCCCGAGGCGATCCGGCTGGCAAGCGACGGCGTCGAGGCGAAAGTCGAAAATGCAAGCTTCCTCGGCGCCGTCACACGTCTCAGCGTCAACCTCAAGGGCAGCCGGCTGCATGTCATGCTGCCGGCGGGCGCGCCTGTGCCGGATCTCGGCGCCCGCATCCGCCTCGCCTGGCAACCGGCCGATATCCACTACATGGATGATGCGGCATGACGGCGCTCACCATGTCAGGCGGCAAGACATCGATCCTTCCGGGCCGAGGCGGGTTCTTCGGCCAACTGTCGGATGCCTTCTGGCGGCATCCGAAACTGTTGCTCTTCCTGATGCTGACGCCGCCGCTGCTCTGGCTCGGCATCATCTATATCGGCTCATTGATCGCCCTGCTTCTCCAGAGCTTCTTCTCGATCGACGATTTCTCCGGGCTGGTGAATACCGAATTCACCCTCTCGACCTATGCCCAGCTGCTGAATCCTGCAAATTTCGATATCATCATCCGTACCCTTGTGATGTCGGCGCTGGTCACCCTCGCTGCCGCCCTGATCGGCTTCCCGATCGCTTACTATGCGGCGCGTTATGCGCAAGGCAAATGGAAGGCGCTCTTCTATCTCGGCGTCATGCTGCCGCTCTGGTCGAGCTATCTCGTCAAGATCTACGCCTGGAAGCTGATCCTCGCCAAGGAAGGCATCCTCACCTGGATCTTCGAGAAGCTCCATCTCTCCTGGCTGCTTGACGCGACCCTGAACCTGCCCGTGATTGGCGGTAATTCGCTTTCGGTGAGTTACCTCGGCACCTTCATCGTCTTCGTCTATATCTGGCTTCCCTACATGATCCTGCCGACGCAGGCGGCCCTCGAGCGTGTGCCCGGCAACCTGATCGAGGCCTCGGCGGATCTCGGCGCCACGCCGCGCCAGACCTTCCGCACCGTGCTCCTGCCCTTAGCGCTCCCCGGCATCGTCGCTGGTTCGATCTTCACCTTCTCGCTGACATTGGGTGATTACATCATCCCGCAGATCATCGGCTCGTCCAGGCTCTTCATCGGCCAGGCGGTCTATGCCCAGCAGGGAACGGCCGGCAATGTGCCGCTCGCCGCCGCCTTCTCCGTCGTGCCGATCGTCATCATGGCGCTTTATCTGTCGCTCGCCAGGAAATTGGGGGCTTTCGATGCGCTCTGACCTCAAGAGATCGCCACTGCCCCTGAAAATCGCCGCAGCCGCCGGACTGCTCTTCCTGCACCTGCCGATCCTGCTGATCTTCGTCTATGCCTTCACGACGGAGGAGAAGAGCTATCAATGGCCGCCGCGCGGGCTGACCCTGCAATGGTTTGCCGTCGCCTGGAACCGGCCGGACGTCTGGTCAGCGCTCAGCCTTTCCGTGCAGGTCGCCGTTATCGCCACGGCGATCGCGTTGGTCCTCGGCACGCTCTGTGCGGCGGCCGTCAGCCAGACGAAATTCTTCGGCCGCGAGGCGATCTCGCTGCTGGTCATCCTGCCGATCGCCCTTCCCGGCATCATCACCGGAATTGCGCTCCGATCAGCCTTCAGCCTGTTCGATATCCCGTTTTCGGTCTGGACCATCGTGCTCGGTCACGCCACCTTCTGCGTCGTGGTCGTCTACAACAATGCGGTCGCCCGCTTCCGCCGCACCTCCGGCTCGCTGATCGAGGCCTCGATGGATCTCGGCGCTGACGGCTTTCAGACCTTCCGTCATGTCATCCTGCCGAATATCGGCACCGCCCTTCTTGCCGGCGGCATGCTTGCCTTCGCGCTTTCCTTCGATGAGGTCATCGTCACCACCTTCACCGGTGGCCAGCAATCGACCTTGCCGATCTGGATGCTCGAAGAACTCATCCGCCCGCGCCAGCGCCCCGTCACCAATGTGGTCGCCATGGTCGTGGTGCTCGTCACCTTCCTGCCAATCCTGGCAGCCTATTACCTCACCCGCGACGGCGACCAGATCGCCGGCGCCGGCAAATAAAGGGAGAACATCATGGATATCCAAATGCTGATCGGTTCCCGCTTCGAAAAAGGCACGGAGACGGAAGAGCACATCTTGAACCCGAAGACTGGCGAGACGGTGATCGACCTTGCCGAAGCCTCGCTCTCCCAGGTTGACGCCGCCGTCGATGCCGCCGAAAAAGCCTTCACAAGCTGGTCGCAGACGACGCCGGGCGAACGTTCCGGCTACCTATTGAAGATCGCCGATGCGATCGAGAAGGATGCCGCCGGCTTCGCCACACTGGAGGCTTTGAATTGCGGCAAGCCTATCAATGCCGTGCTGAACGACGAGATCCCGGCGATCGTCGATTGTTATCGCTTCTTCGCCGGCGCCGTGCGCAACCTGCACGCACCGGCGGCCGGCGAATATCTGCCCGGCCACACCTCGATGATCCGCCGCGATCCGATCGGCATCGTCGGCTCGATCGCGCCGTGGAACTATCCGCTGATGATGATGGCCTGGAAGCTGGCGCCGGCCATTGCCGGCGGCAATACCGTCGTCTTCAAGCCTTCTGAGCAGACGCCGCTGACGGCGCTGAAGATGGCGAAGCTGCTCTCCGAAATCCTTCCTGAGGGCGTCGTCAACGTCATCCTCGGCCGTGGTGAAAGTGTCGGCAACGCCCTGATCAATCACGCCAAGATCGGCATGGTCTCGATCACCGGCGATATCGCAACTGGCAAGAAGGTGCTGCAGGCCGCGGCCAAGACGGTCAAGCGCACCCACCTGGAACTCGGCGGCAAGGCCCCGGTCATCGTCTTCGACGATGCCGATATTGATGCGGTCGTCGCCGGCATCCGCACCTTCGGCTACTACAATGCCGGTCAGGACTGCACCGCTGCCTGCCGCATCTATGCCGATGCCAGGGTTTACGACAATTTCGTCGCCGATCTCTCCTCGGCCGTATCGAGCATCCGCTTCAACCAGACCGACGATACCGAAAACGAGATCGGTCCGCTGATCTCCAAGCGCCAGCGCGACCGCGTCGAAAGCTTCGTCGCCCGCGCTTCCGAGCACAAGCACATGGAAATCACTGCCGGTGGCAAGGTCTCCGGCGACAAGGGCTTCTTCTTCACGCCGACTGTCATTGCAGGCGCCACACAGGACGACGAGATCGTCCGGCGCGAGGTCTTCGGCCCGGTCGTCTCGGTCACCCGCTTTTCCGATGCCGACGAAGCCGTTGCCTGGGCAAACGACAGCGACTACGGCCTGGCCTCCTCCGTCTGGACCAAGGATATCGGCCGCGGCATGAAGACCGCCGCCCGCCTGCAATATGGCTGCACCTGGATCAACACACATTTCATGCTCACCAACGAGATGCCGCATGGCGGCCTCAAACAGTCAGGCTACGGCAAGGACATGTCGGTCTACGCGCTGGAGGACTACACCGCCGTACGCCACGTGATGATCAATCACGGCTAACCGGCAAAAGGGCAGGATATTCCGTGGATATAAGGCGCGCCGATAGCAACCAGACAACTTTTGTTGAAACGGAACATTCAGCCGATAAATATCGCCTGCTATTGTCTTATTTTGTTGTTGCGGCAATACGGGCACTCCATAGTCGACCTCCGGCTCGAAAGCCGGGTCGGCAATAGCTTCGGTCAGGCAGTCTTTGTTCATGGCGACGCGCATCGATATCCCTGAGCTCGAAAAGGCCATGGACGGATTGCTGGAATCCGCCCTCGTCCCGGAAAGATGGGCCGGCACGCTGGAAGCGATCTCTCGGGCGACCGGCTCAGTGGGCGCCCACATCATGCCGGCGGTCGGCAAGTTTTCTCCGGGGTTCCTGACAACGCCAAACCTGCTCGAAGCCTTCGACGTCTATTTCGCCGAAGACTGGTACAAGCGGGATTTCCGCGAGCGCGGGCTTTCGGTCGCGCTTGCCAAGGGCATCGTCATCGAGCACGACATCGCCTCGGAAGACGAGTTCCGGCGCCAGGAATTCTACACCGAATTCCTCGCTCGCTTCGGTCTGCGTTATTCCGCGATGATCGGCTTTGCCTCGGGTGATACGCTGCTCAGCCTCAACCTGCAGCGCCGCGTCGACGATCATCCTTTCGACCGGGAGGAGGAGCGGATCCTACTTGCCATGCGATCGAAGCTGACCGCCTCGGCCGAGATCATCCGCTCGCTGCAAGCTGCAAAGATCGAAAGCATGAGCGAGGCCTTCGAGCTCAGCGGCACCGCCTCGGTCTTCTTCGACCGCACCGGCCGCGTCAGCCATCTGAACAGTCGCGCCGAACGGCTGCTCGACGGCGATATCCGCATCGTCGATCGCGAACTCACGTCCGGCAGCCAGGAGGAGACCGGCCTGCTGCGACGACATCTGAAGGCGGTTCTCGGCGGCGACACCTTCCTCAGTCCTGCCGTGTCGACGCCGGTGCTGTTCTCACGCCCCGGCAAGGCACCGCTTGTCATTCGTGCCCAGCTCCTGCGAGGCCTGCCGGCGGATCTCTTCGCCCATTCGCACGCTGTTGCAATCGTTACCGACCTTTCCGAACGCGCAAGAGCGGACGGCGATCTTCTGCGGCGGCTCTTCGCCCTGACGCCGCAGGAGGCGACCGTCGCACGCCTGCTGATGGAAGGTTCCTCCCCTCGCCAAATCGCCGAGATCTGCGGCCTAACCTATGAAACGGGGCGCGGCTACGTCAAGAAGGTGCTCTCCAAGACCGGAACGCAGCGCCAGTCGCAGTTGATCTCGCTTCTCTTCGGCCTGAAGATCTAATGGGAATATCTCAGACCGTGTGGCCGGAAATCGTATGCTGGTCCAGAAAGGCTAGCATGATGACGGAGCTTTCATCGATGGGGCAAATCGATAGTTCCTTGAAACAGATCATGCGGGTTTTGAAGACCTGCACTTCTTCCGCATTTCTCCGAATTGAACGCCATCCCGTTTCAAACGATCTGGAACAATTTCCCGGTTGCCGCGTCTTTCTCAGGCAACGCAAAGGATGACGTCATGCTGAAATGGGCTCTGATATTTTTCGTGATTTCGATCATCGCCGGCTTCTTCGGTTTCTCCGGCGTCTCCGCCGCCACCGCGACGATCGCCCGCGTTCTCTTCGGCATCGCCCTGGTGATCTTCCTAATCTTCCTCGTCCTTGCGCTGATGGCCGGCCAGGCGATCTTGTAGTGGTCGCGCGGCCGCTTGAAAATATTGAGGCGCATCTTGCACTTGCGGCTTCGCCGTCTGGTATGGCCAGCCCTTTTGAGCCTGCAGCCTATTTCAGCTCGGCAAGGAGAGCGTCGGCACCGTTGCGGACGCCCACCATGGAAGCATCCATCGCCGTGAAGCTTGCGCCGATATTCATCGCATTGGGATATTGCTTGGTGACATAGGAAGACAGGAGACGATTGCTCGCAGCATCATAGATCTCCACGGCATAATTCACCGAGCCGGTCATCGAACCTTCTCGGCCGAGCTCGAGCCCGGAACCGCCTTTCGCGCCGATCTGGCGAGATTTATCCACTTTGAAGAACGGCTCCAGAACTTTCGCCTTGGCCTCATCGGTCAAACCGGGGCCGTTGTCGCCCACCGATATTCTGATCCCGCCATCGCCGTTCTCTTGCAGATCGATTTCGACTTGCTTTGCATAACGAGACGCATTGTCGATCAGATTGGTAATTGCGCGCGTAAGGGCCTGAGGTTTGCAGACAAACGCCAGTCGCCGCGGGCCGGTGAAACTCACATCGACGCCCATGTCGGAGAAGTCTGTCGCAATCGTCTGCAACAGGCTTGAGATATCGACCTTTCGATCGGTCTCCGCAGTGGTTGCAGGATTTCCGACACCGGGTCCGGCGTCAAAACTGGCTTTCGGGATCGCCACTGATTTCCACCTTGTCACCTTGGATGGCGCTGTCGATGATGACGGTGGCGATGAAACACATCCGGACGACCAGCAGGCAAAAAAACACCAGAGAGACGATCGCCGTCGTATAAAACTTCAACGCCGAGCGCTTCGGGAGCCGTGCGGTGAGTCTATCGAGACCGTTTCTGGCGAGACGACCAATCGCCACGAGCAGGAGCAATAGCGTGATGATATATCCGCTTGCCGATGCTGCACCGAGCAACTGAAACATGAGAAGACACCCGCACCAAGTAAAAAGCTCTGGTCTCGGAATGATGCTTTCAAGCCGCCGAAACCCGGTAGAAATATGCTCATAGGAATCGTTCGGAACGAGGCGCAGCGTGGCCGACCGGAGAGACGGGACCGGGTCATCGGGATCTGAATCAGGCGAAGACCGGTCCGTCGGCGACGGGAATTCGGCCACCTCTAATCGGCCCGTTCTGCGCTGGGCGCGGAGCGGCGGCTTAAAAGAAGGGATATGGCGGCACGCCAACGGGATGCCTTCGCCGTGCCTGCAATCAGCGTCTCGTTCGCAGCAGGGGCTCTCTGGACCGCAGCAATTCTGCCTGTCCTTGACCCGGTAAGGGCCGCGATCCTTCTTAGAAATGCGTCGCTGTCGAACTCCTTCGAGGAGCGGACGGACTTCGTGGCCGAGTGGACAGTATGGAAAAACACCTCGAGATTGATGACCGGTATCGGCTTGATGTTTCGGACCATGTCGATATCCGATCGCATCGTTACGGCCAGAAAATATCGGTCCGAACGCAAGGCGTCGAAGAGTTCCGGCACCGAGGATACAGCCGCCGCGACATATCCGTTCTCATTCAATTTCGAGACGATATCGCAGGCTGCGTCTTTTCCGAGAAAGACGAGAATTGGCTTTTGCTGATTGTTTTGCGCGGAAGACATTACTGGCACACTCCTGACCTGTCGCCAAAAGTGTAGCCCGCATCGACGCTTCTGTTTGTTCGGTTTTATTCGGTTTTATTGCGCCAGGGCGCGCCCGCGAAATTCATCAAATTCAGCGCCGAAGACCTTCGAATTTCGGGGGCATTCACGACAACACCGCCCTGAGCCAGGGAGGCATTTTGTTCGTTCGCTTTCTCAGCAGCTTGTCGATCGATATCGATCCCGCACCCGAAGCAGCCAGGACGAACATGCCGCCGGCAATCGCCAGGTCCTTCTCGAAATGCAGCAGTTCGTTCTGGCTCGCCAAATTTGTGTGAAAGAGCAAGGCGGTCGCCAGGCAGAAGAGTGCCAGCGCCGATGCGCCAAGCCGGCTGAGGAAGCCTGCCGCAACGGAAAGGCCGGCGCCGATCTGAAGGGCAATGGTGGCAAGCGCCACCGGCGCCGATAGCCCCAGTTTTGCGAAAATGTCGACGGTCGCCGTGATATCTGCCGCGAGCGACCAACCTTCGTGCAGGAAGATCAGCGACAGCAGAAGCCTGCCGAGGAGAAGAATGAGATCGGCAAGTCGGGGCCGGCTTGAGGCGCTTTCCATCATATCCTCCGGTTTGAAAAGCAGGCAGTTAGCCGCTCATGACAAGATGCATTATAGCAGGCTCGCCCCGACATTGATCGCCAGCGCCAGGATCGTCGTATTGAACAGGAACGACAGCACGGCATGCAACAGCGTCAGCTTGCGCATGCTGGTCGAACTGACCGCGACATCCGCCGTCTGTGCGGCAACGCCGATGGTGAAGGAGAAATAGAGGAAATCCCAGTAGCCGGGCTCTTCGATCCCGTCCGGAAACTTCAGCCCACCCTCCTCGTCCGCCCCGCCGTAGAAATAATGGGCATAGTGGATGGTGAAAAGCGTGTGCAGGAAGATCCAGGAGATCAGGATCGTCAGAACCGCAACACCTGCCCGCGCCAGCGCGACATCAGGTGCAGCCTCCTTGATCGAATGAAGCTCGAGGCCGATCCCGGCAATGCTGGCAAGTGCGGCACCGATCGACAGAGCCAGCAGGACGGTATCGGAGAAATCGAGATCCTCGGAACGTTTCCGGATGCTTTCAACCGTCGCCCGCAGCATCTTGCGCCAACTGAGCGCGACAAAAACGCCGGCGCTGACATTCCAGCCGAACAGGATATTGCCGGCGCTGACTTCGCGTGAGGTCAGCGCCAAGAAGACCACCAGTCCGGCAATAACGGCGATGATGAAGCTCGCATGCTTGTAGGCAAATACCGCAAGCGAATTTGCCCGTTCCTCATCCGCCATATCGGTCTCCGACAGCATATGCCCTTGATAACAGCATGAAAAAGGCGCGCCTGCCAGCCGGCAGCCGCGCCTCCGATTGTGGCCGGGCCTTATCAGGCGGCGGCGAGCTGCAGTTCTTTCTGCACCATGGTGCGCAGCGTTCCGAGATCCTTGGCGAAGGCGCGGATGCCTTCGGCGAGTTTTTCCGTCGCCATCGCGTCTTCGTTCATCATCCAGCGGAAGGTCTTCTCGTCGACGGAGACCTTCGGATCCGGCTTGCGGCTCTCCGGCGAGAGCTTGCGCTCCAGCTTGCCTTCATCCTTGGCCAGCTCGTCGAGCAGGTTCGGGCTGATGGTCAGGCGGTCGCAGCCGGCAAGGGCTTCGATTTCGCCGGCGCTGCGGAAGGAGGCGCCCATGACGATCGTCTTGATGTCGTTCACCTTGTAATAGTTGTAGATTTCACGGACGGAGATGACGCCCGGATCTTCCTCGGCAGTGTAGTCCTTGCCGGTCGACTTCTTGTACCAGTCGAGGATGCGGCCGACGAAGGGCGAGATCAGGAACACTTTGGCGTCGGCGCAAGCGATCGCCTGGGCCTTGCTGAAGAGAAGTGTCAGGTTGCAGTCGATGCCTTCCTTCTGCAGCACTTCCGCAGCACGGATGCCTTCCCAGGTGGAAGCGAGCTTGATGAGGATGCGGTCCTGGTCGATACCGCGATCCTTGTAGGCGGCGATGATTGCGCGGGCCTTGGCTAGCGAAGCCTCGGTATCGAAGGAAAGATCGGCGTCGACTTCGGTCGAGACGCGGCCCGGGACGAGTTTCACCAGGGCTGCACCGACGGAGATGGCGAGGCGATCGGCGACGGCGGAAGAAACGGCTTCGGGATTGCCGCCCTGCTTCTTGCCCCAGGCGACGGCTTCCTTGATGGCGTCGGCAAACATCGGCGTGCCGAGAGCCTTGAGCACGATGCTCGGGTTCGTCGTGCAATCGACCGGCTTCAGGCGGGCGACGGCTTCGATGTCGCCAGTATCGGCGACCACGGTGGTAATCTCGCGAAGTTGGTCAAGCTTGGATGTCATGGTCAATAATCCTTGTTGAACTTGGGCTGCGACCGGCGCGAGTTCCGCCGGGCAAAGGTGATCTACCGACAGGTTGTTTGCATGCTGCAGGCGAAAATGCGCGCATCCGTCACGGATGATTCATAAACGTGAAGGACAGTGGCCGTGTTCCGGCCGCGAACGAACGGCTGCTCGCACGCAAGCGATACCGCTTGCGGCTGGAAGGCCGGTCGTGATTTTCGGCATGCCCGCACTATGTCCTCCTCGGACGGACAAGAACGACGTGTGTCACCCGGACTATCGCCATTCGCCTTACGAAAAGTCAAGGACATTTGTGCATTTCAATTGACATAAGTGTCACACTCGTCATTATCCCCGGCAACAAAAGCGTCGCTAAGGCCTTTCATCCCATCAGGGATCTAGGGCAGGAAATCGTGCGGAGGAGATGTGGTCAAGCTCAAACGCGGCACGCACACGGCCTATTCGGAGGCATCCTCGCTGCGGCTAAGGGCGGCGTGGCTCTATTACAACGAGGGTCTGACTCAGAAGGACGTCGCCGAACAGCTCGGCATCAGCCGCACCACGGTGATCCGTCTGCTTGACGAGGCGATGAAGCGCAGCGAAGTCCAGATCTGGATCAACGATTCCATCGGCGACTGCGTTGAACTTTCGGTGAAGCTGGAGCACGCCTACGGCCTCGACGAGGCGATCGTCGTCCCTGCGCCGGTCAATGGCGACGTCAATTCGCTTGCTAAAAATGTCGGTCTGGCGCTTGGCCAGTTCCTGTCCGAAGCCATCCCCGACGATTACACCATCGGCGTCGGCTGGGGCCGCACCATGACCGCCTCGCTGTCGAGCTTCCGGCCGCCGCGCCGCGCCAACTGCAAGGTCGTCTCGCTGCTGGGCGGCATCGTTGCAGTGCACCAGACGAACCCGATCGATTACACATGGCGGCTGGCAAACCAGCTCGGCGCCGAATGCTACATGTTCCTGGCGCCGCTTCTGGTCGATTCCATCGAGACCAAGCGCAATCTGATCGAGAAATGCGGGCTGGATACGATTTATCGTCTCGCCGAAAACCTCGATCTGGCGATCGTCAGCTGCGGCGATATCGGCCCGCATTCGACCTCGCTGTCGGAGGGCTGGATCTCGAAGGCCGAGCTGCAGGAACTGATCGATGCCGGCTGCGTCTGCGACACGATGTTCAACTTCCTCGACAAGGACGGCAATTCGGTCGACCATTCGATCAATCGGCGCGTGATGTCCGTCGATCTCGACACGCTGAAAGAGGCAAAACACATCGTGCTCTCCTCCGGCGGCGCCCATCGGGCAGTGGCAATCCGTGCGACGATCAAGCGCATCGGCTGCAACACGCTGATCACCGATGAAAGCGCTGCACGCGCGTTGCTGGAATTGGCAGAAGCCTCGCCGCCCGTCTCTTCTCCCCAGCGAGGAGAAGTGCCGGAGCGATAGCGAGGCGATGAGGGGGTGAGCGACGCAAGGAGCGAACGGTCGGAGCGTCAAGCGACGAAACGAGCTACGTCACCGCCCTCGTCCATCCCTTCTCGTTACCTTTGCCGCCCGAGGAGGCGGCACGCTATCAGGCGTGCGCCGATTCCCAGCCGAGCATCGCCCGCTTGCGGGTGAGGCCCCAATGGTAGCCCGTCAGTGCGCCGTTCTTGCCGAGCGCCCGATGGCAGGGCACCACGAAGGAGATCGGGTTTGCCCCGACCGCCGCACCCACGGCGCGCTGCGCCGTCGGCCGGCCGATATCGTTGGCAATATCGGAATAGGTGACGGCCTTGCCGAACGGGATTTTCAGCAGGCTCTGCCAGACGCGCACCTGAAAATCCGTGCCGATCAGCACGACACGCAGCGGCTGGTCGGAGGACCATTTGCCGGGCTCGAAGATGCGGGCAGCGTAGGGAACCGTCGCCTGCAGGTCTTCGACATAACAGGCGTTCGGCCAGCGGCAGGTCATATCCTCGAGGCAGGCCCTCTCGTCGCCGGAATCGCTGAAGGCAAGGCCGGCAAGGCCGCGGTCGGTCACCATGATCAGCGCCACGCCGAAGGGGCAGATGTGGAAGCCGTAGCGGATGATGAGACCACCGCCCTTGGCCTTCCATTCGCCGGGCGACATCGCCTCATGGGTGACGAAAAGATCGTGCAGGCGGCTCGGCCCGGAAAGGCCGACCTCGATCGAGGTCTCGAGCAGCGGCATGTCTTCCTTGCGCAGCAGCCGCTTGGCGTGGTCGAGCGTCACCGCTTGCAGGAAGCCCTTGGGCGACAGCCCGGCCCAGCGGGTGAAGGTCTTCTGCAGCTGGGTCGGCGACTGGTTGAGCCGCGCCGCGATCGTCTCCAGCGAAGGCTGGTCGCGGTAATCCTCAGTGATGAGTTCGATCACCCGACGGACAATGTCATAATCAGGGCCGTCAGGCGTGATGTCTGTCTGCAGGTTGGCAATCATATTCATCGTCTTTCTCCTTGTAACTAGGAGATAGTCAAGTGGGGGTGAGCAAACCACCCGATTCTTGCGTAGTCGCTGGATAGAGCAATGCCCGGAAAAGTGCGAAGCGGTTTTCCGTCCGGAATTGCGTAAAAACAAAAGCTAGAGCGGTTCTGCGCTTCTGTGAAAAGCTGAAACCGCTCTAGCTCAGATCCGCTGCTTGACCGTCGCCAGCGCTCCCTTGAAGGCCTTGGCGAAGCTTTCGCGATCATCGGGATTGAGGAAGGAGCCGATATCCGTGCGCCGGCCTTCGCCGAAGATATGCATGGAAAGAATACCGATCTCCTGGTGCCGGCGAACGAGGAAGCGCGTCCAGAACGGATTGAAATGATGCTCCACCATCCGTCCCGATGGCGCAAACTTGCGCACCGACACGTCCGTGCGCGATACCGTCACCAGTTCGCGCGCTTTCCCGGAGCGGTAATTCAGCCAGAAGGCGCCGTAGAGAAGCAGAAAATCCACTCCGAAGAACAAGCCGATCGGCCAGGCCCCCGTCGCGATGAAGAACGTGCCGTAAAGCAAGCAGACGGCACCGGATAGGGCAAGCAGCACCTTGAAGCCCCGGCGGCCGAGCGACCGGTGGGGAAAGAGCTCGGCGGCGAAAACAGGCTGCTCGTTGAAGCTGTCGGCGTTGCTTTCCATCATGGCTGCTGAGTATAGAGTTTCCATGGCAAATCCGAAACTCAAATCCGTTACCAAGATGCCTCAGGACACGAATGTGATCGTCCGCCGCAAACCGGCGGCTGCGGTGCGCACGGCCTATTCCCTGGCCGAGCGCGAGGAGATCTTCCGCCGCTTCTCGGTGCAGCGGCCGGAACCGAGGGGCGAGCTCGAGCACACCAACCCCTTCACGCTCGTCGTTGCCGTCGCACTTTCGGCGCAAGCGACCGATGTTGGTGTCAACAAGGCGACGCGCGCGCTCTTCAAGGTTGCCGATACGCCGGAAAAGATGCTCGATCTCGGCGAGGAGCGGCTGCGCGATTACATCAGGACGATCGGCCTCTACCGCAACAAGGCGAAAAACGTCATCGCGCTCTCACAGATGCTGGTCGACCAATTCGGCGGCAAGGTGCCGGAGACGCGCGACGAACTGGTGAGGTTGCCGGGCGTCGGCCGCAAGACCGCCAATGTCGTGCTTTCCATGGCCTTCGGCCAGGCGACGATGGCCGTCGACACGCACATCTTCCGAATCGCCAATCGCATCAGGCTTGCCCCCGGCAAGACGCCCGACGAGGTCGAGGCGCGGCTGATGAAGGTGATCCCCAGCCATTACCTCTATCACGCCCATCACTGGCTGATCCTGCATGGCCGCTACACCTGCAAGGCGCGCCGCCCCGAATGCGAGCGCTGTGTCATCGCCGATCTCTGCAAATCGCCGGAGAAGAGTTGGGATATGCCGGCACCGCTCGTCGAGCTACCGCCGCAGGTGATCGGCGAGGCCGTTGAATAGGTCGATCGCATGGACGACGTCTCCGCCCTGCCCGGTGTAGCTCAGGCTCGAAGACCGGGATCCTTAGCGGAAATCAGCTTGTGTAGATGCACCATCATGCCGGCGGCAAAAAGCGGCGTTAGAAGATTGACGATCGGGATCGCCAGGAAAAGGGCGATCATCAGCCCGCCGAGAAAGACGGTGGAGGCGTGCTTGGCGCGAAAGAGCCGCGCCTCACCCGGCGAGCGGAAGCGCATGGCGGCGAATTCGAAGAATTCCCGTCCGAGCAGATAGCCGTTCACCAGAAAGAACGCGACCAGATTGACGCCGGGGATGAACAGCAGCAGCAATGCCACAATGTTGCCGAGGATCACCACACCGAGGAACTTGATCGAGCTTGCCATCGCCGGACCGAGCGGCATGGCCGTGCCCGGAGTGTCCTTGGGATAGTCGCGCTTTTCGATGACATCGGCGACGTCGTCGAGAAACAGGCCGGCGATCAGCGCCGTCACCGGCGACAGCAGCAACGCCAGCATGAGGGCAAGGCCGATACCGGCAAGAATTGCGAAGATGAGAGCGAACCACCCCGCCCAATCCGGCATATCGGGAAAGAAGCTCGTGAGCCAGGGAAAGAGAAAGGTCATGAAGGCTCCGCGCAGCGCGAACCAGAGGCCGACAAGCACGAGGATCGTCAGGCCGAGCACCTTCCAGAAGACAGAACGCGTTTCCGATGCGAACAGATTGGCGAGCGAAAGTCGAGCGGCGTCAAGAATCATGTCTCAGGCGTCTCCGGTTGCGCCGAAGATGTAGGAAAGATGCAGGCCACCGACAAGAGAGAATAAAATTGCATTCAGTAATAGAAAACTTGTCGAAAACTAAATACTAATATAATATTGTGACATACATGAAATACGCACGGGCCTGAGAAGCAGCTTCCGAAATAGTTGCAAAGACAAGGGGTCGCAACAGCGCATCCACGGAACGCCTCTGAGGAAGACGGGGAGGCTGACGTGGAAGACTTTGTGCAAAAACTCAGGCAATACGCAAAAACCGGCACACCGGCCGAGCGACGTATCGCGAAATATTTCACCGAACATCTGAACGACCTGCCGTTCGAGACGGCTGCGTCCGTTGCCGACAGACTGGATCTCTCGCCGATGACCGTCGGACGCTTCCTGCGCTCGCTCGGTTATCAGGGATTGGACAGCGTCAAGGTGGAGATTCGCGAGACCGTGACGACATCGCCGGCGCAGTTGCAGAGCGCCATGAGCGAGCTGCATGCCGACGCCGCGGCGGGCAAACCGCTCGCCGTGCTGGTTGCCGAACAGATCCAGGCCCTCCATCATATCTATCATCTGACGGCGCAGCCGCACTGGTCGGAAGCCGTCGGCTTGATCAGCACTGCGCGCGAAGTGTCGATCGCCACTCATGCGCGGCTCGCAAGCCTGGCCAATCATTTCTGCCAGCGGCTGACGCAAGCCCGTGACGGCGTGCGCACGCTCGACGCCGCCGACAACCGTTTTGCGGAACTCTTCGCGCGGCTGGCGGTCGACGACGCGCTGCTCGTCATCATCGATTGTCGCCGCTTTGCCAAGGCGCGGCTGCTTGCCAGAACGGCGCGGCGCTATGGCTATAAGGTGGTTCTCATTTCGCCGCAGCAGGCGGACTGGATGGCGGACCAGTCGAACGTCATGCTGTCTTTGCCGCCCGCGCGCGCCCCCGATCTCGACAATCTTCCGCCGCTGATCGCGCTGCTCGATTGCCTGTCGGAATCCGTCATCCTCCAAGTCGGAGAAGAAGCGGCACTTCGCCGCCGCCGCATGATGGAATTCGCGACCGTCCTCGGCGAGGCGGCGAACCACTAATGTTAAAAGGATTAGGCGCAGATTCAAAGTGATGGAGCGCCCGCGTCTGAAAGACGCGCGCCGCTCTATTGCATCGCTTCCAGTTCAGCCCGGTGCCGGTGCATGGCGAGAAGGCGGCGGTAGTCGCGGTCGTATAGCGCCTGCTTCGCCTTGTTGGGAAGCCGTTCGTCGGCGCCTGGATACATCGCCTCGCCGGCCGCCGCCAGATCCTTGTACAAGCCGCAGGCGACGGAAGCTGCGATCGCCGTGCCGAGCAGCACCGCCTCGTTCATCTTCGGCACCACGACCTTGCAGCCGGTCGCATCGCTATAAAGCTCCATCAGCACCGGGTTTTTCACATGCCCGCCGGCGATATGCAGCGTATCGGTCATGTAGCCATATTCCTTCATCATTTCCAGGATATGGCGGATGCCGAGCGCAATCCCCACCGCAGAGCGCCAATAAAGCGCGCAGAGCCCGTCGAAGGACGTATCGAGCGTCAGTCCGCTGACGACGCCGACCGCATGCGGATCGGCGAGCGGCGAGCGGTTGCCATGGAAATCCGGCAGCACGAAGATACGCGCACCGAAGGCATCGCCCTCATCGGCCCGCAATTCGGCGATGCGCGCGACGATCCTCTGATGCAGCGACGCCGTCGGCTCACCGCCGGCCACATGCATGCGCACGATGTGGTCGAGCAGCGCGCCAGTCGCCGATTGCCCGGCCTCCACCAGCCAGGATTGCGGGAAGACGGCCTCGTAATAGGGACCCCACATGCCATGGCTCGGCTTGCGTTCGCGCGAGAAGGTAACGATGCAGCTCGACGTGCCGGCAATCAGCACCAGTTGGTGTTCGCGTTTGACAGGATCAGCGACATAGCCGCCGAGCGCGCCGAGTGCGCCGGCATAGGCGTCGATCATCCCGGCAGCGACACGGCAGTCCACAGTCAGCCCCAGCGCTTCCGCCGCTTCCTCAGTCAGCCGGCCGACGCTGCCTCCGACAGGCGTGGTCTCATCCGGCAGGTGGCCGCGCGCCTGAAGGTCCTCGAGGCCGATCCACTCCAGGAAATCCTGCTGCCAGCCCTTTTCGAGATGGGCGAGATAGTTCCATTTCGCCGTCAGCGTGCAGCGCGAACGGGCAGGCGACCCCGTCGATTTCCACGTCATGAAATCGGCGAGATCGAAGAAGTATCCGGCCTTCTCCCATGTGGCAGGCAGTTTCTTCTTCAGCCACATCAGCTTCGGCATTTCCATTTCCGGCGACATCACCTGGCCGGAATGTTCGAGCACCCTGTGCTCCGTCGCCGTGCAGAAATCGGCTTCCTTCAGCGCCCGGTGATCGAGCCAGACGATCGTGTCGAAGCGCTTCTCGCCGCCTGTGGAAACGCTGAGCTGCCGGCCCTCGACGTCACGGACGACGAGCGAACAGGTGGCGTCGAAGCCGATCGCCCCGACCGAGGCGGCGGCGATGCCGGATTGCTCCATCGCCCTGCGCACCGCCATGCAGGCGGCCGACCAGATGTCTTCGGAATCATGCTCGGCATGGTTTTCGCGCGGCCGGTTCATCACGATCGGATGCTCGGCCTTGGCGAGCAGACGGCCGCGTGCATCGAAGACGCCGGCGCGCGCGCTGCCCGTGCCGATATCCACCGCAACCACATGATCACGCATCAAGTCTTGGTCCCGTCCAGCTTATGGTTGCGGACAAGGTGTATCAAATCCGGCATGGCGTCAAACACCACTTCCGGCGAAAGGCGGTCGAGTTCGGCACGATATCCGGCGAAATTCGCGTGTGATCCACCGGTGAAAGCAAAGACCGTCATGCCTGCCGCCTTGGCGGCGGCAATGCCGGCCGGGCTGTCTTCGACGACAAGGCAATGAGCCGGCTCGACCTGCATTTCACGCGCCGCATGCAGGAAGAGATCGGGCGCCGGCTTGCCGCGCTTGACCATCGTTGCGCTGAAGATGTCGGGCAGCCTATCGAGAAGCCCGGTCACCGACAGCGACAACCGGATTCGCTCCATCTGGCTGGAGGAGGCAACGCAGCAGCGAACGCCCAGCCCGTCGATCGCCGCGGCGATACCGTCGATCGGCTTCAGTTCCGTGCGAAAACGGGCGTAGAGTTCGATGCGGATACGCTCGAGGAATTCCTCGTCGGCATGGACGTTGAATTCGGTTTCCAGCGTATCGATGAGGGTCGACAGGCTACGGCCGAGAAAACGCTCATAGGCCTGGTCCTCGGTGATCGAGACCCCGAGATCGTTCATTGCCCCGACGAGCACGCTGATTGAGATCGGCTCGCTGTCGACGAGTACGCCATCGCAATCGAAGATCACCAGCTGTGTTTCAGCATCAGCCATGCAAGACCCAACCTGAGTTCAATTCGGACGCGTTACCGTCCCGCTTCACTCGCAAGGCCGGATGAATGGCGGCAGTAGAGACCGCCACCGAATTCCTTACACTGCGAGCTTGCCGTCGAGATAGAGCTGCAGCGTCTCTCGCGTGCCTTTTTCCCACAGGGTTTTGAGAGCATGGCCGAAACGCTTGCGGAAAAGTTCGGATTTCGCCACTTCGCCGAAAATATCGTCGAAGACGAGGAAGGCCGACGGATCGTCCTTGGCTTTCAGCGCTGCCGCATGCAGGCGCTCTGCGCTCGCGTCGTTGAAGACGATATCCTTGCCGCTGTCGGTGTTGCCGGCAAAATAACGGCACCAGAGTGCTGAAACCAGCGCCAGACCGACGACGTCTCTGCCCTGACGCAGATTGTCGAGCGTCGACGGCAGGATGAATTTCGGTTGGCGGTTCGAGCCATCCTGCGCCAGCCGCGGAATGGTATCGGCAATCTTCGGATTGAGCAGGCGATGTTCGATCAGCGCGAAATAATCCGTCAGCGACGTGTTCGGCACCGGCGGCACGATCGGAATGATCTCGTCTTTCTCGAGTTTGGCGAGGAAGGCGCGGATCAACGGGTCTTCCATGGAATCATGCACGAAATGAATGTCCATCAGCGCCGCCGGATAGGCGATCGCGGCATGCCCGCCGTTGAGGATGCGAATTTTCATATGCTCGTAAGGCGTGACATCGGCAACGAAGGTGACGCCGACCTTTTCCAGCGCCGGCCGGCCGGCGGTGAACTTATCCTCGAGCACCCATTGCTTGAATTCCTCGCAATAAACCGGCCAACTGTCCTCGATCTGGAAATTGTCCCTGAGGAAATCGATCTCGCGCTGGCTGGTTGCCGGCGTGATGCGGTCGACCATAGCGTTCGGGAAGGCGACATTCGCGCGGATCCAGTCGGCAAAGGCGGGGTCCCAAAGTGCCGCCGTGCCGACGACGGCATTGGCGGTGACGATGCCATTATGGGGAATGTTGTCGCAGGACATGACGGTGAAGGGGCCGATGCCCTTGTCCTTGCGCGCCTTCAGGCCGGCAACGATCAGGCCGAACACCGTCTTCGGCGCGTTGGGGTTCTCTCCGTCTGCGGCAATCGCCGGGTGGGCAGGATTGAACGTGCCTGATGCATCGATGAAATAACCGCCCTCGGTGATCGTCATCGAAACGATGCGGATCTCGGGATCGGCAAGCCTGGCGATGATCGCAGCGGCATCGCCGACCGGCAGGATGTCGATCATCGGTGCGGTGACGCGCGCCGCCGTCTTGTTGTTGTCCTGTTCGACCACCGTCGTCAGAAAATCCTGCGCCGCAAGCTTTTCGCGCATCGCGGCATCCGACGGCAGCACGCCGGCGCCGACTATCGCCCAGTCGTGATCCGTGCCGGCGTTGAAGAGATCGTCGAGGTAGATCGCCTGATGGGCACGGTGGAAATTGCCGACGCCGAAGTGCACGATGCCGGCTTTCAGCGACGCCCTGTCATATCCAGGGATGGCAGCAGTGCGCGCCACATCCGAAAGCGTTGCCAGCGATAGTTTGCACGTCATGTTTCAGTCCTCTTGAAGGTCTTGCCGAGACGGCCGGGCGATATCGTCCGGCTCGCATGCCTGCCCCCAGCCCGGCCGCCTGCCTCAGATGGCAAGGCCGCCCTCGTTGAATTTGTGAATACGCGAACGGTCCGGCGTCAGGAAGACCGTATCGCCCGCTTTGGCGGCGAAATCGCCGCTTCCGCGCGCCGTCAGCATGCCGATGCCATCAGCATCGATATGCAGGAAGGTGTCGGAACCGAGATGTTCGGCGACCACGACCCTGCCCTTCCAGTCGCCGCTCTCCATCGACAGCAGCACATGTTCTGGCCGGACGCCGATAGTATGAGCATTGAGCGCGGCGGCGTTTTGGCCGGTGATGAAGTTCATCTTCGGCGATCCGATGAAGCCGGCGACGAAGAGGTTGCGGGGACGGCTGTAGAGTTCGAGCGGCGATCCGACCTGCTCGATATTGCCCCGGTTCAGGACGACGATCTTGTCGGCCATGGTCATCGCCTCGACCTGATCGTGGGTGACGTAGACCATCGTCGTCTTCAGCTGCTGATGCAACTCGCTGATTTCGAGGCGCATGTTGACGCGCAGCGCCGCATCGAGGTTCGACAGCGGTTCGTCGAACAGGAAGGCCGAAGGTTGGCGCACGATGGCGCGGCCGATCGCCACGCGCTGGCGCTGGCCGCCGGACAGCTGGCGCGGCTTGCGCTCGAGATAGTCGGTGAGATTAAGCACCCGGGCGGCATCGCTCACCTTGCGGTCGATCTCCGCCTTGTCGATGCCCGCCATCTTCAGCGGGAAGGCGATGTTGTTGCGCACGCTCATATGCGGATAAAGCGCATAGGACTGGAACACCATGGCAAGGCCGCGCTCAGACGGCGCCTTTTCGGTGGCGTCCCGGCCGTCGATGACGATCTTGCCGCCGGAGACGTCCTCGAGCCCGGCGATCAGCCTGAGCAGCGTGGACTTGCCGCAGCCCGACGGGCCGACGAAGACGACGAACTCGCCGTCCTTGATGTCGAGATCGATCGAAGGGATGACCTTGGCTTCGCCGAACACCTTGGAAACCTTCTGAAGGGTAATGCTGCCCATGTTTCTCTCCCTTTTATGTTATTTCACAGCGCCGAAGGTCAGGCCGCGGACGAGTTGTTTCTGGCTGAACCAGCCAAGGATCAGGATCGGCGCGATCGCCATCGTCGATGCCGCCGAGAGCTTGGCGTAAAACAGGCCTTCGGGGCTGGAATAGGAGGCGATGAAGGCCGTCAGCGGCGCCGCCTTCGAGGCGGTGAGGTTGAGCGTCCAGAACGCCTCGTTCCAGGCAAGGATGATGTTCAAGAGCAGCGTCGAGGCAATGCCGGGCACGGCCATCGGCGTCAGCACATAGACGATCTCCTTCATCAGCGACGCACCGTCCATGCGGGCCGCCTCGAGGATCTCGCCGGGGATTTCCTTGAAGTAGGTGTAGAGCATCCAGACGATGATCGGCAGGTTGATCAGCGTCAGCACGATCACCAGGCCGGTGCGCGTGTCGAGCAGGCCGAAATTGCGGAACATCAGATAGATCGGGATCATCGCGCCGACCGGCGGCATCATCTTGGTCGACAGCATCCACATCAGCACGTCCTTGGTCCGCTTGGTCGGCGAAAACGCCATCGCCCAAGCGGCCGGAATGGCAATGATCAGGCCGATCAGCGTCGAGCCGAAGGAGATGATAACCGAGTTCATGAAGTGGCTGAGATAGTTCGACCGGCTCTGCACCTCCGTATAGTTCTCCGTTGTCCAGTGGAAGAACAGGAACTGCGGCGGCGAGGCGATGGCGTCGGCTTCCGACTTGAAGCTGGTGAGAAACGTCCACAGAATCGGGAAGAAGATCAGGATGCCGAGCGTCCAGGCGATCGCGGTGACGATGAGCTTGCGCTTGGTTGTGACTTTTCTGGCCATCTCAAGCCTCCAGATTCTTGCCGACGAGGCGCACGAGGAAGATCGCGACGATATTGGCGAGGATCACAGCCACGATCCCACCGGCCGATGCCCCGCCGATATCGAACTGCAGTAGCGCCTGGGCATAGACGAGGTAGGTGAGGTTGGTACTGTCGGTGCCCGGCCCGCCATTGGTGGTGACGAGGATTTCGGCAAAGACCGAAAGCAGGAAGATCGTCTGGATCAGGATCACCACGGTGATGGCACGCGCCATGTGCGGCAGGATGATGTAGATGAATTTCGAGATCGGCCCGGCGCCGTCCATCTCGGAGGCTTCCTTCTGCTCCTCGTCGAGCGACTGCAGCGCCGTCAGCATGATGAGGGTGGCAAACGGCAGCCACTGCCAGGCGACGATCAGAATGACGGAAAACAGCGGCGCATTGGCCAGCCAGTCGATCGGCTGCAGGCCGAGCGCCTTGGCAAGATGGGCAAACAACCCGTTGACCGGGTTCATGAACATGTTCTTCCAGACGAGTGCTGCCACCGTCGGCATGACGAAGAACGGCGCAATCACCAGGATGCGCACGATGCCCTGGCCGTACATCGGCTGGTCGAGCAGCAGCGCAAAGGCGATGCCGCCGATGACGGTGATCAACAACACGCCGGCGACAAGCAGCAGCGTGTTGATCAGCGCGGCGAAGAAGGCCGGATCCGTCAGGAAGTATTCGTAGTTCAGAAAACCGACGAAGCTTTCCATGCCGGGGCTGAGCAGATTGTAGTTCAGCAGCGAGAAATAGATCGTCATCGCCAGCGGGACGATCATCCACGCAAAGAGCAGCAGCACGGAGGGCGCAATCATCAGGCGCGCGGAGGAGCGGGTGTGTAAGGTTGCCATGGCAATCACCGATCTGGACTGAAGCGGGGAGCGGCCGCAAGGCAGCTTTGTCTGAAAAAAGCGGCCGCCGATGCAGTTCGGGCAATCGGCGGCCCAGAGAGGCGGATTGTCAAGGATCCGCCTCTTGCTCGGGAGGTTTTACTTAATGTAGCCGGCCTTTGTCATTTCGCGGGTTGCCAGCTGCTGTGCGCTCTTCAGGGCCTGGTCGACCGAAAGCTGGCCGGCAAGGGCTGCCGAGAACTGCTGACCGATCGCCGTGCCGATGCCCTGGAATTCCGGGATCGCCACGAATTGGACGCCGACATAGGGCACCGGCTTGACGGTCGGCTTGGTCGGGTCGGCGGAGTTGATGCTGTCCAGCGTCATCTTCGCAAACGGAGCGGCCTTCTGGTAATCGGCATTCGCATAGAGCGAGGCGCGGGTACCCGGAGGTGCATTCAGCCAGCCTTCCTTCTCGGCAACGAGGCTGCTGTAGTCCTTGCTCGTCGCCCAGGCGACGAACTTCTCGGCGGCTTCGGCCTTCTGCGAACCTGCCGGGACGGCAAGGCTCCATGCCCACAGCCAGTTGCCGCGTTTACCGAGACCCTTGTCGGGAGCCAGCGCGAAGCCGACCTTGTCGGCGACGGTCGATTCCTTCGGGTTGCTGACGAAGGATGCGGCGACGGTCGCATCGATCCACATGCCGCACTTGCCGGTCTGGAACAGCGCCAGGTTCTCGTTGAAGCCGTTGGAGGAAGCGCCCGGAGGGCCGGCATCCTTCATCAGCTTGACGTAGAAGTCGAGCGTGTCCTTCCACTCCGGCTGATCGAACTGCGGCTTCCAGCTTTCATCGAACCAGCGCGCGCCGAAGGAGTTGGACATGGCCGTCAGGAAGGCCATGTTCTCGCCCCAGCCGGCCTTGCCGCGCAGGCAGATGCCGTAGACTTCCTTGTCCTTGTTGGTGATCTTGCGGGCAGCGTCGGCAATGAAGTCCCAGGTCGGGGCGTCCGGCATTTTCAGGCCGGCGGCGTCGAACAGGTCCTTGCGGTACATCACCATCGAGCTTTCGCCGTAGAACGGCGCCGCATAGAGCTTGCCGTCCATGGTCAGGCCGCTGCGGATCGCCGGCAGCAGGTCGTCGACGTCGTAATTGGCGCCGAGATTGTCGAGCGGCACCAGCCAGCCCTGCTTTGCCCAGATCGGAACTTCATAGGTACCGATCGTCAAGACGTCGTACTGGCCGCCCTTGGTCGCGATGTCGGTCGTGACCTTCTGGCGCAGCACGTTCTCTTCCAGGGTGACCCATTCAAGGTCGATGCCGGGATTCTTCGCCTTGAAATCATCCGTCAGCTTCTGCATCCGGATCATGTCGGCGTTATTCACGGTCGCAATCGTCAGCGTTTCGGCCGAAGCCATACCGGCAAACGCCAGTGCTGAGCAGGCGCCCAGCAGAAAAGTTCTCAATGTCATAATCTTCCTCCCAGAAGATGGGGTGTGAGCATTCGCTTCGCTCATGGGCAATTACTCAACAAACAACAAAGAATGTCAATCGACAATCGTTGCTGCGATGCCGAAGGCGATGGTCATCCGGTTGATTTTATTATAATATTTTTTGCTCAAGTCCTGAGCAAAAACTCAGCAGTCTCTTCGTCGGTGATCAAAGCATTGATTTGATGGCCGACAACGGCAGCCCTGATCGCCTTGAATTTGCGCTTGCCCTTGGCCAGCCCAATGACCATCGATGCGTCGCGGGACGGGATCGGCGCCGACGCGACGCGCTCGTTGATCGGGTTGTCGATCAACCTGCCGTCGACATCGAAGATCCAGCCGCAGATCTCGCCGACGGCACCCCCGCGCATCAGCTCCATCATCTCGTCCTTCTCCAGAAAACCGTCGACGCAGAGCGGCCCATCGATGCCGAGCTCGCCGATGCCGACGAAGGTGACATCGGCTTGCGCGCTCATATTCAGCGTCGAGCGCACCAGCTGTTGGCCATGCAGCAGCTCCCGTTCCTCGGCCGAGGTGACGAGCACCGGCAACGGCATCGGATAGTGCCGCGCCTTCACGGCGTCGGCCATGCTGAAAATGACGTTGTAATAGGCGGCCGATCCGTCCGGGGCGATATTGCCGGTCAGCGAAACGATGCGATGATTGGGACATTCGATCGCCGGCAGCTGGTCGACGGCCGCCTTCAGCGTGCGGCCGGTGCCAATGGCCAGCACGATCGGCTCGGCCCGTTTCAGCCATCGCTCGATCTCGGCCGCGGCCGCCTCGGCGATTCCGACCGTCGTCGACGACGACGCGGGATCGCTCGGCACCACCTCCACATGTTTCAGCCCGAATTTCCGCCGCAGCTGACTGCCGAGCTCCAGGCAGGCGGCGATCGGATGATCGAGCCGCACCTTGATCAAGCGCTCGGCGACCGCCAGCGACACCAGCCGCTGCGCCGATTGCCGCGAGATGCCCATCGCAGCGGCGATTTCATCCTGCGTACGCCCGGCGACGTAATAGAGCCAGCCGGCACGCGCCGCATCGTCGAGCCGTGCGGGTGTCTCGGATCTTTTTGCCATCTAATGCCTATCGCGCGAAGTGAGCCGGCGTGCCGCCGCCGAACATGATTTGAAACTGTATCGCGCCAGATCAAAACAAAATTCCGGCAAATGTCGAGCCTGTTGCAAAGAGGTCGGCCAAATAATCGCCATCACTCAAGCAAACTCCGTTTAGGCAAACCATTGTACGACGAGATAGATCGCCGCCTTCACGAGACCGTAAATCACCCCGCCGGCAACGACGAGCGACACGGCCGTCATCACAAAGCCGATGAGTGCGAAGAGCCCGTCACGGCCCAAGATCCCGAACGCGAAGACCGAGATCGTGAGCGCCGGCAGGATATTGCCGAGCGGGACCGGCAGCAGCAGCACGATCGACAGCAGCAGGCATGCCGCCCCTGCAAGATATTCCGCCGGCGGTTCGGCGAACATCGCAAGCCTGGGCTTCAGCATGCGCTCGGCCCAGGCGAGCCAGCGGTGGATGCGGCCGACGATGGTCTCGAAATCCTCCCGCCGCATCGAACGGTCGGCAATCACCTTCGGAAGCCAAGGTTTCAGCCCGAAGGTTAGCTGCGCTGCCAGGAAGACCAAGGGCGCGCCGAGCACGGCAGAAGTGCCGGGCGGAGTGGGAAAAGCGTTCGGCAACGCGAAGATCAGCATCAACGCGCTGATCGCCCTGTCGCCCATCGTTTCGAACAGATCGCCGATCGAGATCCGCTCGCGGCTCTGGTCGGCGGCCATCTGCCGCAGGATGGATGAGAGGCGACGGCCTTTGGGACGTGGTCTTCGGCTTCTGCGTCTGTCGGTGTCGGCGTTTTCGATCGTCATGGGTCCGGGAACTGATGGAAGTCTAGGGTCGAATTCTGGCGATGCAATATGCCATTTGAATGACTTGCCGGGTTAGAAATTGAGCTGCCACACGGCATGACCCTAAACCCGACGACACCGCAGCCGAATGAAGGCTTGAAATTCCCCGCCAACAGTGCGAGCAGACGCTCGAAGACCAGAAAAACGGCAGGGTGGCAATGATCATTTCATTCGACATCGGCGGCACCGCGATCAAGGGCGGCATCGCCCGCTCCGAGACAGACATCCTTCCCCTCGGCCGCCGCCCGACGCCCAGGGATGATTTTGCCGCTTTCGTCGAGACCCTGCGCGGCATCATCGCCGAGACTGGCGAGCAGCCGAGCCGCATCGCCCTTTCCATCGCCGGCGTCGTCGATCCCGATACGCAGCGCCTGATCTGCGCCAACATTCCCTGCATTCACGAACGCACGCTTGGCGCCGACCTCGAAGCCGAGCTCGGCCTGCCGGTGCTGATCGCCAACGACGCCGACTGTTTCGCCATGGCCGAAGCCGGTCTCGGCGCCGGCCGCGGCCACCGCATCGTCTTCGGCGCCATCCTCGGTACCGGCGTCGGCGGCGGCCTGGTTGCCGACGGACGCCTCGTCAATGAGGCCGGCGGCTTTGCCGGCGAATGGGGTCACGGGCCGATCATCGCATCTGCGGCAGGCAATCCGCCCGTCGCCATTCCCGCCTATGCCTGCGGCTGCGGCCAGAGGGGCTGCGTCGACACCGTCGGCGGCGCCCGCGGCCTGGAGCGCCTGCACAAGACGCTGCACGATCTCGACCTTGCCAGCGAGGAGATCATCGCCCAGTGGCGCCATGGAGAGAAGAAGGCGGCACGGACGATCGACGTCTATGTCGATCTCGTCGCCTCGCCCCTCGCGCTGACGATCAACATCACCGGCGCGACCATCGTGCCGGTCGGCGGCGGGCTTTCCAATGTCGAGCCGCTACTTGCCGAGCTCGACCACGCCGTGCGCGCCCGCATCCTGCGCAAGTTCGACCGCCCACTGGTGGTGCGCAGCGAATGCCGCATCGAACCCGGCCTGATCGGCGCGGCACTTTTGGGGCTGAAGGCGGAAGCCGCGGCTCTTTAAAGCACCGGCCACATCCGGACGATCGCGGCGAATCGATCCCAGTCCTTGCGTGCAGAAGGCGTCCAGGCAGCCTCGGCGATTGCCGGGAGCCGCGGAAAAACCAGCCGGTTGAAATAGGCGCGGGAAAGGAAATTTTCGGTCCAGATGCAGGCCTGGATACCGCGGATCTTTTCCTGCAGCGCCTCCGGCAGCTCGCCCTCGGCCTCGTAAGCGTAGGTATATTCCGGCGGCGCGTAGCCCGCCCAGCTGGCGCCGGGCTCGGCCCAGGCCTCGGC
This sequence comes from Rhizobium sp. 10PS4, assembly GCF_032464805.1. Classification (NCBI taxonomy): domain Bacteria; kingdom Pseudomonadati; phylum Pseudomonadota; class Alphaproteobacteria; order Hyphomicrobiales; family Rhizobiaceae; genus Rhizobium; species Rhizobium sp. 10PS4. The sequence continues at coordinate 31,922 of NZ_JAWDIW010000014.1, read as the reverse complement.
CTGCGCCATGTCGAGATAATAGGCTTGCCCCGGCGTCATCACCACGTCGTAACCTTCCTGCGCGAGCTCGATGCCGACGGCGGGCTTTTCCCAGGCCATCAGCAGCGTGCCGTCGCGGTCGACACCGCCGCCGTGCGAGACCTCGTTCCAGCCGACGAGTTTCTTGCCGCGCTCCGACAGCATGGCCTTGATACGTTTCAGGAAATAAGATTGCAGCTCGGCAGTGCCGGCAAGTTTCTCCCGCTCCATCAGTGCCTTGCAGAGCGGCGAGGCAAGCCAGGCGCCATGCGCCACTTCGTCGCCGCCGATATGGAGATATTCGCCGGGAAACAGCGTCACCATCTCGTCGAACACCTTGCCGAGAAATTCATAGGTGAATTCCACCGCCGGATTGAGGGCGTTGTTCGGATAACCCTGCACCGAGCGGTAACTGTCCGGCGCCTCCTGCCCGTCGACAAGCTCGGGCAGTGAGAACAGCGTCGCCATGCTGTGGCCTGGAATATCGATTTCCGGCACCACTTCGATATGCAGCGAGGCTGCATGCGCAACGATCCGGCTGGCGTCCTCCTGCGTGTAGTGGCCGGCGCGCGTTTGCGCTCCGTCGCCAAGCTGCGGCACGAGCACTTCATCCGGCCCGCGCCGGGCGCCGATCTCCGTCAGCGCGGGATAGGCCTTGATCTCCAGCCGCCATGCTTCGTCGTCCGTCAGATGCCAGTGAAAGATGTTGAGCTTGTTCCAGGCGAGAATATCGATCAGCCGCATGACGTCTGTCACTGGATAGAACTGCCTGGACACATCGAGATGGCAGCCGCGCCAGTCATAACGCGGCTGGTCGGCTATCGTGCCGAAATTGGGAAATTTGAAGCGCTCGCGATCGGCGCGGGCACCGTGCAGCAGTTGCGCCAGGCTGATCAGCCCGTAATGCCGCCCGGCGTCACCCGCACTCGAAAGCACGATCTCATGCGCCGTAAAGCGCAATTCGTAGGCAAAGGCGGCGATCGACGATTCGGTGACGAAACGAATGGCCCGCCCACCTTCGACGGCACTGAGGGAAAACGGCATATTGTCGGCCGGGTAGAGCCGCTGGTAAAGCGCAAGAACCAGCGAGAGTGCCTTGACCGCATCGGCCCGCGTCCGCGCAACCGGATAAAGGACGACCGGCAGCTCTCCAGCCTTCAGCCCGAGCGCCAGCGGCCAGGGCAGCAGCGAATAGGGTTCCTCGGCCCGGCCCGGCGGCAGAAGCGCCGGCGCTACGCCACCATCCCGGCCTTCGAGCATGAGATCGCCGAAACCAACAGGAACGTGGCGTCCGTCGCCAAGTGTAAGATAGGCCGATTTGACGCCCGATGTCGTATGTTTCGGCGCCCTGGTCAGCCCCTCGACGGTGAACCGCCAGCGCCCGCCGGGCGGCACGCTCAGCCCCTCGGGCGGCAGGAATTCGTGGAAATGCGCGACCCGCCGCTTCAGGCTGCCGCCGTCGCAGACATGTTTGTCGGCAACCCGCGTCTCTGACGTATAGGCGAGCAAGAAGCCGGACAGCGGCTCGGTCGAAAGATTGAAAAGCGTGACGGTGAGGCGCCCGAAACTGCCCTCGATCGGGCTCCAGCTTGCGTCCAGATGGTAATCGGCCATGGTCGTGCGCTGCCTCGTCGCTGAGTGGCCGGGATCGCGGTTGGTCTCCCGGCATGCGTTCGCAGCTTAGCTTTTTCGAGGCGGCAATGGAATCGGCGCGCAACTCCAAGACGGAGCAGGCAGTAAAGAGTGCGCGGCGCTGAGGCAGCGACGCGCTTTGATGAGGAAGCTTTGACCTGGAAGGAAAACGGCGCGGCTTTCGCCGCGCCGTCCTCACTCTGCTGCCAACGCCGGCGGATGTCTGTCATCCGCCTCTTCCTGGATGGCGTCGGCATGCTGGCCTGGCTCGTCCCTTGCTTTCGGCTCCCGGCCGAAGAAAAGGGCGTAACCGGCGGGCAGAACCAGAATGGTAAGCACGGTCGCAACCAGGATGCCGCCCATCATCGCGTAGGCGAGCGGACCCCAGAAGACACCGCGCGAAATCGGAATCAGCGCCAGCACGGCGGTCAGCGCCGTCAGCATGATCGGCCGGAAACGCCGTACGGCCGCGCCGACGATCGCCTCCTGCCGGTGCATGCCGGCCTTGATATCCTGGTCGATCTGATCGACCAGGATGATCGAGTTGCGCATGATGATGCCGAGCAGCGCGATGACCCCGAGGATCGCCACGAAGCCGAAGGGCGCGCCGCTGATCAGCAATGCGGCAGCAGCACCGATGATCCCGAGCGGACCGGTGGCGAGCACCAGCATCGCCTTGCCGAAATGCTGCAGCTGCACCATCAACAGCACGATGATGACGGCGAGCATGATCGGCGCCTTGGCGGCGATCGACATCTGGCTCTCCGCCGCATCTTCGGCGCCGCCCTGGATCTCGACATTGTAGCCGGCAGGCAGGCTGTCGCGCAGGTCCTTCATGTCGGCATACATCTTCATCACCACGTCGTTCGCCTGCACATCGTCAGGCAGCGTGGCGCGCACGGTGATCGTCGGCAGGCGGTTGCGCCGCCATTCGATGCCCTGCTCCATGACGGGCACGACCTTGGCGACCTGCGAGACAGGCACGAAGCCGCCGAAATCCGTCGGCACATAGACCGAGTTGACCGCCGACAGCAGCGAGCGGCTGGCATCCGGCTCGCGGGCGACGATCGAGACCGTCTCCTCGCCGTCGCGGAAATCGTCGAGCGCAGCCCCCGACATGGCGGTCTGCAGCATCTGGCGCACGCGCTGCGAGGTGACGCCGAGTGCTCGGGCGCGGTCCTGGTCGATCACTAGCTTCATCCCCGGCACCTCTTCCAGCCAGTCGTCATGGATGGCGCCGAGCATCGGATTGGCCTGGAAGCGCGCCTTTACCTGATCGGCGATCTCCCTGACTTCCTGGCGGTCGGGCCCCATGACGCGCATCTGCACCGGCCAGCCGGTCGGCGGACCGAGGAAGAGGCGGTCGACCTTGCCGCGAATATCGGGGAAGTCTTCCGCAAGGATCGTCCGCAGCCTGACGATCAGCCGCTCGCGTGCCGGTTCGTCATTGGCCATGACGAGCAGCTGAGCGAAGTTCGGATTGCGCAGCTGCTGGTCGAGCGGCAGGAAGAAACGCGGCGCGCCTTCGCCGATATAGGTGGCGATGAACCGCTTGTCGGGATCATCCATCATCTTGGCTTCCAGTGCCTTTGCCTGCACCTCGACTTCCTTGATGCTGGTGCCCTCGGGCAGCCAGAGATCGACGAGAATTTCCGGCCGCGAAGATTGCGGGAAGAAATTCTGCGGAATGAACTGGAAGGCCCAGAGGCTGGTGACGAAGGTGCCAAGCGTCAGCAACAGCACGATGACTCGGTGGCGCACCGCCCAGCCGACCGTGCTGCGCAGCCGACGGTAGAAGCCGGTGTCGAAGGCGTCGTGATGCTCGCCAGCGTGATGGCGCTGCTTGAGGATCATATAGCCGAGCCACGGCGTGAAGTAGACCGCGACGAACCACGAGGTGACGAGCGCGATGCCGACGACGTAGAACAGAGACCGCACATATTCGCCGGCCGTCGAGGCGGCGAAGCCGACGGGAATGAAGCCGGCCGTGGTGATCAGCGTGCCGGTCAGCATCGGGAAGGCGGTCGAGGAATAGGCAAAGCTTGCCGCCTCGATCTTGACGAGCCCCTCCTCCAGCTTTCGCTCCATCATCTCGACGACGATCATCGCATCGTCGACAAGCAGGCCGAGCGCGATGATCAGCGCGCCGAGCGAGATGCGCTGCAGGTCGATGCCGAGTTCGTACATCAGCGCAAAAGTGGCTGCGAGCACCAGTGGAATGGCGATGGCGATGACGAGACCCGATCGCCAGCCGATCGACACGAACGAGACGACCAGCACGATGATGAGAGCTTCGCCGAGCGCATGCATGAATTCGCTGACCGCATCCGTCACCACGTCGGGCTGGTTGGCGATCTGATCGACGGCGACGCCGTAGGGCAGCGCCTCTTCGAAACGCTGATAGGTCGCCTCTACGCCCTTGCCGACATCGGTCACATTGAAGCCCTTGGCCATCACGACGCCGACCTGAACGCTGTCGTGGCCGTTGAAACGGTACTTGCGCTGGTAGGGATCTTCGAGACCGGGACTGACGGTGGCGATATCGCCGAGGCGCGTCACCTGGCCGCCGGCGCGAAGGCGCAGCTCGCGGATATCGGCCGCCTTCTTCACGTCGCCTTCGACCGAGATGCGCACCGAGCGCAGGCCGGTATCGACCGAGCCGGCCGGATCGACATTGTTTTGGCCCTTGATGGCGTTCTGCAGATCGAGGATCGTCAGGCCGCGCTCGGCGAGCGCCTTGGATGAGACGTCGATATAGATCTTCTCAGGCTGGTCGCCGATGATGACGGCTTTCTCGACGCCCGGCGTCGTCAGCAGCATGTCGCGCGCCTGGATCGCGAATTTCTTCAGTTCCGGATAGGAATAACCGTCGCCGCTGATCGAATGCAGTGTGATGAAGGTGTCGCCGAACTCGTCGTTGAAATAGGGGCCGAGCAGGCCCTGCGGCAGCTCGCTGGATATGTCGCCGACCTTCTTGCGTACCTGGTAGAAGGCATCCGCCACTTCTTCCGAATTCGTGTCGCCCTTGACCTGCAGGGTGATGATCGCGCTGCCTGCACGCGTATAGGACTTGACCCAGTCGATATGCGGTGTTTCCTGCAGCTTGCGCTCGATCTTGTTGACGACCTGATCTTCCATTTCCTGAATGGAAGCGCCCGGCCAGATCGCCTGAACGACCATGACGCGGAAGGTGAATTCGGGGTCCTCGCGCTGGCCCATGCGCATCAGGCCGAGCACGCCGGTGATGATGATCAGTCCGAAGAGGAAGCGGGCGATGCTCGGATGTCCGATCGCCCAGCGCGACAGATTGAAGGGCCGCTTTTCGGTGGTGGCGTCCATGGTCCTGTTCTCTCTTTATGGCGCGTTCAGCGGACGGTCTGGTCCGTGGCAGCCAGGGCCGACTGCTGGTCCGGCACCTTCACCTTCAGGTTTTCGCTCATGAACTGCGTGCCGGCTGAAACGACGAGATCGCCGGTATCGAGACCCTCAGTCACATGCACGCCGTCGCCGGTGAAATCGGCGACCTTGATGTCGCGGCCATGCACGGTCGCCGTGTCGCGGTCGACGGTCCAGACCATCTGCTTGCCGTCCTTTTCAGCCAGTGCGCTGAGCGGGATCGAGACATAGCTGTTGCTATTGCTGACGTCGGCCTCGATCGTCGCCGTCATGCCGAGCAAGACGCGCGGATCGTTCGGCAGGCTCACGCGGACCGCAAAGGTACGCGACTGCTGGTCGGCGCTTCCGGAAACCTCCCGCACCTTGCCGTCGAGCACCAGCCTGTCGTCGGCCCAGAAGCTTGCCTTGACTGTTTTGCCCGGCTTGAATTCGGCAATGTCGTTTTCCGGAACGGCGATCTGCACTTCCTTTTCGCCGTCGACGGCAACGGCGACGACGGGAGTGCCCGACGCAACGACCTGGCCGACATCGGCATTGATCGTCGTGACAATCCCGTTGTGGTCGGCCTTCAGCTCCGCATAACTCACCTGGTTCTTCGCCTGATCGAGCGCCGAGACGGCGGCATCGCGGCTTGAAACGGCCTGATCGTAACTGAGCGACGCTTGCTCCAGCTGGGATTTCGGCGAAACATTCTTGTCGAACAGCTGCTGATTGCGCTTGTTCACGAGATCGGCGGTTTCCACGCCTTTTTCAGCGGCTGCGAGATTGGCTTCCGCCGTCTTGACCGCCAACTGGTAATCGGTGGAGTCCATCCGAGCGAGCACGTCGCCCGGCTTCACCTTGTCGCCGATATCGACGAGGCGTTCGGTGATCTTGCCGGCGACGCGAAATCCGAGGTTCATCTCCGTGCGCGCCTTGACCGAGCCCGAATAGTCGAGCTTGCGGGTGTCGCCGGCCTTGGCGATCTCGACGACCTTCACCGGCCGGATGACTTGCTTGACCTCAGCCTTCTCTTCCGAGCAGGCGGAAACGCCGATGCCGATGGCGCCGAAGAGCATGAGACTGGCGACGGACGGCATGCGATGGCTGAGGGTCTTGAGCGAAAACATCTTTCGCACTCCTGGATCGTTTGGGGTTTCGGTGGCGGCTGCCGTCCATTATTTCTTCAGCGCCCTGATCACATAACTGATCAGCTCGTCGACGCTTGCGCGGTTCGTTTTGGCAAGACATTGCGCCACCATTTGCGGATGGCAGAGAGTGTTCGTCGCAGCACCAAAGCAGCGCGAGGCAACCACCGGGTCCTGCTCGGCGAATTCCCCGGCTGCAATGCCTTCGGCGATAATTTCGGCAATGAGATCATGAACACGATCCATATGCTTTTCGATGACATGCCAGTCGCGCTCGATGGCGACCACGATCATCTCGTGCACCTTCATCTCGTCCAGCATCAGATCGAGCGTCAACTGATGCTGGGTCTCGACATAGCGGCGCAGCCGCTCGCTGGCGCTGATCGGCTGATGGCGAATGTCGTAGGCAATTTGATAAGCGGTGGCGAGCATGCGCCCGCAGAGCGCCTGGTGAATTTCGACTTTGGAGGCGAAGAAGCGATAGATATTGGCTGGCGACATGCCGAGATCGCGGGCAATGTCGGCCACCGTCGTCTTGCTGTAGCCATAGTGCCGAAACAGCCGCTCGGCCGCGTCGAGAATGCGGGTCACATTCTCCTGCCGCGCGATGTCCAGCGTATTTTCCGCGATGTCGTTCATAAGTTTCGGGACCTGAATTACGACTGACGATTTTCGAATTTCGTCAGTCGTAAAATATCAGGCGTTACTTGTCAACATGCTGTAGCGCAGCATAAGGCTTTGCGAAACGAGCGCAGTCCGGCGGAAGCAACAACTCGAGCCGGAATAGGGGACGCCGACAATGGGTGCACCAAATACAAAGCGCCGCGGCGACAAGCACGCGGCACTTCGTTGATGGAGTGACGAGTCAGACGACCTTGACGTCGAGTGTGATCGGAACGGAGGCGAGAGCCTTGGAAATCGGGCAGCCGGCTTTCGCCTTGTTGGCAAGTTCGGTGAAGGTCGCTTCATCGGCCCCGGGAATACGGCCGGAGAGCGAGAGATGGATGGCGGTGATGGCAAAGCCGCCCTCGACGCTTTCGAGCGTCACCTTGGCGGAGGTTTCCATATGCTCGGCGGTAAAGCCGGCTTCACCGAGGATCAACGACAGCGCCATCGTGAAGCAGCCGGCATGGGCGGCACCTATCAGCTCTTCCGGGTTGGTGCCGGGGATGCCTTCGAAGCGGCTTGCAAAGCCGTAGGGATAGTCCTTCAGGGCGCCGCTCTGCGTCGAGATCAGGCCTTTGCCGTCCTTGAGGCCACCGGTCCAATGGGCCGAAGCCGTGCGATTGATCTGCATGCCGTCCTCCTGTTTTCGATTGTGTTTTCAGAAAGCGGCGGGGCGCCGCTCCATGCCTGCGGGAGATCAGATAGCCTTCCCGATGGGCAATATAATGCTCTATCCCGAGAAGACGACAGGCTTGTAAAAATAGCGGGATCAAAGCCCCTCAGGCGGAATGCTGCAGCACGCTGAGGCCGCCGTCGATTGTCAGGCAGGTGGCATTGATGAACGGGCACTCGTCGGAAATCATGAAAACGGCCGCCATGGCGATCTCCTCCGGCGTCGCGATGCGCCCGCCGGGATGCAGTTTCATCGTCTCGGCCTTTGCCGCCTGCGGATCAGGGAAGCCGTTCCAATAATCGATCACCTTCTGCGTCGAGACATAGCCCGGTGCCAGCGCATTCACGCGGATATTGCGGGCGGCATATTCGAGCCCCAAGGATTTTGTCATTCCGAGCAGGGCGTGTTTTGCCAGCGGATAGGGAAATGTATGCGGGATGATGGTGAAAGCGTGCGTCGAGGCGATGTTGAGGATGACGCCGCCGCCCTGTTCGATCAGGCCCGGCAGCACCGCCTTGCAGCAGTTCCATGCGCCCTTGAGATTGATGTCGAAGCAGCGGTTCCATTCCTCGTCCGTCGTCTCGAGCGGTTCGGCGAAGACATTGACCCCGGCATTGTTGACGAGCGCGTTCAGCTGTCCGATTTCTTCATTCGCCTGCGCGACCAATGTCGTGATCGTCCCGGTATCGGTAATATCGGCCGGCAGATAACCAAGTCGGCCGCCACCGCTCTGAAGCTCTTTTGCCGCCTGCGCCAGCAGCGCCGCATCGCGATCGACGAGAAAGACGGCCGCATCCTCCCGCAGGAAAGCCTTCGCGATCGCAAGGCCGATACCCTGCGCAGCACCTGTTATCAGGATGTTCTTGCCTTGCAGACGGCCGCCCATCTATCCCTCCTCCGACCGAACCGGCAGCGCCGACATCAGGATCGTCACCGTGCCGGCAAGATCCTCCCCCGGCGCAAGTGGCGCGAGCCCACCGAAATCAGGAAGGTGATGGCCGTTCGGCAGGTGGCTCATCGGCTCGAGGCAGAAGAAGTCGCTCCGGTTGACAGGCATATACAGCATGAAACGATCGAGCGCACCATCGGCTTCCAGCGCCGCCTGAATTCCAAGTTCCGGCCAGACGATCGCAGCTCGTCCATTCCAACCCTCGAAGGCATTGTTCATCCATCTCTGCGGCAAGAGCTTTTCGGATCTGAAATCGAAATAGTCCGGCAAAGGGCCAGGCATCTCTGGCAGATGATCCGGCCGCTCGCTCCAATAACGATCAGCCGCAATCGTCAGTCGCGTCTTTGGCGTGCGCGCGAAGAAGGGATGTTGACCGAGCCCGAAGGGAAGAGCCGCTTCGCCGCGGTTTTCCACGGAAAGCCTCAGCACCAGAGCATCACCGGTGAGACGGATCTCCTGCCGGGTGAAATAGGCATAGGGTGAAACGCCGTCGGCACCGCGGGAAAAGGAGAAGCGCGCATGCTCCGCACTGGCGTCTTCAAGCTGCCAGAGGCTGAGCCAGCCATCGCCATGGAGATAGAGCGGATCGGAAGCATTCGCTTGGAAGGCATGGACTTGTCCGGCAAAGGACATGGCGTTGCCCTCTACACGATTGCCGAACGGCACCATCGCGAAATTTGCCATCGCGCCATCCGGCCCGCCGGCCGCCACGAGAAAGGGGATGCTTCGATAGGTCGCGGCGGTGACGGCGGCGCCTCGACGGCTGACCCGGACGGCGAGATCGCCGTGCCTCAGTTCGATGTCATCGCCGGCTTGTCCCTGGTTCATCCGCGCCGTCCCGCAGCCGAAGACCTCAAATTGTCGAGCAACACTGCGATCAGCAGGATCAGCCCGCGGACCACATACTGATAGAACGCCTGGATATTCAAGAGGTTCATCACGTTTTCGGCGATGCCCATGATCAGCACGCCGACAATGACGCCGCTCATCGCCGCCCGGCCACCGGCCAGCGAAACGCCACCGAGAACGCAGGCCGAAATGACTGAAAGCTCAAGCCCTGTCGCCGCATTCGGCTGGCCGGAGGTGATACGTGAGGCAAGCAGGATGCCAGCAACGCCGCAGACAAGCCCCTGCAGCGCAAAGATCCAGACCCGCATGTTGACGACATTGACGCCGGCAAGCCGCGAGGCCTCGGGATTGCCGCCGATTGCCAGGGTGTTCTTGCCGAAGACGGTGCGGTTGAGCACGAAACCAAAGAGTATGAAAAGGATCAGCATGATCCAGATGGGCGTCGGCACAGTCAGAAATCGCGACAGGGCAAGCTGGTAGAAATCGGGATCATTGATGCCGACGGCGCGGCCATCGGACGCGATCAGCGCCAGCCCGCGCACAATCTGCATGGTCGCAAGCGTGGTAATCAGCGCATTGATGCGGAACCGCGCAATGACGATACCATTGACGAAACCGACGACGGCGCCGCACAGCAGGGCGGCGAGCAGCCCGACGGGAATGGAGCCTGTCGCATTCGAGACCATCACCGCGATCATGCCGGAGAAGGCGACGATCGATCCAACCGAAAGATCGAAATCGCGCGAGGCCAGGCAGAACATCATCGTGCAGGCGACGATGCCGATCGTGACGACCGACTGTAGCAGCCCCAGCATGTTTCGCTCGGTCAGGAAGTTCGGAACGAAGAGCGAGACGATCACGAAGGCGGCAGCAAAGATCACCACCAGCCCCTGTTCGCCAAGAAGAATTTTTTTCAACGAATTCATCGTCCGTATTCCTGGTCCTAAAGGGTGCCTGCGGCGTTCTTGTCGGGAAGTGCTGCCGTCAGGATGTTGCGCTCGTCGAAATCCTGGCGGGCGACATTGGCCGCCACCCTGCCCTGGCACATCACCATGATGCGATCGGAGATGCCCATGACTTCGGGCAACTCGCTTGATATCACCACGATCGCCATGCCGCCGGCCGCAAGCTCGTAGAGGATTTCATAGATTTCCGTTTTCGCTCCGACGTCGATGCCCCGCGTCGGCTCGTCGATGACGAGGACCTTGATCCCCTGCTCGGACAGCCAGCGGCCGAGAATGACCTTCTGCTGGTTGCCGCCCGAAAGGTTGATGATGTCCTGCTTGCGCGACGGCGTCCGCACCCGAAGCTTGGCGATGAACCGATCTGCCAGCGCCGCCTCTCGTCTCGGGCTCAGAATGCCGAAAGGCGAAAAATGCCGGCGCGATGAGATCGCGATATTCTCCTCGATTGATCGCCCTTGGATGATGCCGTCGAACTTGCGGTCCTCGGGGCAGAGCACCATTCCGGCATTGATCGCCGCCTTCGGATTATTCGGCGAAACGGCAACGCCATCGATCGTCACCTGGCCCTGATGCCTGGTGTCGGCGCCGTAAAGCAGCCGCGCCATCTCGCTGCGGCCGGCGCCGATCAGGCCGAAGAAACCGAGGATCTCGCCCTGGCGGACGGAAAAGCTGATCGGATGGCGTAGCCTCGGTCCCGACAGGCCCTTGACCTCCAGACGTATGCCGCCGAGCGGACGTTCGCGCCAGCCCCAGACATTGCTGATCTCGCGTCCGACCATTTCCGAGATGATCTGCTCTCGCGTGGTTTCAGCGATGTCAGGATGGTGGGCGGCAAGTTTACCGTCGCGCAGCACCGTCAGGCTGTCGCAAAGACGGAAGATCTCGTCGAGACGATGCGAGACGTAGAGGATGACCGTTCCCTTCGCCTTCAGCCTGTCGATGAGTGAAAACAGGATTTCGCTTTCACGCGAGGAAAGCGAGGAGGTTGGCTCGTCCAACGCGATCACCCGCGCATCGAGCATGACGGCCTTGGCGATCTCGACCATCTGCCGCGCACCGATCGAAAGGGCGGCCACCTTGGTCTGTGGATCGACATCGATGCCGATCTCCTCGAGCTTCGACCGCACCGTCTCGATCAGCGCCTTCGAATGGATGATGCCGCCCTTGGCGGGAAAGCGTCCAAGCCAGAGATTTTCGGCGACCGTCAACTCCGGAACGAGCTGTAGTTCCTGATGGATGACGATGACGCCGGCATGGAAAGCGTCGCGGACGGACCCGTATTTCTGCTCCTTGCCGTCGATGAGGATGTTGCCGCCATCGGTGGCCTGATCGCCTGACAGTACGCGGATCAGCGTTGATTTGCCGGCACCGTTTTCGCCCATCAGGCCGTGGACGGCGCCCTTCTCGACCGTGAAGGAAACATTCGCCAGCGCCTGCACGCCGGGATAACCCTTGGAGATATTGCTGAATTCGAGGAAAGCCATCATCGCTCCGTCGAGAAAGACCCGACGGCACGCTGAGCGGCCGCCGGACGATATCATCTTGGAAGGACGATCACTCGATGCCAAGATCCTTGCGGACCTTTTCGTAATCGTCGCGCAGTGCCAGGGAACCGGAGGTCAGCGTCAGCTTTGCCGGCTCCTTGTCGTTGGCAATCCAGTCGTACATGTTGAGCGCCGTCTCGTAGCCATGACGCTTCGGCGAGATGATGACGGTGCCGAAGAAGCCCGTCGGCGCCGGCTTCTTGAACTCGTTGATTGCCGACTCCGCGCCGCCAATGCCGACGCCGATGACGTTGGCCGCCGGAATGCCGACCGATTCGGAAGCACGGACGGCGCCGAGGACGGCTTCGTCGTTGAGGCCGAAGGCGACCCAGTATTTCACGTCGGCATGCTTGTTGAGAACGGTGGTCGCCGCGTTGAGCGCCGCTTCCGTATCCGTCTTCGCCTGTGGCGCATCATAGATGTTTTCGACCGGGAAGCCGGCGGACTTCAGCACCGACATCGCGCCTTCGACGCGGTCGACGGCCGTCGGCAGCTGGTCATAGGAGACCCGCACGGCGCCGACATTCTTCATGTCCCACCCGCGCTTTTTGATTTCGTCGACGATCGCCTGGCCGACGGTCTCGCCGATCTTGGTGGCTGAAATGCCCATATGTGGCACGTCTTCCAGCGGCTTGCCGTCGGCGCTGACGAGGCGGTCGTCGACCGTCATCAGCTTCAGCTGGTTGGCTTCGGCCTTGGCGACGATGCCGGGGCCGAGCTTGACGTCGGGCGTGCAGATGATGAAGCCCTGCGCACCCTGGGCGCCGAGATTGTCGATCGCCGACTGGACCTTCTCGCCGTCTTCGGCGCCGATCTTGACGACGGTGAAGCCTTTTTCCTTGGCGGCCTGGTCGGCGAACTTCCATTCGTCCTGGAACCACGGTTCCTCAGGCTGCTTGACGATGAACCCTATCTTGACGTCCGCGGAAAATGCCGAGCCGGCTGCCAGAATGGCGAAAGTGCCAGCCAGAATGGCTGCTTTGAACAAGCGCATGTCTCTCTCCCTAAACTCTCAAAAACCGAGCAGCTGCCTCCCAGGCAACGTCCAATGAATTATGATAAATCATCATACCAGTCAATTGCCAATGTATGATGATTGGAATAATAGGATTATTGACGAGATGCCGGGAGGAAGCGTCGCAAAGCGGATCGAATTCGGATAATCAGGTTCGATTGCTTCGCACGCGAGACAGAGCGGAGAGGTGAGTTGGAAACAATCGAGCGACAGAGCGGGGCCGAAAGCCGCCGCATCGAGCGCCGCCCGCGCGTACGCCGGAACGTCACGGCGGCGATCGCTCAGGATATCTGTGCGGACCGCTATCCCGCGGGCTCGCCGCTGCCCCGTGAAAACGACCTCTGCGAACTCTATGGCGTCAGCCGCACCGTCATTCGCGAATCGCTGAAAGTGCTGGAATCCAAAGGCCTCGTCCGCGGCAAGCCGCGCATCGGAACCACCGTCTGCGACAAGGACGACTGGAATATCCTCGACGCCGACGTGCTCGAATGGATGGGTCCCTATATCAAGGATTTCGACCTGCTCGGCTGCATTCTCGAAGCCCGCCGCACCATCGAGCCGGCAGCGGCCGAATATGCCGCCGAGCGCGCCAGCGCCCAGGAGATCGCCGATCTCGACAATGCCTGGCGGCAGATGCGCGACAGCGCCCGCGACCCTGAAAGCTTTACCGATGCCGACGTCATGTTCCACACGGTTCTGCTCACAGCCAGCCACAATCAGGTTTTCCGCCGCCTGTCGAGCGCCATTCACGCGGCGCTGAAATATGCGCTGCATGCCTCCAATATCGGCGTCGAGAACCGCGAGGATGCGGTGCTGGTTCACGGTCAGCTGGTCGAGGCGCTACGCATGCGCGACAAGGCTGGCGCCCGCGAATGCGCCAACCGCATGCTCGATCTAGCGGTGCGCGATCTTGCCGCCGCCGAAAAAGCGATCGGCAGAACGAAATAACCGATCACGACAAATCTACGGACGCGCCGCCGATCGCAAACCCGGGAAGAGACTGAAAGAACAGCGATGAAGATCACCAAACTCACCACTTATATCGTCCCCCCGCGCTGGCTGTTTTTGAAGGTCGAGACCGACGAGGGCATCGTCGGCTGGGGCGAACCGGTCGTCGAAGGCCGTGCGCTCACCGTTCAGGCCGCCGTACATGAGCTGGAAGACTACCTGATCGGCAAGGATCCTTTCCTGATCGAAGACCACTGGACCGTGATGTATCGCGGCGGCTTCTATCGCGGCGGCGCCGTCCACATGAGCGCGATCTCGGGCATCGACCAGGCGCTGTGGGACATCAAGGGCAAGGCACTCGGCCAACCGATCCATTCCCTGCTCGGCGGCCAGCTTCGTGATCGTATCAAGGTCTATTCCTGGATCGGCGGCGATCGGCCCTCGGATGTCGCCAACAATGCCAAGGAAGTGGTTGCCCGTGGTTTCAAGGCGATCAAGCTCAATGGCTGCGAGGAAATGCAGATCGTCGACACCAATGAGAAGGTGGAGAAAGCGGTCGAGACCATCGCCACGATCCGCGAGGCGATCGGCCCGCACATCGGCATCGGCGTCGATTTCCACGGGCGCGTGCACAAACCGATGGCGAAGGTTCTCGCCAAGGAGCTCGATCCCTACAAGCTGATGTTCATCGAAGAGCCGGTGCTTTCCGAAAACAAGGAAGCCCTACGCGATATCGTCAACCACACCTCGACGCCGATCGCGCTCGGTGAACGCCTCTTTTCGCGCTGGGACTTCAAGCAGGTCCTTTCGGACGGCTACGTCGACATCATCCAGCCGGATCTCTCCCATGCCGGCGGCATCACCGAATGCCGCAAGATCGCAGCGATGGCCGAAGCCTACGACGTGGCGCTGGCGCCGCATTGCCCGCTGGGTCCGATCGCGCTTGCCGCCTGCCTGCAGGTCGATGCCGTCAGCTACAATGCCTTCATCCAGGAACAGAGCCTCGGCATCCACTACAACAAGGGCAACGACATCCTCGACTACATCTCCAACAAGGAGGTGTTCCAATATGCCGATGGTTTCGTCTCGATCCCGCAGGGGCCGGGCCTCGGCATCGAGGTCGACGAGGCCTATGTCATCGAACGCGCCAAGGAAGGCCACCGCTGGCGCAACCCGATCTGGCGGCATGCCGACGGCAGCTTCGCCGAATGGTGAGAGCGCATAACCCGAAAATCGGAACCGATTTTCGGAAAGGATTTGTGCGCAATTCAAAGTGATAGGGTCGCGCAAGCGGCCCTTTTTCATTCACCGTGTCGGATACCGTGGGTCTCGTCCGTCATAGTGGAAACTCAAAGAGGAGATTTCACGATGGCCAGAGCAATCGCAATCATCGTCGCCCGCATCATCTTCAGCTTCGTCTTCTTCATGGCCGCCGGCTTCAAGTTCGCCGATATCGGCGCAACGGCGGGCTATATCACCGCTGCCGGCTTTCCGATGGCGACATTCCTTACCTGGGTCGCCGCCTTCTTCGAGATCGCGCTGGCACTCGCTTTCATATCAGGGGCCTTCTTCACCGAGGCCAGCCTGCTCGCAGCCGTCTATGTGATCTTCCTCGCTTTCGCCTTCCACGGTCCGTCCCATTGGAAACAAAACCAGGCCGAATTCGGCTTCTTCATCGATCACTTTACCTTCCTCGCCGGCCTGCTCTTTGCCGCCGTCCACGGGCCGGAGAGATGGGCGTTGCAACACAGCCTGCTCAGGAGGCTCTAACGATCCGCTCTCCTTTCGGAACCAACAGCCCGTTCCGAACATTGGCTTAGCGGCAAAACGGCAAGGAGAGCCTGCCCATGGAGCTGAAGGGAAAGATCGCATTGGTGACAGGCGCCGGTTCCGGCATCGGCAAAGCGGCAGCGTTGCGGCTCGCTGCCGAAGGTGCAAAGGTCGCAGCATTGAGCCGCACCGCCGACGAGGTCGAAAAGACCTGCGCCGAAATTGAGGCCGCCGGCGGCGAGTCGATCGCGTTGACCGCAGATACCAGCGACGAAGCTCAAATGCGGAGCGCGGTCGCGCAACTGACCGACACCTTCGGCGGCCTCGACATCGTTGTCGCCAATGCTGGGATCAACGGTGTCTGGGCGCCGATTGACGATCTGAAACCGGATGAATGGGACAAGACCATCGCCGTCAATCTACGCGGCACCTATCTGACCCTGCATCTGACGGTTCCGTATCTGAAGCGCCATGGCGGTTCGATCATCGTCGTCTCTTCGATCAACGGCACCCGTACCTTCACGACGCCGGGCGCCACCGCCTACACCGCGACCAAGGCGGGGCAGGTGGCCATGGTCCAGCAGCTCGCCCTCGAACTCGGGCGCCATGGCATCCGCGTCAATGCCGTCTGCCCCGGCGAGATCGAGACCAATATCAGCGCCAATACCGATAGCCGCCATCGCGAGGAGACGGAGGTTCCGGTCATCTGGCCGGAGGGCGATATCCCGATTGCCGGCGGCAAGGCAGGCAAGAGCGAGGACGTCGCCGAAACCATCCTCTTCCTCGCCTCCGACCGTGCCCGACACATCACCGGTACGCCGATCTGGATCGACGGCGGCCAGGGTCTGCTGCGATAGCCTTGCAGTCAGGAACTCAGCCGTTCAGCCGGGCGCTGTCGAGCGTATACAGTTCCTGCGCGCGCTGGACGCCGCGCAACGCATAGCGTCCAACGCAGGCAAGTGCGATGCGCTGCTGCTCCGGTATCGCCGCGGCGAAATCGGAGGAGATCAACAGGTTGAGATCGACGGAACGACACATCGAGGCGATCCGGCTGACCTCATTGACGGCAGGTCCGATGACGGTGAAGTCCAACCGGTCCTGGCTGCCGATATTGCCGTAGAAGACATCGCCGATATGCAGGCCGATATAGACGTCAGTCGTCGCCCGGCCGTCGGCCGCACGCGCGGCATTCAGCGTGGTGAGCTTTTCCCGCAGCAGCGATTCGGCACTCAGCGCCGCACGACATGTCTCCGCCGGCACCTCGCCCTTAAAGATGGCGAGCACACCGTCGCCGATCAGCTTCAGCACGTTGCCGCCGGACTCGTGGATCGCCGTGATAACCGCCTCGCTATAGTCGTTGAGCAGCGGGATGATCTCCTCCGGCGGCACGCTGTCGGAGATCTTGGTGTAGTTCAGCAGGTCGGAAAACCAGAGTGCCGCGGAAATCCTTTCCGATTTGCCGCGGCTGATCTTGCCTTCCATCACCTGGCGCGCGGCGTCCTCGCCGAGATAGACCTCGGCGATGGTGCGGGCGATACGCCCGAGCGCGATGCATTTGATGGCCAGCCCCAGCACCGGCACCAGCTTGCGGAGGATGGCGAGATGGTGATCGGAAAAGCCCTCAGGATGTTTCGTCGCGAAATGCGAGAAGAAGCAATCCATCTCGCCGATCGTGCCGGCCTCGGAAAAACGATGCATCATCGCCACGAAATCGGTGTGACCGGCTTCAGCGATCGTATCGAGCATGGAGAAATCGATCGGATCGCCGAAGCCGAGACGCCGGCGTATCTCCCGTTCGTTGCGAGACCAAAGATGATAGAAGGCCGAACGCTGCCAGTTCGACGCCGCCTCCCCCGAGATCGTCGGACCATATTCGAACTCGGTCTGGATTTCCTCGATGCTGTCCCAGCGGAAGGCGCGGCCCTCATGCACCGGATGCAGCGTATCCATCAGCGCCAGGCCGCGGTCGAGCGGCAGGCCGGCATTACGGCAGGCCGCGCAGAAACCGGTCATCAGCTCGGCTTCGGAAACACCCTTCAGTCCCTGCTCGGTCACCCAGGCTGCAATCGTGCTGACGTCGCTATAATCCATGCCGCTCACCTCGTGTCAAAGCTGTAGCCCGATTTCGGCATCGAAGGAAAGCCAATTGGCTCAATCGGCCGCGGGCATATTGTGGGGCGTGACGATTTCAACTGATGAAAGCGAGGGCGTAACCGCGCGCGGCAAGGCAGTCGCCCGGCTCATAATCGCCCGGAAGGCCGAACGCGCATCGCTTCTGAGATCATGATGCAGCACGAAGCTGATCCGACGCGCCGCAAGCAGGGCGCGATTATCCGCGTCGAGATCATGGGCGACGAAAACGCGGACGGGGCGTTTGGCCATGTCGAAAGCTGCAAGCACCGCCCGGTTGCCGCCGCCGATCGAATAGACGGCGTTGATGGCGGGATCGGCCGCAAGCGCTGCCGCGGCAAGCGTTCCCGTCGCAGCATCGGTGCCGTGCCCTTCGCTGATTTCGGTAATGCGGATGTTGGGATAGCGGGCGCGGATGACGCGGCGAAAGCCGATTTCGCGCTCCTCCTCGCCGCGGAACCGTCCGCTCGACAGCGTTACCAGCACCTTGCCACCATCACTCCCGAGGAATTCGCCGACCAGGTAGGCGGCGGTCTCTCCCGCCGCCCGGTTGTCGGCGCCGGCATAGGCGATGCGGGCCGAATTCGGCAGGTCGGTCACTAGCGTCACGACGGGAATGCCGGCCGCATCCGCCCGCGCGACAGCGGCAGCCACCTCGGGGACGTCAGGCGCCTTGAGTACGATGCCATGCGTGCCGCGCAGCCGGATGCGATCGAGAAGCTGCACCAGCTCGGCCGGCTTCATCACCTCGGCAAAATGGAAGCGACAGCGGAAGACGCCCGGCAGAAAGGTCGCCATCTCCGCCTCGAAGGCGGCCCGCACCGCATCGCTGAAACGCTGCGGCGTCTCCATGACGATATCGATCGCCAGCATGCGGCCGCTGCCCATTGCCCCTGGCTGCTGCTTCTCCAGCTCCGCGATCGCCGCCTTCACCCGCATCTCGGTCTGCCGGCGCACACCCGGTCTGCCGTTCAGCACCCGGTCGACGGTCGCGGTGCTGAGCCCGGCCTGGAAGGCGATATCCTTGACGAGAAAGAGGTGCGCCATGCGCCCGGCCTGATGGTTTTTTGATGGATTTCTGATCTATATCACCTGGCATCGCGGCGTATAGTGCCTCCATTGGAAAGAGGGAGGAGCCCGCCATGAAAACCGACAACCAGCAGAAACTGCGCGCCGACCGCGTCTGGCTGAGCGAAGACGCCTGCGATCTCGATGAGTTTCGCGCCCTTGCGGAAAAGACGACGGCGCTTGCCGATTACCCCTCGGCGTCTGCGGTCGAAAAAAACGTGCTGATCTATGATAGCCGCAAGGTGATGACGGCGGCTGCAACGCCAGAAGGCCGACGCGCCGTGCTGGCGGAAATCTGCGAGGCCTTCGGCGAGGGTCCTGGTGTCGTCGTGTTCAAGCGCGCTTACGAAGACACCGGAATCATCGACCGCGCCAGCACGATCTTCAATGCGATCATCGAGGAACAGCACCGCACCTCGACCGGCGGTGGCGACCACTTCGCCAAGCCTGGCGCCAACGACCGTATCTGGAACTCGCTGGAAAAACATTGCCTCGCCGATCCGGTAAATTTCGCCGAATATTACGGCAACGCCATCATCGCCCTGGCAAGCGAAGCCTGGCTCGGCCCCAGCTACCAGATGACGGCGCAGGTCAACCGCGTCAATCCCGGCGGTTCGGCGCAGTCGGCTCATCGCGACTACCATCTCGGCTTTCAGTCCACAAAGGTCATCGAGCAGTTCCCGGCACATGTGCATCGGCTCTCGCCGGTGCTGACATTGCAGGGCGCGGTCGCCCATTGCGATATGCCGCTCGAAAGCGGCCCGACGCTCTTCCTGCCGCACAGCCAGACCTATGTACCGGGCTATCTCGCGCTGAAGCGGCAGGAGTTCCGGGATTATTTCGCGACCAACCATGTCCAGCTGCCGCTCGAAAAAGGCGACGTCGTCTTCTTCAATCCCGCCCTCTTCCATGCCGCCGGCACCAACCGCTCGACCAACATCAAACGTGTCGCCAACCTCCTGCAGGTCTCTTCCGCCTTCGGCCGGGCAATGGAAACCGTCAATCGCGAAAAGATGAGCGCCAGCTTGTTTCCCGCTTTGAAGGCGTTGCAGGGCAGACTCTCGCCTGACGAAATCGCCAACGCCGTCGCCGCCTGCGCCGAGGGCTACTCCTTCCCGACCAACCTCGACCGCGACCCGCCGCTCGGCGGACTGGCGCCGAAGACACAGGCGCAACTGATGCACGAGGCGCTGAAGGAAGGCTGGAGCGATGCAGTCTTTACGGCAGCACTTGCCGAGCAAGCGCAGAAGAAGTTGAGCTGATTTGGAAGCTTGAGCCTCTTACATCCGCACAGACATACAAGCCTCCCGCACCCGCGGGAGGTCATTCGTACGTCTCACAAAGGAGGAACCACATGAGCACAGACCACGGCCGCCTCGACGGCAAGATCGCCATCGTCACCGGCGGCACGCAAGGATTGGGCGCGACCATCGCCCGCCTCTTCGCCGAACGCGGCGCGGAAGGCATCGTCATCTGCGGCCGCAACGAAGCCAAGGGCAAGTCGAAGGCGGCGGAGATTTCGGCTGCGACCGGCGCCAGGATCGTCTACGTCAAAGCCGACCTCGGCAAGGTCGAGGATGCACAGAATGTCGTGCGCACCTGTGACGAGACCTTCGGTCGTGTCGATGCGCTGGTCAATGCCGCCGCAATCACCGATCGCGGCACTATCCTCGACACCAGCCCGGAACTCTTCGACGCCATGTTCGCCGTCAATGTGCGTGCGCCATTTTTCCTGATGCAGGAAGCGGTGAAGGTCATGCGCCGCGAAAACATCGAGGGCACGGTCGTCAATATCGGCTCGATGTCAGCCAAAGCCGGCCAGCCCTTCATCGCCGCATATTGCGCCTCCAAGGGCGCGCTGGAAACGCTGACGAAGAACACTGCCTACGCGCTCCTGCGCAACCGCATTCGCGTCAATGGTCTGAACATCGGCTGGATGGCCTCCGAGGGCGAGGACCGGATCCAGCGCGAATATCACGATGCCCCCGCCGACTGGCTGGAGAAGGCGGCGGCAAGCCAGCCCTTCGGCCGTCTCGTCGATCCGCACGAGGTGGCGCGCGCCTGCGCCTACCTGTCGTCGTCCGAATCTGGCCTGATGACCGGCTCGGTCATCTGCTTCGACCAGTCGATCTGGGGCGCTTACGACGGCTCGCCGCATCCGGTCGCGGCCCTCTGATGAAACCGGAGTCCGGCATTTCCATCGCCGGGCTCTGGCACCTCCAGCTTTTTGCCGCTAGGAAAAGAACGGCAGCATTCAGGGAGGAACTGGCATGGGCGACAATCCGATTTATGAGATCCGCGACGAAGGCTTCGGTGCAATGGTCATCGGCAGCGCCGCCATCGAGGAGCTTTATTCCGGCTGCCGCTGGACGGAAGGTCCGGTCTGGTTTTCCGACCTGAACTGCCTTCTCTGGAGTGATATCCCGAATGAACGCATGATGCGCTGGACACCGGATGGGACCGTCTCCGTCTTCCGCTCGCCCTCCAACTACGTCAATGGCAATACCCGTGACCGGCAGGGCCGGCTGGTCTCCTGCGAACATGGCGGTCGCCGCGTCACCCGCACCGAGACGGACGGCACCATCACCGTTCTCGCCGACAGCTACCAGGGCAAGCGGCTGAACTCGCCGAACGACGTCGTCGTGCACTCCGACGGCGGGGTCTGGTTCACCGATCCGACCTACGGCATCCTGTCGGATTACGAGGGCCACAAGGCCGAGCCCGAGCAGCCCACGCGCAACGTCTACCGGATCGATCCGGCAAGCGGAGCGATCGACGCCGTCGTTGCGGATTTCATCCAGCCGAACGGCCTTGCCTTCTCGCCCGATGAGACGAAGCTTTATATTGCCGATTCCGGCTCCGCAAAACATGAAGTACCGCGCCATATCCGCGTTTTCGACGTCATCGACGGCAGGGCGCTTGCCAACAGCCGCTATTTCTGCAGCCTCGATGTCGGCCATCCCGACGGCTTCCGTTTCGATCTCGCCGGCAATCTCTGGACGAGTGCCTCCGACGGCGTGCACTGCTTTTCGCCCGAAGGAACGCTACTCGGCAAGATCAGGGTGCCGCAGACGGTGTCCAACCTCACCTTCGGCGGCCCCAAGAAAAACCGGCTTTTCATCACCGCGACGCGTTCGGTCTATTCGATCTATATCAAGACGACCGGCGCGCAATATCCATAAATCAGGCCTTCGCCTTGTCGGGGCGGCCGTGCAGCGGCTCGGCGCGGTGCCAGTTTTCCAGGATGCGGCCATCGGTATGTTTCTGCCGCGCCCAGCGGATGCCGTTCGAGATCACCTTATGCACGGTCTTGTCGTGATAGATCGGGTACGTCTCGTGGCCGGGGCTGAAGAAGAAGATGCGCCCGCGGCCGCGCTGGAAGGTGCAGCCGCTGCGGAACACTTCGCCGCCGGAATACCAGGAAATGAACACCAGCTCGTCCGGTTGCGGAATGTCGAAGGGCTCGCCATACATTTCCGAGGCATTGACCTCGAAATAGGGCGGCAGCCCCTGGGCGATCGGATGCGAGGGATTGACCACCCAGACGCGCTCTAGGTCGCCTTCCGGCGTCTCGCGCCAGGAAAGGTTGGCATTGGTCCCCATCAGCCGGCGGAAGAGCTTGGAATGATGGCCGGAATGCAGGACCAGCAGGCCCATGCCCTTCAGCACACGCTGCTGCACGCGGTCGATCAGCCCGTCGCTGACTTCGTCATGCGCCATATGCCCCCACCAGAGCAGCACGTCGGTATCATCGAGCACGCTGTCCGGCAGGCCTTCATCAGGATCATCGAGCGTGCCGCGACGAATTTCGAAATCCGGATGGGCAATGCCTGACGCGATCGCTCCGTCGATACGATCGGGGTAGATCTCCTGAACTTGCCTGTGGAGTTGTTCGTGGCGTCCCTCGTTCCAGATGGTGACCTTGATTGTCATGGCATTCCTCGATGTCTAGGCTTTGATGTTTAGATCTTGATGTCTCGGGCGAAACTGTCAGGCGGTTGCCGGACGGATGACCCGGCCGGCGGAATCGAACAGATGGCAGGCGGCGGGATCGGCCGTCAGCGGCACGCGGTCGCCCGGCCGCACCGCGATATCGCCTTCGGCGCGCACCACGATCGGCTGCTGCTGCGAACCGACGGTCATGTAGGTCTCGACGCCGAGCCGCTCGACGATGACGACCTCGGCGGTGAAATGTCCCTGGCCCTCGGCTGCGATCTTCAGATGCTCCGGCCGGATGCCGAGCTTGGCCTCGCCCTGCGGCACCGCGCCACCGGCATCGGGAAGATCGAGCGAAAGCCCGATCGGGCTGTCGAGATGCAGCTTGCCCGCCGACGGCCGCGTGGCGGTGACGGGAATGATGTTCATCTTCGGCGAGCCGATGAAGGTCGCGACGAATTCATTGTCCGGCTGATGGTAAAGCGACATCGGCGCGCCCTTCTGTGCCACGAGACCCTTGTTCAGCACGACGATGCGGTCTGCCATCGTCATCGCCTCCACCTGGTCGTGAGTGACGTAGACGACGGTCGCCTTCAGCTCGCGGTGCAGGCGCTGCAGCTCGGCGCGCATCTGCACGCGCAGCGCCGAATCGAGGTTCGACAGCGGCTCGTCGAACAGGATCAGCGCCGGTTTCTTGATGATGGCGCGGCCGATCGCCACGCGTTGACGCTGGCCGCCGGAAAGGGCGGCCGGGCGGCGGTCGAGGTAATCGGTGAGCTGCAGGATTTCGGCCACGCCTTCCACCTGCCGGCGGATTTCCGCCTCCGGCACCTTCTTCAAGCTGAGCGAAAAGCCGATGTTTTCGGCAACGCTCATATGCGGATAGAGCGCATACGACTGGAACACCATGGCAATGCCGCGCTTGTCGGGCGGCACGTCGTTGATGCGTTTGCCGTTGAGGATGAGGTCGCCCTCGTCGATGCCTTCGAGGCCGGCGATCATCCGCAGCAGCGTCGACTTGCCGCAGCCGGACGGACCGACGAAAACCGCGAATTCGCCGTCTTCCACGGTGATGTCGACGCCCTTGATGACCTCGAGCGCGCCGTAGAATTTGCGAACGTTTCTGAGATTGATCATCTGTTTCTCTTTCTTGATCTCAGCCCTTCACGCCGCCCGAAAACGTCTGGACGAGGAAGCGCCGCGCAAAACCGAAGGCGACGACGGCGGGCAGCAAATAGATGAATGCCAGCGCGGTCAGCAGGCCGTAATCGATCTCGTTGATGCGCAGGAAGGCGCGGAAAAGACCGAGCGGCAGCGTCTGCAGCTCCGGCGACGACAGGAAGATCAGCGGCAGCAGGAAATCGCCCCAGGCCGACATGAAGGCGAAGAGCCCAGCAGCAGCAAGCCCTGGCAGCGCCAGCGGGATCAGCACCCGGCGGATGCGCTGGATGAGTGTCGCCCCATCCATCAGTGCCGCCTCCTCGTAGTCCCTCGGCAGCCCGTCGAAGAAGGTCTTCATGATCCAGAGCGCCAGCGGCAATTGCATCGTCGCCAGCACCAGGATCAGCCCGAGATAACCGTCGATGAAGCCGGTCCAGCGCATGATGTCGCGCGCATAGCTGCCGAAGATCGGCCTGAGCACTGCTGCTTCCGCATTGTTCAGCGTCAGCAGGAATTTGTAGAGCGGCACGACTAGCGCCGTCGGCGGCAGCACCCGGATGAGCAGGATCGCGTAGAGGAAGGTTAGCTTCCACCAGGCCCGGGTGCGCGACAGCGCATAACCGCCGAGCCCTGAAAGCACCATGACGAGCAGCGTCGCGCTAGCGACCACGAAGAGCGAGTTGAACAGCCACTTCGCCCCGTCTTCCTTGGCGAAGACTCTGATATAGTTAGCGAAGGTCCATTGCTCCGGCCAATGCAGGAAGAGCTGCGCGTTGCCGTCGAGCGAGGCGAGCAGCACCCAGAAGAAGGGCACGGCGCAGAAGATCGAGATCAGCGACAGTGTCGCATAGGCAATGAGGTCGGAGCGACCCTTGTTTGCAGTTTCGCTCGGGGAAACGACGGCCATGTCAGACCTCCACCTTCATGGCTCGGACATAGGCGATACCTAATATCAGCGAGATGACGAGCGCGACGACGGCGACCGCAGCACCATAACCCAGCTGGAACGCCGTGAAGGATTGGTTGTAGATATAGATGCTGACGACCTCGGTCGCCCCGCCCGGCCCGCCGCGCGTTAGCGCATAGACGAGGCCGAAGACGGCGATGGTGGAGACGGCCGAGATCAGCATGTAGAGCAGGATCGTCGGCATCATCAGCGGCAGGGTGATGCGGCGGAACATCTGCGATGGGGTGGCGCCGTCCATGCGGGCCGCCTCGTAGATCTCCGCCGGAATGGTGCTGAGGCCGGCCGTCAGCAGGATCATCGCCGTGGCGATGCCGCGCCAGGTGTTGACGACGATGATCATCGACAGCGGGAAGACCTGCAGCCAGTCGGCCGGCGTGATGCCGAAAAAACTGACAATGCGGCTGAGTGTGGCATTGTCGCCGCCCGCCAGCATTGAGATCCACATGAAACCGGCGACGACTTCAGGGGCTGCATTCGGCAACAGGATGATCGACGAGAACACCCGCCGAAAGCGGATCGGCCGGCGCAGCGCAATTGCCGAGATCAGGCCGAGCACGAACTGGCCGATCACCGCTGAACCGATGACGAAGACGAAGGTGACGAACAGGGAATTCCAGAACTTCGCGTCGTTGAAAAGCCGCGTGTAATTCCTGAGACCGACGAAGCGGGGCCGAAGGGCCGCGGCCCCGGTCAGCGCTTCATTGGTAAAGCTCAGATAGATCGAATAGAGGGCCGGATAGATGACGAAGGCCAGAAGCAGCACCAGCGATGGCAGCAGGATCAGCAGCCATTGCCGCTCGGCGCGCTTTTCATGAGAGTTTCGGGCCATGGAAGCTCACAAACCTTATCGATGGAACCGGCTTATCGAATGAAAGCGGGAAGACGCGGGCGTTGGCGCCGCGTCCCCGTCGTGGCGGAAGAGAGGGTGCCGGAACTTACTTGACCATGTCGTCGCCGAGCGTTTCCTTGACGTAGTCGACAAGGATCTTCTGGGCGCCGGCGGCATCGGTTTCCTTGCGCAGCAGCGCTTCGGTAGCGCGCGCCACACCTTCCGAGACCGTGCCGAAACCGGAGGCCTGTTTCAGAAACACGCCATTTCCGGCGGCGGCATGGATCGGAACCAGCTCCGCCAGCTTCTGGAACTCGGCATTGTCAGCCGCATCCTTGCTGGCCGGGATGTTGCCGATGCGGGCGGCGTAGGAAACCTGCGTCTCGATCGAGCCGATCTCCATCAGCGCCTTGATCGCCAATTCCGTATTGGCCGACTTGGAATTGACGGCCCACGGCGCAGCGAGATTGGCAAGTACGTACTGGCCGCTGCTCTGGCCGGGAACCGTCCAAGTTCCCACAACCTTCGTTACGTCAGGGATCGGGTTCTTGCTCTCGCGACCCCAGTCGAAAATATAGCACCAGGAGCCGCAGGTGGTCGCGCCGAGCTTGCCTTCCGGGAACATCTGGTACTTCGGCACGACCCAGGGCTCAGGTCCGAGCAGCGGCTGCGTCGGCATCAGATCCTTGTCGATCAGTTCCTTGTAGACGTTGAAGACATCCTTGATGCCTTCGCCATTCAGATCGAGCTTGCCGTCGGCATCGACCAGCTGCGGCGTCTTGGAACCGACGAGCAGGTGCTGGAAGCCTTCGTCAAAGGCGCCGCTTCCCCAGGAAACGCCGGCCGGAAAGAGCAGGCCGTAGGCGCCGGTCTTCTGCTTGATCTCGGCCGCGCGGTCGAGAAGTTCCTGCCAGGTCTTCGGCTGTTCGGTCGAGATGCCGGCTTTTTCGAGAACGTCCTTGCGGTAATAGATTTCCTGAATGCCGAGCATGAACGGCATCACATAGGTTTCGCCATCCGGGCTGACAGCAAGCTCCTTGGCGACGTCATAGAGGTTGGCGTAGCCGTCCCAGGCCTTGAACTCCTTGGTAACAGGCGCGAGGTAACCGGCTTCCACCATGTCGGCGACGGCAGCCGTCGTCGGGATGGAGAACAGGTCGGGCGCGTTGCCGGCGCCGAGCTCGGTCAGGAGCTTGGTCAGATAATCCTTGTCGGGTGCCGGATATTCGATGACCTCGA
This sequence comes from Rhizobium sp. 10PS4, assembly GCF_032464805.1. Taxonomy (NCBI): domain Bacteria; kingdom Pseudomonadati; phylum Pseudomonadota; class Alphaproteobacteria; order Hyphomicrobiales; family Rhizobiaceae; genus Rhizobium; species Rhizobium sp. 10PS4. Next base: position 5,040 of record NZ_JAWDIW010000014.1, on the reverse strand, counting down.
CGGTGACGCCATATTTCTTTTCGATCCGCTCGACCGTCGACTTCATCGCATCGATGCCGGCCTGACCATGATTTGCAATTCGGATTGTTTCTGCCTGTGCCAGCGTCGAAACCGCGCTCAACAGAATGGCGCATAGGCCGCCAAGAACCATTTTCTTCAACGGAAGTCCTCCCTTTTGTAGAGACACGGCGCCCTCCAGCACCGGTCGTGAAAATGTACACGCATTCCAAATGCTGACAAGACGGTTTTTGAAAAGATTCGAATTCGAGTTTTAATACGCTGATATTGCTTATTTATTTAGATATTGCCATCGCTATACTGTTTGTGTAATCGTGTGCACAATGCATTCAGGGAGGAATTTTCATGACTAGGAAATTACGCCTCGGCGTCATCGGCGCTGGCTTGAAGGCGGCGGAATATGCCGAGAGCTGGGTCAAGATGCCGGAGATCGAATTTGCCGCACTTGCCGACACCACGGCGGCGTCGCGCCAGCGCCTGATCGACGTCTGCCTCGCCGCCGGCGCACCCGAACCGAAGGGCTTCGAGGATTATCGTCAGATGCTCGCGGAATGCCGGGGCGAACTCGACATCGTCTACGTCTCGACCCCGCACGCCTTCCATGCCGAGCAGGCAACTGCCGTCGCCGAGGCCGGCCTCGACCTCTTCCTGGAAAAGCCGATGGTGACGACAGTCACCGAGGCCGAGAGGCTGATCGCCGCGCAGAAAAAGAGCGGCGTCACTATCGTCACCGCCTTCCAGGGCGGGCTCTCGCCGCTGGTGCTCGACACGCGCCGGCGGGCTCTCGCCGGCGAATTCGGCGAGTTGATCGCCATATCGGGCATGATCTGGGAAAGCTGGTCGTCCAATTACGACGGCCACTGGAAGCAGCAGCCTGATATCTCCGGCGGCGGCTTCATGTTCGACACCGGCGCCCATATGATGAACACGGTCTGCCTGCTCGCCAATTCCGATTTCGACAGCGTGTCGGCCTACATGAACAATCACGGCAGACAGGTCGATATCGCCACCGCCGTCTCCGCCCGGCTGAAGAACGGCGCGCTGGCGACATTGACGGCCGCCGGCGAAGGCCCTCCGGGCTGCGCTTCCTACATCACCTTCTTCTATTCGAAGGCAATCGTGCGTATCGACGCCTGGGGCGGCTGGCGCGAGATCAGTATCGGTCGTACCGCCGAGCCGCGCGAGCAGGCTGAGATTCTCGGCAACCCGATGAAGAATTTCCTCGCCATTCGCGAGGGAAAGATGGAAAACTCCGGCTCCGTTGAAATGGGCCTCAGATTCGCTAGGCTATGGGATGCAATCAAGGAATCGGCAGCGGCCGACGGCGCTTCCGTCAGGATCGTCGCCCAATAGGCGCTGAAGATGAGCGGAATGAACAGACGGCGGATCACTTCGAAGGAACTGGCGAAACTCGCCGGCGTCTCTTCCGCCACCATTTCCCGCGCCTTCTCGCCGGATTCGCGCATCGGCAGCGCCACGCGCGACCGCATCCTCGCCGTCGCCCGTGAACATGGCTACCAGCCGAACGCGATCGCCCGCTCGCTGAACAACCAGCGTTCGCGGCTCGTCGCCCTGGTCGTCAATGCGATCGGCAACCCTTGCGAGGCCGAGGAGCAGCAGCTTCTCGTCCACCGCCTGCAGGCGAGACAATTGCTGCCGATCATCCTCTGCTGCGCCGATCATTCCGACCGGCTGCAGCTGATGCGCCTTGCCTCTACCTATCAGGTCGATCACGTCGTGGTCTTCTCCGACATGGTGTCGATGCAGGATGCCGTCGACATCTTCCACACGACGAAGCCAATCATCGTCTCCTTCGAGCCGCTCGACAACGAAAACGTCTCCAGCATCCGCATCGACGGCGCTGAGGCCGCCGACGAGATCATCGACAAGCTCGTCCGCGACGGTAAGAAGCGCTTCGCCTACCTCTCCGGCACCAATTCAAGCTGGATCGACAAGCTCAGACGCAAATGGTTCGCTGACGCGCTGGCCAAGCGCGCCCTTGCCTTCGAGGCACAGGCCTTCGGCGACTACTCCTATGATTCCGGCTTCAAGGAAGCCGTGCTCCTGCTGCACCGGGACAAAGTCGACGCCATCATCTGTGGCAACGATGTCATGGCGATCGGTGCGCGCGATGCAGCCCGCCGGGTGCTCGGCAAGAACACCCCTGATGATATCGCCATCGTCGGCCAGGACGGCATTGCCATGGCTGCCTGGGATTGCAATGACCTGACCACGCTGAGTCTCGACCACGTTGCCTTCATCGATGCCGTCGTCGAACTGATCGAACGCCATGACGCCGAGGTCGAAGGCCCGCACAGCATCACGCTCACCTGCACCGCCCGCTGGGGCTCGACCGCCTGACAGCTCGCATACCCATTGCATCAAGGAGGAATAGTATGACTCAATTTTCACGCGCCGAAAGGCGCCGCGCGGTCCCTGATGCCGTAACCGGGAGAGCCTGAAATGCGTTCCGTCGTTTCCTTCAATGAAGGCTGGAGTTTCCACGAGGGCTTCGGCCAGCGTTTGCTCGAAGCTTTCGATGCGGCCAAGTCGGTCAGCCTGCCGCATACCGCCGTCGAACTGCCCTTCAGCTATTTCGACGAGACCAGTTATCAGCGCGCCTTCACCTACCAGAAGGTGCTGCGCTGGCTGCCAGAATTCGAGGGCCGCGAGGTTTCGCTCGTCTTCGACGCCGCCATGGCCGACAGTGTCGTCTATCTGAACGGCGAAGAAATCATTGCCCATAAGGACGGCTACACCCCCTTCGAGGCCCGCCTCACCGGCAAGCTCGTCAAGGGCGAGAACCTCGTCACCGTCAAGATCGACGGCAGCGAAAACCCCGACATTCCGCCTTTCGGTGGCCGCATCGATTATCTGACCTATGCCGGCATCTACCGCGATGTCTGGCTGAAGGTCACCGACCCGGTCTCGATCCGCAATCTCAAGATCGAAACCACAGACGTTCTCCGCCCTGAGAAATCGGCGACCATACGCGTCGACATCGCCAATCCCGAGGGCCGCAGCTTCTCGGCGACCGTCACCGCCACGCTGAAGCAGGCCGACGGCACGGTGGTCGCCACCGCCGCAACCGAAACGATCGGCAGCCGCACCACGCTCTCCTTTGGCGGCCTCACCGGCATCGCCCTCTGGGACATCACCGATCCCACGCTCTATGACGTCACCGTCGAGCTCAGGACCGAACACGGCTCCGACCGTGTCTCGACCAGGTTCGGCTTCCGCACCGCCGAATTCACGCCGGAAGGTTTTCTCCTCAACGGCAAGCCATTGAAGCTGCGCGGCCTCAACCGCCACCAGGCCTTCCCCTATGTCGGTTATGCCGCCGGCCGCTCCGCCCAGGAGCGCGACGCCGACATCATGAAGACGGTGCTGAAGTGCAATATCGTCCGCACCTCGCATTATCCGCAGTCGAAATGGTTCCTCGACCGATGCGACGCTATCGGTCTGCTGGTTTTCGAGGAGATCCCAGGCTGGCAGCATATCGGCGATGCCGACTGGCAACAGGAATCGATCGAAAACGTCCGCCGCATGATCGAGCGCGACTGGAACCATCCCTCGATCATCATCTGGGGCGTGCGCATCAACGAATCGCAGGATAATCACGATTTCTACGCCGAGACCAATCGGTTGGCCCGCGAACTCGACAGCACCCGCCAGACCGGTGGCGTCCGTTATCTCACCGAGAGCGAACTGCTCGAAGACGTCTATACGATGAACGACTTCATCCTCGGCAACGAGGAACTGCCGGGCGCCAACCGCCCGCGCACCGCACTGCGCGCCCAGCAGGAAAATACCGGACTGTCCCACAAGGTGCCGTACCTCATCACCGAGTTCAACGGCCACATGCACCCGACGAAGATTTATGACCAGGAGCAGCGCCAGGCCGAGCATGTGCGCCGTCACCTGGAAGTGCTGAATGCCGCCTATGGCGATCCCGATATCTCCGGCGCCATCGGCTGGTGCATGTTCGATTACAACACCCACAAGGATTTCGGCTCCGGCGACCGCATCTGCTATCACGGCGTCATGGACATGTTCCGCGAGCCAAAATTCGCGGCCTATGCCTATATCAGCCAGTGCGACCCTTCCGAGGAGATCGTCATGAAGCCGGTGACCTTCTGGGCGCGCGGCGAACGCAATATCGGCGGCGTGCTGCCGCTGATCATCCTGACCAACTGCGACGAGGTGGAGCTGCAATATGGCTCGCTTTCCAAGCGTATCGGTCCGGACCGCGAGAACTACCCGCATCTGCCGCATCCGCCGGTCGTGCTCGACCATCGGCACTTTACCGCCGACGAGCTCGGCACCTGGGGTCTCGAATGGATCGACGGCACATTCACCGGTTATATCGGCGGCGAGCCGGTGGCCAGCCTGACGCTGGCGGCCGATCCGTTGCCGACGACGCTGGAGGTGGTTGCCGATAGCTCGACGTTGAAAGCCCGCGAACGCGACAGCACGCGCGTCGTCATCCGCGCCCTCGACCAGCGCGGCCAGCGCCTGCCTTTCATGAACGACAGCATTTCGCTGAAGGTGCACGGCCCGGCAAGGATCGTCGGCCCGACCAACGTGCCTCTGCAGGGCGGCACCGCCGGCTTCTGGCTGGAGGCGACGGGGTTCACCGGCGAGATCACCGTCGAAGCAGTCTCCTCGCGTTTTCCCCCGGTGAAGGTCGGCGTGACGGCCGCCTAGCGCATAACCCCGAAAATCAAGATCGATTTTCGGAAAGGAATTATGCGCAAACTCAAAGTGTTAGAGCGTCCTTAGCGCGTCTTTCGAGACGCGCGGCGCTCTAACGGTCGTCAAGCGATGCGCGCCTGTGTTTCGGGATCGAAGAACACGGCCTTATCGAGATTGAAGGCGAGGCGGGTGTTTTGTCCGGGTGCGATGCCGGTATCGGCGCGCAGGCGGGCGACGACGGATTTGCCGCCGAGCTTGGTGACGGCGAAGGTGTCGGAGCCTGCCGGTTCCACCACCTCGATCAGGCAATCGCCCTCGGTCAGCGAA
>NZ_JAWDIW010000013.1:0-273602 GCF_032464805.1 Rhizobium sp. 10PS4 | reverse complement strand
GCTGGGGAGAAGAGGGCGCAACGGGCGCCCTCGTTTCCATTACAACGCCTCAGAGGAGCGAGGCGCCGCCACGAGTCGGCTTCTCCCCAGCGGGGAGAAGATGCCGGCAGGCAGATGAGGGGGTGAGCGGCAAAGCCGCGAATGTGCTGAGCGTAAGCGAAGAGCAAGAGCTTCGCCGACACCGCTCAGCCGCAGCCCGGCACATCCTCCAGCCGGTGCCAGACCGGGATGCCGCGTTCCCGGGCGATGCGGACGTCGTTGTCGGCGCCCTTGGAATCGCCGGGCAGGCGCAGCACGCCCTCGCAGAGCTGCAGCAGCCGGCCGGCGACCGGGTGGAAGATCTCTTCGTAGAGCGCGTCGCCGACCGACCGGCCGCCGGCGGCGTGCCAGATCGGCAGCGCCACCCATTCGCCGATCATCGGCACGTGGCCGGCCTCAAATAGCGCGTGCGAAGGCGCTTCCAGCCGCTTCAGGTTGGCGGCCATCTTTTCCGGGTCGTCGCCGGTTCCGGACCGATAAGGCCCGGCAATCAAAATCAACATGATCCACTCCTTCGCTCCGCTTTATGCGTGAGCACTCTCCCCGGCCTCATGCACGGGATTTCGTGAAAATGCACGATATTTCTTGAATGTCGAGTCATTTTGTGCGATATTCGGCTACTATGTTTAATTTCGTGCAGGAAGCCGATGCTGACAACACAACGTAAGGTCCTCATTCTCGACATCCTGCGCCGTGATGGCCAGGTGGTCGCCAAGCGCGTCGCCGAGGATTTCGCGCTTTCGGAAGACACGATCCGGCGGGACCTCAGGGAAATGGCGGCGGAGGGGCTGTTGAAACGGGTGCATGGCGGGGCGATGCCGCTGGCGCCTGACTTGCCTGATTTCACCGCGCGGCGCAGCGTCTCGTCGCAGATCAAGGCTCGGCTCGGGGCGGCGGCGGCGGCGATGGTGAAGCCCGGACAGATGATCTTCCTCGACGGCGGCACGACGACGGCGGAGGTCGCCAGGCACTTGCCACGCGACATGCCGCTGACGGTTGCGACCCACAGCCCGACGATCGCCGCCGAACTCGAACACCATCCGACGGCCGAGGTGATCCTCACCGGCGGACGGCTCTACAAACATTCGATGGTGGCAACGGGTGCGGCGGCGATGGCGGCGATCTCGCAGCTGCGCCCCGATCTCTTCTTCCTCGGCGTCACCGCAGCCCATCCAGTGCACGGGCTTTCCACCGGCGATTTCGAGGAAGCGGCGATCAAGCGGCACATCGCCCGCTGCGCGGCTGAAACGCATGTGCTGCTGACCGGGGAGAAGTTCGACCTCGTCTCCCCCTGCCCGGTGCTCGGCATTTCCGACGTGGCGGGGCTGATCGTGCCCGTGGAGATGACGGCCGAACGGCTGAAACCCTATCGCGATCTCAACGGCGCAATCGCCGCAGCATGATGGCGCTAAGAGAGGGCTGCGGCGCGGCAGCATGTGGCAGGAGACTTGCGGCAAGGGCCGCGATGAAGGCCGCCAGCACGGCATAGGCCGGCGCCATGCTGCCGGTTCCAAGGGTGAGCACCGTCTGCAGATAGGGCTGCGCCAGCGCGATGACGACGGAAAGTGCCGGCATATCGAGCAGGGTCCCGGCGACCCGCGACAGTTCCGGCATGAAAGCTGCGCCGGCAAGCGCGCCGTAGATCGCCGTCAGACGGAGTGTGAGGCGCAACGGCACGGAGGCTGCAAGCGGCAGCCTGTCGCCATCCTCCAGGGCAAGCATGAGATAGGCTGTGAATGCCGCCAGAAACAGGAAGGCGACGGGCAGCACCGCCAAGGTGGCGGGCCGCGTCAGAGCCGCCGCATCCACCGCCAGGAAGAGCAGGATCGGCGTGGAGGCGATGAACCAGATGGCGACGATCGGCCCCCAGAACCAGATGAGCGAGAGAGTGTGAAGACGGAGCAGCGTCGCCGTGAAGAGCACGCCGATCGCGGTCCAGATGCAGGCGGGTTTGAGCACGCCCGATATCAGTCGGAGAACCGGCTCGCAGGCGCCGGCCATATCGCCGCAGCCGGACAGCTGGATCGTGAGCCAGGTGATATAATCGAGGCTCAGCGCGGCGAACATGAAGATGCCGATCCCCATCAGCATCCACCAGAGATAGCGGCCTGCAAACATGCCCTGCCCTCACGGCTTCCAGGACTGTGCTCACGTCGCCGCGAAAGGGTGCATCCGCGATCGCAGGACGTAACCCTTTTATATTAGCCAATTCTTATTTTTCTAATAACTTATATATGCAAACTCGCGCTCAGTCGGCCAAGGCGGAGGTGACCCTGATATCGCCGACATGGATGCCGTTCCAATTGCGCATCGGCGTTGCGGCATAGGCCATCAATGCCGCATGTATCTCGCTCTCCGTCTCGAAGAAGCGGGCGAGTGTCGCCGCCACCATGGCTTCGGCGGCGCGGGTCATGCCATCCTCGCATTTGAGCGCGATGGCGATGCCCTTTTCCGGAATCGCGGCACAGAAGACGCCCTCAGCACCTGTCTTGACGAAGATGCGGCCTGGGGCGATCTGCATCAGCTTGGTGCAGGCGCGGCCCGAACCCGCGACATAGAAAGGTTCGGCCATGCAAGCCTCGATCACCCTGCGGGATGCCTTGGCGCGCAAAGCTTCCAGGCCGATGCCGGTCGCCATCTTGGCGAAACCGTGGGCAAGGCTCCTGAGCGGCACGGCATAAGTCGGAATGGAGCAGCCATCCGTGCCGCAGCTTTCCGCGCCGAGCACGGCGCCGGTCAGGCTTTCCATCGCCGCGCGGATCTCGACCTGCAGCGGGTGCTCATAGCCGACATAACCCGTCGGATCGACGTCCTGATGGCAGCAGGCGCAGATGAAGCCGGCATGTTTTCCCGAGCAATTGTTGTGCAGCGCGGTTGGCGCATCGAGCGTGCGAGCCTGCTGGATCAGGATCTTCTGGCTCATCGACCAATGGGCGCCGCATTCCAGTGTTTCGATATCGCGGCCGGCACGCGACAGCATGGAGGCGGCGAGCGCCACGTGCTCGTCCTCGCCATTGTGCGAGGCGCAGGCCAGCGCCAATTCCTTGTCGCCGAAACCATAGGCGTCGGCCGCACCACTCTCCACGAGCGGCAGCGCCTGCATCGCCTTGCAGGACGAGCGTGGGAAGACCGCGGCCTCGATGTCGCCCAGCGAGAAGACAAGCTTACCATCGCCATCGACGACAGCCACCGCGCCGCGATGGCGACTTTCGACGAGCAGGCCGCGGGTGACTTCGACGGTGACGGGATTGGTCATGAGCTTTTGTCCGGATGCTGGCGGGATGGGCAGTCCATAACGCGTCACGCGACGAAAGCCAACGGGGTTGACGCTTTGCAAGGCTTAGGCGCATGCGCGAGTGCCCGCCAGATGGAGCACCGGGTCGATATGTGGCTGGACGTCACCCCACCGCGGGCTCGGAGCGCGATCACATCGTCCAAATATTCATCACATAAATTGACCGAGGCGATCGAAAACTATCGTTTCTCTGATGGGTTCGATGCGGCTAAGAGTAGGGCATCAGGAACCACTCCCCATGCCATCCACCTTTTCCTTGATCCTTCGCGACAACAGGATCCGTATTCCGACCGTGACACTCGTCGCGCTCGCCTTCACCTATGCGTCGACCGCGCCCTACCAGTCGATTATCGGGATCAACGAACTCGGCTTGAGCAACGGCGCCTATTCGGCACTGGTGTTCTTCTCTTCGATCGTCAACGTCACGACGAGCCTGACGCTCGGGATCTGGTCGGACAGGCTGAAGGAGCGCCGGCCGCTGGTGCTGGGGCTTTCCGTCGCCGGCATGCTCGGCTTCGGATCGATCGCGCTCATTCATAGCCCCGCGGTCTTCATCTTCTCCACGCTGTTGCTGGTGCCGATGAGCAATTCCACCTATTCGCTGCTGTTTGCCAGCCTGCGCGCCAGGACCAACCAGATGGACCGCGGCCAAGGGGCGGCGATCACCGCAATGGTGCGGGCGCTCTTTTCCGGCTCATGGGCGCTGGCGCCGGGGTTGATCGGCCTCTATCTCGTCAGTTCGCCGTCGATGACGCCGGCCTATGGGATCGCGGCATTGGCAAGCTGCACCTGCTTCTGCCTGTATTTCTTCTTCGCACCCGGAAATGGCTCAGGCGGCCCTGCCCCCGATCCAGTCGGCTTCTTTGCTTCGCTGAAACGGATTTTCGTGCCGCATGTGCTGTCGCGGGCCATCGTCATGGCGATGCTATTCGGGCTGCAGCGGCTGAACGCCATGCTCCTGCCGCTGATCATCACGCGTGCGGCCGGCGGCACCGTGATCGATGTCGGCTTCATGGCAGGTTTGACGGCCTTGCTCGAGATGCCGTTCATGATGATGTGGGGCTTTGCGCAGCGCCGCTTCCGAAGCGCGCATGTGCTTGCCTTCGGCGCGCTGATCTATTGCGTCTATCTGCTGCTGCTCGGCTTTGCTTCCGCACCCTGGCACGTCTACGCACTCCTCCTCTTCAATGCCTGCGGGGCGGCAGCGATCCTCAGCGTGCCGATCACCTATCTGCAGGATCTGATCGCGGACCGGCCGGGGCTCGGAACCTCGCTGATCTCGCTGAACACGTTCATTGGCGTTGGCGTCAGCGCCGGCCTCTTTGCCTTCGGCACCGCGATCACCGATTATTCCGGCACCGCCTTCGTCGGCGCGGCCGCGGGTCTCGCATCGATCGGAGTGCTGCTCTATCTCGAAAGCAGCAGGCGGCAGGTGCGGCAACCGGCGTGAAATGCGGCGCTCCGATCGACACACCTCAACGCGGCGTGATGCGATAGGCGCAGCGGCGAGCGCCGGCGAGGATGTGTTCGCTGCGCTCGACGTCGGCGTCGAGGACGGCGCGGAAGGTTTCGAGTTCGGAGCGGCAGAAGCCGGCGCAAGCCGTGGCGGCGGCGCAGATCGGGCAATGGTTTTCGACCAGCATGAAGGATCCGTCCGCCTCCTCCCAACAATCGGCCATATAGCCTTCGCGGGTGCGGATGCCGGCAAGGGCCTCGACGCGCGCGGCAAGATCATGCGCCGGGCTGATCTCCTGCCGATAGCGTTTCAGCGTCTCGGCCTCGCGGGCGGAAATGACGGTATCGAGCGCTGCGGGGCCGAGTTGATTGACGAGCGTGCCGAGGAGGTTTGCCGTCAGCTCCGCATGGCCGTCGGGAAACCGGCGGTTGCCGCTCGTTGTGAGGTGCCAGAGCTGGCGCGGCCGGCCCCGGCCAGAAGCGGCAACGGTCACCGGTTCCACCAGCCCCTCCTCCGCCATCTTCGAAAGCTGCTGGCGGGCGGCCTCGCCCGATATGCCGAGAGCGTCGCCGATCGCGGCGGCGAGCTGCGGGCCGTCGGTCTTTATCAGGATCAGGATCCGGTTGGCTGGGGACTGGCGCATATTTTCCAAGTCAAGTCTTGTTTAATTCGAGGTGGCATGTAATTTTCCAATTTATACCTTGGAAAATAATCCTTCGCCAGTAAAAATCTCGGGGTCCTCCCATGTCGAATGTCGACCAGACAGCGGCCATCCCCAGCGCCAGCTCCGTTTTCCGCCTCTTCCTGCCCGAGCACCTGCCGGCAACATTGATGCTGGCCGGCGGCGTGACGCTTTATGCGGTGGAGAGTTACATCATGGCGACGATCGCGCCTTCGATCGTGCGCAATATCGGCGGGCTCGCGCTGTTTTCCTGGGTCACCAGCCTGTTCGTCGCCGCCGCCGTGCTCGGCTCGATCTTCGTCGCCATGCGGCCGCGCGGCATCGGGCTTCGGTCCGTCTACGTGATCGCAGCACTGGTCTTCGGCGTCGGCAGCCTGATTGCCGCAGCCGCACCGTCGATGCCGGTGGTGCTGATCGGACGCGCGGTGCAGGGTCTCGGAACCGGCGCACTTGCCGCCCTCGGCTATGCCTTCATCCGCTTCGTCTATCCCGAGCCGCTATGGCCGAAGGCCTCGACGCTCTACGCGGCAATCTGGGGGGTCTCGACCGTCATCGGGCCGACGCTCGGCGGCTTCTTTTCTACGGGCCACGCCTGGCGCTATGCTTTCATCGTGCTCGTGCCACTCGGCCTGCTGATGGCGGTCTTGGCGCCGCGGCTATTGCCTGACGTCGAGGACGACCGCGAGCAGGCAAAGACGCCGGTTGCGCAGATCGGGCTGCTGCTTGCCGCCGTCCTGATGGTGAGTGCGGCCGGCGCGGTCGAGGCGACAGCCACGAAGGTCGCGCTGATCGCGGCTTCGGTCGTCGCGGTCGCCGGCATGATCGTCACCGAGGGCCGAAGCCCGAACCACCTGCTGCCCTCCGGCGCCATCAACCTTTCCCAGCCGATTTCACGGGTCTACCTGGCGATGCTCGCCGTGACCGTCGTTCTCGTCAGCGACGTCTTCATTCCCTATTTCCTGCAAACCTTGCATGGGGTGCCGGCGATCGTCTCGGGTTATCTCGTCGCGCTCGTCGCCCTCGGCTGGACCTTCGCGGCCTTCCTCAGCGGCTCGTGGGCCGGCGGCCGAGCCTATTGGGCAATCGTCATTGGCGCCCTCATCGAGGCGGCGGCGACCGCCTGCCTCGCCGTCTTCCTCGCCAAGGAGAATCCCGAGGGGCATATGCTCCTCATCGTGCCGGCGGCGATTGGCATGTTCATGATGGGCTTCGGCATCGGTCTCGGCTGGGCGCATTTGGTCGCCATGGTTTTGAGGCTCGTCGCCGACAACGAGAAGGACAAGGCTTCTGCCGCGATCCCGACAATGAGTTCGCTTGGTGGGGCGTTCGGGGCCGCCTTTGCCGGCCTGATCGCCAACGGCGCCGGCCTCGTTCATCCCGGCGGCATATCAGGCGCGTTGTCGGCAGCGCACTGGCTCTATCTGCTGATGGCGCTGCCCGGTGTTCTCGCGGTTGGCGTGTCGCTGACATTACCGCGCCGCGCGTCCGATAGGACGCAGTAAGAGCGCCCTATCTCCTTGTTTTGACGCAATTCCCGGCAAAAGCGCTTCGCGCTTTGCCTGGCAAGACCGCTGCGCACTTTGCTGGAATTGCTCTAGCCGACGCGCAGCATGACCTTGCCGACATGGCTGCCCTCTTCCAGCAGCCGGTGGGCTTCGACGACCTCTTCGAAGGCAAAGACCTTGTGGATGACGGGGGCGACTGTCCCGGCTTCCAGCAGCGGCCAGACCTCGGAGAGCAGGTCGTCACGGATGGCGCGTTTTTCTTCCGCCGTGCGCGGCCGCATGGTGGAGCCGGTGACCGTCAGGCGCTTGACCATGATCGGCGAGAGATTGACCTTTTCGGCGAGCGCACCGCCGAGGAAGGCGATGATCGAGAGGCAGCCATCCCTTGCCAGCGAGGCGATGTTGCGCTCGAAATAGGCGGCGCCGATCATGTCGAGGATAATATCGACGCCGTCGCCGGTCTCGGCCTTGATCACCTCGGCGAAGTCCTCGCTCCTGTAGTTGATCGCCCGCCTGGCGCCGAGCTTTTCGCAGGCATCGCATTTCTCCTTTGAGCCCGCCGTCGCGTAGACCTCGGCGCCGAAGGCGCGGGCGAGCTGGATCGCCGTCGTGCCGATGCCGCTGGAACCGCCATGGATCAGCACCGTCTCGCCTTCCGTCAACCCGGCCATCTGGAAGAGATTTGCCCAGACGGTGAAGAAGGTCTCAGGCAAAGCTGCCGCCTTTACCGCGTCATAGCCCTTGGGAAAGGGCAGGATCTGGCCTGTCGGCAGCAGGCAATATTCGGCATAGGCACCACCATTGGCGAGGCCGCAGACCTTATCGCCGACGCCATAGCCGCTGACGCCCGGGCCGACGGCAACGATTTCGCCGGACAATTCCAGGCCGAGGATCGGGCTCGCACCCTTCGGCGGGGGATAGCTGCCCTGGCGCTGGGCAATATCGGGGCGGTTGACGCCGATCGCCTCGGCGCGCACCAGGACCTCTCCGTCGGCGGGCACAGGAAGCGGACTCCAGCCGATCGTCATCACCTCCGGGCCACCGGAGGACGGCAGATCGACGAAACGCATATCCTGAGGCAAAGGCATGACCGGCTCCTCCCTAATCGGAAGCAACCGGAATAAATCAGCCCCGCAGGCTTGGGAAGGCACGATGTGGCAAAGGCGTCAATTCGCCTCGCCTAGCAAATGGAAGACGAGACCTTCCTCGCTGTCCTTGGCGGCCGACTTGATGATGGCGATTTCGGCGCTGACGCGGTTGATATCGTCGACAACGAGGCCTTCCGGCAGTTCGATGACGCCGATCGAGCAGCGCATCAGCGGGAACAAAGCTTCGGCGCCGGTGCGGTCGTGACCGAGGATACGGCCGGCGGCACGGTCCTCATCGGAATAGAAATCCCGCACATCGTCATGAAAATCGCTGATCAGCCGGTCGAGGATCTCCGTCAGCTCTTCCTTGCTCCAGCCGACGACGCCGATGAAGAAATCGTCGCCGCCGACATGGCCGAGGAAATGGCGCTCGGCGAAGAAATAGCGGCGCATCAGCGCGGCAAACAGCGAGATCGCGTGGTCGCCGAGATGGAAGCCGTAGGCATCGTTGAACGGCTTGAAATTGTCGAAGTCGCAATAGCAGAAGTGGCGGAGCTCATCGCCGTCGCGGCCGGACTGACGCATGAAATCGCGGATGGCGCGATTGCCCGGCAAACCGGTCAGCGGGTTCTGGTCCTGCGCGGTCTTCAGCTGTTTCTCGTTGATCACCTTGATCAGCGAGGCAGCTGAGACGACGCCGGCATAACGCATATTGTCGGTCAGGATCAGGCAGTTGCTGCCTTCCATATTGGCGAAGATCGCCATCAGCTGCTCGGCGTCGCTGTCGAGGCCGACGATCGGCGCCATCTCGACGAAATGCGAGATAGAGCGCTCATACATCTTGTTCTTCAAGAGATCGCGGCCGAAGGGCTGGTAGATATATTCCTTGAGGTGATGCTCGTGAATGATGCCGCGCGGCTCGTCATTGGCGTTGAGGACGGGAAAGAAGGCCTGGCGCGGATTGCGGCGAAAGAGTTCGAAGACGCTGTCGATGCTGTCATTCTCATAGACCGTCGGCAGCAGTTCGATCTGCTTGCGGATGAGGATTTCGTCGAGCGACTGGCTGCCCCGCTTGCTCTTGCCGAGCTCCTGCAGATGCGGGAAGGATGGCGCCAGCTCCGATATATGCGTCGTCGGGCGGGAGATGAACCAGCCCTGGACGAGATCGACGCCATATTCGCGGCAGGCGATGAATTCGGCCTCGGTCTCGATGCCTTCGGCGATGACGCGCGTGCCGAGCACATGGGCGATGTTGACGATGCTCTTCAACAGATGGCGCTTGCGCGGGCTGCGATCGATCTCGGCGACGAAATGGCGGTCGATTTTGAGGTAATCAACGGCATAGTCGCAGAGCAGCTTCATCTCGCCGTGACCGACGCCGAAATCGTCGATCGCCAGCTTGAAACCGGCCTTGCGCAGCCTGGAAACCAGGCTGGAAAATTCCGGCACGCTGGTATTGTCGAAACGCTCGGAGAATTCGAAGCAGACGGAGGATGGCGGAATATTCGCCTTCCGCAGATGCTGCAGCAGGCTCTCGACCAGGTGTTCGCCATGCGGGATCAGCCGGACATCGAGATTGAGGAAGAGCGTCGAGGTGGAGAAATTCGACAGTGTGGCGAATTTGGCGAGCGCGCGGCTGGCGACCATCTGCTCAAGTTGCAGCAGTTGGCCGGCCTGGTGAGCCTCGTCGAGGATGTCGACCGGCGTCTCGTAGCCGATGCGCTCCTGGCCGCGCATCAGGGATTCGTAGCCGAAAACCGTGCCGGTGCCGGCCTCGACGATCGGCTGGAAGGCATTCTCGACTACGAGCTTTGCAAGGGTTACGATCTGATCGCTGGCGTAGCGGCGCAGGACATCCGGCGCGACGGTGGCAGCCAAGGACATGCTGATCTCCACTGTGACTTGTTCTTTTTCGCAGGGAACATGCCGCAGAAGGATCAATGAACTCTTTCGCCAATGTGAAAGTTTTATGAAACACGCAAGGGTCTTGCACGCGTTCCGCGTTTATTCAATTTTTCCAATGCAATCAGACGCTTGTTCAGGCGGAGCGACGGCGCTCCGCCTCGTGATCAGCGAACATGTCGGCGACGCATCTGCCGCCGGATGGGGCGCCGTCGTCAAGAATATCGTCCCGGAACTCATTGAGCTTGCGGGCGGTATCCCAGAGGCGCAGCGCCTCGCGGACAACCTCGCTGCTCGAGGCATAACCGCCATTATCGACGGCGGCGCGGATTCCCGCTGCCTGTTGCGGGGAGATGGAAACGGTGACCATCGGCATGAACTTCCTCCCTTTTCTGATCAGGCAGAACCCTGCCTCTGGGGGACGCATGACCATTTTTAGCATTCTCGGCGATCTCGCCGGTGCCTTGGTGCATTCGCACATCGGACCATCCGTGTGCTGGGATTGGCCCGTAACCCCTTAAGTCTAATCCCCTGTCCTAGTCTTGTCAAAAAAGAACGGTCAGCGGCATCAGTTTGAACTGCGGATGCCGATCCCGAAAGCGATCAAGGTTGAGCCCTGGACGATGAGATCAGCGGCCAGGAACAGGCCGAGAATCCACAGGCTGTTCACCGGCCAGCCGAGCGCGATGACGAAACCCGCAAGAGCGGTGATGACGCCGCTTGCGACGATCCAGCGCCAGCCCTTGACCGGCTTCATGCGCATGCCGACCCAGGTGCGGAAGACGCCGGCGACGACGAGCGCCAGCGACAGGAACAACGTCAGCGCCGCCGAGGTCAGGATTGGATTGATGAAGGCGCAGATGCCGGCAAGCACATAGAGCAGGCCGCTCAATATCCAGAAAAGCACGTGATCCCAGCCGCGCACTTGGAAGGCATGGACGAGATAGATCACGCCGCCGAACAGCATTAGCATGCCGACATAATAGACCGAGACGACGGTGGCGAGCATCAGATTGCCGAGCGCGATCAGACCGCAGACGAGCAGCAGCACGCCGAGGCCGGCAAACCAGATCCATTTCGATTGCAGCGAAGATGTCGGCGTTCCCTCGAAGACATCGGCCATGACGCACCTCCTGACAGGTTCGAATATGCTGCAGCAATTCGGGAGGGAAAGATCTGCGTTCGAGCAAATCGGCAAAGATTTTTATTGATTGATCAGTCAATCAAAAATAACCTGTCGCTGATTTCAAAGGAGTGGTCTGTTGCCGAAGGTCGGAATCGAGCCGGTGCGCCGCAAGGCGCTTGTCGATGCGGCGCTGCGGGTGATCGGCGATCACGGCTCGCTTGCTGTCACCATGTCCGACATCGCCCGGCAAGCCGGCGTGTCGCCAGCCTTGGCGCATCATTATTTCGGCAGCAAGGAGCAATTGCTGATCGAGACGATCCGCTCGCTTCTGAGACAGCTGCGCAGCGATACGGTGGCGGCGCTCAAGGCCGCCAGGACGCCGCGCGCCCGGCTTTCGGCCATCATCCGCGTCAGCTTCCACGCCGACCAGTTCGCGCCGGGCACGATTGCCGCCTGGCTTGCCTTTTATGCCGAAGCGCAGCGCTCGGAGGAGACCCGGCGCTTCCTGGTGATCTATGCGCGACGGCTGCGCTCCAATCTGCTGGCCGACCTCAAGGCGCTGCTGCCCACTGACGCCGCAGAACGCATCGCCGAAGGCGCTGCGGCGATGATCGACGGGCTCTATATCAGGCAAAGTCTGAAATCCGCGCCGATCGGCATTGAAGCCTCGATCGCGCTGACGGAAGATTATCTGAATGCGCAGTTGCGAGGATTTGGACGATGATCATATCCGCTCCCTCATTCCTGTGCTTGTCACAGGAATCCAGTGCGCCCAAGTCCTTGGGCGCGAGAGGGAATATTTTCCAAAATAAAGAGTCATTCAACGCGCGGACGCGCGGTGGCTGGATTCCTGTGACGAGCACAGGAATGAGGGCGTTTTCATTATGCCGTGGCCGACAAAACGAAGGACAAATGACATGAAAGCCCAGCCGAAAGCCTCGCACTTCATCGATGGCGAATATGTCGAGGACACCGACGGCACCGTCATCGAGAGCCTCTATCCGGCGACCGGCGAGGTGATCGCCCGGCTGCATGCGGCAACGCCCGCGATCGTCGAGAAAGCGATTGCGGCGGCCAAACGCGCCCAGCCGGAATGGGCGGGGATGAGCCCGATGGCGCGTGGGCGCATCCTGAAACGGGCGGCCGACATCATGCGCGAGAGAAACCGGGCGCTCTCCGAACTGGAAACGCTCGATACCGGCAAGCCGATCCAGGAGACTGTTGTCGCCGACCCGACCTCGGGTGCCGATGCCTTCGAATTCTTCGGCGGCATTGCGCCGGCCGGCCTCAACGGTTCGCATATCCCGCTCGGCCAGGACTTCGCTTATACCAAGCGGGTGCCGCTCGGCGTCTGCGTCGGCATCGGCGCCTGGAACTATCCGCAGCAGATCGCCTGCTGGAAAGCTGCGCCGGCGCTGATCTCAGGCAATGCCATGGTGTTCAAACCGTCGGAGAACACGCCGCTCGGGGCGCTGAAGATCGCTGAGATCCTGCACGAGGCGGGACTGCCGAAAGGGCTCTTCAATGTGATCCAGGGCGACCGCGACACCGGGCCGCTGCTCGTCAACCATCCCGATGTCGCCAAGGTGTCGCTGACCGGCTCGGTGCCGACCGGCCGCCGGGTGGCGGCGGCGGCCGCCGGCAACCTCAAGCACGTGACGATGGAACTCGGCGGCAAGTCGCCGCTGATCGTTTTCGACGATGCCGATCTCGATTCGGCAGTCGGCGGCGCCATGCTCGGCAATTTCTATTCGACCGGCCAGGTCTGCTCGAACGGCACGCGCGTCTTCGTGCAGAAGGCTATCAAGGACGAATTCCTGAAGCGGCTGAAGGTCCGCACCGAGGCGATGCTGATCGGCGACCCGATGGACGAGGCGACGCAGGTGGGCCCGATGGTCTCCTGGGCGCAGCGCGAGAAAGTGATCTCCTACATCGAGAAGGGCAAGGCCGAGGGCGCGACACTCATTGCCGGCGGCGGCATTCCGAACAATGTCTCCGGCGAAGGCTACTATGTGCAGCCGACGGTGTTTGCCGATGTCACCGACGACATGACCATCGCCCGCGAGGAGATCTTCGGGCCTGTCATGTGCGTGCTCGATTTCGACGCCGAGGACGAGGTGATCGCGCGCGCCAATGCCAGCGAATTCGGCCTTTCCGGCGGCGTCTTCACCGCCGACCTCACCCGTGCCCACCGCGTCGTCGACCGGCTGGAAGCGGGCACGCTGTGGATCAACACCTATAATCTCTGCCCGGTAGAAATCCCCTTCGGCGGCTCGAAACAATCCGGCTTCGGCCGCGAGAATTCGCTGGCCGCGCTGGAGCATTATTCCGAGCTGAAGACGGTCTACGTGGGCATGGGGCCGGTGGTGGCGCCTTATTGAGACTGTGAAGACCCCTCCCCAACCCCTCCCCACAAGGGGGAGGGGCTAGCCTGCCGCTCCCCCTCACTCCGAAATCAGCGCCACAAACGTTGAGGTCGAAGGAGGGTAAAACCGGTGCCGCAAGTTAAGCCCCTCCCCCTTGTGGGGAGGGGTTTGGGGCGGGGTCTTCGAACCGTTGCAAAGAATTTAAGGGAACGTCATGCAACAAGCAGATTTCGTCATCATCGGCTCGGGCTCCGCCGGCTCCGCCCTCGCCTACCGTCTGTCGGAAGACGGCAAGAACAGCGTCATCATCATCGAGGCGGGCGGCAGCGATTTTGGGCCGTTCATCCAGATGCCGGCGGCACTCGCCTGGCCGATGAGCATGAAGCGATATAACTGGGGTTATCTGTCCGAACCGGAGGCGAACCTCAACAACCGGCGCATCACCGCGCCGCGTGGCAAGGTCATCGGCGGCTCCTCCTCGATCAACGGCATGGTCTATGTGCGCGGCCATGCCGAGGATTTCAACCGCTGGGAGGAGCTTGGCGCCAGCGGCTGGGCCTATGCCGACGTGCTTCCCTATTTCAAGCGGATGGAACATTCACATGGCGGCGAAGAAGGCTGGCGCGGCACCGACGGGCCGCTGCATGTCCAGCGCGGCGGTTTCACCAATCCGCTCTTTCGCGCCTTCGTCGAGGCCGGCAAACAGGCCGGCTTCGAGACGACGGAGGATTATAACGGCAGCAAGCAGGAAGGCTTCGGTCTGATGGAGCAGACCATCTTCGGCGGCCGCCGCTGGTCTGCCGCCAACGCCTATCTGAAACCGGCGCTGAAGCGGGACAATGTCAGGATCGTCTACGGCTTTGCGCAGAGGATCGTGTTCGAGGACGGGCGGGCGACCGGCGTCGAGATCGAGCGCAACGGCAGAACAGAGGTGGTGAAGGCGAACCGCGAGGTGATCGTCTCGGCCTCCTCGTTCAATTCGCCGAAGCTCTTGATGCTGTCGGGCATCGGTCCGGGCCAACATCTGCAGGACATGGGCATTGCGGTGAAGGCCGACCGGCCGGGCGTCGGCGCCAACCTGCAGGACCATATGGAATTCTACTTCCAGCAGGTGAGCACCAAGCCGGTGTCGCTCTATTCCTGGTTGCCGTGGTTCTGGCAGGGGGTGGCGGGCGCACAATGGCTGCTCTCGCGCGGCGGGCTCGGCGCCTCCAACCAGTTCGAAGCCTGCGCCTTCCTGCGCTCGGCACCCGGGCTGAAGCAGCCGGACATCCAGTATCATTTCCTGCCCGTGGCTATCAGCTATGACGGCAAGGCGGCGGCGAAGAGCCACGGCTTCCAGGTTCATGTCGGCTATAACCTGTCGAAATCGCGCGGCAGCGTGAGCTTACGCTCCGCCGATCCCAAGGCCGATCCGGTGCTGCGCTTCAACTATATGAGCCATGCCGAGGATTGGGAAAAATTCCGCCACTGCGTGCGGCTCACCCGCGAAATCTTCGGCCAGAGCGCCTTTCACGACTATCGCGGGCCGGAGATCCAGCCGGGCGAAGGCGTGCAAAGCGACGAACAGATCGACGCCTTCCTGCGTGAACATCTGGAAAGCGCCTATCATCCTTGCGGCACCTGCCGGATGGGCGCCAAGGACGATCCGATGGCGGTGGTCGATCCGCAAACGCGGGTGATCGGCGTCGATGGCTTGCGCGTCGCCGACAGCTCGATCTTCCCGCATGTCACCTACGGCAACCTCAACGGACCCTCGATCATGACCGGAGAGAAAGCGGCCGACCATATTCTCGGCAAGCAGCCGCTGGCGCGCTCGAACCAGGAACCGTGGATCAACCCGCGCGCGGCCGTCAGCGATCGATAAGAAGCGAGCCGTCCGACGGTACTTTGTTCGTCTATGCAGGTGACCAAAAGACTTCGTGGCTTCCTTTATGCCAAGAGACAGGGCCCTCAACTCTGTTCGAGAGCCCCGATCAATCAGGCCGCGCGGTAGGATGCGAGCCAATGTGCGTAAGGGGCAGGCAATGTCCAGGACGGACGCTCGACACCGAGCTTGCGCGCGGCTTCGTAGGGCCAATGCGGATTGGCGAGCATCGCCTTGCCGATCATAACCAGGTCAAGCTGCCCGCTTCGGATGAGTTCGTCCGCTTGCTCCGGCTGAGTGATGTTCCAACTTGCGGCACCGGGGAGGCCAGTGGCCTTGCGGACTTGATCGGCGTAAGGCGCGATGAACCCTGGACCCCAGGGAATATTGGCGGCCGGGGTTGAGAAGCCGAGGCTGACGTCGATGAAGTCGAGGCCGGCCTCCTTGAATTTTCCGACTAGATCGATCGCGTCCCGCAGGGTTTCCTGGTCGCGACCGTCAAACTCGATGACGCCGAAGCGAGCCGTGAGCGGACGATCCTCGGGCCAGACTTCACGAACGGCCGCCAGCGTCTCAAGGAGAAAGCGTCCACGGTTATCGGCGCTGCCACCATATTCGTCGTCGCGCTGGTTCGAATGCGGCGAGAAGAAGCTCTGGCCGAGATACCCGTGAGCAAAATGCAGCACGAGCCAGCGGAATCCGATGTCGCGCGCGCGGATCGCTGCAGCGACAAAATCGCCACGGACGCGATCTATGTCGGCCTTCGTCATGGCGCGCGGCACCTTGGCCAAGCCGCCGCCGAACGCGATGGCGGACGGTGCGATGGTTTCCCAGCCGCGCGGATCGCTATCGGCAATATGATCGTCGCCTTCCCAAGGGCGGTTTGCACTGGCCTTGCGGCCGGCGTGGCCGATCTGGATCCCTGCGACCGCGCCCGCCTTTTCGATGCCGGCGACAATCGGCCCAAATGCCTCGGCCTGGACATCATTCCAAAGACCGGTACAGCCCGGCGTGATACGCCCCTCCGGAGAGACAGCCGTGGCTTCGACGTTGACGAGGCCAGCGCCACCGCGCGCCAAGCTTGTGAGATGGGCGGCGTGCCAGTCGTTCGGAACGCCATCAATCGCGGAATATTGGCACATGGGGGATACCGCGATGCGGTTTCGGAGGATGACGCCTTTCAGCGTAAATTGGTCGAACAAGCTGGGCAATGGAATCTCCTTAAAATGAATATCAATCAACCGCACGGATCTGCCGACGCCGCTGGCGTACGGGTTAATCCGTGCGCTCGATCGTTCGGCGCGTCTAGACGGCGCGGTAACGGGGCGCAGGTTCACCGGTCTGCGTCGCGGCGAACAGTGTGGATCGGGCTTGGTCGAACTTGTCCCACAGACTGGCGTCGGCAACGGATGGCAGCGTGATATCTTCACCCTTGTCGAAACCGGCCAGGGCGGCGTCGACCAGGTTTTCGGACGTCATGACGGTCGCCTGGTTGAGCGACGCCAGCGGCACCCCCGACAAATCCCAGAGTTCGGTCGCCGTGGCCGCCGGCATGACGAGTTGCAGGCGGACATTGGTCTCAGCCAACTCCTGCTGCAGACCCCGGCTGAAGTTCATCACATAGCCCTTGGTGCCGCTGTAGATCGCGCTGATCGGCAAGGCATGAAAGGACAAGACCGAAGCGACGTTGATGATCGCGCCGCGGTTGCGGCTGAGGAATGCAGGCAGAATGGCGTGCGTCAGACGCGTGAGCGCAGTGACATTGAGTGCGATCATCGCAGCCGCGTCTTCCTCAGCGGTCTTGGCGACCGGAGCCAAGGTCGAGTTGCCGGCGTTGTTGACGAGGAGCGTGATCGCTGAATTTTCCTTCAGCACCTTTTCAACGCGGGTGACGTCGGCGTCTTTCGTCAGGTCGGCTTCCACGACCTCGACTTTCGTGCCGTGGGCTGCGCCGAGCTTGTCCGAGAGCGCCTTCAGACGATCGGCCCGCCGGGCGACGAGGATGAGATCATAGCCCCTTTCGGCGAGGCGCGCGGCGTAGATGGCGCCGATGCCAGCGGAGGCGCCGGTGACGAGGGCAACTGGCTTGGGCGATGATGCAGACATGTCAAAATCCTATTTGGTTGAGTGCTCAAGTTTACGTATGGTCACGATGTCCTCTTGTCAATGGATGAGCCCTCAACTATTTCACTGGGATGGGCAAGAAACTTTCGATTGGCAATCCAGGGGAGGAGTTGCGCGCGGGCAGGCTGACCCCGCCGGAGCTCCTGGCCGAACTCGTGTGCACAAACACCGCCCTTCGACGCGCGTCACGGCGGTTGGGGCAGATCTATGATGACGCAGTAGCGCCAACCGGCCTGAAGGCCACCCAGGTCGGCCTTCTGACCCAGATCGCAGCGTTGCACGAGGGCAGCCATGGATGGCCAACCTTGCTATTGCTCGCCGAGCGTCTTGCCGTCAGCATTTCTGCTTTGACCCACGCCCTTCGCCCGCTCGTCCGGGACGGACTGGTCGAGCTCATGCCTGACGAACATGATGGCCGGACGAAGCACGCAATGCTGACGACGCCTGGCGAGCAACGCCTGCACGAGGCATTGGCCCTGTGGGCCGATGCCAATCAGCGCGTTGAGGTGGTGCTCGGTCCTTCCGCGGCTGCGCTGCGCGCGCTGGCCGATGACGTCGCCTCTCCGGAGTTCCTGGAAGCTTACGAAGCTCGTCGCATGCTGCGAGGCTGACGGTGGGATGGTCGCGGCAGAGGATTCGGGCGATGAATTCGAACAGCATGTTGAAACCGCCGTGCCGCTCGAGCCCGCGGAGGGAGCGCGTCGCCGACAGCTCGATCTTCCCGCACGTCACCTTCGGCAACCTGAACAGACCATCGATCATGACCGGAGGGAAGGCGGCCGACCATATCCTCGGCAAACAGCCGCTGGCGCGCTCGAACCAGGAACCGTGAGTCAATCCGCGCGCGGCCGTCAGCGACCGCTGAAGCGTAGAGAGCTATTGGGCAGCACTGCCACCGACCGGTCGTCGCTGGTCGTCGGGAATGTCTATCGTCAGAGCGATAGAAATACGGATGCCGGTATCAGAAATCGCTCACTCAGCGCGCGGGCTTGTCGAACATTGATTTGTCGCTTCCCGCTCAAAATCTCAGACACGACGGACTGAGCGCCCACTTCCGGCAGCTCGGACTGGCCAAGGCTGCGCTCCTCCATGACATAACGGAGTGCATCGGCGCCAGTCACCGGAGGCATTGGGCGGTTTTGCTCGTCATAGGCCTCAACAAGGTCCGCCATGCGAGACGCAAGCAACGCCAAAGGATGATCCTCATCGTCGCCCACTTCAGCGAGAATCTCGTCAAGTTGCTTCACGAGATGATCATACTCAGCTTCGTTGGCCGGCATGGCAAGAAGAGGAGCCACATGCGTCCAGTGCTCGCTTACCAGTTTTACAAGTGCGCTCATCGGCCTAACCCTTCCATGCTCCTTTGTCGTACTCGGCATGATCCATAATCCGCTGAATATAGACCTTCCTAAATTTGTAGTGCACCATCGCGATCAAGCGCAGCTTGTTGCTGCCAATGTCGAACACGTGATGCTGCCCGACTTTGTCCGTTGCCGGAAACAGTGATTTCATGTCGGCGAAGTCTGTCGGCTCCGACGACTTCATCAGTCGATACCAAGTATCCAGGGCATTGGCTGTTTGAGGCCATCGGTCTTTCGCCTCCCAGATTTTTTTCTGCGTGATGATGTGCATAAATCCGGAATCGCGTATCGCATTTTGCTATGGCTGCAATCTAGCGCAACTATCTAATTATAGCAAGTTGCTATGGATGAGATCGAAGACCGGCAAGCGGGTCTTTGCCTTAGAGAAATCCGATCCACCGTCCGGCGATCACAGCGGCGATCCAGATCGCGGCCGACAGGGTGGCGGAGAAGCGCAGGCCGGGCCGGACGATGCCTGTCGATACCGCCGTTTTCCAGCCTCGCCCGAAATGAACGATCGACAGGTTGAGAAGGCCGATGGCGATCAGGCAAAGCTTGGCAAGGAAGGCGGGATTGGCGGCATATTCCACCGCCCGGACGCTGAAGAGGCAAAAGCCGGTGACAACGGCCGCGGCAAGGCCGACGGCGGCGGCGCGTGATAGAAACGGCGCGACGATCTCAACCGGCACCTTGCGGAAGAAGCCGGCGAGCCTCAGATCGAGCGGCAGGATGGCACCGACCAAAAGGCCGATCGCCAGGATATGGGCTGCGTTGACCAACATGTAAAGCGTTCCGGAACGCCGGAGCGCGAGCGCAGGCGTGGTAGCCGACAGCCATTCGAGCGTGTCCATCACGACAGGTCAGTTCGCCCAGAGGTCAGTTCGTCTTGATGCGGTCGGGATAGATATCGTAGCGCTTCTCTCCGATGGTGAGACGCACCGCCTTCATTCGCTTCTCCTTTGGATCCTGCGAACGGTTTCCAAGGGCCACCACCTGGTCGCCGGGCTTGGCCACGCCTTCGACGAAGCCGGAGCGTTCGGTCTGGCGCGGATTGCCGAGTTCGATAAGCCAGACGCCGTCATCGGCGGTGGCGACATCGAGCGTCGGATGCGGACCGCCCATCGAGATCTTCTCGATGGTGCCGCGCAGTTCGATCTGATCCGCCTCAGCCCAGGACCAGCCGTGATGAGCGGCCGCCCCTGTCGCGAGGGCCGCCGAGAATATGGCCGCAGCCACGATCCGCTGTGCTGAAATTCCAAACATGATATTCTCCCTACCAGCATGGGCAGGCAGGTGGAGCATCTCCACTGGAAGAAAAGGGATTTCACCAAATCTTGAAGCAAGAGGCGTCTCTGCCGGCAAATGACTTCAGGTCATTCGGCGGGACGATATACCTAGTCCTCAGGTTCCCTGCCGAATTCTGCAATGGCAAAGGCGATGATGCTGCGCAAGCGCGGGGTCATGCGTCGATCACGGTGGTAGATGAGCGACATGGGCCGTTCACGCAGTTTCCAATCCGGGAAGAGCCGGACGAGAAGGCCAGCCTGTATATCCGACGTCAGGAGAATGGCTGGCTGCATGATGACACCCAGCCCAGCCCGAGCAGCCATGCGGACAGCCTGACCGCTGTTGACGGTGATTGCCGTTTTAGGGACGACTTCGACCTCATCCTTGCCTTTCGACAGCTTCCATGGCGACCGTGCTGCCGGGGTAAAGCCGATGGTTTCGTGGCCGGAAAGTTCGCTTGGATGGCCGGGATTCCCGTGACGCTCGAGGTAATCGGGTGAAGCACAGATCATCATTCGATAGGGAGCGAGATGACGCGCGATGAGGCGGCTATCGGGCAACTCTCCAATGCGGATAGCAATGTCGAAACCTTCTTCGACGATATCGACGTTGCGATCCGTCAAGGTGATATCCAGCGTCACGTCAGGGGCAAGCTCCCGATAATGATGCAAAGCCGGCATTAAAACCTCTGCCCCAAAAGTCGTCGGCGCCGTGATCCTCAATAGCCCGCGCGGTTTCGTCTGTGATGCCTCTGCGTCCTGATCCGCAATTGCTACGCGCTCCAGGATGTCCCTGCACTGCTCGACATAGCTCATGCCGAAATCCGTCAAGCTCTGGCGACGCGTGGTTCTGTTCAGAAGGCGCGTACCGAGCCGCTCCTCCAGTGCGGCCACATGTTGCCCGACCATCGCCGGCGATATGCCGAGCTTTACCGATGCTGCGCTCATCGAGCCTTCCTGCACCGTCGTGACAAACACCTGCATGGAGCGAAAAAGACCCATTCGATAATTCTGCTTTCAAATGAATACGCAATTTCTCCAATTATCGTGAAATGCCGCTGGAATTACAACGGCCATGACGCAATTCATTCAAGGAGCAAGACATGACGCAAACCCGATTCATCGGCAAAACGGTCCTCATTACAGGTGCTGGAACGGGTATGGGGCGGGCCGCTGCCCTTCGCCTGGTGGCCGAAGGTGCACAGGTAGCCCTTGTCGGCCGCCGCCTGGATCCAATCCGTCAACTGCTGTCGGAGATCGAGGTATCGGGCGGTGCGGCAATCGCGATTGCTTGCGATATTGCAGACAATGAAGCCGTCGCGGCGACTGTCGAGAAGACGATCGAACGCTTCGGACGCCTGGACGCCGTCTTTGCCAATGCAGGGGTTCTCGGCGAATTCAAGCCACTGGCAGTGACCGATGCGGATGATTTCGACGCGCTGATCGCCACCAACCTTCGAGGCACCTTCTTCACGCTCAAGCACTGCCTGCCCTTTCTGAAGGGAGGCAGCATTCTCATCAACGCCTCGTGGACGGCAGGCGGCGTGATGCCGGGTGCGGGAGCCTACGCAAGCACGAAGGGGGCCTTGCTTGCCATGATGCGGACCTTCGCGGTGGAGCAAGGTCCTCGAAACATCCGGATCAATGCCATCAATCCCGGCATCATTCTGACTCCGATGGCAGATGATGTTATCGATCCGGCTTTTGCCGCACGCCTCGCCGCACACACGCCTCTTGGGCGAAACGGGACATCGGAGGATGTTGCGGGAACCGTCGCCTGGCTGCTTTCCGAAGACGCCAACTTCGTCACCGGGCAAGAGATCACCGTTGATGGCGGCTATACGATAGGAGGTCTGCGGCCGTAGGGTCGATACAACCGTCGTTCATTCCTGACGTAATGCTAAAAGCTCAAGCCAGCAGCCGGGTGACTTCGGCGTTGTGCTTTGGGGCGACGGCGTCGGCGATAGTGGTGGAGAACAGCACCTTGCGGGTGGCGTCTGCGACCTTGGCGAAGATATGGCGGATCTGGCAGTTCTGTTCGCCGTCGCAATCGTCGCACCGGCGGTAGGCGGTGATCGACAGGCACGGAAGCGGCGCGATCGGGCCGTCGATGATGCGCAGGATCTCGCCGAAGGTGATGGCGTGGGCCGGCTTCAGCAGGAGATAACCGCCCTGCTTACCGCGACGGCTGACGACGATGCCGTGATGCTTGAGGTCGAGCAGGATCTGTTCGAGGAACTTCTTCGGGATCTTCTGCTGCGCCGCGATATCGGAAATCATCACCGGTTCGTCGGCATCGGCATCAGCCAAGACCGTGAGCGCCCGCAGCGCATATTTCGCCTTTTGCGTAATCATTTTTGACCATCGACACACACAGACGGCACGAATCTTCGCACCGCTACAGAAGTTCTTTTGTCTCTATGGCACAACCAGCATGAACGGAATTTGAACGCGCCGGAGAAAGCCTTGAGAGACAAGCGTTTTGGCCTTGTTTTTCGCCCTCGGCCAAGCGCGCTTAATTTATGCCAAAACCGCGCCTTCTGCACCATTTTCGGCATCACTTCAGATTTCGGATTGACAAGCTGCGTGTAACTCTACTATTTCTATAGACATTCGAGCTGCCGATGTGGATTTTCATCCGCAGGCGGCTGCTTTTCTGCATCGCGGCAGCTTCGGAGAGATATTTGCTCCTCCGCCCGCAGCTTTCGAAATCCCTTTTTCTGTCCGATCCATGCGTGAACTGCGATACTCACGTCAACAAAGGACAGGATTCTCATGACTGCTATCAATACGATTGCGGAAGAAGGGCCGATTGCGGAAGCCGAGGCGCTGAACGACAGACTGGCAGGTCTCGACCTTGCCGGACGTCTGTCGCTGGTCTCCGGCCTTGGCGGCCGCGTGGTGTTCACGACGTCACTCGGCATCGAGGACCAGGTGATCACCGCCGAGATCGGCACGCACCGCCTGCCGATCGATATCGCGACGCTGCAGACCGGCCGATTGTTTGCCGAGACGCTGTCGCTGATCGACGAGACCGAAAGCCAGTACGACATCCATATCCATCGCTTCGAGCCAGAAAAGGCCGATATCGATGCCTATGCGGCGCAATACGGCCTCAACGGTTTCTACGAGAGCGTCGAAGCCCGGCATGCCTGTTGCGGCGTGCGCAAGCTGAAGCCGCTTGCACGTGCCCTCGAAGGTGCTGCGATCTGGGTCACCGGCCTGCGCCGCGGCCAATCGGCCAACCGCGCCGAAACGCCCTTTGCCGAATACGACGCCGAACGTCACCTCTTGAAGGTCAATCCGCTCGCCGATTGGGACCTGGAGGCGATCAAAGCCTTCGTTTCCGCAAATGGCGTGCCAGTCAATCCGCTGCACGCCCGCGGTTATCCCTCGATCGGCTGCGAACCCTGCACGCGGGCGATCAAGCCCGGCGAGCCGGAACGCGCCGGCCGCTGGTGGTGGGAGCAGGACGAGACGCGCGAATGCGGCCTGCATGTCGCCGAAGAGGCCGCAGCGATCGCCGCACAATAATCACCCCACGGCTTTCCCAATCAGGGCGCGGCGACCGCCGCAGCCTTGGGGAAGCCAACGCCAAGGAATTGCTTTGCGGGCACCCGCAAAGGATCGACAGTCTGGAGTAACACATGCCCGATAGCCGTCCGGATACGGAACTCAGCAATCCGCAGAGCGCCAAGGCGCCGCTCGACCCGCATCTGAAAGCGCTGGAAAACGAGTCCATCCACATCTTCCGCGAGGTTGCGGCCGAATTCGAGCGTCCCGTCATGCTCTATTCGATCGGCAAGGATTCCTCGGTGCTGCTGCACCTGGCGCGCAAGGCCTTCTATCCCGGCCGCGTGCCCTTCCCGCTGCTGCATGTGAACACCGGCTGGAAATTTTCCGAGATGATCGCCTTCCGCGACGAGACCGCGAAGAAGTATGATCTCGATCTGATCGAACACATCAATCCGCGCGGCAAGGCTGAAAACATCACGCCGTTTACGCATGGATCGGCCGCCTTCACCGACATCATGAAGACCGAGGGGCTCCGCCAGGCGCTCGATGCCGGCCAGTTCGACGCGGCTTTCGGCGGTGCGCGGCGCGACGAGGAAGCAAGCCGCGCCAAGGAGCGCATCTATTCTTTCCGCACGCCCGATCATCGCTGGGATCCGCGCAACCAGCGGCCGGAACTCTGGAACATCTATAACGGCATGATCCGCAAGGGCGAGAGCGTGCGCGCCTTCCCGCTGTCGAACTGGACGGAGGTCGATATCTGGCGCTACATCCAGGCCGAGGACATTCCGCTGGTGCCGCTCTATTACGCCAAGAAGCGGCCATTCGTCGAGCGTGACGGCATGATGA
Source organism: Rhizobium sp. 10PS4 (assembly GCF_032464805.1). Lineage (NCBI taxonomy): Bacteria > Pseudomonadati > Pseudomonadota > Alphaproteobacteria > Hyphomicrobiales > Rhizobiaceae > Rhizobium > Rhizobium sp. 10PS4. The sequence goes on along the minus strand of NZ_JAWDIW010000013.1, from coordinate 249,143 downwards.
TCCTGGCCGAGGATCCGCGCCTGGAACTGCTACCCGGCGAAGTCCGCCAGGAAGGCATGATCCGCTTCCGCACCCTCGGCGACTTCCCGCTGACCGGCGCCATCCGCTCACAGGCCACCACCCTCGAAGAGGTGATTGCCGAACTCGAAATTGCAACGGTGTCCGAACGCCAGGGCCGCGCCATCGATCGCGACCAGTCCGGCTCCATGGAAAAGAAGAAGCGTGAAGGATATTTCTGAGATGACCGCAGCCCAAACCGCCGTCTCGGCCGCAACCGTCGTCAACCTGCCCGCCGCCGAGCCGCTCAAGGCCCAGCGCGATACCAGGCCACTGCGGCTCATCACCTGCGGCAGCGTCGATGACGGCAAGTCGACCCTGATCGGCCGCCTGCTCTGGGACACCAAGGCGGTCAAGGAAGACCAGGCCGCCACCCTGCAGCGCGATTCCACCGGCAAGCAGAACGACCTCGGCCTGCCCGACTTCGCTCTGCTGCTCGACGGCCTGCAGGCCGAGCGCGAACAGGGCATCACCATCGATGTCGCCTATCGCTATTTCTCGACCGACAAGCGCTCCTTCATCGTCGCCGACACGCCCGGCCATGAGCAATATACCCGCAACATGGCAACCGGCGCCTCGACTGCCGATCTCGCCATCCTGCTCGTCGATGCGCGCCTCGGCATTCTGGAACAAACGCGCCGCCACGCCACGATCGCCTCGCTGCTCGGGATCAAGCAGTTCGTGCTCGCCGTCAACAAGATCGATCTGACGGGCTACGACCGCGCCGGCTTCGACAAGATCAGCCATGAATTCCGCGAGTTTGCCCTGTCGCTCGGCGTCACGCAGATCACCGCCATTCCGATGTCGGCGCTGAAGGGCGAAAACGTCGTCTATTCCGGCCAGGCCGCCATGCCCTGGTACACCGGCCCGTCGCTGGTGGAGACGCTGGAGCTTGCCACCGTGCGCTCGTCGCAGACGGTCGGCTTCCGCCTTTCCGTCCAGCGCGTCTCGCGTCCGGGCGAAAGCTTCCGCGGCTATCAGGGCACGGTTGCCGGCGGCTCGGTCAAGCCGGGCGACAGCGTCATGATCCTGCCGTCGGGCATGGTCGCCAATGTCTCCAAGATCGTTACCTTCGATCTCGTCCGCAACGCCGCCGTTGCCGGCGACGCGATCACCCTGGTGCTCGACCGCCAGGTGGACGTGGCGCGCGGCGACATGATCGTCTCGATCGACGCCCAGCCGCAGGTCGGCCTTGCCTTCGACGCGCAGATCGTAGCACTGCAGCCCGAGGGCATCGAACCCGGCAAACGCTACTGGCTGAAGAGCGGCAGCCGCCGTCAGCGCGTGCAGGTGCAGCCGCTCAGCCAGCTGGAGCTGAAAACCGGCGCCTGGAACGCCGCCCAGCGGCTCTACATGAACGCCATCGGCAAAGTCCGGCTCGTCTTCGACGAAGCGGCGATCTTCGACCCCTATGAGCAGAACCGGCTTTCCGGCTCCTTCATCCTGATCGATCCGGAGACCAACAACACGGTCGCCGGCGGCATGGTGACCGGCAAGCGCACCGAACTTGGCGGCCTGCACAACGGCGAAGCCCGCGTCATCCTCTCGCTTCCGGCCGACCTTGCCGAGCAGATCATGGCAAGCGAACTCTTCGCCAGCCGCAGCCATGAGGCCGAGGTACGGCGCATGACGGCAGCCGAAGCGGCCGACCTCTGGTCGAGCGCTGCAAGCGATATCTGAAATAGGTAAGGGGCCAGCAAGGCTGGCCCCTTATGCAGGGCCGGATCCGCTTGCTGCGCCCGGCGGAGTCTTCGCGAACGGCGCTGTCGCAAATTTCAGCGATGAAATTAATCAGATCCTCGGACGGTGCGGCAAGCTCTTCACGCCGGTTATTGGCCCTTAGCGGACTTCCGCCGCCTCCAACAGGCAGGTGAGAGAAGCGGAAGTCGGTGATGTTCGCCAGACCGTCTTCAAGTCAGAAACGGCATGATATCTACACCGTCACCAGGAAACACATTGAAGTGCGGATGGTCCCGGAATAGGCGAGCGGCGGCATCAGCGGTTTCCGCCTCCACGACCAGGTAGCCACAGAACTGGTTCTCAGCTTTTTGCACCCCGTCCTTCGTCACGCGTGTCGTTTTGCCCACCATGCCACCGCGATCAAGAATGCATGCAGCATTATGTTCCTCCCAGGCTGACCACTGGGGTATGCCGGCAGCATCGACGGCATCCTGCTCGGCTTTAGGCAAGCTTCGGAACGACGCGAGGGCTTCTGGTTTCATAGTGTAGACCGCAAGAAATCTGGGCACCGGCGTTACCTCCATCGGTTTCATCGTCATCAGCTAACATGCCGCGCGTGGTAAATCACTTCTTACAGTACAACTGGTGGTGCGGCGTAGGATGGCGACTGGCACGAATCCGCCGAAAACTGGACGTGTTGTGACTCGCAGGGCGAGAAACTCAAAGCGACTGGCGAAACCGCCGCAGTGATCAACAGCAATGACTTTCCCTTATCGATGTGATCGAGCCGCTCTGTGTGCCACTTCCGCTACGCGGCCCCACGCTGCTTGAACGCAAAATTGGCAGGTCCCCCGCTCAATTTTGTGTGTCGGCGTCTACGGCCGCTAAAAAATCAGAGTTTGCAGAAAACGGACTTTTTCAATTCACGATTCGCCGTTTTCCGCTTGCCCGCGGGCCGATGTGGGGCCATTCTGAGGTCGGATCCTGGCGGTGCGGTAAAACGAGAGGTCAGGCCTTGCAACGCTCAATCTCGACCTCGAAGCACTTAACGTGGCGCCTTTTCTCGACTGATCCCCGAGCGAGGAGGTTGTCCATGTCCACGCTCTATGTCGACCATCCGCTACAACCGGGCGACCGGGTCCCGAACGTTGTGTTTGATGCGATCTCGCGCGAGGGGAAGATCGCACTTGATGATTTTCGTGGCCGCAGCCCATTGTTGATAGGTTTGTTTCGGGGCCTGCATTGTCCGTTCTGCCGGCGCCATGTCGCGGCCATGGCATATCTCAACCCGATGCTGCGCGAGAAAGGCGTTCAATCCCTGGCGGTGGTAAACACCCCAGTCGAACGCGCGCGGCTCTATTTCCGTTACCATCCGATGCCCGATCTTCTTGCTGCTTCCGACCCGGTACGGGCTTCGCACCAAGCCTTCGGCTTACGCGAGGTCGGGATCGACACCGTCATGGCGATACGGTTCGATCTTCCGGGCGAGTTGCCCAAGCCTGTGGGCGTGATGGCGATGAATGAATTTCTCAACAAGAAGGAAGGATATCAGATTACCGAAGCCGATAGGCAGATGATGACTGCCGACCACGGGCAGCTTGTCGGTCAGTTCCTAATCGACCGGGAGGGCATTGTACGCTGGAGCTTCACAGAAGTTCTGGAGGCTGGGCTTCAGACGTTCAAAGCACCGAATTCCCAGGAATTGATGTCGGTCGCTTCCCAAGTCGCACATTAACAAACAAAAACTCGCCCGACGCCCAGCCGAAAGTCGGCCTTCCTTCGACGCGCAGATCGTTGCCTTGCAGCCCGAGGGCATCGAGCCCGGAAATTCCTTGGAACCGTTGGGGCCTTTTGCGGTGGAACACTCCGCATCACCCGGCTATAAAGGACATTGTGCGTTGGCTTTGTCGCGGTAATCGATGCCCAATTCTCCCGAATCCTCAGATGAAAGCGTTAGCAGCTCGAGCTCGGGTCGCAATCAGACACCAAATTCGCCAGCGCAAGTGGCTGCCTCGGATTTAGCAGGAAACATCCTTCCACACGGATCGTTCGGCCAAACTCGACGGGCCGCCTGGACTCTGTTGCGTGCGCTGCGCCAAGATTTGCAGGCAAGTTCTGCTTTGGCAAAGATCAAGACGGCCGCATTGTTTTGGAGGACGAAACTGAGGTCGACGCGACCCGGAATCGCGTCAGCTTCCCACAAGTGGATGACGAGTGCTTTGGTGAAAGTGGGACGCGGTCAGCAATCAAAGCCGCGTGAGAGTCGACGAAGCGCTCCGTTCATTGCGGGCTGGCGCAAATTCGCTATCGGGTCGGCCCTGCTTGTCTGCCTCCTTGTAGGAAGCGTCCTGGTGTGGGCACTGAAAGACGTGCCCTGGAGCGAAATCCGGGATGGAACGTTAAAGCCGGTGGTCGTGCTGGAAACCGCTGACGGTGCGCCGCTGGTAAGACAGGGACCTTATCAAGGGCCATATGCTCGATACGACCAGTTTCCAACCCATCTGATCGCCGCCGTCCTTTCGATCGAGGATCGCCGGTTCATGGATCATTTCGGCGTCGACCCCAGGGGCATCGGGAGGGCGCTTCTGCGCAACTTGGAGGCTGGCTCGGTGGTGGAGGGTGGCAGCACGATTACCCAGCAACTTATCAAGCTGCAATACCTCGACAGCGACCGAACCATAAAACGAAAGATACAGGAAGTCGTCATCGCATTTTGGCTGGAGTGGAAGCTCGGCAAGGCGGAAATCCTGACGCGCTATCTCAACAGCGTCTATCTTGGCGCGGGCGCCACCGGCATGCCTGCCGCTGCGCGCATCTATTTCAACAAGGACATCGGCGCCCTCAACCTGCCGGAGTCGGCGATGCTGGCGGGGTTGCTGCGGGCGCCGAGCCAATGGAATCCCATCGACAATTTCGAAGGTGCCCGGCAGCGCACCTTGGTCGTTCTCGACGCGATGGCGGCCAATGGCAAGATCACCGAGCCACAGGCGGCGGAAGCCAAGACCAGCTTTGCCAGGCTGCACCCAACGACGCCCACGCCGCGCTCCGGAAGCTGGTTTGCCGACTGGATTTCGCCGCAAGCAAGCGAAATCGCCGGTTCCTCGCCAGGTTCGACGACGGTGCGCACCACGTTGGTGCCGCGGTTGCAGCAGATCGCCGAAAGGGTCGTGAATAGAGCCCTGGACAGTGAAGGAAAGACCGTCGTTGCGTCGCAAGCCGCCTTGGTCGCGATGACGCCCGACGGCGCGGTCGTAGCGATGGTTGGCGGGCGCGACTACAAGGCAAGCCAGTTCAACCGCGCCGTCACTGCGATGCGCCAGCCGGGTTCCACCTTCAAGCTATTCGTCTATTACGCAGCATTGAAGGCTGGGCTCACCTTGTCTGACCAAGTTCCGGACGCGCCAATTGACATCAATGGCTGGTCGCCAGAAAATTCCGGTGGCAATTATCGCGGCTGGGTAACGCTTGCCGAGGCATTCGCGCGATCGCTCAATGCCGCGTCAGTGGCGCTTGCCGAAGAGGTAGGACTGGACAATGTGATTGCCGCAGCGCGTGAACTCGGCATCGATGCGCCACTGGCAAACACGCCGTCTTTGGCGCTTGGCACATCGGAAGTAAATCTGCTTAACCTCACCAGCGCCTATGCGTCCGTCCAACTCGGCAGGGCACCTGTCAGGCCGTGGGGCATCATCGACTTTCAGGCGGCAGGACAGCCCACGACGTTTCGAGTTGGCTCACAAGCAAAGCCGAATGTCGATCTTTCGCCCTACCAGTCCGACCTCCTCGGCCTGCTGCAGTTGGTGGTCGAGCGCGGCACTGGACGTGGGGCAGATCCTGGCACGTTTGCGGCCGGTAAGACCGGCACGAGCCAGAACAATCGTGATGCCTGGTTCGTCGGATTCACTGAAGCGCTCGTCGTCGGTGTCTGGGTTGGCAATGATGATGACGCGCCGATGAAGGGGGTGACGGGCGGCGACCTGCCAGCGCATATCTGGCGGGACTTCATGCGTGAGGCAACGACCGAACCGACTCTGAACGGAATGCGATCGGCCGAAGCAGTAGTCGATGGTCAAGGCGCACCCCTGTCCTGTAACATCACCGCCTGTTCGCGCAGTTACCGCTCATTTCGGCCGTCCGATTGTACTTATCAGCCATATTCCGGCGGCCGACGGCTTTGTGAAAAGTGATGTGATGCGGCAGAGATCGAGCACCGGCCATCCTTGCCTCACGCCCGTTTCGCAGATCGGTGCCGAATATCGTTTGGCCGATGTTGCGAAGGCGCACGAAGAGATCGAATCCGGACGCTCGGCGGGCAGTATCCTGCTGATACCTTGATTGCTCAGAGCCCGTTATTTCGGCTTACGCTGGAGAGATCCAGTCGGAATAGGAACCACACTGGCAAGTCGTTGGCCTACCACCGTGCCGATTGTGGCAACCCCGGACGTGTTCCTGGATGCGGGCTCGATCTGGCGGAGAAACAGTCCGCTATTATCGGCGAGCGATCCGATGGTAATCATCGGCTCGTCGTCGACGAAAAGCATCAATCCAATGCCGGATCCAAGCTTATCCTCCACCCTGCATGGGACGGCTCGCAGTACGGTCTCCGCCTTTGTCGAAAACAGGGATTTCACAAGCCCGCCAAGTGCCTCGATACTATTGACAACCGGCCGGACGACAAGCGTGACTGCTTGTTGTTCAGATAGGGTGAGTTCGACGGAAAACTGAGCCGGCGCAGAACCGGTCGGCAGGCAAGCACTATACAGCTGAAAAATCGCGGCGCGCGCGAAATTCAAGCGTGTATCATGGGATTCGGCTTCGGCGACTGATTGAAGAAAGCGTGAAGAGTTCACTGCCGCAATCCCTATCTCGAATCGGGTTAGCCCGATGATGTTTCATTATACGATACCGCTTCTGCGGGCGAGCCGTCCGCATTATTCATATTAACAAATGCTGACCTTCGAAAATTCTCTGGTTTTCCCCTGGTATACTGGAGAGCGCAAACATCCGGCGAAGCCGGAGGCCCAGTTTATATCGCAAGAAAATGTGGAAGCATTTTGGTCAATAGTCTGGCGTGCTAGGATCGCTATCACTCGTCTAGCCGACCCGGCGTAAAATCATCCTGGTCCGGGGGAAAGGACGCGCAACCCATCCGGGTTCGTGTCACCTATATTTTCTTCTTGAAATCGGTTTTCGCCATCGAGCTGTATGCTCGGTTGTTGGCAGCCATCAAGTCGAATGGCAGCCCCGTGGCATACCCGACCTACCGCTCTAGACGACGAATGCTGACCGGCGGAAGACTCATAGCCTCAATCGTTGAGCTTGAGGGCGGCGGCGCGCAGAGCCTGCCAAGCAGGGCTTCCATCGTTATGGATGTCGAATTTGTCGTAGTCGTCCTCAGGATAGAGGCCCGAATCCTGCGTGCTGGTAAGCCGCCAGACCACCCAGCCTCCGCAATCCGAGGTGGCGATCGTGTTCAGCCAAGTTTCATAGGCATTTGCCTGATCGGCATCGGATCGGGGAATTCCAAATTCCTCCAGGATCACCGGTTTTCCGATATTTCGTGCGATCGCGCAGTATTCGCGAATGCGGGCGTCGAAATCGGAATGGCTCATTTTGACGTAGGATGGGTAGCCATGCCACGTGCCGAAATCGACGCTGGGAATGTTCATATCCGCCAGCTTCTGTTCCATGTTCCCATGGCCCGTCGTGACGAGCTGTTTCGGTGCCAGGGATTTGACATAGGCTGACATTTCCGACACCCAGTCATGAAGGAGCGGTTTGGGATGGATGTCAGGTTCATTGGCCAGATCCCAGGCAAATATGGTGGGGTCATCGGAATAGCGGACGCCAGTAATCGTGTTGACGCGCGACAGAACATGCCGAACCCATGCCTTGTAATCGCGGCGAGTTCGCGGATCAGCGGCAAAAAAAGTGTATTTGTCCGAACTCCCGTACCAGGCGTTCATCTGCTGGGCACCGCCCGTATAGGCCCAGAAATCGACGAATGCGAGGATCAGCTTAAGCTTGCGTTTCGCCGCTTCCGCGATGAGGTAGTCGACCTTTTGCAGGCCGTCGGGTCCGTCGTTGGGAACCATCTTGTTGGTTATCGGATCCCAACTCATCATATAGATGCCCTTGGTGCCCAGATTGCTGGAATCGGCCGTGCTCTTTGAATTCCAGATCGTTGGCACCTGGCCGTCCAGCGACCCTATAACCGGTTGCAGGAAGGTGCGCACCACATTGGCACTCATTGCCGTGGCATCGTCCAACACGCGGGTGACTTCGCCTGGCGAGCCAAATGTCAGATAATGGTTGTTGACGCCGGCCACGCGAAATGGCTTTCCGTCCAGCAGGAAGCCCCCCTCTTTCGTCGTGACGAAAGATGGATGCGCAGATGACTGCGCGTCCGCAGATCCGACTTGAGCAGACCAAAAAAGCGCCACCGCCGCAGCGCCGACAGCGAAATTCCGGAAACGGTGAATAGGCCTCATGCGAAGAAACTCCCTCTCAAGCCCGTGACGCAATTCCGATTTGGTCGGCCTTGTCGAGGACATTGCCGTATGTCGAGACGCCGTCTGCCGCTGATGGCGCGGTGGCGGACGGCGTCCCAGTGCGCCGTGCGGCCCAATACAACGCCGGGCACAGAAGCAGGCCTTCCAGAAAAACAGCAATGACCCAGAAGTTGGCAGTGCCTGCAATCCCGAATTGCGCGCCGGCGGCAGCGGCGACGATCTCCAGGACCGCACCGCCGATCAGAACGAGCGTGGCCAAACCCAGGCGCCGCCGGACACGTTGAACCGCGAGATAATGATACTTCAACGCCATTCCGAAAGCGGCAATGCCCAGAAACTGGAGACTATTTCCTGCAATCACAGCATAGGCCGGATTGAATATCCAGAGCATGAAGCGCGACAGGAAGAGGAACGCCAAGGCAGTCGCCGCGCAAACCAGCATCGACAGGCCGAGCGACAGGCGCAGGCGCGCGGGAAATAGCTCCGGCTCCCGAAAAGCGATGGCAAACAACACCGAGGCGAGTGATGCAGGGACGAGAAGCGCGACGTTCAGCACCGTCCAGGCGGCATAGAATGCGGCGTTGATCTCGGCCGACAGCATCACCGTGACGACGAAGGGCAGCAGCAGCGCCGGCGCCTGAACAGCGATGCTGAGCGTATGATGGCCGAAAACCTGTCCGAGCGCCGGGCGGAAGGCGTGGATCTCCGGCCGGTGGAAAACGCGCCTGCCGGCATAAACAAGAAGCCCGGCCACGACGACCAGCGAGACGAGCTGCCCGGTAAACCAGGTGGTGAAGATCGCCAGTTCGCTGCTCGCCCGGCCAAGTGTCAGACCGAGAGCGACCAGCAGAAGAAGCTTGCTGGCGGCAAAGATGACATTTCGGGCCAGTTGAAGGCCGCTCTGCAACAGGCCGACCAGGGCTTGGTCGAGCACGAGGGTCACGGCAGTCAGAGCGCAAGCACCGACGAAGAAAAGATCGGTCGCTGAGGAACCGACGATCGAGCCAAGCTGCGTCGATGTGAAGGCAGCGACAGCAAGATAGATCAGCCCCACCATGATGGAGGCGCTGAACGCGGCCAGGAGGGCGCCAGTCAGAAATGGGCCTGCTCTTTTCTGACGGCCTATCTCGCCCATCAGGAAGGGTCCGAGACCGACTTCACCGAGATTCGCGAGGAGATTCATCAACGATATGGCGGCGGCGGCGAGGCCAACAGCCTCGGCCGAGAAGGAACGCGCCGCGAACCACCAGTAGATGAAGCCGAGAACGGCCGTCATCAACGTCCCAAGCCCCAGCATGCCTGCATTGAGGAGCAAAACCGCCTGGTTCATCAGGAGGCTCTGGACCTTGGTCATGGCGGCGCTGAGGGTCATCATGCCTATTCCACCGGTTCGAGAGCGCGAGCAGGAACGGAGGTGAAAGGTCTCGTAAGGGCAGCGCGGGTCCGGCCGAGAGCGAAGGCCGCCGCGGTGACCGTCAGGCCGGCGCCCAGCGCGGCGGCGCGAAGAAGGCCGCTCGGCTGGCCACGCAGCACATCGGCGAATCCCCGCCTAAACCCTTGCGGCAACGTCCTCGTCATATAGGTCTTTTCCGACGCCAGCGCCTCGCTGGAGCCTGCCATCAACGATAGGCTGGCCTTTGAAAGCCCCTCGGCCCAGCAGCGGTGGAGGAAATATTTCCACGTCGCGCGATCGGCGGGTATGGCGTGATCGCTGCCGCTCGACGGCTCGAAGACGAAACGGCCATGCGGCAAGGCCTTGGTTGCACGGATGCAGAGTTCGGTTTCCTCGCATCCGAGCGGCAAAGCCTTGGCCGTTCGGCCCAAGCCGGAATCGAAGCCGCCCGTATGATCGAAGACGTCGCGGCGGATGCACATCGACGCGCCGATGAGGTTGCGCACCGGACCCGGATGAAGGCCGCGATAGCTGCAGCCGAGGGTCCACAGGAACTCGTCGGGAAACCAGGACGGACGGTCTGTTTCCCACAAGGGGCGGATAGCGGAGACGGCACCCAGAACCGAGGGATCCTCGAGTTGCCGCACCAAGGTCGCCAGCAAATCCTGATCCGCCACAGCGTCGTCGTCGAGAAACAGGATGACCTCGCCGCGGCTGACAGAAATCCCGGTGTTGCGGGCACCGGAGAGGCCGGGCGGATGAATGTTCTCGACGATCCTGACCGGGCTTTCGAACTGCTTGGCGCGCAGACGCAACGCGAGTGCCGGATTGTGATCGACGATGACGACGATCTCGTCCGCGGCCGGGACCTGGCGCGCTGCAGCCTCGATTGCTTTGTTGAGAATGTCCCAGCGCTTGTCGGAATAGCAGCAGATGACGATTGCCGTCGTGAGCTTGCCGGACGCGAGGTGCTGGAAATTATCCATTTTTCGGCTCCGGGGTTAATTGAAGGGTAATTCCGGTCGGTGCCGGCGACTGGAGCGTGTCGATGGTCATCCAGACCTTGCGGTAGATCGTTCCCCTGTCGCCGTCCTTGTAGAGCCAGGCTTCCAGCCTTGCGGGTGGGCGTGTTTTTGTCGGTACGGAGAATTCGAAGGTTTGACTGGAGGAAGGCGCCAGTTCGAAGGCTGGCATCTTTCCAATCAATGTGCCGCCCAGAACAAGGTCAAGACTGTAAAGCGTCCTGGCGTCTTCCGAGTTGCGCACGCCGACCGTTACCACATTGTTCGTCCAGGTCCATTTGGGCACCATCCAAAGCTCAGTGAACTGAAACGGCTTGTGTTCAAGCGCGACTGGGCGCGCCACGAGGACGGAACTCGTCGCCAAGATCATGGAAGCAGCGAAGGCCCAAAAACGACGGCCGGGCCAAGCCCACGGAATGGCTGGATCCGGCCTTGCGAGCCGCAAAACGACATTCAGCCACCGAACGGCGATAGTCGTCAGGCCCAGCGCGTAGACCCAGCTTCGCGCATCGAGATGCCCGATGACATGCAGCAGAAGCCCCAAAAAAATGCAGGTCGCGAAGCTCAGGAACACCGCGAGCGTCCCCCTCGTGACCATATCGCCCTCGATGCGCAGGGTGTCCACCAGCATGCGGCCCGGGAAATACAGTATCAGCGGCGCGCAGAGCGCCAGGCGGACCGCTTTCTCCCACGTCGAAAAGGTTTCGGGCAGCCAAGTTACGGCCAACGCAGCGGCAAGAACCCACAGCGGAAGGATTCCCAGAAAGACACGGCGGGCCATCATCGGGGACGAGCTCCTGCATCCGCCCATGCCGTCGCGCCGATGATCTGAGCGGCGCCCGGGTTCACCTTCATGAGCTTCTGGCGTATCACGTTCGGGTCGAAGGATTTCTGGACGAGATGAACGATCTTGCTGTCCAGCCGGCTCAAAGTCAGGCCGAGGCGGCTATGGATCTGCGTCAGATAGGCGCCGCGGGCATCGCGCATCGTCGGCGACAGGTGCATCACATCGAGCAGAAAGACGGAATAGAGTGTCCATTCTCCGAACCGTGTCTGGTCTTTTGACGCACTCAGACCCTGGAGCAGTTCGACGTAGGGTTTTGAGCCGTATTTCGACGCGATGTAGTCATTCAGCGCGATGAGCCATTCGCGCTTGAAGCAGAAGAAATCGTTGATGAAATCGATATAGCGAAAAGACCGGGCCGGCTCGACGCCGAGGATCTTTGCGACATTGCGCAACCGTTGCTTCTCGAAACGGTAATGCAGATCGGGTAGCCTGTGGCTGGAATAATAGAGAACCGGTTCGCCCCGGTCGATCAGATCGGTCGTCGCGATGGGCCGCAGCAGCAGTGTATCCGCACCGAGATTGCAGAAATGCTCGGTCCGGCAGAATTCGAAGGCGCGCAGCTTGACGATCTGCTGCCGAAACCAGCCGGGAAGTTCCAGTTCTCTAGCCGAAAGCCAGTCGTTGTCGCCGGTGACGGCTGCGCGAGGCACGAGACCCTTGGCGTCGAGGAAGGCTCTTAAAGCGGCCGGGTTGTCGGTGACCATGGTCAGGTTTCCCTTGTCGGGGAAATGCTGCTGGTAGGAGCGAAGGGACGCTTCGAGCAAATATTCGATGTCCCGCGAATGGACGCACATGAAAGCGTCGATACGGCTATCGATCATCGCAGATCTCCGTCTGTTCGTCCTACGGATTGCACTGGCTCTCCGGTCCGCCTAGGAGGGGCCGCGAGCTGCCGTGTTTTCCCGAGCCGCCCGACATCGAAAATGACCATGAAGCCGTTGTCGAAGGTGCGGTCGACATCGGGCTCGGAATTGAACTTGAGCAGCGACGACGACTGGAGGGGGACCGTGTGGTTTCGGTCCTGCGTGCCGCCGTCGAAATAGACGCCCACGCCGGGCAGGCCAGTGGTCATGCGCAGATCGACCATGACGAACCCGACGCTCGAGTCGATCAGCAGCCTGCGTTCCATCGAGCCGAGATCGGCAGCGGTGATGGCCATGCCTGTATCCTGCCCGCTCTCAAGCGTGGTCGAGACCTTTTGCCGGCCGTAAGTGGACAGGAGCAGGCGATTGATCCGGTCGGTTGCGAAATGCTGGTCGCCGCCCAGCCATTCCCTGGTCCACTTTGCGGCGCTGATCCCCATAGGTTCTATCGACGAGGAGTCGGCCGACACCTCATAGCCGGCCGGAACCAGGATACGTGGCCCCTCGGAGCTGATGACGCCACCAATCAGCACCGTTGTTGCGGCGGCGGCAAGCGCCGTTGCGCGCAGCCAGCCACGCGACGTGCCGTGCCAGAACGCCGCGACAGCCACCGCGACGACAATTGCGACGCCGAGGAAGGATAACGAGCCGATGCGGTTGCCGATCTCCCACCCACTGCGCGTCAGGCGGAAGATGATGCTGACAGGATAGGCGAGCGTCACCAAAACGAAGACGACGAGAAGGCTTGACCGCCATAGGCGCCATCTGGTTGGCGGCCAGAGCATGCTGGCATTCCGGAGCTGCCCATTGAAAACGAGCGAGCGGAGAAAGCCGGTGAGAAGTCCCAGGCAGATCAGCGCGACGCCCGCCATCGTCAGATAACGTTGCCAAGCAGGCGCCAAGGCTCCCGTGTCCGACACGAAAAGCTTACGTGTCGCGGTCGAGTTCGATACGAGTTGCACTACCTCGTGTATGCCGCCTGCCAGTACGGGAAGGATGTAGCTGCCGGTGGGATTCCCGACGATCTTCGACCAGGCGACAGGAGCAATCACGGCGATCGAGGCCAGCAGGATCGCCCGCTGCCTCTGCATAGAGGACGCGCCCTGCCTCAGGCATTCCATCACCGCCGTGCCGCACAAAAGGGCCATGCAAAAATAGGAGGTGAGATGATGCGTAACTGCGAGTGCCACGATGAGGACGATGGTGGCGACGATCGTCGGCCAGCCTGCCGTGCCGCCCCGCTCCATGCGTCGGCTTTCCGAAGCCAACAGTACCGCCGCAAGCATGGGGATCGCCAGGCTTTCATAGGAGTAGTGGACGTCAAACAGCAAAAACGCGGACGAGCCCATGTAGATCAGGCAGGCAATGGAGGCGATCCGTGGCGAGCCCGTGATCTTCTCAAAGAGCAGGAAGAGCGCGAGCATCAGCATCATCCGTGCCGCCGCCAACACGATGAGGCCTGCAGCGAAGACGGACAGTCCGGACAGGTTGACCAAGGCGGACGTTATGAGCTCCAGCCCAGGATAGAGGGGGCTGACCGGCAACAGGGGATTGGGCAGGAACAATCGCCCCGCCTCCAGAATGTCGTTCACCGTCGCCCAGTGCAGGAATTCGTCATGGTCTATGAAGGCGACGGGCGCGCGGATGAGGCGTACCACGAAGAGGGCTGAGGTTACGATCACTATGAGCGCCAACCGCTCCAGGCGGCTGGCCCCCGGATGGATGATCCGCGCCGCCGCGGGGAGAAAGATCGCGGCGATGGCGCAATAGAACGCCGGAACCGCCCAACCCTCTCCCAGCCGACTGGCATTTGCAGCAAGAGCGGCCACAACAAGGGCGCAGCTGCATAGGAATGCGAAGACCGGCGACATCCCCAGCGACGAAGGATCGGCACTACCCCCGACCGCGCTGTCCTGCCTGCGCAGGCCCAGAAATGCGGCGATCCACAGATCGACGCGTGGAAGGGAAACCCTTCCCGTATAGCCATGCCGATAAGCTCCGTCCTGGTAGGACTTCTGCTGATCTGGAGAAGTCCGCCTCTTAACAACGGTCATCGTGCTTCAAATCTCCAAGCAGTGCCGGACCGGTTCGCAGTTCAGGCTGCGGATGCGAAAGGACGCGTCTGTACACCATCAGCAGCCGGTCCGTGCAATCGTCCCAGTCCGGCAACCTCGTCTCGATTGAGATCGGCCCCGCGTCCATGGCGGCGAGCATTTCACGCGCGGTGAAGTCTGGCGAAGCGTTGAGCGGAATGGATCGCACGAGCCCCTCCTCAGCCAGCTCCCGAAAGCCGGATGTGTCGGTGGTCAGTACGGGAGCCTTGACCGAAAGCGCCTCCATAACCGCCACGGGATGAGCTTCATAATCGCTGAGGAGCACGACAAGAGCGGCCGAAGACAAAAGATCGGCCATTGCGGACCGATCGGTCGGCGGAATTGCCCCGATCTCGACACGGTTGCCGAGCCCGAGTTCGGCCACCTGCTGACGCAGCTTCGCCTCATAGGGCCCCTCTCCTAGGATCCGAAGGCGCAGATCCGGGAATTTCGTTGCCAGCACATGAAATGCAGCAAGCGCCCGATGATGACCTTTATAACGCTCCAGCCTGCCGAGCGAGACAATCAGCGGCCTGTCGTGAGGTGAAGGGGGTCGCCGCCCGGACTTTTCCGGCAGGCGCGCGCCATTGGGGACAACGATGAACCGGTCTCTCGCGATTGCCATATTGTGGCTGAACAGATCCGCTTCGAACCGCGACACGCCAATGAGTTGCGCTGCTCTGGTGGCCAGAGGCGCAAGCATTCTGTGTTGGAAGCGCCGGATCGAAGACCGAAGTCGCGACGAATGGCCACCGCTGTGAAAGGTGACCACGAAAGGAAGCCCCTTGCGCGATGCGGCAGCCATTCCGAGCGGTGCCAGGAAAGTGTGGTAGCCCTGAACATGCATCAGGTCCCAATCACCTTCGGCGACGGCCTTAAAGACGCTGGGGGCGAAGCACCAATCCCGCCCACGGGGAAACGTCTTCAGCCTGACAATCCGCACGCCGTCTCGGCTTTCCGCTGCAGGAAGAAGTCCGTCAGGATTGCCCGTCAAGACCGTTACCGCATGCCCGTTGCGCACGAGCCGGGTTGCGACCTCGCTTACATGGGTTTCCGTCCCTCCGGCAAAAGGCAGGTATCTCGCGCTGAGCATCAAAATGCGCATCATGCGGCCTCGCCAATTACATCCAGACCTCAGGAAATACTCTGCTCGAGGACCTGGACGCCCGTCGGCGTACTGACGCGTTCTCTAAAGATCGTCTTCAGCACGCGCCAGCCATCCGGGAGGGCACGCAGGTTGCTGACGCCGTAGATACGTTCCGATTCAAAGCTCGCGACTTCCATGATTTTGAGCTTGTTCTTCAGGGCCCGCAAATTGATCAGCGTCTCAATTTCGAAGCCGTCGCAATCGGCACGCAGCAAGGGAACATGCCGTCGCCAAAAGCCCATGTAGCCGTAGCACAGATCGCTAAAAGAGCTGCCATAGAGCATGCGGACCAGGAGGGTCAGGCCGAGATTGCCGAAACGGCGGATGACTGTCATGTCGCTGGTGCCGCCACCCTGCATAAAGCGCGAACCCTTGACGAAATCCGCACCTGCAACAAGAGCCGCGACGAACAAGATGATTTCGTAAGGATCCATCGACCCGTCAGCATCGAGCATGACGATCATATCACCAGACGCGGCTTCGAAGCCGGTCCGCAATGCGATGCCTTTGCCCTTCTTGGGCTGGAGTACGATCTTGACATCGTCGCGCATGCTTCGCGCTATGTCAGGCGTTCCGTCTGTCGATCGCCCATCGACGATAATGATTTCATGCACCCACGTCGGTATGCGGGGCAAGAGCAGCTTAATGTTTTCCGCTTCGTTCAAGGTTGGAATGACGAGTGAGGTCTTTGGCAATTTGAACATCGGGCCTTGGACAGGCACTGAGGAATGCGAGGATTCTAAAGCTTCGATTGTAGACATAAGCTCTCCTTGGCGTTTTGGACCGCGCGACAAATCGCAAATCGACGATGCCCCTGAGCTCTTTGGCCGAGAGGAGGAC
Organism: Rhizobium sp. 10PS4; assembly: GCF_032464805.1. Taxonomy (NCBI): domain Bacteria; kingdom Pseudomonadati; phylum Pseudomonadota; class Alphaproteobacteria; order Hyphomicrobiales; family Rhizobiaceae; genus Rhizobium; species Rhizobium sp. 10PS4. The sequence continues at coordinate 232,689 of NZ_JAWDIW010000013.1, read as the reverse complement.
TAAACTCTCCCCAGTCGGGAAGAGTATGCGGCTAAGCCTCAATGTACTTTGATCAAATCGCCTGGCTGTAAGACCGTTTCTTCGGTCGCAGGTTCGACGATGACACCATTCGGTCCAGGCCGAACGATTTCAAATTCAACACCGGCGCTATCATTCGACGATACCATCGACCGGAAAATTTCAAGATCGCTCTCGGTCGTCTTCAACGCCGTGGATAGGCCTCTTTCGGCATCCGCTGCCGACTTTTCGATCTCGATCTTGCGTTCGATACGATCGCGCTCAACGTCCTGTTTCGCTGCCGCCAGCCGTTGCTTTGCGCTCTCGACATCGATGACGGCCTGCTGCTTTCGATCTTCCGACTCGGTCAGTTCGCTTTGTGCCCGGGTCAACTCAATGCTGGTGACAAGTTTGTTTTTGGCCAACTTCTCGATACTTGCCAGCCGATCCTGACGGACCCGAATGGTGGCATCATAATTGCCGACGCGTGCCTGACGCAGGTCGAGATCGGCCTGAGCGTTGGCCACAGATCTTGCGTAAGCACTGCTCTGCGCATCCTTGCTCGTCGTTACCAATTGGCGCTGCCATGTCTCATCATCCAGCAACCGTTGAGCATCGGGATCGGGACCAAGAACAAGTGTGCCAATGCTGGCAATTTGTACGGAATCGCGCTTTGCCCTGAGCACCTCGGTTCGCGACGCAAGCCGCTTCAGATCGGCCAGCCCAGCCTTCAACCGCTCGATCTGGCGTGTAATGTCCACGCTCTGCCACGGCTCGATACTCTTCGCCGCCATGCCACCCGCTTGCGCAACGGCATGCAGAACCGTCATGCCATCGACATATCGAAACGAGCCAGGATTGCGAACCGGGCCGGTAATATAAATTGGCTGGTGCTCAATCTTGACGATATTCACGAACCCCTTTCTGCCGACCAAACTTTCGTACGACGGAAGAATTATCGCCTCCACATCCGCCGGAGGAAGCCCTCGAACCGGAAAGCGTCCCAAAAGCGGAAGCGCAATCGTTCCGTCCGCTTCAACGACGTATTCGCCAGTGAGCTCGGGCCGCTGGTAAAAGTTCCAGGGAACCGTGCCCCGTGAGCCCGTCCAGCGATCTTCGACGGAGGCCAAGCTTTCATAAAATGCGAGATTCAATTTATCGCCCGAGCGAAGACCGTCACGCAACGATTGAGGCTGCCGGGCCGAAGTCTCACCAGGTGTCACAACCGAGACCGCTTCCGTAGGCGAAGGTAACTCTTCCGCTGCTGGCGTCATTGGAACAATTGCTGCAAACACCACGCACAGTATTGTTTGATGTAGGCGAGAACCGATTCTCGACCTATATTTAGGCATCGCTGGAGATATTATCTTCGAAAGCTTCATGTTTCGAATTTCCGCTTTGAAAGCGCTGAACGCCCCCTGATCTCTTTAAGGTTAGCATAATATTAACCATATTCAACAGTACTTAACAAAGATTAATACATCTGCCAGACAGGCTAAGATCCTGAGTCGAAAAGAAATCAATAAAAGTAATATCTTGCGGCGACCGGGCAGCACTTCGAAAACCTTGGCCTTATCGGTTTATTTGGCGATCTGCAGGGTGAAGTTTGCGATCTTTGCAATGCAGCTCTGAGCCAAGGCCAGCGTTTGAGAAATGGCTTCAAGAACGACACTTGCGCCGTCGCGATCCTGAATATCGGCAGTGTCCAGGGGATGGCTTTCGGCGCTTCCGAGCATCCGGGCGCGGGTTTCGGCGTTCTGATCCAGGATGGCGAACCGAGTTGTATGCGCGCTAACTGGCAGCCATTTATCCGAAAAATGGCATTATGTTATGTATTTCAGATATCTACAGCCATAGAACCTGTTGCGATACGGTGCCCGCCATCGAGGTGGGCTCTCGGCACAGGCCGAGCGCTCTCCGCAAAACGACGCCTGGCACCGTAGCCGGCGTCAATGACAGGGAAAGGTTTAAAGCTCTATGTCTGCACATGAAAAGCCACTGATCGCGATCGCCGGCGCAACGAGCAAACAAGGGCGCAGCGTCGCCGCGGCACTCCTTCAGAGCCAACGTTTCCGGGTGCGAGCTTTCACCCGGAAAAAGGATTCGCCTGAAGCTTTACGCCTGGAGAAACTCGGCGCTGAGATCGTCACCGTCCCTCTGGAACTTGGCCTTCGGAAGGACCTCGTTGCTGCATTCAAAGGCGCGGACGGCGCATTTCTGATGACGCCGCCGATCGCCCCGCCGGAGACAATCGAGGCTCCTCTCGGGCAGCAACTGGCGGATGCCGCCGTGGAGGCCGGCGTCGGGCATATTGTTTTCAGCACGCTCGAGAATGTCGACAAGATCACCGGCGGGACGAAGTATGCGCCGCATTTTACCGACAAGGCGCGCGTTGCAGGCCATATTCGCGGCCTGCCTATTTCTCATTCCTTCGTCATGCTGGCGTTCTTCTACACCAATCTTCTCGAATATTATGTGCCGCGCATGGAGGGCGATACGCTCCTGCTGCCGATTTATCTTCCCGAAGATTTCCGAGCGCCTTTTGTCGATCCGCTGACGGCGACCGGGCCGGTCGTCCTCGAAATTTTCTCAAACCCCGAGCGCTACAACGGCAAAACGCTGCCGATCGTCGGGGATATCATTTCTCCGCGGGAGATGGTCGAAACCTTTCAGCGTGCGACCGGGCTCAAGGCCGAGTATCGAAACGCTTTCACCAGGGATGGCCTGCTGCGCTATTTTCCAGAGTTTGCCGCCAATGAACTTCTCGTTCGAGAGATTCTCGGGATGGTCGAATATGCTGTCGAATATGGATATTTCGGCAAGGAGCATGACCTCGAATGGAGCCGTGGCGTGAACCCCGACACGCTCAACTGGGAGCAGTATCTGCGGAAGACGGGGTGGCGTGGCGATAAACAATCTTTTGGATTCTAAAGCGCGTCGCGATCTTTCGGATTCGCTTTGTCGTGCCTTAGCTCTTTGTTTTTCTGGATGTCGCTGGCGCGAAACCGCTGCACAGTTTTGCACGACGAGCTTTAAATCACGATGGCCGGATTCCCGGCAATTTAGAAACCTCGGCGACAAGAAAGTCAACCAGAAGCCGAACGCGAGCAATGGCTGCACGCTCTGGAACGATCAGCAAACTCACCGGAACCGGTAAAGGACGATAGTCGCCAAGCAAGACCTCGAGCCGGCCATCGTCCAGAAGATCGTGAACCAACCAGAGGTGTGCGGGACCAATGCCGCGTCCGGCGGCAAGGGCTCTGCGCGCCGCAAGCCCGTGATCGACGCGCAGCTTGCCGCTCACCGGGATCATCAGGCTTGTGCCATCGGGAGAGGAAAGAACAAGCTGATCGCTCCCCGCCACATTGGACATTATGACGGTTTCGTAGCGTGACAGATCGGCGGGGCGCTTCGGCCATCCGTGGGCGGACAAATAGGTGGGAGCGCCGACCAGCAACCGATGGCTTTTTCCGAGCGCATGAAGTTTCATTGCGCTGTCGGCGAGAGGCCCAAGACGGAGTGCGACGTCGACGCCTTCGCGAACCAAATCGATCCGCTCGTCCGTCAGGTTGAGGTCGACGCGGATGTCCGGATGCTTGTCCTGGAAATCAAAGATCAGGCGCGTGATGTGCATCACACCGAGCGCTGCCGTACAGGAAAGCCGGACAGCACCCGCGGGGGCCTGACGGGCATCTCTGGCTTCTTCAGCAGCCTGTTCGACTAGGCGCAATATCTGCAGGCAGTTCGTATAATAGCGGCTGCCCTCGTCGGTGAGGGTGACGCGACGCGTGGTTCGGCTGAGAAGCGGTACGCCGACAGCCTGCTCCAGTTCACTGAGGTGCCGCGTCACGGTGGATTGACCGACACCCAGCTCTCTTGCGACCATCGACAGGTTGCCGCGTTCGGCGACGCGGACAAAGGTGCGCATTCTGTCCAGAGACAGTCCCGTGTTATCCATTTTTCAGCACAGTGATCGTCATTCCCTCGGTATAGGGAATAATCTGGACTATGCCTAGTTCGAGCATGCGCCGGCAGTTCGATGGCATATTCCGGCGAGGCTGGCGAGGCCCGCACAACGGATGGATCAGAGGGTGCGCTCAAAGAGCAGCTCATTGTCTTTCGTCCCGGCCACTTCCCATCCGAGTTCCGATAGAACCGCTCCGCCTTCGTGTTTGGATCGGTTGTAAGCCAGGCACGGTGGACACCGGCGGCTTTCAAAACGTTGCAAGCTTCGCGGAAGAGAACGGAACCTATTCCTTTTCCTTCAAATCCGGGAACAACAAAAAGCGCCCAAATGCTGCCATCTCGTGGATCAGCGGCAGAAAAGCCGACAATTTCGTTTTGCTCTTCCCACACGAAAATGCCGGGGTTTGCGACGAACCATTCATAGTGAACATCGATGACATTGGACGGATCGCCAAGGACGTTTTCAGTGACGGATGCCCGAATAGCTTTAAGTCGAGGGACGTATGAAATTACCGCTCTTCTTAGCAAAGCTCGCTCCATCTTTATCGTCGACCGTACCAAATTACCGCGTCGAGCCGCGTGGGATGATGGAGAAGCCGCAATCGACCTTGTCTTCGCCGGGCGGCTCGTCGCGGACGGCGCGCAGCAGCATGTCGGCGACGCGGTAGCCGATATCGTAGCGCGGTATGTGGACCGTCGTCAGCGACGGCTCGGTGAAGGCCGAAAATTCCAGATCGTTGAAACCGCAGATGCCGAAATCCTCCGGCACGCGAATGCCGCGCACGCCGCATTCGATGAGCACACCGAGCGCCAGTTCGTCGTTCTGGGCAAAGACGGCATCGACATCAGGCACGCGCTGCAACAGGCGGGTCAACAATTCCCTTCCGAGACCGGTGGTGCTTGCCGCATCCGCGCCGATGACAAGTTCGGGATCGAAACGGCCGGCTTCGCGCATCGCGTCCTCATAGCCTTCCCTGCGGCGGCGCGAGCGAAGATCCGTGCTGCCGCCGATGAAGGCGATCCTCTCATAGCCCCTCGACAGCAGGAAACGGGTGGGTTCGGCGCCTGCCGCATGATGATCAAGGCCGACGACCAGCCTTTCCGGCTCCTGGCTGAGATCGGTGATATGGGCGATCGGACAGGCGGCATTCTCGATCAGCGGCAGAAGATCATGATAGGATTCGGCACCGGCGATGATAACGCCGGCCGGCTTCTGCATCAGGAAGGATTTCAGCTGGCCAGCCTCCCGATCGGCATGGTGGAGCGTGTTGGAATATTGCACACCGAATTCGGTGGCGCGCAATCGATCCTCGATGCCGATCATCAGGCCTGCAAAGGCGGGCCGGTGCAAAGCGGGCGTGATGACGCCGACGGTGCCGTTGTGGCGGCCGGCCAGCGCCCGGGCGGCAAGATTGGGGATATACCCCATCTCGTCTACCGTGCGCAGAATAACCTCCCGCAAATCTTCCGAGACGATTTCAGGATTGCGAAGCGCGCGCGAAATCGTGATGGGGCTGACCCCAACCTTTTTCGCCACATCGCTCAACTTCACATGCGCGCCGCGCCTGGCCTTCCGCCCCCGCTCCACTGCCGTCCTCACCGCCCCATTGTATGTCGCCCGCGAGACTCGCTAGCTCTCGATTCGCGATCTTTACTTTCTGAAGAAGAAATAATTTAGAGTCTACTAACATTTTATATTCGCAACAGGATCCGGGACTATAATTTCCGGAAACAGCCGCAGGATCGTCTTTCGGCAAATTACGGGCGCAGGCGGCAATCGGATCACCGCCTTCGGGAATAAGTCCATTTATTTTCGAATGAAAACATCGCGAAGGACGCGAAACGAGGCAAGACCAGGCCGGAATTTCTGAAGCGGGGCAGTCGGCCGGAACACATCGGGAGCGAAGATTAAATTCCAGCCAAATCTTACAAATCGGCAATATAAACATGATCAAACTTTAATTTGTAAATCCGCTTGGTGGGATCATATGAATCCCAAGCGCCAATTCTTCTCTTCCCCCGGCCACCGCCCTCGACGACTGCGTGTTCCCAGGAGGAATTGGCGCCAAACGCCATCCGACGCCAGGTCCCAGGACATGGAACCACGACGCCATCCAAGCCAACGCTCTCGCAAGGGACCCGCCCAAGGGATCACCACCATGTCACACATCCTCCGCAACCATCGCACCGCAGCGCTTGTCGGGGCCGCCATCATCGCCGGCGCAGCCTGCCTGCCCTTCGCCATCAACGCCTCCAATGCCGTTGCCGCGGCCTCTGATACCGGCGGCATTCTCGCGCCGAGCGGCTCCTTTGCCTCCATCGTCGATGCCGACAAGCCTGCCGTCGTCACCATCACCACGACGATGAAGGCGACCGATGTCAGCGCCGGAGAGCAGGGATCGCCGATGGACGAGCAGTTCCGCCAGTTCTTTGAGGATCAGGGTATCCCGCTGCTGCGCCAGGCACCGCAAAAGCGGCCTTCGCAGCAGGCGATGGCGCTCGGCTCCGGCTTCATCATCAGCCCCGACGGGGTGATCGTCACCAACAACCATGTCATCGACAATGCCGTCGACATCAAGGTGACGCTGGATGACGGCACGGAACTGCCGGCCAAGCTGATCGGCACCGATCCGAAATCCGATGTCGCCGTGTTGAAGATAGAGGCGGGCAAGCCGCTGCAGACCATTGCCTGGGGCGATTCCGACACGCTGAAGCTTGGCGACCAGATTCTGGCGATCGGCAACCCCTTCGGCATCGGCACCACGGTGACGGCAGGCATCGTCTCGGCGCGCGGCCGCGACCTGCACAGCGGGCCCTATGACGATTTCATCCAGATCGACGCGCCGATCAACCACGGCAATTCCGGCGGTCCGCTGGTCGACCGCAACGGCAATGTCGTCGGCATCAACACCGCTATCTATTCGCCGAACGGCGGCAGCGTCGGTGTCGGTTTCGCCATTCCCTCCGACGAGGCCAAGACGATCGTCGCCAAGCTGCAGAAGGACGGCTCGATCGATCACGGCTATCTCGGCGTACAGATCCAGCCGGTCACCAGGGATGTCGCCGATGCCGTCGGCCTCGACAAGACCGGCGGCGCGCTGGTTGCCGCCGTCACTGCCGATACGCCGGCCGCCCATGCCGGCCTGAAGCCCGGCGATATCGTCACCTCAGTCGGCGGCGAGAGCGTCAAGACGCCGAAGGACCTGTCGCGCCTGGTCGCCGACCTTTCGCCGGGCGCCAAAAAATCCCTCAGCGTCTGGCGCGACGGCAAGACGATCGATCTCAACGTCACCGTCGGCACCAATGAGGAAGGCCGGAAGCAGGCGGCGACTGAGAACCCGGACGCCCAAGGCCAGAGCACCGGCCAGCCGAGCCTCGGCATCGGCCTTGCCGATCTGACGCCCGACATGCGCCAAGAGTTCAACCTGCCGCGCTCGATCAGCGGTGCTGTGGTCGCCAAGGTCGCCCCGGACGAGTCGGCGGCTACCGCCGGCATCCAGTCCGGCGATGTCATCGTCTCGGTGAATGACAGACCGGTTCACAACGCCCGCGACGTCAAGACCGCGATTACTGAGGCCGGCAAGGCCGGCCGCAAGTCGGTGCTGCTGCTCGTCGAACGCGACGGCAACAAGACCTTCGTCGCCGTGCCGTTTGGGGCGGCCTGACGGCGGCCTGAGCTTTGCCGCAAAACAGGAAAGCCTGCCTGAGGCGGGCTTTTCGACGGAAGCCAAGCACCGCTCAGGCGGCAAAAATCTACAGGGCGCCGTCCGTCTCTCTATTTCCTGCTCAGGGAGATTTCAGCTTCGTCCGCTTTGCACGCCTACGAAATTTGCCTGTTTGGCGGTTTGCCTCTTGCTGCTTTACCGCATCGGAGTGGCTGCGTTGCGCCGCCTCCAATTGCTGCCGCGTCGGGAGATCATGGTCGTAGGTGGAAGCACTGAATGCCGTCGCGTTATCGAACGGACCTTTGTGTGGACGCGCCAGACCATAGGCGGCGCTATCGATCCCCTCCTCCGCTGACGACAACCGCGCTTGACGCGCCTGCGCTATGAGATCGTCTGCAGTCGGGCTTAAGGTTACGATTTTCCGCAAGAAGGCGATGATTTTGCTTTTCCTGGCCCTGTCCTTTTGAACTGCGTGAATCCCAGACATGTCTTCTTCCTTGTTCGTCATGTCATCGCGACGATCGATCGGGGGTTGCCGGCGACATCGCAGCAGGCCTGTTCACGGGATCTCGGACAGTCGTTCAGGCAGCCTGGTTTTGGGAAAACGGTAGGCTGGCGGCCGCAGCGGTGCGTCCGCACGCCCGGACGCCGTATACCGCGCGATCCGATGGGCTTTCACCGGGGCACCGCCGTCATCCTGCCATCGGGCAAAGGAGCCGTCCTCCATTGCCTGCGGAAGCGGGCCTGAACTCAACTGTGTCGCGAGATACATTTTCAGCGACGACCTCAACGCGGCCTCATCGACGATGCCCATCTGGAAACAACCAATGAGGAAGCTTGTGGCGGTGATCTCACCCTCATCGGCCGCGTGGGTTTCGCCGCCGCGAAAGCCGGCCTTTCGCAGAATACGATCGAGCATTCTCAGATTGTCGACACCGAAAAACTGATCTGACGTGGAAGACATGACGTCCTCCTTCTTGGGGCTAGGGTTCACTGGCGCGCCCCAAGCAGCGGTGCCCGTATCGTGCCCGCCGATAAATTAGCTTGCGCTTATTGCCGGCTGACCGCAACCTCATTCGGCAGCCGCCATTGATAATGCCATGGCGGAACCCATTTTAGCTAAAGGAGGATGCGCATCATGCAGTTCAACGATGAAGCGACCCTCACAAAGCCGTCGGCATTGCCGGTGGAAAGGCGTGCGCTGGTCGATCACCTGCGAGAGGCGATCGCGCGCCTGACGCACGGGCTGGCAGCCGCCGGATTGGTGGAATTCGTGCCGCCTCTGCTGGAGATCAATAAAGTTCTCCGCGATATGACGGACGAAATTTCCCGTGCGGATTCGCTCTATTCCGATGAGGTTATCACGGGTACGATGCGCTTGATCAAGACATCGGAAGCCTTGCTTGAAAACCGGGTTATCGTGCAGACCATCCACTAAGATCTGCCGACGCCCGGACATGCAGGCAGGCTGATCGCTGGACATCCGGCGTCAAGCTATTCGCTCCCTCGTGCATCCATCATCATCACCGGTGCCCGAGTTCCGCAGGTCGGCCGCGCCCACTTCCAAGGATAACCGCAATGGCACTTATTTTCCCCAACAGAAGCCGCAGCTTCGACGAAGCGAGAAAAGGCGTCCGCTTCACCGGCTATGACGGCATGTTCGAAGTCCGGTTTCTGGTCGAAGAAGCAGCCCTCGGCAGCGCGATCACCCAGAACTCCTCCGAGGCCGCCTATCTCAATGCCTTTGATGCGGCGCGCTCTGCCATTCAGGAGGCCGCATCGAGAGCCTATCAGCATCGACGCGGAAACAACTTCACGCTCACGGCTGCAGATTTTCGCTGATCGCTGGAAGGCATGCGGCCGGTGAACTGAAATGGCCACCATCCTGCTACTGCCGGATGAGACAGGGGGAGCAAAGCATATGGTTTCCACACGATACCGCCCGAAAGACCTGAAACTGGCGCGTCGCCATATCGTGAAGGCGGCGCATCGCGTTGCCGATCAGGAAATGGTGATCAGGAAACTATTGCGCAAAGGCAGACCCTCCGGGCCGGCCTATGCGCTGCTCAGCAGGCTCTACGACGATCAACGGCGGAAACTCGATCGGCTGAAACTGATCGAAGCAATGGTTGAGGTAGAAGCGCAATCGCGTATGGACGTGCCCAGTAATCCTGGCACCTCCGCGCCGCCCTTTGCGATCGTGCACAGCAGCGGGATCTCGCTGCCGGACCGGCAATCCGCCACGCCTTGTAGTGCAGCTGATTGGCGCCCATATCTGGTGTAGTGGCAGCTTGTGAACGGGCGCTGCTTCCCGGGGTAATCAAAGTCCGGCCCCAACCAAAGGAGGGCATCATGTCTTCCACGGTCAACATCCATTCGTGGAAACGCCTCGCCCAGCATATCGGCAGGTTCCGGTACATCGACTTTCTGGTCAAATCGACACCAGCAATCTGTCTGGCCTTTATCGTCTATATCATTCTCAACGATGTGTTCTGGTAGCGCTGCAAAGACTGTTGCCGCGAGCCGAAGACGCTGCCTATCAAACGAAGTGGATAGCGCGATGCAACTGCGAGAAATGGGTGAACAAGATTGCCTCGCCTTTCTGGCAGGCCACACCCGTGGCCATCTGGCATGCCTGGGCGAAAAATATCCCTATATCGTTCCCATCCAGTATGCCTATGAAAAAGCCCGGCTTTTCGTATTTTCAATGCCGGGCCTGAAGATTGACCTATTGCGGGCTCATTCACCGGCCTGTGTTCAGGTTGAAGAATTCGGCGAAAACCGAACGTGGAAGAGCGTGCTTGTTCAGGGCACCTATGATGAGCTGACCGATACGCCGGCCCGGCATGACGAACGCCTCCACGCCTGGTCTCTCCTGCAGAAGCAATCGTTTTGGTGGGAACCCGGATCGCTTGCCTTAAACTCGGAAAGCGAAGACGGCCCTGCTCCCTCCATATTCTTCGGCATTTCGATTGAGATGGTATCGGGGAGACAAGTGGTTTAAGGTGCCGCCTTCAGACCTGCTGCGCCTCTACCGTCGATTCTCGGCGCGGCTTTGCTGCACGATATATGGAACTCCAGACAGACACGGCTAAGCGCTGTCCGATACCAGCCTTCCCATAGGGGCGCGGATTGCTTGATGCATCTTACCAACGCGGCTTGCTGAAGCAGCATCGCGTTCAATGCCACACGACCACCCACAGGGAAAATGATGACAGACGCACCTGAGAATGAAGCCCTTTTCAACATCACTGGGCACTACGTGCAGGAATTGAAGGCCGTTCTTCAAAGTGAGAGCATTGTCGAAGGCACCGACTACGAAAACAGCGCCTTTAACGAAAAACGACGGAACGAAGGACTGCACCTGCTGCGCTTCCACAAGACCGGGATCGCAGCGCAGGCGACGCAGATCTGGGAAAAACACAAGACGGCCCGAGCGCATCGATAAAACGGCGCGAAGCCAATTCTTCAGCCGACCGAACGACATCATGCTCTAACTCTTTAATTGAGAACAGGATTCCGATTCGAGGCGACCCGGCCAAAAATCATCCTGTACCAGAGCTGACGCGCGGCGACATCAGCTGATGTCCGGCGCAACTTTGCCCTGAAAGGAAAAATCATGACCAATGATACAAGCAAAAAGGTCCAGCCCGCCAAAGCGGCCGTGGCTGACGGACCCTACGACGTCATCTATTTCGCGAAGAAACACCGTATTTCCAACGAAGATGCCCGGGACATCATCGAAAAACACGGCGCCAATCGCAAAGAGGCGGACAAGGCCGGCCGGCGCATCAGCGCCTAAGGCAGAACATGGTCTGGCAGGCGCTCATGCATGTCGTCATCCTAATACCGCTGCAACATTCGGATGACATTGTATTCGCGACTGCCGGCTTTCCCTCTGCCGGCGATGCCACGATGCAACATCGGTGGACGAATTAACCCTACTGGCTTACCTTAATATCAGCATGCGCTTGAATACATCCGCTCCTATGCCATCGTAGCTTCACGATAACGCTTCTGGTTCCTGAAGCAGCTCGCCGGAACCGTGGCCCGCCTTTCTGGGAGAGGCCGGCTTGCCTTCACAGGGCTCGAGCTCAATCAAATGGAGGGTGTGCCATGAATAACGTCTTGGAATTTCGTCCAAAATGCCCGCATGTCGAAAGCCTGTCCGATTGCCGCGAAGCGCTTGAACCTGCCGTGATGAAGATCGTCAGCGACGCCATCGGCAGGGGATACACGGCCGCGGAAGCCGCCATGGTGGTTGCCGATATCGCAGACGATTACATCCTGATGCTGTCGCGGCAACCACGGCATTGATAGGCTGTGCGGGCGCGCAACAGTGCCTTCTTAAGCGTTGCAGGTGACGGACGAAAAGCGTGGCTTCGCCCGCTGTCAAGAGCCGCGAGTAAGCCTTCCGTGAGTCGTTTGCATCAGTGGACCGCGCAGCAACTGCAGGGGTAGCAGTGGTACAGGAGACGAGACCTGCCGCGCGATCCGCCGGCAAAACCCCTCATATTGCCTGAAGTTCCAGGCAGTGCGACAGCACCGCGATTCCGAAAAATCCTCCTAGGGCTCATTGACCCCTGCCCGGCACGACTGCGGCCGTCACGCCGATCGGCTTGTGAAGATCGTCAGCCAGATCGGACCGCCGCGAAAACCCCGCCGGAGCGGGGCTTTCAGCGGGTAGAAGCGGAGCCAGCCGAGCAGTTGGCCCACATCTTAAACTCCATCGATATTCAGAAATCCAGGCAATAAGGGCCTTTTCCTACGCCTTGCCGACGCTTCATCGTCTCGCTCAATCTTTGAATCAATGCCGTAACGCGGCGTGAAACGCTCATATGCGCCGCTTTTCGCGACCTCTTCACGAATGAGAGCGATTCAGCTTTCATGACTGAATCGCTCTCATCTTTTGGATTATGCAATTCCCGGGGAAACCGCTTCGAACGTCTCCCAATTAACGCCACCTTGGCTGGCGCGGCGGCGCATTGGCCTGGATCTCATGCAGCGGCGCCTTGGATCCGAGCAGTTTCTTCAGCTTCTTCTCCTCCGCCGGGCCGATGCCGAACTTGCGGCAGTGCTCCGCAACATCGTGCTCTCGCGGACCGGGAATGCGAACCTGGCGATTGTTCATGCTCTTCATGTCGATCTCCTTTCGAAAGGAGAACCTGAATGCCGCTGATTTGTTCATTAGCGAACTCTAAAATTTAGCGATGACATGTTCCGAAATTAACCCACTATCAGGTTTGCCGCGCGGCAAGGATGGAGGAAAGAATACTCCTTTCGACGATGTGGAACCCGCGCTCAGTGCAACGATTGATGAGAATATTCCATCAGCCAGGGAACAAGAGCATTCCGCAAGCGTAAGGGGCGCCGGGTCGTGTGGAGGGCAGGTTTCACAACCATGCACTTCGATACCTCCGTGCGGCCCACCATTCCTCCCAAGAACCAACTCGCCCCGCCTCGGTGGGGCTTTTTTCTGCACTCGGCACTTTGGCATGGAGTTCGATCGAAGATCGGGGGAACAACTGGCCTTGCGCGCGGTTTGGGGGAATCTCTTTGACGGAGGAAATCATGCCAAAGTATTTTTTCCATGTCCGCCGGAACGATGTCTTCGAGGAAGATCCGGAAGGCATTGACCTGGCCTCACCTGAGCTTGCATGCGAGGAAGCAACCGCTGCCGCCCGCGAAATCGTGGCGGAGAGGATCCGTACCGGCGATCCGGCGAATGGCGGCGCCTTCGAGATCATGACGGAAGACGGCGCGTTGGTTGCGACAGTCCCCTTCCGGTCGGCTATTCACTTGGACTAATGCATGTCGCGCGAAGATGTGCGCCCCTTTTGCGACCGACGTAATCCGAATGAAGAGCTGAAGCGCGAGGATGCGAATCCGAACGATCGAGCGTGCTTTGGCGCCTCCGGCGCAGACGCCTGACGAGCCGTTTCAATTGTCAAAACCGCACAGACTGTGAAATCGCTTGAACCATAGGATTAACCTCGCGTTGGGCATTCAGCAGGCGGTGTAAGATCATGACAATGATGGTCCAGAGCGGAGTGAAGAACAGACTGTTGCGCCGGTTTCCGAGGGATGCCTTCGAGCTTCTCGCGCCGCTTCTCCAACCTGTCGATCTTCCCGTCAACCATCCGCTCGTGCTGCCGCACAAGCCGATCGAGCATGTCTGTTTTCTTGAAAGCGGCCTCGCCTCGATGGTTGCGGAAAGCGCCGACGGCAAAAGCGTTGAAATCCGTCATATCGGCCGCGAGGGCATCGCCGGCTACCCTGTCGTCCTCGGCGTCGACCAAACGCCGAACAAAGCCTTCATGCAGGTGGCGGGCTTCGGGCTTCAGGTGGCCACCGAGGATTTTCTTTCGGTCCTCGAGCACCCCTGCGTGCGGCAATTGCTGCTGCGTTATGTGCATACCTGCGAGCTGCAGCTTGCCCACAGCGCGCTGGCTGCGGCAAAGTTCAACATGCATCAGCGGCTGGCCCGCTGGCTGCTCATGTGTCACGACCGCATAGACGGCAATGATCTGCCACTGACCCACGAATTCCTGGCGCTGATGCTGGGCGTCAGGCGGGCGGGCGTCACCGATGAACTGCACATTCTCGAAGGCATGCACGCCATTAAATCGACACGCGGCAACGTCCGCATTACGGATCGCAACAAGCTGATCGAGATTGCAGGCGGCTGCTACGGCGTGCCGGAGCAGGAGTACGAGCGGCTGATCGAGGGACCGGAACCGCAGGTGGTTCATCCTGCCAGCCTAAACGGGAATCGGCTTGGGAATATGCTCTGAGGAGGTTCACCGCTGATTGGCAGGCCCGCCACTGCTGTTGCACCAGGACGTTCACCGGCAATACCGAGTTCAATTGATCTTCAACCAATGCCGAAGCGCCGCCACCGCGCCATCGCTCGCATAGGCAATGATGCCCCCGATCGTCAGCCCGGCGAAGGCAATCAACCCCGATATCCCGTAGCCGATCGTCTTCATCCGTTTCCACTCTTCAAGCGCCGGCCCCGCCGCCTCCTGGTTCTTCTCGACGGTCTCCTTGAGGGTTCTGATTTCCTCACGGATTAACGCATCCGCACCGCCGCTGATCGCCGCCCGGGTATCGAGATGGGCGATCTGCCTGGCCTGCTCGTCGAGCCGCTTGTGGATTACGGCGCTGAAGTCGTGGGCATTGGCCTTTTCGTCACCGACCTCGTTGCGCAGAAGTGCCACGTTTTCCTCGATGCCGGTCAGCCTGCCCTCGACGCGTCCGAGGGCGCGCAGGATATCGTCATTGGATGTCATCTCTATCGGTGCTCTGTTGTGGGATGGAACGTTTTCAGCCTGGGGATGTTGAATCTTCGGATTCCCGAAGAGGCGTATGCATGCCGCAAGACAGCTCAATCGATCTGAAGCGAGGCGCCCATGAGAATGTTATTGATGATCATCATCGGGGTCATGGTCGCGTCGATCCTGAGCATCCCGGTGATCAAGCCGTTCATTCAAGGCAGCGGCAAGAGCGAAACGCCGCCGCCGGTCATCCAGCAGCCGGAGCCGAAGTGACGCGAAGGCCTCTTCGTTCGCTCTGCCTATGGATTGAATTTCAGCTTTTCGGATTGCGGAATGCCGCCCACGACACGGTCGATCACGGCGCCGTAGGGATGGACGCCATCCGGCGTGACGCTCGGGCGGACGATGGAGCCGACCGGCAGCACCGTGGAACGCGGGATCGAAATGGTGATCGTATTGCCGGAGATGCTGCCGATCGACGTGGTCGACAGGCGGGCAAGGCCATCCGGCCCGGCATAGGTGCTGATCTCCTGCTCCGGCCCGAAGATGCTGGCATCCGCCACCTCGATCGTCGTATAGGTCGCGACCCCATCCGTACCCGATTGCACGGTCACCGCCGTGCTCGGCAGCTCCAGCATGCCGGGCCAGACGCCATCCCTTTCGCCGGAGACCCAGGCCGCATAGGTATCGATCGTATCGTCGCAGCAGACCGAGGTCTTCGCCATTATATCGGCGCGCAGCCGCCATTTGCCCGAGGCATCCGTGCCATCCGCCGGCCAGGTGTTGTTGGCCGAGAAGCTCTGATACGAGGCCCTGAGATAGAGATCGTTGGCGGTGATTGTGCCAGTCGCCGGCGATGTCGCCGATCCGGCGAAATTATAGGTAAAACTGTTCGGCCCGGTGACCGTGATCACCACATTGCCGTTATACTCCGTCTGCGCAGCGCCGGAGATCGACACCGTCTGGCCGGTCGTAAGCCCATTGATGCCCGAGGCGATCGTGGCCGTGACGACGGTGCCGACCGATGTCAGGGTGACCGTGCGGGTGGACACGGTGCGGCCGAGCGGCGGCAATGCGACAATCTTGACGCCGGGGTAGCGCGCCCGAAGCCGTGTCACCAGGCTTCTGTAGTTGGTGTTGAAGAACTGCGTGTAGGTGGCGGCCGTGTCGTTCTGCCCCATCTGGTTGGCGATGACGGTGAACGGCTTCTTGTTGTTGTTGAAGGCGGTGATCTCGTCGAGAACGGCCCAGCGCCGGGTCGCGATCGCAGCCCCGGTGCCGGTGAGCTCGCGCACGGAACCCGCCCCCGGCATGCCGATCATCAGATGCGGAATGCGGCCGATGCCGCCGTCCCTATCGAGCCAGCGGCGCAACCAGCCGAGATTGCCGCGCGCATCGGCAGCGGCGGAAAACTGCTGGCGCGCTTCACCGATGCTGTCCACAAGGCCGAGAACGACCGGCCTTCCATCCCAATCGCCCTTGGCGACCATGAAGTCAGGCCCATAATATTGCGGCTGGGTAATGGTCGCGTAATTGCTGTCGAGTGCGGCCGTGCTATCGGCAAGCGGGGTGTCCTTGAAGGCGAGCAGCGTGGCGAGATCGCCCGCACCCCAGACGCGCTCGCCGCGATGCTTCTGGATGCGGTAGACCGGCCAGATCTTCTCGCCGACGGCGGTATGATAAAACAGCCAGATTTCGATTTCGCTTTCCGGCGCGACATCGGGAATGGTCAGCTCGTCCGTCCAGGCACCGTTCGTCTGGTCTGCGACGGTCACCGTGTTCAGGCCGGCGAAGGTGCATTGGTAGAAGACGCCGGCCGCCCTGATGAACAT
Organism: Rhizobium sp. 10PS4; assembly: GCF_032464805.1. NCBI lineage: Bacteria > Pseudomonadati > Pseudomonadota > Alphaproteobacteria > Hyphomicrobiales > Rhizobiaceae > Rhizobium > Rhizobium sp. 10PS4. The sequence continues at coordinate 215,952 of NZ_JAWDIW010000013.1, read as the reverse complement.
CGCATCGGCGACGACGGAATTGCCCGGCGTGCCGATCGTGCCGGTGACGACCGTTTCCTGCGGCGAGTTTCCGCCTTCCGTCGAGGCGAAGCCCGAGAGGTGAAAGCGGAAGGTCCTGGTCTTGTACTGCGGCGTGTTGACGACGATCTTGGTGCAGACATAATTCGTGCCGGATGCGGCGGTAACGATACTGCCTGATGGCATGCGGTTGCGGGTCGCGAAGAACATGTAGCGATCGGGGTCGCCGCCCGCCCCGCCTCCACCGCTCAGCATCGGATTCGCAAGGGCAAGCGAAATAGCGTTCATCATCGGCGTGTTCCATATCTGGCGGTGAGGTCGTCGTAGAACTGCACGGTGCGCCCCTGGCGGGCGTTGGCGCGGTCGAGCGCCTGACGCTCGCGGGCGAGGATGGCGATGACGGGCTGACCTTCGACAACAGGCGCATGCGCTTCCTGCCGGCGCAGATCATCCGGCAGCGGCGGCAGAGCGATGCCGGCCGCCGCCTGCCCCTTCGTCGCCGCCGCCTTGTTCAATCGCTCAGTGGCGGAGCAGCCACTGACGATCAGCAGCAGTGACAGCGCAAGCGCGGTTCTTTTCCGAAAGCTGAAGCTCATAGGATTGGATCTCGGTTTCGAGTGTGTCTCTGGCGGCCTGCTCGGCGGCTTCTGCGGCGGCGAGGCGCCTGCGGTGCTCTTCGCCGGCCTTAGCCGCCGCATTGCGCTGGCGCTCCATCTCAGCGGCCTGGGCCTCGGCTGCGCTCTTCTCGGCAACAAGGACATAGCCGGCGCGCGCCTGCCTTGCCGCCGAGGGATAGCCGATCGAAACCGCGTAGAGGTGATAGAGCATCAGGCCACCGGCGAGGCCGGCGCCCATCTTGAGCGTGTCGAGGAGCCCGAACATCAGATGCCCTCGAGACAGAACTGGCGTTCTTTCTGCCGGCGCCTGATAAGCCCCGGAAAGACGATGCCGGCGGCGCGATTCCACTTCAACAGCGCCTCGCAGCCCTCGGCTGTCCTGCCCTGATTGATGAGCCTCATCGCGCTCGAGCCGCAGGCCGCCTTGACGCCGACATTATAGGCAAAGGAGGTCAGCGCCACGAAACGGGCATCCGGCAGGGGCACGCGCACGCAGCTTTCGATGCCGCCCGCATAGGTCTTGAGCTCCAGCGCCAGGAGCGCCTTGCACTGCTCCACCGTCCTGCGATCCCCCGGCTTCACGCCATTGGTGCTGCCATAGCAGATCGTCCACGGCTTTCCTTGCGTGGCAGGGTCGGGATAGGCATTCTGGCGCAACCCCTCGAACGATCCGACGAGCGCCACGGCCATGGCCGCGGCGGCACTACCCTTCTGCAGGCGGTTTGCCATTCAGGTCTCCTGAGATTTTCTGCTGGACGAAGATGCGGGCGATGATCGCCGCAACGGCGAGAAGCCCTGTCGCCACCGACATGGCGAGCTGGATGTAGATGTTGCGCGACATCCAGGTGGCGGCGACGAAGCTGTAGACGGGCTCGACGATGATGAAGAGCAGCGCAAGCGCCATGAGGCGCACCGACCAGGCACGCTTCAGCACCGCGCGCCAGTTATGGACGAGCATGGGTGGGCTCCGGAGGTGTGGGTGTGGCAAGGCACCCGTCTCGAAGGAGACGGGCGACATGTTTGGTTACCAGAAAGGCGACACGTTCAACGAATGCTATCGAGTGGTCGGATAGATCCGATCACGAAGCCTGAATATCGGCTGCTCAATGTATTTGTAGGACACGGCTGCGAGCAGCAGTGTTATTGCCGTGAAAACTAAAAACTCACCCGGACCATGCAATGCAGGCTTCACGCCGAAACTTGGCTCCAGCCAATGGCGTGTCACGAGGAAAAAGAACGTGTAGTTCACGACCTGATGATAGACATAGGCACCATAGCTACGCTTGCCTATGAACACTAGAACCGGGGTTTCCAACAGCTTCGCTGCGGTTGTCGCCCTGCCGACAGCCAAGAAAAATATTAGCGATGAGGCGATCATATAAACCGGCACGTCGACAAGCACTCTGCCAACAAAACTCGTCCGAAACGCGAATATACCTTCGCTCATCTCCGTCAATGACAGCAGGCAGAGTGCCGCGATGCCAACGTCAGAATTGCGGAGAAACATCGCGACACCGCCGGCGTAATCCGGCCTGTCGAAATGATGATGGCGACCGCTGCGCCAGCAGCCAGCGAATCCAGATTTCCGAATGTGACGAGGACATTCGCTTGCCCAAGATCGGTATACCAGGCAAAAGCGCGCCAGCCGATCGCAAGGGCAAATGCTCCCAAGAGCGAAAGCCTCCAAGCATTCGGCCGGAGAAAGATGACGATTGGCGCCCAGAAAACATAGAACTGCTCTTCAACCGCAAGCGACCACCACGGGGCGGCTGGTCCATAAATTCCGATATCACCTCTCAGCAATACATTTGAAAGATTTTGCACGAAGAAGACGTGATAAATCACATCCTCCCGCACGGCGTCATTCAGCCCTATGCAAATGACAAATGCGAGAGCCAGATAATAGATGGGTTGAATGCGGAAGAATCGGCGGCCATAGAAGCCCTTGAGAAGCTGTACGCCCTCAACCTCACGCCTTCGGCCGGCTAAGTCGACAAGTATTCTCGTGATCAAAAAACCGCTGATGACGAAGAATACTACGAGCCCGCCTCGCCCCCATTCGGCGACATTGTTAAGATAGGGAATTGGTGACCAATGGGCCATCAGCACCAAAAGTAGCGATATTGCTCTAAGTCCATCTAAGCCGCGTATGCGACCGCGCGCCTGTATCTCTAACTCTCGATGTGCAGGAGCATCCAACGCCCAATCCCTCCGTCTCGCGGCGGAATAGCGCAATCCTGCCGGGATTGAAAGCGCTCCTAAACGTTACCCGCGTCAGAGTTTATTGTATGCGGTGCATCACGACGGCTAGTTGACGACGCCTTGCTGCCCATATGGCCGCCTCTGCATCGGCTGCCGCCTCGATCGCCTTCTTAGTCCCAAGGCGTGTGGCTTTGATCGCCGCCCCGATCGTCTGCCAGGCGGTAAGCTTGGATTGATGACGTTCGCGACCTCTGCGGTCGTTGCTTACAATCCGATTTAAGTGCGATACTTGACGACTTTCGCCGGTGAACCCACGGCGATCGCATAAGCGGGAATATCGGCCGTAACCACGGAATTTGCTCCGATCACGACACCCGTCCCTATCGTGACGTTCATCAGTATTTTGGCACCCGCACCAATCCAGACGTCATCACCAATTTCAACAAAACCGATTTCGGCCTTCTGAAGTCTGATCGGTACGTCTCGCCTCATACCGTGGCCGTGATCGATGATCTGGACATCGGAACCGATCAGCACATCATTGCCGATGGATATGCGGTTCTTGGCCGTGATAATGTTGCGCCGACCGATTACGGTGTTGTTGCCAATGAAGACTTTGGGCTCTGGCATTGTAAGTTGAAAGAACGACTGATCTTGGATGGTGACGTTATCGCCGACCTCAAGGACGGCATGACCGACCAGGCGGAACTCAGCGCTGCGCTTCACCACGAGATTTTCGCCGGCGGAAGTGAAGTAGCGGAAGCGCTTATAAGCAGTAACGAGCCGCTGGATTACGCCGCCTCGATTGCGATATGATGCCTTGTCGACCTGTGCCATTTCTACTCCGGGCGTGATGGCAGCATGTCAAAACACAGGTGTGGAGCTTATTCAAGAGCTCCTTCCGCAAGGGAAATGGAAGCCATCGGTCCAGATCCAGATGCTGCCGGTAGAGCCGCCCAACGCCATGCGAATTTGCCGACTTGTATTTGTCCATATCTCCTGCGATCCCACTGCGAACCCGCTTGCTATTTGGATAGTGCCGACGTTGGCGCCATCACTGCCGGCGCCGGCAACAAGCGCACCTTGTGCAGGGTCGGATAGCAGAGCTGCGTTAGTCGTTGCCGACGATGTGAACTCGAAACGCAACTTCGCTTTGACTTTCAACCCATTTGGTACTGCTAGCGCCAGGAGCGTCGAGGTCGTAGAGATAGCGGCACCGATAGCATCCTTGACCGGCGTCAGGAAGGTATATTCGTCACGCGGATACAGCACAAACGGCCGAATGATCGAACTTCCATCGGTCAGCACGACGCCGATGCATTTCACGATGGTATAGCCGGTGAGCAGCGTCGTGGTGATGCCGCCGATCGTTGGGGAAGTCGAAAGAACCACATCAAAAGACAGGTCGGCGTCCTTGCGCAGGGCATATGCGAAATAAGTGGCGTTCGCCGCAACGGCGCCGGCGTCGAGGCCGCCCGCGCCCGTTCCGGCCGCAAATGTTCCAGTCACCCTTTTGGTGAATGACGCTGCGCTGGAAACGAAGCTTGCCCCCGATCTGGCGGAGCCGGCGGTGAAATCGATATGGGTGTTCGGGTTGCCGCCGTTGTTGGAAAGGATGAGCCCGACGACGAAGTCGCCTACCGCTGTGCTGTCAGCTTTACTCTGTATCCTGGCGAAGAGCTTGTTGGTGAAGAAAGCCGCACCGGAACATATGATGTTGACGCTATAGCCGTCCTTGAGGACGAGCGTGGTCGCGCCGTCGATTGTCTCCCCCCCGTTGGGATCAATCGTCACGTCCCCACCATCGGCAATGACGCAATAGTGCCAGTTTGCGCCGAGCGTCGACGCTGCGCTCAGGGTGAGTGTCGCGGCCGCCGTGAAGCGATGAACCGCATTGTCGTCGGATGCCAGCGCGGTGTAATCGCCTGACTTGGCCGCATAGACCAGAGCCTGATCAAACGAGACGTCGACGCCGTTTTGCGCGAACCCCAGCAACCCGCCGCCCTTCAGATAGAGGCCGGTCTGCGGGGTCGAGGCGAAGCCGAGGCCAGGAGCGGACACCGTTCCGCCTGCGGCCTTGAAGGGTGCGACCATCGGCGCCGAGCCGTCCCGCGGCAGCGAGTTGGTGATCTCGTTGCCGAGGTCGGTAGTCAGCGCATTCCACGGCACCGGGTCGATAACCTGGCCGACGGAAGGTGTCGTGCCGGCGGGCTTGGAATAGACGCCGGTGGATGGGTTTCTGGGCATTTACCTTGCTCCGAAAGTTAGGATCGATTGTTGTCGCAATGACACTCGAGTGAGTGCGATCTTCTCCACTAGAAAAAATCTACGAGAGTCGCGCCTTTTCTGACTGCTGACCGCAGCTCGGTCATCTTGGGGCTTCAAAGGAATCGGCGCGAACCGGGGGTATAAAAATACCATGCGTGGAGCAGCGGGATTTTTACGCTTGCTTACGACAGTGATTAATTTAGAAAACCGCTTCGCAAAGGCTCGATATCCGGAAGTTCTAGAGCGCAGGAGATGCGATGCGTGATCAGCTTCAAGCCAAACCGAAACTGAGCAGTTTGCTTTTGCTGACGATTGCTGTTCTCTCCACCCACTGGATGGCCTTCTTCAATGAAGGAATTTTTGCCGAGGATGCTGGTTTATTTCCGACGTTGATCTACAACGATTGGATCGCCATCGCGGACATGTTTTCTTCAGCAGGGGTGCATGTCTTTACGTATTATGTTTGGCCGATGGCCTTCGCCGGCAATGTTTTTTTCTTGAAATCCATTGTCATAGTCGGCGTCTACTTCATTGCGTTGCTCTCCTATCTCCTAGCGTCGAAGTCTGGATTTTTTTCGGAGCGAGAGTCTTTGGTGCTCGCAATATTCACGCAGTTGCTGCCGATCCCCACAATCACGGTTATTTTTACATATTCGATATACTTTACTGCCTATGCCCTTTTTCTGCTGGCTACGTATATGTTTCTGTCAATTGAATGGATGCGCGGAAGGAACCACTATCTCCTCCGCGCGCTGGCAATTTGCGTTTATTTCATTGCATTTACGCTCAACTCCTTGCTGGTGCTCTACGCCGCTGGTTTCGCGCTCGTCTATGCGGTGTGGCTGAAAAGGACAGGGCGTAGGGTTCGTCACGCGCGGGAATTGATCTCGACATTTTCGTCATTCTGCCTGGCTCGAGCGGATTTCACCGTTCTGCCCATCGTGTACTGGGCCTATAAGGTAATTCTCTATCAAAAATCAGGATTATACAGTAATTACAACAGCTTTACCCTGGATGTCGAAAGCATTGCAAAGAATTCCTATCAATTCGTTGTTAATGGAATAATCTTTCCTTTAGCGAAGAGTTTTGATGATTGGAATTCGTATCTTTACTTGGGAGCAGCGGTGTGTTCGATACTTTTTGTCGCGTGCTTTGCGTTCGTGAACAGGGGAGATGCTCGAAACGCACAAATAGATGAACGACGTGGCGACGGTTTCAAGATTATCGGCTTTGGGCTCTTTGCACTGCTATGTGGAACGCTCCCTTATATCCTTGTTGGAAAGAGCCCCGCACCTGGCGTATTGATGAGAAACGCGATGCTTATGCCGTTGCCACTATCCGTGGTGGGTATCGGTATATGGCGAGTTATCAAATTCAGATCGACAAGCCTTCGAAGCCAGAGCGTAGCTGTTGCGTTGTTTTTAGCACTTCTCAGCGTGTTTACCGGCCGGTGGTGGGAGAGTTACGCTGCATGGCAAGCGCGGGCAGCGAAGGATCTGGCTGTGTCTCAGTATCTCGCTGATCATCCTGAATGGTCTGCTTTTTCTGTTTATTGGATAGCCGACAAATTTCCGCTGTCTCCGGAAGTCTCAGAGTACGGATTTGCTGACTATACCTCCAAATTCCGCATGCTTTGGGGCGGACAGACCAGAATGGCCTTCACACCCGGGCACATTTCATTCTTCGGGATTGATACACAACCGGGCGTAAGACCCGTCCATTCCAAATTTCCCCATCGCATCGCATTCTTCTGCAATGCTTGGGCCAGCGCAAAAGATATTGATTTAAGTGGTCCCCAAGCGGAACTGGAAATTACAACCGCGCAAAGATCATGGAACAATGCTTCCATCGCATTTGGATATTTATATTTCCGCTTCATTGAACCCACCGGCCTGAGAGATTATCAGGCAAAACTTCTACAAGTAACGTTGCGGGCGCTTTGAGGATCATTCACGGAGAAAAGCGGGGGGAGGTTCAATTGGTTGTTGTCACGAGAGAGCAGCCACGGACTGAGATCAACCTCTGTCGCAACTGCAGCTCCTGTGAAAGGAAGAGGTCACGGGGTTGCCCCTGATTGTTGTGATATGTTAGGGGCAGCAACCCGAGTAGAGCGAAGACACTTGCGGCTTAGGGACGGCGCGGCTTCAAAAGAGAACATCAGAAGAACGTGATTACTGGCCTCTTCAATCATCAACGCCTGCAGATGCTCATAGCCTCGGCAATAAGCCTTGTCCTCCTGATCTTCTTGCTAAGGGCAGTGGATTGGGAGGAAGCTATCCGCATCTTCCGTAGCGGAATATCCGTGACTCCGCTTCTGTGGTTTATGCTTGTGACCTTCGGCATCGCTGTAGGTTATGCGGTGCGATGGAGACTGTTGCTGGACGGAAAGATCGGCTACGGGACGTCGCTCATGGCATCCCTACTCGGCCTCGGCGCCAACATGTTCCTTCCCGCGAGAGGTGGAGATCTTTTGCGCGTACATTACAGTCGTGTTGTCGCCACAGTCCCCTATGTCGATGCTTTTGGCAGGCTTCTGGTCGAAAAAGTCGTTGACTTGGCAACGATTCTCTCAGTGGGCATATTTTCTTTGGTCTTGGCGGGGCATACGCTGAATTCCGAATACCGAAATGTTCTTTTGGTTATAATGATTGGGGCCGTACTTGGGATTTTTCTATCAGCAATTCTAGTGAGGTATTTCGGCGATCGGCTCATCCCGGTATTGCGGCCGGTCTTCGGTGTTGTGCGACTGCAGGATTTCTTTGACCGTCACATCTCCAATTTCATTCGAAATTCGGCGCGAAGCCTATCTCTTTCCGTGACCTTCATTCCTGCCGCTCTGACGCTGATTTTGTGGCTTTCTGCATACGCGCTTGCATATATCTTCGTTGCCCGATTTGTCGGCGTCGCGCTGAGTTATCAAGAGTCGTTATTCGTATTGTTTGCTGGCGGATTGGGCCTGATGATCCCAGCTGCGCCATCCGGAGTCGGTACCTTTCATGCATCCGTCGTTTCGGCATTCGTACTACTAGGGCGTTCGCCCTCGGAGGGGTTGCTCCTGGCGACGGCCGTTCATTTTCTCTTTTTTGTGGTGTACGTCGTGCCTGCAGCCCTGATTCTGGGACATTGGCGCTTGAACCGCTTGGCGCCGAGGTAATTATGAGGAACTATTTCTATTCTCAATTGAGAAGGTACATCGGCCTCTTTGTCTTGGGCCAGAATTCCGTGGTCGAGATCGATCCGACGACGCCGCTGCTGATTGGTAAATTTCCTCAGGGCAAGGTAACTTTTCGCTCGAGAACGCAACCTGCAGAACCTGTGAATGAGTTTGACGAGCACAAGGTCGTCAAGATCGAAGACGTCACTGACACCAAACCTGATTACCTAGTCATCAGCGGGCTGATACATTACGAACGAGACATACAGAGCATGTTTGCTCAGGCACGTGCATTGTGTTCGCCTGAAACACGGCTTGTTCTTACCTATTACAGTAGCATGTGGCGGCCGCTTGCGACTCTCGCATCCAAGTTCGGTCTGCGCCGGCGGGTTCCTGAATCAAACTGGCTTGCCCATGAAGACGTCCAGAATCTTCTGACGCTTGAAGACTTCGAATTGATACGGCTGGACCAGAAGATCCTGATCCCGCTCTATATCCCGCTTATCAGCGGGTTCGTTAATCGCTGCCTTGCTCCTCTTCCGCTCCTTCGAACTCTCTGCCTTCTCAATATCGCGATTGCGAGGCCGGTTGGCTATGCTGCATCGAAGGCGGAGCCATCGGTCTCGATTGTAGTTCCAGCGCGAAACGAGGCGGGAAATATCGAAGATATTGTCAAGCGGTTGCCGGCTATGGGGCCGGATGACGAACTCATTTTTATCGAAGGCAATTCTACGGATTCGACTTGGAACGCTATCCAAGAAGTGCAGCAGCGCTACGGGGGCGAACGGACCATTCTGATTGCCCAACAGGAAGGCAAGGGAAAGGGCGACGCCGTCAGGAAAGGTTTCTCCATCGCCACAAAGGAAATCCTGATGATTCTTGACGCGGACATCACCGTTCCGCCCGAGGATTTGCCCAAATTCTACAATGCGATCAAGGACGGGAAAGGCGAATTCATTAACGGCACTCGCTTGGTCTATCCCATGGAAAAGGAAGCGATGCGCTTCTTCAACCTTCTGGGCAACAAGTTTTTCGCATTGGCTTTCTCCTTCGTTCTCGGCCAGAGGTACAAAGATACGCTATGCGGAACCAAGGTAATCAGCCGTTCGAACTATCTGAAGCTTCAGGCGAACAGATCCTACTTCGGTGATTTCGATCCTTTCGGCGATTTCGACTTGATCTTCGGTGCAGCGCGGATGGGCCTTAAGATCGTCGAGGTTCCGATCGGTTATCGCGAACGAGTCTATGGTGAGACAAACATCTCGCGTTGGCGCCACGGTGCCATTCTGTTGGCCATGCTGGTTTTTGCCGCAAGACGGATAAAGTTTCTCTGACGATGGAAATCGAAAGCGCTTTTTATGAGGCCGATCTTGCTCAAACGCTGGCAAATCGCGAGCGGCTGAGCGCAAATCCGAACCTGATGCACTGGTATGGTGAGCTCTACAAGGAGATGTTTCGGCAGGAACCGGATATCGCCTCGAAGACCGTTCTGGAAATCGGAAGCGGAACATCGCCCCTCAAGCGCTTCCTGCCGAATGTCATCACTTCCGATGTTCTGAAGCTGGACTATCTGGATATTGTCTTCGATTGCCACGAGATCGGCACGCTGCCTGATATCGCGGACCATAGCGTCGATGTGATTACCATGACCAATGTTCTGCATCACCTGAAGGACCCCCTCATGTTCCTGCGCGGTGCAACGCGCAAGCTCGCAAAAGGCGGCAGGCTATATGCGACGGAACCTTACCTGTCTTGGTTATCCTACCCGATGTATAAACTTCTGCATCATGAGCCGGTGGATCTCAGCATCCGCCGTCCGGTTCTGGATACCGTACAGGGGCCGCTTTCGACATCAAATCAGGCGATGCCGCATATGATCTTCTTTCAGCGGCCGGATTGGCTCGCTGAGCTTACGGATTGTTATAGCCTGGATAAGACAAGAATCAGCTATTTTACCTCGCTTTCCTATATGGCGACCGGCGGAATATCGAAGAAATTTCCTGTGCCTGGTTGGGCTTATAAGCCGTATTTCGAGCTCGACAGGGCAATGGGCAGAACGCTGCCTAAGATATTCGCCTCGTTCTTCACAGCCCGTCTCACATCACGAGACCAGGTGTAACGATGGTCCTGCTTCGCCTCGCCGATTGGCTCTACCGACATTGCTATCCCATTTACTATCCGCTCTACTCCCTGTGGAAGGCGGCCTCGGAACGACGTGAGCGCACGCTCATGCGTAACATGATTTCATCGGGCATGATCGTCGCGGATATCGGTGCAAACATCGGAATATACACCCGCATGTTCTCCGCGCTGACGGGAGCAACCGGCCATGTGCATGCCTTCGAGCCCGCACCGGCGAACTTCGAGAAGCTTGAAGCGACGGTAAACGGCTTGTCGAATGTATCGCTGCGGCACGCGGCGGTAGGAGCCGGCAACGGCACCATAAAACTGTATGTTTCGAACGAGCTGAACGTTGATCACCGGACATTCGATAGTGGCGACGGGCGAGCGAGCATCGACGTCCCGTTGGTGAAGCTGGATGATTATTTTTTGCCGGGACAGCGGGTCGATTTTATCAAGATCGATGTTCAGGGCTACGAGTTGAGCGTTCTGCAGGGTGCGGAGCGGGTTCTACGAGAAAATCGCGACATCAGGATATTCATGGAATTCTGGCCTTACGGCTTGTCGAAGGCGCTTGTGAACCCGTCCGAGCTGACGCAATTCCTGGAGATGCTAAATTTTGAGTTTCACAATATAGCCGATCCGCCAGGCACGACATTCGACTATGGAAGCCTCGATCCAAGTAACGCGGGCCAATACTGCAATCTGATTGTTGCAAGAAGAGCAACAGCTGAACATGAAATTAGTTAAAGGCGGCGTGATGACGATGTTATCCACCAGCAACAAAATCCTGATTGCTCGTTATCTATCCAATGCGGTCTTGTTCGTCCGCGGTTGCCTGGGCTTGCCTGCAGCCGTCGTAGCGAAGCGTCGCGGGATAAGCTGGTCGCTGGACTTGAGGGACGGCGTCGATTTCGCGATCTACCTCCTTGGCGGGTTCGAGGTGCGAACGCTCGATAGATATAGAGAGCTGATAAGGGACGGAGATATAGTCCTCGATATCGGTGCCAATGTCGGTTCTCACACCTTACCTTTGGCTCAGCTGGTGGGCGGAAAGGGCAAGGTGATCTCCTTCGAGCCCACGGCTCACGCATTTTCGAAACAGAAGACAAATATCTCGCTCAACCCGACGCTCGCCCAACGAATTGACCCTCACCAGATGATGCTGATGGCAAGTGCGTCCGAAACCATGCCAGACGCGGTCTATTCAAGCTGGCCGCTTGAAGTCGCAGACGATTTGCACAGCGAACATCATGGTCGTTTGATGTCGACGCAGGGCGCGCGGCTCGGTACCCTAGACGAAACCCTGCGGGATCTTGGGATCGACAAAGTTGATTTCATAAAACTAGACGTTGATGGCAATGAGCTTGAGGTTCTGAGTGGGGCGACGGCTACTCTTGAAAGATCCAAGCCGCGCATAATGCTTGAATTGGCGCCGTATGTTTATGCCGAGAATCCCGGAGACTTCGATCGATTGTTGAAGCTTCTCTGGGACTGTGGCTACCAAATTGGAGACGTGGCATCCGGTAGAAAACTGCCGGAAGACGCCAGCAAAGTACGCGCGATGATAGCTGATGGTGGTGGTATGAACGTGATGGCTGTCGACAAGAGTCAAAGGGATTCTAGGTAACATGTCTCAGCTGCCAATTGTTGCCATGCGTCCTTTCCTCAAGGTGGCGGTGGCTTTTAGTGCAGGATTTTTCCTCTCGGCAGGAGGCAGGCGATACGCAACGCGCTAACTCATTCCCACTTGGTTGCCATCTCAATTGTGGTGTATTAATCCGGCGCCGGACACCGCAAGCAAGCGATACAGCCGACGGGGTTCTTGGAGAAGCGTCTTTGTCGCGCGGTTTTGTCGTAAGATTAAGCAGTTTCGATATCGCCTTTGGGCTGGCGCTTGCAGATGCGGTTAAATCTTCAAAATCTGAGAATTGGTCACTGAATGGATGCGCAGTTCAATGAATGCATGAAGGTAGCAAGAAAGCTTGTCGACCCGAGTTTCCTTGAATCGTTGAAAAAGCCGCAACCGCGCGCGATCATCGTGGCGACCACGATGATCTGGCTTCAAATAGTTGTCTCCTGGTCGATCGCACTCCTCGGCCCTTGGTGGCTCCTATGGCTGCCATTCCTGATCAACTGCGCAGTAACCCAGGGCATGTTGCTCTGGGTTCACGAGGCATCGCATTTCCATCTCTACTCCGACCGCCGTAAGAACGATATTTGGTGCGACATGTTCTTTGCTGCGCCTGTCGGGATGTCGGTCGCCGCCTATCGATTGCGCCACATGAGCCACCATGCACATCTGGGTACAGAGAAGGATGCTGATGGCTATCCCTATCGCGAACCGATCAAGGGCTTTCGGGCGCTCGCCTGGGTCATGGTGAAGGCTTTGAGCGGGGGCATGGGTGTGTGGCTGGCGGCAGACAAATATGGTGGTTCGGCCCGAAAGCAGGCATCCGGGAACTCGCTGTCGCCTTCCTGGTTGGCGCCGATGGTGACGATCGTATTCAACGGCTTGCTATTTGCGCTCTGCATTGTGACCGGCCGCTGGTATCTTTACATTCTGCTATGGGGCTATCCCATCGCGGCGGTAGCGATCGCCCTGAATATCGTGCGCACCATTGCGGAGCATCAGCCTGAGGACTATCCAGTTTATAAGGACGGCCGGGAGCAGGCCATGATGCCGCTGGCTCGGACGACGGCGCCTAATTGGTTTGAAAAATGGCTTATGTACCAAGCAAATTTCAACTATCACATCGAACATCACCTATTCCCCGCCATTCCGCAGCACAATCTTGCAAAACTTCATAGGCACCTCTTCGAACGGGGGTTCTATGAGCATTTTCCGGGGTGCCTGCAGCGCAGCGGTTTTGCAAAATTCATCCGACTCTCGAGAAATCGTAAGAACGATGATTTCTCGGACTCGGTTCAAGATGCGTTGGCTCTCTAAAGTATTGTACGTCAAAAAATGAACTCTGAAGCGACAACTCAGATAAGATCAACCCCTACCACATGCAGCGGCTGTGGCAGTGAGAGCTGCACCGTTGTCGCTACCGGGCAGGACTATATATATCACGGCAGTGAAGACACCTTCAGATATGTCCGATGCGATAGTTGCGGTCATTTCTATCTCAATCCGAGACCCGACATCAGCCAGCTGTCTTTGATGTATCCAGCCAACTACGGCACCTTCTCGAACAGATTTCAAGGCCGGGCAAATTTTCTTGGTCGGATAAAGACCATCGTCAATCGAAAGCGCCTGAAGGGCGTTGTCGCGCATCTTCCTTTGGGGGGAACGGTGCTCGATGTGGGATGCGGCAACGGCGAGCTTTTGATCGCACTTCGTCAAGCGCGACCTGATCTTGAACTCTTCGGTCTGGATTGGCATTTCCCGGCTGAAACGCGCAGCACTTTGGAAAGACACGGAATAGGTGTTATCGAAGCGCCGCTTGAAGCTGCGGAATTGCCGGCACAACCCTTTGATTTCATCATCATGCTCCAGCTTATAGAGCATCTTTGGGAGCCGGAGGAGAGCTTGCGACGCCTCGTCCGTGCCTTGGCGAAGGATGGCCGGCTGTTGATCGAAACGCCTAACACTGACGGCTGGGACAGGCGGCTCTTCGCGGGCGGTGCGTGGGGCGGATATTATTTCCCGCGCCACTTGAACCTTTACAGTTTTGAGCGATTGGCTGAACTCCTGCGCAGAGTGGGGTTGGCCGTTGAATCTCAACGCAATCTTCCCGCTCCACTGATCTGGATTTACTCCCTCCAAGGAGCTGTGCAGGCGCGTTTCGGCTGGAAGAGCTCCTTGACGAAGATTTTCGGCGTCAAAAATTTACCTTTGATTGCTGCGTTTGCTTTTCTTGATATCGCCGCCATCGCGATGAGGTTAAAAACGTCAAACCAACAGGCAATATCGAGGAAGGTATAGCCGGCGATACTGGCCTCGTTTTTGCGAGGAGGCAAATCTGGTTCAGAATTCTCCGCGCATGCGAGGCCATTGGAGGTGTGTAGCGGAGGCGAGCGCATGAGCGGCTGTATTCCCACCGAATGAGCACTGCAGAGATCGGCCACCTCAAGATCGCGGACATGGCAACGCACCCGTCTCTTCAAAGGCGGGCACTCGAACCAGTTCGCTGTTGAGATCGGGCAGCGGGGGAAACGGTAGCTTCGAAAGAGTGCACCCGCTTTCCGCGTTCTTTTCTGACGTACGTAGGCTATCGCCTCTTAAATAAAAGGTCGGCTCCGTAAGCATCCGTTTTGCTGCCGGTGACGCCGCTATTGCGGCCGTCGAACCGGGCGATAAGATCGAAGCCCATTCGACCAGCTATCGCGGTCAACGACGCCTCTGAAATGGTCTGATGCGGGTAGCGGATATTGACGTCCTCGAACCCTTCAGGAATCGGCCCAGCGCCGTTGTCAAAGAGCCTGGATGACTGGACGCTGAATGCCTTCCGATTGGAGAAACAATTCCGCGCCAGATAAGCGTATCGTCCCGTCCTGCCGAGAGCATCACTCCATAGCCATTCAGGATCGGCCAGATATTGAAGCGTTCCGCTGCTAAAGAAGACATCGTATCCATCGGGCAGTTGATCAGAATACGATATTGAGGGGCGTAGCGCCCTCGATGCATCCGACATCGCCTTGGTCTCAACCACGGTGAACGACCACGATGGGAACCGCCTTTGCAGGACGGCGCACATCTCCCCGGCTGAACCGCCGAAATCAACAAACCGGCCAGAGGGCATGTCGAAGGTCTGGAGTAGTTCTTCTGGCGGCTTTGCGTAGGAATCCTCGTGGCCGACGATTTGCCGCGAGCGCGCCACCCTGAAAGCCGTGAGATCCCGCGACCCGTACTCTGCGCTGGCCGCTGCCGCGTGGGCCCAAGATCTATATCGCCTTTCCCGCGTATGCCACTGATGGGCGGCGACAATTGCAGACTTCGGTAATACCGCTTTGAGGAGCTTTTTGATCATGAGAGGCGTCTACAACTTTGCCCTTCAATTTGGAAGAGCCAACCGGTAGCCGAGGATAAGAGTACGGTCGACGACACAGACATGGTTTCCGGCTACGAGCGGCGCCGGTCCAGGGGTTTCTGGGCATTCACCTTCTCCGAAAAAAAGGCCCCGCGCATCGCGAGGCCATTGATGTGTGCTGCAAAATCTTAGGATTGTTTAGATGCGTTCCTACCAGAGGCCATTTTGCTGCCGAGCAAGTAGCGCACGTACGAGCGCGGCCGATTTGCCAAAGTCGGCCGGCGGCCCGTTCTGTCCGCGGCGATCGTCCTTCGCACCCCGCGGGTCAAGATCCGGTCTCGGGGTGGGAATGGGCACGTTGGCCGGCAGCGAACGGACGGCATGCGCGGCCGCCTTGGGCTGTGCCGCGATCGCCGCTTCAATCATGCTATCCGGATAAAGATCGCCCGATGTTCCCTGCTCCTGAGTAATGAGGGCGCGAAGGAATTTCTTTGCCATCACCGGGTCAGTCAGGCGAATATCGTCGTCAGGGCCGATGCCCATCGATCGCGCAATGTTGGCGGCCGCCGTAAAGGAGTCGGGCGTCCATCCCCCTTTTCCAGCGATGATCTGGTTCGGCGTCAGCATGCCTTTTCGATATTTCCTCATGACCTGCCAGAAATTGTGCTCCATGCCCGCTTCCGGCGTGGCATAGACGACTTGTGGATCGCCCTGGTCGGTGTTCTCGGAAGGGCCGATGATCCCTGGCCTTTGCTGGCCGACGTACTTGAGATTGGTGGGATTGTTGTTGCGCATGCCGGCCGGCAACTCGGCGCGACGAACGGGATCGGACAGAATGGTTTGAAGCTCTGCACCGTCGTTTGCGGATCCGGCAGCCCCGCCGCCAGCAGCCGGCGCCGCGGGCTGTTGGCGGCGTTCGTCGGTTGTCATCTCTGGGTCGAGATAGCCGGGTCTCAGCGAAGGCATGGGTCCATTGTCAGGCAGCGGAGCAAAGGCATCGTCGTCCGGCTGGTCGGCCGCCATCGGCTGGCCGCGGCGATAGTCGGTCGTCACCAGTGGATCGCGATAGGGCCTCGGGGTCGGAACGGGCGGGTTGGCAGGCGGCGCGAAGGGATCGGCAGCGCCTTCGGTCAGAAACTGCGGCAGGAGACTATTTGCTTGCTCGGTCCTGCGGGCCGCCTCGCCGCCGGGCTTGTCGTAGCCGGCAAATCGCCAGGCATTATTCATGAGACGCTGCGCTTCCTCGACCGAGGTTGCGGCGTTCAGCCTGGCGATCAGCCGGGGGTCCTCCTGCAGGAAGAACTCGGCCTGCGTCTGCGGGCTGATCGCGCCCGGCTTTTCACCTCTGGTGGCAGCAAAGTTATAGAGCTTTTGCAGGCGGGTATCGCGCCACGACATGATGCCGCCGGAGGTGCCTTGCTGCCCGCTCTGGCTCGGGTCGGACCAGGAGCTGTTGGCTCTCTTCGGCGAGAAGCTGCTTTCCGCCTGCCCCGTCGAGGCGATGGCGGCGAGCCCATAGGGATTCGAGACCTTGGTCTTCACCGTATGCATGAAGCCGTCATAGACATTGCCGTCGACGGGCTGGGCGGCTGATGCCGCGGGCGCGCGGTACGCCGGTCTCGGTGTCGGAATGGGTCCGCTGTCAGGCAGCGGAGCGAAGGGATCGTCGCCTGGCTGATCGGCCGCCATAGGCTGTTCCCGGCGATAATCCGTCGTGACCATCGGGTCGCGATAGGGCCTCGGCGTCGGAATGGGTCGGTTGTCGGGCAGCGGGGCAAAGAGACCGGCGCCCGGCTGCGCGGCCGGGCCCATGGGCTGTCCGCCGCGATCGTCCGTCGTCATCAGCGGGTCGAGATTGGGTCTTTGCGGCGGAACGGGCCCGTTGTCAGGCAGCGGAGCGAAGGGAAAGTCGCCTGGCTCGCCAGCTGGCGCCGCGCTACCGTCGCCGCTTGCCTGCTGCTCCTGCCGACGGATCGCCAGTCCACCCATGAGTGCCTGGACAAGACGCGCAGCCCCTTGCCAGGGGGATTGTACGGGACCCGACTCCATGCCCTGCTGCAGCATGGCGTAGGCCAGCTGCTTCCGCCGGTCGCTGATCTCGCCCTGCGTCTTGCCGGTATCGCCGCCTGATATGAATGACTTTAATGACATGAGCCCACTGCCCTTTCGTAATCGACGCCGTCGAAACCGTCTGTTCGAACACCGCGTTCGGATGAATCTTGCGCATATCGTCGGATATCAGGCCGATATTGGTCGGGCCGCCGTCCTTGCGCCTGAAGGCGTCTGCCGGCAGACCGTTGTTCAGCGGGCCGACGCGCCTGATGCTTTGCTTCAGCCGCCGATCCGGCGCACCGGGCCGCTGCCGAAGAGCAACGACAGGAAGCCGGGAGAGGCTGGCGCGGGGGTCGAAAGCGCAGCCGCCGGAGCGGCGGTCCCTGCGGCGCCATCCGCCTGCTGCTCCTGCCGCTGCTGGCGGATCGCCAAACCGCCGAGCCCGCCTTCGGCAAGCCGCGCGACCCCTTCCCACGGGGACTGGATTGGGCTCGTATCAGTGCCCTGCTGCAGCATGGCGTAAGCCAGCCGCTTGCGCTGGTCGCTAAGGTCGCCCTGCGTCTTGCGGGTATCGCCGCCGAATAAGAAGCCCATTACACCACCGCTTTTTCATAATCGACGCGATCAAACCCATCGGCATCTTCGAACACCGATTCCGGGTGAACCTCGCGCACATCGTCGGACATGAGACCAATCTGGGTGGGGCCGCCCTTCTTGTATCGGAAGGCATAAACCGGCAAGCCGTTATCAAGCGTGCCGACGCGCCTGATGTCCTCCTTCAGCCGTCGGTCAGATCCCATAGCCCAGCCGCCAAGCAGCGACGAGCCGAGTCCGAACAGACCGCCCATGGCGGCATTCGACTGGGCGAGCTGCTGATTGTAGAGACCCATCTTCTGATTGAAATTCTCGTTGATCAGCCCAGCCTGGTCGACAGTCGGCAGCTGCGTCGTCGGTGTGTTGACGTAGCTCGGCTGGTGGACTTGCGAGCCCGACATCAGCGCCGAAATCTCGTTCAGCGGCTGGTTTCGCTCGGTCAGGATCGAATTCTCAGCATTCGAATACATGTCGCCGAGATACTGGTCGGATGCGGCCTGCTTGCGCGTCGAAAAATCGCGCAGCGCGTTGTCATAGGCGGCCGAGCCCATCGGGATGCCCTTGTCGGCAAGGCTCTGGTCGAGGCTCGCCCGATCGCGGTCCCACTGGTTGTTGAAGCCGGACTGCCAGTGATCGTTGACATATTTGTCGACATTGCCGGCGCTGAGATCGACATTGGTGCCGAGCACGCCGGAGATCTTGCCTGTCTGGTCGTTGGCGAGCCTGGCAAGGCCGAGTTGGGTCTGCTGCGTCTGGTCGTAGATCGCCTGGTTCTCGGGCGAATAGGTCTGATAGGCCGAATAGGTCGGCAGCCGGTAGGTCTTGCCGTTCTGGTCGGTCATCGTCTGATAGCCGCTGACCTTGTATTCCAGCGAACCGTCCGGCGTGTACTGGTTGGTGTGGCTGAGCCCCGCATTGGCGATGGCGGTGTCGACGTTGGTGGCCGTCTGCGCCGCTGCGGTCTGTGTCGGATCAGGCGCCTTTGGGGCCTTCGGCGTGGAGACCATAGGGAAAATCCTCTTTCATGATTGCGTAAAGCAGCGCGTCGCAGTCGCCGAAATAGGCCTGCTGGCGGCCTTCCAGGCGTGCGCCCAGTCTTGCCAGAACCTTCTGGGATTCGGCATTGTCGGCGCGGGTCCTTGCGGTTGCCCGGCGGCAGCCGAGCTGATGCACGACATAGCGAAAGACCGATCGCATCAGCGTCAGCGTCAGCCGGTCGGCGGCAAGCGAGACCTCGACGTCATGCTCGGTCCAGACGTTGAAGACGAAGCCGGCGATGATCCGGCCGCGGTCGATATGGGCAAGCGTGGTGTAAGGTGGATGGAAGCTCACGCCGATCCTGTTGCCGACCCAGGCCGCAATCTGCTCGCGCGGTTCGCAGACGATCAAATCGGCGCGCCCTTTTCGTAAAGCACCGAGCCGCCGACCACGGCCGCTTCCGAGACGGAGCCGGACGAGCCCGAGATCAGCGCCCGGATCGTCGGTGCCAAGGCCGAACCGGCGCCGCCGGCGGAGGCGAATTTGCGCACAAGCGAGATACCCGGGAATTTCGACACGCCCCAGACCGCCGTTCCCCACTTTGCCGCCGTATTGTTCTCGATCGACGACAGAAGTGCGTTGGGAATCTTGGTCTGGTAGTCGACCGAAATCCCCGCATACATCAGCGTGGAAACCCCGATCTGCGCCGTCACTCCGATCAGCTTCGAGAGCTTGGTCGAGAGCCCGTCGCCATAGCGGCTCCATGCGCCGACCATCAGCGCATCGATCGCCACGCCATTGTCGTTGGCGCCGACTTCGGCCTCATAAACCGTGCCGTCGCCCGCCCCGAAGAACAGCCGGTCCTGCCATGTCGTCCAGCAGGAGGCGGGCATGCCGACGAAGCGGCACCAGGCCCCGGTTTCGGTATTCATCACATATTGATAGGGTCCGAAGGAGGACGGCAGATTGACGATCGCCATCTGCCGCGCCGGGAAGCTCGAAAGCTGCCACTCCTCAGAGGTCGTGCCGGTCGCCGCAACGGTCTCGCGCCAGGTCGGGCCGATCTTGGCGGTGATCGCCCCGAGGCTGGTCGCACCCCGGTCAAGCTGCACGGCCTTGGTGATCGGCACGATGCCATCAGTCGTCATGATCGCGAGATCTGCGCCGACCGACAGCAGGCATCGATCGGTACCGAGCGGCCGGCCGAGCTTGAAGGTGCCGATCAGCCCCCAATTGGAAGCACTCGAAGGATCGGACCCCTGGAAGACGATCACCTCGCCTTCCGAGGAGATCAGCACCAGGCACTGCTGCAGGCCCGTCGAAACCGGGATGGTCCAGACGTTGATCGCAATCAGCGTGCCGCCATATTTCATGTTGCCGCCGACCGGCAGCACCGTCGCCGTGCCGCTGACGGCATCGGTGGCGAGATACCAGACATTGGTCGAATTCTTCTCGATGAACCAGAGACGCGAGCGATAGGCGGTGACGGCGATCAGCAGCGAGGCGTCCGGAATGCCTGATATCATCGTTGAGGGAACGTAAGGGGTCGCGACCGCGCTCGTCTCCAGCTGCGCATTGGTGACCGTTCCAGAGACGGTGACGACAAGCGTGCCGGCCGCCGGCGTGAAGGTCAGCGACACCCGGTTGGCGACGCCCGTTCCATCAAGCGTGCCGGCGAAGGCGCCGGAAAGGGTGACGGAGCCGGTGCCGAAGAAGCTCAGCGTATAGGACGTGTTCCTGACGGCGACGTTCTGGGTGGCGAGTGTGGCCGTGCCCACCAGAAAATTATTCGTCCAGGCAGTGCCGTTGAAGAGCAGCGGCGTGTCGAGGCCGTTGACCAGGCGCAAAAACTCCTGGCCGGCCGGGTTGGTATATTGCTGCACCGACCAATGGGCGCTCGCCATGCCGGAGACGACGGGCGCAGCGACAGCGCCGCCCGCCGTCACGTCGAAGATCTTGTCTCCGGCCGCGGCAAACAGCCGGTTGCCGACGCCGGAATAGGGAATGACCGTCTGCACGTCGGCGCCAAGGCCGGTGGCGAAAGCGAGGAATCCATAGCGGGCGCGCACCCGGTTTGCCTCGGGAAAGAAATTGTCGAGCTGAAACGCCGCATCTTCAGGCATATCCGCCATCTCGACATCGGTTCGCCAGCCGCCGATCGGCGCGATCCAGTCTTTGCCGGGCGAAACGCGGCGGGTGCGCCCGTTTTGAGGGACAGGTCTGCGGGTCATGGGTTGGACACCGTGATCGTGCCGGGCCAGTAATTTTCAGGCGCCTGCCCCCTCGCCGGCAGCGAGAGGTCGACGGGCGCTGCCGCCCGATCGGCGCCGATCGTGGCTTCCTTGGATCGCTCGAAACTGGCGATCTCCTCGCCATAGTCGAGACCCTTGGCCCGCTTCCAGCGCCAGATCAGCGAAAGTTCGAGAAGGTCTTCGGGGAAACGGGCGGTATCGGTATCGTTCGCCCAATTGGCGGCATAGGTCGCCTCGCCATTCAGCGCCACCCAGAAGCCGGAAATATACTCATAAGCCATCGTCTCGCCGGCAGCGTTCGGATGGATATCGAGCTTACCGCCAGCCATGCGCCAGATCTGCGGCACCGGGTTCGAGTTGATGATCCTGTTACGCTGCCAGGTCTGCGGCTCCACCGGGCCGTTGAGCTGCCAGAGGCGCGAGGCATTCCAGATCTTCGAATTGGCGGCGAAGCGGTCCCAGTCGGCGGGCGGCTCGGCCGGCTCCGGGTTGGCGCCCGTCGTTGCGAATTGCCGCTGCACCATCAGCGCCGACCAGTCATGCTCGCGCATCAGGTCGCGGCCGGCGCGGGTGGAGAGGATGCGCAGCTGCATGATCTGCGGATCCGCCGAAGACATGACGGCCGTCGGCGGATCGAGGTCGATTTCCGCGCAGACATTCTGAATGATGGTCAGTAGCGACATGCGCGGATCTCCGGTTCAGGCGGCAACGTGGCCGCGGGACTTGGTCCCGGTTTGACGTTCGCTTTCCAGCGCCTCGAAGCGCAAGGCCATCTCCTTCATCTGCTCCTGCAGCCGCGTCACCTCGTCCTTCAGCCGCTCGTTTTCGGCGGCAAAGGCCGAGGCAGCACTCGTGTTTTCAGCAGTGGCGAGATAGGCGCGGGCGGCCGCGACGAGTTCGTTCGCACCCATGCCGATCTTCTGCTTGCTGGTATCGGAGAGTGCTGAGAGCTGCTCGACGGTATAGATATTGACCGCCTCCAGCTCCTTGATCTGGCTGGGCTTCAGATAGGGCCATTGCGCCAGCGGCGTGCCGGTCAGCTGCTCGCGGGCGGCAGCCCCTTCCTTGAAACGCTTATAGGCATCGGAAAAGCGCTGTTTGTCGTTCTCGGTCACCTCGCGATAGACTTCGGTGTGTTTATCGCCGGAGATGAAGATGCGGACGAATTCCTTGTCAGCGAAGATCGGCCGGCCTTCCTTCTCCGTCAGAAAAGTCTGCTCGACCGGTTCGAGGCTGAAGGAGGCATAAATTCCGGTGCTGTTGTCGGGCATGGTGCGTGTCTCGCTGTTGATGGCGGGGGGAATGAGGAACGGGCGCCGCAGCGCCCGTTGGTTGACGTGGCTTAATTCACCTTCGACAGGAACGGACGCATCAGCGTCGCCTCGAGCACGCCCGTTGCGGTGACCGTAATGCCCGTGCCATTGGCGGTGGCGTTGGCCGAGAGTGTGATGCTCTGGACGACGCCGCTCGGGCTGTAGGTGATGCCCGAGATCGTCGTTCCGCCGGCGATGCCGGTGCCCGAGACAGCCGCACCGATGAACGGGCCGGAACCGGCGTTGAGGCCGGAAAGGCTCGTCAGCAGGTTGGAGCCGTTGACCGTGGTTGCAGTGAACGTCTGGTTGGCCGCCGCGAAGTTGACGTTGGCGATGGCCTTGGTGGTTGCCGTGGCGGATGCCGGGGCGCTCGCCTGGCCTGCCGTGGTGGTGGTTTCGGCAGTGACGAGGGCCGCCGTTGCGGTTGCCACCAATGCCGGCGCCTGACCGTTGCGCTGCAGCCAGACGTAATAGGTGCCGGGTGCAAGGGTGATGGCACCGACCGGGCCGCCGGTCAGGGTCGGAGGCTGGGCGGCGCCGGAAAAGACGCCGCAGCGCTGGCCGACGACGGCGGCTGCCGTGGTCAGCAGCGAAGCGACATAATCCCTGGTCCACTGGAACCACTGGCCGGGCTGAAGGGTCGTCTGCGAGGCCAGCACCAGCTGGCAATAGACCCATTCGGATTCGCGGTCCCCGCCGGCAACAGCGCCGAGGGAGAAGTTCGGGCCCGGAATACCGGAGCCGGAAACGATCGGGCCTTCGACGACGAACGGGTTCGCGCCAAGACGATCGGACTGGATTGAAGCGATCGACATTTGCTTTTCCTTTCGTTGACGATCAGGCGAACAACACGCCCTGCAGGAAGGCGTTGTTCATGGTGAGGTTGCCGGCGAAGCCCATGAGCTGCACGAAGGCATCCTGGTTGGTGTTCATGCGCTCATCGCCGATCGGCGCCATGTCGCGGTCGCGGTGCGGGCGATAAAACAGGTACTTGGTGTTCAGGAAGAACATCTGATTGAGCGGCGCACCGCCGCCGAAGCCGCCGTCGAAGATCACGTCGGCGCCCATGTACTGGAGCGACTGGAAGCCGGCCATGCCCTTGTCCGCCGAGGTGATGCGCTGGATTGCCTGCAGCGATTCCCAGTAGAGGCGGAAGAAGTTGTTGTCGGCGACAACGAGATCAGGCGCGTCGGAGCCGCGAACGCAGGACATGTAGAGCCGGTTCATGTAGCTCTGGATGTTGGCATTCGAGGCGGCCGCACCGCCATCGGCCGAGGCCGAGAATTTCTGGTTGCGCCAAAAACCCCAGGTGGCGCGCGAGATGCCGCCGACGGTGCCCGAGGTCGGAGAGGTCGAGATCAACAGCTGCAGGCCGCCGATCTGACGCCCGCCATCGGCCGTGCCATCGGAATAGCAGTCGAGCGCGATATTGTTCTTCAGCGTCGTTTCGGCGTTTTCGATGCGCTGCTCGAGCAGATCGAGGATCGCATCCTCGCCGGAATTCTGCAGCTGTTCGAGGCCGGACATCGAGACGGCGACCGCGGCCTGCTTGAGATCGTATTCGGCAGCGGTGATGACGTCGGAAGGCTGGACGTTGAGGATATCGTAACCGGAATAGCGCTTGAAGCTGCCATTTTCTTGATATTGCAGTTCCTGGACGATGGTGCGGCCGCCGGAGATGGGCTTCTTGCGGCCGCGGCTGTTCAGACGGGTGAGAAGACCGTTGTTCTTCGTCACGTCGTCGGCGACCGTGCCGCTGCGGTTGCGCAGCGTCGTGGTCACGATTTCAGAAAGGTTGGGCGAGATGGGCATTGATCATTCCTTTGATCAGACTTGACCGCGCGAAAAACGCATGGCGTCGCGCAGCGAGTCTCGGATTGAGGTGGGCTGGCCTCTTGCCGCGTCGCGGGTCGGGCCCGGTGCGGAAGATCCAGAGATGGATCGCGAGGCGCGGCGGGCTTGATCTGCCGCTGCTGCCCTCTGGGCTTGCTGTTCTCGGACGGGGGCCTGCGCAGTCTGGCTGATCAACTGCCGGCGAATGTCCGGGCGCATCCAGCATGCGGCGTCGTAGGCGTCCTGAAGCGACGATGCCCGCCCTGCATTGATAAGGGCAATCATGTCATCAAGCACGTCATCGGCGTGCGCATTTGCCGGGTCGGAAAGGAAGGCATCGACTTGAGTTTCGGTGTCCCTTTTCCGGAGAACGTGTTCGACCGTCGCCTCGACGTTGACGTGTCGCGGCTGCGGTCCTCCTTGCTGTAGTCCGGGCTGTAGTCCGGCCTGCTGCGAACTCCGCTGCAGGACGTGATCCATCTGGCCATTGACCAGGGCATGAAGATTGACCCCGGCCATCCTGGCGACGTGAACGACGGTGTTGACGGGATCGTGGATGAGCGCCTTTTCCCAATCGATCGCCCGGCGCATGACATCGGCATGGGTCATGCCGGCCTGACGGATGAGCGGCGTGAACTCCTCGAGCCCCTTGTAATCCTGCAGGACGCGAAAGCCGTTATCGACCTCCTGTTCCCGCTTGGTAATGGCCGCCTGCACTTCGCCTGGAAGGCTTGCGAATTGCGCCTTGGCTTCCGCCGACCAGCCGGGCGGAACCCGGCTGCCGACGCTTGCCGGCTGTTCACCGGTCTGCATCTGGGTCTGTGCTTGGGGCGTCTGTTGAGCGGCGTTTGCCGCAGGCGGCTGCCCCGCCCTCGCCGCGGCTGCCGCCTGCTCCTGCCCCTTGGCCAGGAAGCGGCCGTTTTCCCCGTCGCGCGGCTGGCCGGCGATATCGCCCGGTGCATTGCCTTCGACAGTGTCGATCGCCGCCTTCAGGCTGTCGCGGATGCTGCCTGGCCTGTCATTCAGGGGCTTGTCGTCGAACGCGCTAAAATCTTCGCTGCCGTTGCCGGCCTCGTTCAGGTCTTCCATGTCCATGTCGGAAACTTCCTTTGTCGGGGATTGATGCCCGTAAAAACAAAAGGTTGGAGAGGTTTGTTCTAGGCGTTGTATTCGGCGTAAACCCGCCGCAGTTCCTTGCGGATCTCGTTGCGATCTGTCTTCGGCCTTTCGACCGGCCGCGGCTTTTCGTTGCCAATCTCGACCACGCCGGCCGATCGGTAGGCGGAGCGCAGCTTGGCTTTCGAGGTATAATGCCTGCCGTCGTGCATCGACTGGATGTCGATGCAGTCGCTGACGAAATGCGGCGCCGGCAGATCGGATTGCGCCGGGTTCTTCACCGGCATGCAGTTGTGCGGCCATTTGTCGAGCGCGTGCCAGCCGCCGCAGACGCGGCAATAGCGTTCTCTCATGTTCGATCCTATCGATCTATAAACCTGGTCGTGCGGCTGACATAAGTCCCAATAACGTCCTCGAATTACTGGAAGGGCTGTCAAGACGTACTCGCGAACCAATTTCTGTGAAAATTTCGGGATTTACACCGCCGCCCGCGAATCACCTATATTAGAATCTCCGATTAGAAGGAGATGCGGATATGCCTATGGCGCTCGGACTTGGGCTCGGGATTTCGTTCGTGCAGAACTCTGTGGGGAAGCCAGTCGCAGATACTCTTTGCCAGGCGATCGCTACCCAGGTGATGATAACGGCGATTTACGATGGCGTAGCGATCACGTTTGCTCCGTTGATCGTCTATGAACTTGAAGGCGTTTCGTACGTGGACGGCATTCTTGAAGAAGACTTGCCTGCACTTGGCAATCGTCCGCCAGCAATCACGTCCCTCGAAGTTTCAGCCCTTTCGGCTGTAAGCCCTACGCAGACAGCCTTTACTATTCACCCACGTATTGTCCCACTCCTCAGGCGTTACCAAAACGTCAAGTGCGTCGTCAGCGCGATCCAGAGCGGACAGGATTTGGGTTAGACGCATCTTGGCTTGTTCGTAGCCTTTAAGCAGATCAAGGCGGTCGAAATTGTTTAGAGCAATTTCGGCATGCCACCTTATCTCAAAGATCGCATCGCGAAGCGCGTCAGGGCGCATGCTGCAACTGCTGCAAGGCCTGCGCAGCCGCCTCGCCGCGCGCCTGTTCCATCATGGCGCGATGCTCGATCTCGGCCTGCGCAACGCCAAGCTCGGCCTTGCGCTGTTCGGCGCCGGCCTTCACTTCAGCCGTTTTCAGCTTGATCATCTGCTCGGCCGGTGGCTCCGGCGGTTGCTTCGGCGCGGTTGCGGCCTCGGAGAGCTGGGCGCCGACCTGCTCCAGCGTGCTTTCAAGCTGGCGCCCTGCCCTGAAGCCGCGGGCGGCAAAGAGCAGCGTCTCGACCATCACAGGCACCAGCATCGGGTTCTGCTGCGCCATGGCGCCGGCCTGCTGCAGGAAGCCGCCGATCATCTGCACGAATTCCATGCGGCGCTGCTTTTCGGCGTCCTCGTCGGGCTCGATTGTCGAATCCGTTTCGATGTCGATCTGGAAGCCGCGAATGCTGTCGTTGCGGAGCAGCTGCACGACCTCGTCGATCGTCGGCTGCTGCATCATCTGCTCAAGCTGCGGCGGCATCTGCGGCGGCGGCGGTTCAGGTTGCCCCATCTGCTCTGCGCGCGCTGCGGCCTGCTGCGCCGCCATCTGCATCTGCTGCATCTGCAGCTGAACCTGCTGCTTCTCGGCCATGGTCGGCAGCTTGATGCCGCTGACGAGCATCAGCGTTTCCGGCTGGAACTGGTCGCAGATGATTTCGCCGGCAAGGCGGATGATGTCGCGGGCGAAGCGGGCAAGCTCGGCCTGGCGGTCGCGGATGCGGATCGAGCCCCACTGGCTCTTGATGCGCTGCGCCGTCGCCGTCTCGGACGCCTGGGTGTCGCCGCGGACGATGTCGGAAATGCCGGTGATCTGGTAGACGTCCTCGATCAGCTGCTTGCGGGCCTGGATGCAGGCGATGATGACCTTCTGCACCTCGTCGATCGGCAGCGTCACGATCGCTTTCGAGCCACCCTTGTCGGTGAAGGCCGCCCATTCCGGGATCGGCACCATCACCGTATCGTTTTCCGGCCGCATCGCCTTTTCGATCGCCGGCGAGATCGCGCCGTCGCCGGAGGGATAGAACACTTTCAGGCGCAACTGATCGGTCAGCTTGTTGACGCGCTTGGTCAGAAGATCGATCTCGTCGCATTGCTGCTGATAATAGACATAGTCGGGAACCGGGATCAGCGAGCTGGTCGACATCGTGCCGTAGGCCGGACGCGGGCAAGGCCAGAAATGCGTCAGATCGAGCGGCGGCTCCGATACTTCGAGCGCCACGGGCGCGCCGTCGGCAATCCAGACAGTATAGTTTTTGCTCTTGCACCAGATCTCCCAGACATGGGTCTTGCCCTCATTCTCGGCGCGCTCCGTCTGGTTGCTGCCCTTGTTGCTGCCCGCGGCTTGCGCCTGGAGCGATGTCATGGCGTCCGGGCCGAACCGCTTCTCCATCTCCTCGTCGGTCATCGGCACGCGCCGCGCCACCCATGTCACGTCCTTCCAGCGGCGCGCCGGCGAATGCAGGAAGTCGGACCAGTGCACATAATCGATGCAGACACGTTCGTCGGTGATTGCCTCCGGCGGAACGCCATTCTCGCCCATGCCACCGGGCAAGCCCCCAGGGAGGAGGCCACCATTGGCTGGCGCGTCGGAGGGCTGGACGCCCATGTCGAGCGGCTCGAAATCGGCCTCGTAGCGCAGCCATACCGTGCCGCGGGCACAGAGCAGGAAATCGTCGCGCACCGCCCGCATGATGGAATCGATATCGGCTTCGTCGCCCATATAGGCGAGATTGCGTTCGACGAGCTCCGAGGCCATGCGCGCCACCGGCTGCGCGTCCTTGAAGCGACGCTCGACGACCGGCTGCGGCACGCGGGCATAGACCGCCGGCTGCAGCACCGAGGTGTTGGCCCAGAGCATCGGGAACCTTCGCTTGGCCGCATTCGTCTGGTCAGACTGCTGGTCGAGATAGATCTTCTCGATCTTGACGCAGCGGTCATGCCAGGATCTGAAATAGCGCTGAGCGCGCTCGAGCTCCTGCTGCCACCGGGCGCCGACCTTTGCCAGGTCCCATTGCTGCCCGCCCTCCAAAGCCGTCGTTTCGTCTTCCATCAAACACGCTCGCTATATGCAGGGGTTGCTGCGACGAAGTCGTTGAACGTCGTCGTCTGTAACGTCGGCAGTCGCTTGGGTTCCGGCTTCAGCGGTTCGGGCGCCAAGCCGGTGAAGATGATGGCGAGGCCGCCGAAAGCGTCCGCTCCGTGCGAAGCCCAATTGTGCAGCGGTGCGTCGCGGAAGACGCTCAAATCCTCGTCCCAGTCCTTGCGGTAATTCCTGAGGCACTTGATGCCCTGGATGCAGCCGGCCTGGTCGAACTCGATCTTCGCCAGAATGCGCCTGGTGCCGTTGATCCGGTCGTGGACATAGGCGCGCTCGATCTTGCGGACGGTGCCGAGGCCGCGGGCCTTGACTTCTCTCAGCATCACTTCGATGCGGGTCATGCCGCCGCGCGTCCATTCCCTGACCTTGATGTCATGCGGCATGTTGTGGACGCCGTAGACATAGCCATGTTCGGCGCCGCGCCGCTCCAGCTCGTCGAGCATGCCGTCCATGCCGGTGCCGGTATGCTCGAAATAGCCGATCATCCGCACACGGCCGGGCAGCACCTGAAACAGCCAGACGCTGTTGGTGTCATCCATGCCGATGTCGGAAATGGTGTGGACGGGATAACCTTCGACATGCGGGAAGACCCCGATCCGCTCTTCGGCGTCGGCGACCGCCATCTGGTCGGCGTAATAGGCCCCCTCGACGCTCGCCTCGAAAGCTTCCGCCGGCGTCGAGGGATATTCGCGCTTCATGTCGCCGAGCTGGGTTTCAGCCTTCTTGACATACCAGGCCTTCTGCCGGTCCGTCAGCGTGATGCCCTGGTCGGACAACTTGCTGAAATACTTTGCGAAAACATCGGTGATGATGACGCCTTCAGGCGCGATCGCATATTGCGGCTCCTTCCACCAGGGGAAGAAATGGAACTTGAAGTCCAGTTCGGTCAGTTTCGCCGCCTGGCGCTGCTTGACCTGGCCATCTTCGCAGAGCGTGTAGAAATGCCCTTCCTGGCCCTCCGCCGTGCTTTCGACGAAGACCAGCTGGCCGGCCTGCACCGTATTCAAAGCGCCGGTGCGGACTTCCCTCGCCTTCTGCGGATACTTCGCGCAAAGCTTCCCATATTCGGAGATGTGCAGATATTGCAGCGTACCCGAGCGCAGCGATGTTCCGACACGGATGCTCGAATTGTTGCCAAGCAGCAGTTCGGTCTGGTTGGCCCTGACGACAGGCACGGCGTTGCGGATACTGTCGGGCAGATTGTCATAAGGGTACTTGATCTTGTCCCTGAAGATCGTCTGCACGTCGCCCAGCGTATGGGCGATCGTGCCGGCGCGGATATCCCTGTTGAAGACACAGGCATCGAGCATGAAGATCTGAATGAAGGTCGTCAGACCCAGCTGGCGGGCTTTGAGCAGCACGTTGAGGTAATGCATCTCTTCGAAAAAGGTCATCTGCGTCCAGTTCATCTCGAACCTGACGCGTCTGCCCGATTTATCGGTGATCCAATAGAGGTTGTTCAGACGCCAGCGCCAGTCGGAAAACTGGTCAACCGCCATTTGGAAGTCCGCGCGTCTTGCCATTGATATCTTCCAGCAGTTGCGAAACTTCGCTCGCGACAACGCCACGGTCGGGCTCGACCTTGGAACCGTATTTCTTCGGCTTCAGCTTCTCGGCGACCCATTGGCGGGTGGCGATGCGGAGCTGCGAACGCCTTATGGCCTCGCCATTCTCCTGCCAGCCGGTGGTCTCGCCGCTCGCATTCTTCTTTTCGATCCAGTCGTCTGCGCGGTCATCGGCAATCTCGACCATCTCGTCGACGAAACCATCCGCCTGAATCTCGCGCGCCAGTGCGTACTTGACCCGAAATGCGGCCTTGTTCTCATCGGCGAGCCAGGAGAGCACACTCGACATCGCCGGCATCTCTTCATCCCGGCAGATCGACCGCAGGCTTTCCCTCTCGGCTATGCGCTCGCAAATCCTGTCGGCAATCGCCTGGCTGAACTTGATCGGTCTGCCCATATGGCCCGCCTTTGGGAGCTCTAGAACAGCGCGATAATGTTGGATGCCGTGGTCCCGGTCAGCGCGACAATGGCGGCATGAACCGGCAGGATCGTCCCGGCCGGCACGTTTCTGAAGATGACCGGATCCATATCTCGCCGCGGCGCAATGGCAACATCGCCCGCCATGCCGATATAAAGCGCGCGCGCACCGACAATGGCGCTGTCATTCGGCGTCACCACTGCGGCCCGCGAGGCCGGAGCAATCGAAGGGTCCATTGCAGTTCTCCTTGGAAGAGGCGCGCGCTACCCGGCCCCGATCCCGATGTGATCGAAGATGGGAGGTCAGGCGGAAGAGGATAGGGGATCAATGATGATCTGGGGAAGCTGGCCGGACGGTGATAGACACACCAATCGAAGGGCGGCGGCGCCTTGATCGACGTCACCTCCTGGATTCAAATTTCGCAGCTTGGATTTACGGTAGTCTTAACTGATTTGCCGGGGGGTGATCAACGGCTAAACGTGGGTCGCGGATTATTTCATGCGCCGGCGGCAAGTCTGCCAAAAACGCATTCCCACCCGACATCACCTCTGAATTCAAATCTCGCAGCTTGGATTTACGGCAGTGATAACGGATGTGCCAGGGGGTGATCAAGCACTTTTGAGCGCAGATCATGCTGCTGTTGGAAATCGACCCAACCGGAGCCAATCGGCGGCAAAACCCCTCACCGCTTTGCGAGCCTTCAGCTCCGGCGTACAATGAGCAGCCTGTTGATCAAACGGTGGAGAAGTTCGGTGAAAACCACGAGACTTTTTCTTTGCCTCGTCGCTTTTCTCAGCGCCACGTTCGCTGAAAACCCGGCTGACGCCGAGGAACTGGTTCACTTCGAAAGCGCGCCCGTCAAGCTCAGCCCGTTTCGAATAAGCAAGGCTAGGGAACAGGGAGAAATTCTTTCTCAACCGCAAGGCACACCACTGCTCGGATATCTATCCCGCCCCCGGGGTGATGGCCCCTTCCCGGCGGTCGTCGTCCTGCATGGATGCGAGGGCATGCGTTTGAGCGTCAAGGAGCTTTGGCCGAAACGACTGATCTCATGGGGCTACGTCGTGCTCGTCGTCGATAGCTTCACCACCCGCAATATCAAGGACACGTGTCAAGGCCACCTCCCCGATCGCGTCTTCGACGCCTATGGCGCTTTGAGTTTCTTGTCGAAACAAAGCTTCGTCGATATCAGGCGCGTTGCCTTGATGGGCTTTTCGACGGGCGGCACGGCGACGCTGGAGGGAACAAAAATCGAAGGCAACGAACAGCTGATGGACCACAAATTCAAGGCAGCGGTTGCCTACTATCCCCTCTGCGCAGCAACCCAGGGCGATGCGACGGTGCCGATCCTGATTTTGACTGGCGATCGAGACAATTGGAGCCCGGCCGACCGATGCCGGAAGAGGCTTGCCAATCTGAGTGACGATAGCCCCCCGATCGAGCTCAATGTCTACAAGGGTACTTACCACGATTTCGATGCCCCAGAGTTCAAGGTGGGAAGGAAGGTGTTGGGTCACATCGAAAAATACAATCCGGACGCCGCCGCAAAGTCCATCCGCAGCGTTCGCACATTCCTTCAAAGCTATCTCTCGAACTAAGGCCGATCTCTCAGCCTGTCGCCGGCAATTTGGCGGAAACGCGCCCCTGCCCTCCGTCATCCCAGGCCTCGAGCCTGGGATCCATGCCCGCCGCTCGCGGAGACACTAGCGCAAGAGCATCGCCTTCAGTCGCTGTTGCAAGACAGGAGATTCGACAGCCATTCGAACCTGACTGAGCGCATGGCGCATGGCCGGTGTGAAGGGCAGCCAATGTTGCAGACGATCCAGCAACTCCTCCGACATCAGGTCTTCGAGCGGACCGGCGCCCAGTTGGCCGAGCGCCTTTTCGTGGCCGGGCAATTGGGCTTGTTCGATAATGGCGAGCACTCGCTTCAAGACGATCTCGCTCGGGTCGTGCAGCAAAAGCGTCGACCAATACCATTCGTCGGGATCTGCGAGATAGGCCTCTACATAGGCATGAGCGGTAAGCGGTGGCTTTCCAACGGCCATCATATCCGGCAGCCAGGTCAGATCCGATGTAAGCGCGCTCGGTGTGAACGCGTCGACCGCTGGAGCGTCGGCGGTGTGTTGTCCCGAGCGCAGATTGCTACGGTTTTTCTTGGTCACTTTTGCGCCTTCTGCGTCCGCGGCTTATTCTACGGTTTTTTTGAGGACTGACGTCTCGACCCAAACATTCAACAGGTCTTTACCAACGACGACGACTGTCATCCACGTATTCTCACCCTCGACCAAATAGGCCATGCCGCTTTCCTTGCGGTCTTTCGTGACTGAACCCAACGAGGCTGCCGCGAGCCCGGCTTCGAAGACTTCGAGCTCAGCGCTCGAACAACGCAGATCCTCCGAACGATCCGCCGCCAAGACGGCAAAATAATCGAGCGTACAGGTAGCAGAAAAGAGCCTTCGGTATTCCTGATAATACATGGCGAACCGCAATCCGCTCGGCATCGTGTACTGCTCGCTGCCGGTTCGAGGCTCGGAGGTCGTGTTGACGGGAGAAGAAGGCGCTTCAACGGTCCAATCGCCTCGATCAACGCCGTTGTGCAAGGCAGCCATGCTTCGACCATTCAACACGCAAAGTTTCAAGGTGTCGTTGAGAGGGCATGCAGCCACCCCTTCCCCACTCAATAAAATCGCAATCATCAAAGCTGCAAAGAAACGCATTCAACAACCCCCAAATCAACGCGATCAAAACCCCATCGGCACCGTAGTTCAGATGCCCAAGAAAACAAGGCAGTGGAGCCAGAGCATGATACTGAAAAATGTGCGCGGCTCTCGGGCTATGTCAGGCTCTAGCGGTGCGCTTCGTCCAACGCGCATCCGCCTTCTGAACAATTAGTATTGACTCATCAATTAGCATACGCTATTGATTTCATCATGATCGAAACCGCCTCCATCACCGCCGTCATGCGCGCCCTTGCCGATCCCACGCGGCGGACCGTCTTCGAACAGATCGTCGACGCCGACGAGATCACCGTCGTCGAACTGACGCGGGCAAGCAGCGTCACGCAGGGCGCCATTTCGCAGCATCTCAAGGCGCTGAAACAGGCGGGCCTCGTCACTGAGCGCCCCGAAGGCCGGAAGGTCTATTACCGCGCCGAGCCGGAAGGCCTGGAGCCGCTTGTCGACTGGATGAGCCATTACGGCACCTTCTGGCGCGAACGCTTTGCAAATCTCAGAACATTGCTGAAGGAAATCGATCCATGAACGACGCCGCATTGAAACATGACACGCAGGAGATCGTGGTCGACGAGGTTTTTCCGCATCGGCCGGAGACGCTCTGGAAAACGCTGACGACGGCCGATCTGATGGGCCGCTGGCTGATGATTCCTACCGGATTCGAGCCCATCGAAGGCAAACGCTTTACCTACCAGACGACGCCGGCCGGCGCCTGGGACGGCACCATTCATTGCCGGGTGCTGGAGGTGAAGCCAAACGAGCGTCTCACCTATGCCTGGAAGGGCGGGCACGAGGGGAATGTCGGCTACGGCTCGCCGCTCGACACCGTCGTTACCTTCATCCTGTCCAAGGCCGAAAACGGCACGCGGCTGCGCCTCATCCATTCCGGCTTCGTGCTGCCGAAAAACGAGACCGCCTTCGAGAAGATGGGCGAAGGCTGGAAGAAGGTCGTGAAGAACATCGGCGCCATCGCCGACGCGAAGGACTGAAGCGGCCGCCGTCGCCATTGCGGCACCTCATCGGGAGAAAGACATGAGCAAGCCTTACACCGGCGGATGCGCCTGCGGTGCGATCCACTATGAAATCATAGCCGAGCCGATAGCGATGAACGACTGCCAGTGCCGCGACTGCCAGGCAAGCAGCGGCACCGGGCACGGATCGTACCTGACTTTTCCGAGCCGAGAGGCAGTGAAGCTGGAAGGCCAGGCGACGCATTGGCAGATGGTCGCCGACAACGGCAACGTCAAGACCCGCGGCTTCTGCCCCGCCTGCGGCGCGCCGGTCTACATGACCTTCTCCTACATGCCTGACTTTTTCACCATCCACGCCGCAAGCCTCGACGAGCCCGGCCGGTATCAGCCGCAGATGGTGACCTACACCGCGCGCGGGCTTGCCTGGGATCAGACCGATCCGGCTGCGCAAAAATTCGAGGGAATGCCGCCGATGTGAGGCGGGGCAACGGCGTGTCAGATTGTGCAATCGACGGTCAGACCACCGCGAGCCTCCTGCGAGCGGATGGTCACCGTTTCACCTTTCGGCATGTAAACAATCTCGCCCGCCCCTGCTCTCGACGGATCACGAATTCTCGGGAAGGCGGTGCCTGCCCCGATCATGTCGTTCGGGCTCAAGGGAAGCACTCAAGGAAAAACGCCGGCCATTTTGAGTTTGTCGCAAAACACCGCTATCGCCTTCGCCACGCCCCCGCCGCAGGGAAACTTGAATGGCCGCGTGGCTTCCTCGGCAAGGATCGGCTGGCCCGTTGCGGCGTCACTGCCGGTGACATACGACCGCAAAAGGATGCCGCAGGCCTCGCCGGCGACATCATCGATCGCCATCTGGACATCGCCGAGATAACCATCGTTGGTGACGTCGATGATAAAGGCCGTGAAATATCTTACGCCGCGACTTCCCGCCACGGCCTTGACCAGACTTGCATGCGCCTCGGAGACATCGATCTCCTTCTCCGGCGGCCATATCACCTCACGCGGATCCCACTCTTCGGCGGCTTCGCCGCTCGGCTGCTGGCGCATGTCCACTCTCCACATCTTCGGTTTTCAGATGGCGGCCGCAGCGCCGATGTTCTTATTATGTTCTCATTGCGGAGTGAGTCAAGACGGATGCTGTTGGCGACAGCATCGCGCCGCATCAATCGGCACATCGGGATCGGTGAGCAGCCGCCCCACCGCCTTCATCGCGGCAGGGACCATCACAATGTCGCCGGCCGATATGCCGAGACTGTCGGGATTTCGGGCAAGCGAGAGGCGGGTGTGAAAGCGCAGAACGATCACAAGCCGACGATCATCGGCTCGCCTTCGAGAGCCAAGGGATGGACGATGACGGCTGCCCCTAAGACGGGCGGGAAAGCTTTCCCTCCTCGGCCTTGTGATAATATTGGCTTGCCACCAACCAGCCCTTGAGAGGGCGTAAAGGCGGGATGCAGGTGAGCAGCATGAAGGGAAGTGTCACCAGCATGTGCACCCACCATGGCGGTTGAAACCTAACTTCGAGCCAGACCGCGAGCAGGACGCTCGGAATACACCCAAAGCAGATGACAAAAAATGCCGGGCCATCGGCAGGATCGGCGAAAGAATAGTCCAGATCGCAGACTTCGCACCTGTTGCGCAGCGTCAGGAAGCCATCGAACAAATGCCCGCGGCCACAGCGCGGGCAGAGCCCGCGTATGCCGGTGCGGATGGGCGGCAATGGGGGCCACTCGGTCGTCATGAGATACCTGCTCGCGATGATGGGCAACTTATTCTGCCGAACCGGCAAACGCGACCAATGTTCCCTACGACGCATCCATCATTCTTACCATAGCGGCGCAGGCGCGGTGGCGGCCATCCGGCAACGGCTCGAAAAGGTTCGTTTCAGGTTGGAAGCAATCCAGCGGCGCGATAGCTTTCGATCATCGCACCGAAGAAGGTGCCTCTGGCGGAGGCCGTCCGCCATGTCCGTCAGCCAGGGCTGAGGGATGTGCTTCGCGGCCTCCGCTCGCACCCAAAGAACCTGCCTTTTGCCTAGAACAGGAGAAAACCGCTCATACTTTTCGGCATCATGCTAACCGATGTTCTTGTCTGTCGATGGTGTGGCGAGCCCGGCCTGCCACATCGTCATCGGCAGCGACCAGAACATCCGCGCAATCGACAGAGACTGGCTCCACAGGATCAATGATAGGCTGGCCGTCGAGAAAGCCGCATTCGCAACATCTGCGGGATCCAGGTGCCAGTTCAGCGCCTTTGCGGATTGATCTGCGGTTTCATGGGCTTCCGTCGAGGTTGCGACGTCGCGGCGGAGGTCTTCTACCAATGTTGCCGCCGCTGCGCGATCGACGATATTCGTCTCTGGGGTCAAAACCGCCTGCTTTGCCGGCGGGGCGCTGTTGCGATCATCTGACATGGCGTCTTCCTTTGCTGATGGACCTTCCGCTTAAGTCCGTCATCGGCAGAAGGTTGCGTGACAGAAGAATGAAATTCCATGCCGACGAGGCCCGTCAGTTCTGCAACTCGTCATCGTTCATTCGCTGGGCGATCGCGAAATCCTGCAGCGCCGCCGCCTTTTCCGGTTCCCGATCGGCGTTAGCAATCAGTGCATAGAATGCTGCCCGGACGATCTCCTTCTTCGTCGCCTCCGGATGCGCTTTTCGCACTGCTTTGATGAGTTGTTTGGGTGTGATATCGGACCGCGTCTCCTTGAGGATCGCCTCGCCCAATTCTTTAAGATCACTCTCCTTCATCGCTGCTCCCTCTCTCTTTGGTGGCGTCACCACCGAAGACCAGATGACGAACTTCGTCAATTCCCACCGCAAGCCCTCTGGCGGCCCCTGAGGCAACCAGTTCTGCGGCGATGAGCGGGTGCTTGCGAAGGAGCTTTCCGATCATTTTCGCTGTGGCGGCCGCTTTGGCCTGCTCCAGCACCCCGCCCGCGGCACGATTGCGCATCAGTGTTTCCAGCCGCCGGTTCTTCTTCCTGGGCGGCGCCGTGGCTAGTGTACGACGGCGCCCTTCCGAGGGTTTTCGTCTGCCTGTTTCTTGAATTTCTTCGGCAACATGTCGCCAGCCGCATCGCGCACGACGTCGACTGCGGCGTCGGATGCACGATAGAAGGCCTCTCCGACCAGGCCCAGTGCCTTGGCGCCCGTGCGCCCCGTGGTTTTTGCGGCGTCCGCGACGTCCTTGCGGTCCTCGACAAGAACAGCCGCTGCCGCACCCGCACCAGCAACCAAGGCCTTAGCGAGGACATCGCGTCCCACCTTGTTGGCGAGCATGCCCTGCAGAATGGGGTTCTTGCGAATTGCCTTCGGGATCTTGTATGCGCCGACCTTTTTCGGAATCTTCAGTTTTGCCATGATGGGCTCCTTTCGAGCGGGAGAAACCTTCATGGGGCCTCTCAAGTTCCTGATCGAATTCACTGGCGATCGAATTGCCGTTTATGCACCTTGTCGACCTCGCCGGATCGTTGCGGGAGACAGCTTGCCGACGATCTGTTTCTCCCAACCATTGGAGAAGCCACCAGACTCCATTCTGACCGCTCCGTCAGGGTTTGGTTCCGAGCCTCTTCTGTGGCACACTCGCGGCCACGATAATTGGCGAGTTCATCATGACTTCAGAACGTTTCTCCGAGTGCCCGCTGCATAGCCGCTGGACGCCAATCAACATTGCCTCGGCGCTGCAATGCGAGCTGTCGTGGATTGAAGCCCTGGAGGCCGGAAACGAAGAGATCCCTACCGGTTTAGCGACCTGGCTCGAGACACTGGCGCAAGCCCACGAGGCGCTCCCTCCGCCGCCGACCTACCGCGGCCGGAGGGCATAGGAGTAAACAGCAGCGATTACCCGGCCCGGATGATCGACGATCTGCCAGCGTACTCACCCAAAATATGCAAATGAAGCGAACCATGTTTGTCTCCAGCCGGCTTGATGCGAGGCTGATCCGGGGGTAATCCAGAAGGCATCCACCTTCTCCTTCGGCACCAATTTGAAACGATCCCATGGCGCACTCCCTCAATACAGCTCCATCGCCCGCCGGCGGCCCCAACCAGCCGAAACTTGACACGGACGACATCTGGCAGGCCCGCGTCGATCTTGCGGCCTGCTTCCGGATGGCGGCAAGGCTCGGCATGGAGGAAGGGATCTGCAACCACTTCTCGGCCGTCGTTCCAGGCTATGACGACCTGTTCATCGTGAACCCTTACGGCTACGCTTTCGCCGAACTGACGGCCTCGATGTTGTTGATCTGCGACTTTCACGGCAACGTAGTGTCGGGCAGCGGACAGCCTGAGGCCACCGCCTTTTACATCCACGCCAGGATTCACAAGAACATTCCCCGCGCCAAGGCGGCATTCCACACCCATATGCCTTATGCCACCGCCCTTTCGATGACGGAGGGCGATCCCCTGATCTTTGCCGGGCAGACCGCCTTGAAATTTTATGGACGCACGGCCGTCGACCGCAACTATAACGGCCTGGCGCTCGACGCGCACGAGGGTGATCGGATCGCGGCTGCAATCGGCGATGCCGACATCGTCTTCATGAAGCACCACGGCGTCATGGTCTGCGCACCCAATATCGCCGAAGCCTGGGACGACCTCTATTACCTCGAGCGCGCCTGCGAAGTGCAGACGCTCGCGCTGTCGACCGGACGCCAAGTCCTTGCCGTCGCGCCTGAGATCGCCGAAGCGGCGTACCGGCAAATGCGCGAAGGAGACCCGGAATCGGCCCGGCTCCATCTGGAATCGGTGAAGCGCGCGCTCGATCGCAGCGAGCCGGAATACAGGCGCTGAACCGCAGACCGCGTCCTACGCGTGCGCGGCCGCCAGACATCCGCGCAGCGATCCCTTGATAGCGGGCGTTGCGGGAGATAGCTGCCCTCGGATTATCGCCGGCAACCTCTAAGCCTTGCCCAGCTGCTTCGGCCAGAATTCCTGATGGACTTTGGCGGCTTCGTCTTCGAGGTTCGTCGGGCCAACCACAGTGACGATGCGCGCGCCGGTTTGCAACACCGCCCGGCTCGGCACGTTCAACCCGATCCCGGCGATCTCGCCAAGCCGTGTTTCGGAGCAGGCAAACACCATGCGCCCGATGCCCGACCAGTAAATCGCCCCGGAGCACATCGCGCAGGGCTCCGTGCTGGTATAGAGCGTGCAGTCGGCGAGAAAAGCAGTGTCGTAGTGCTGCGCCACCAGTTTAACCAGGTTCATCTCGGCGTGGTTGGTCATATCGTGGCCGCTGAAGACGCTGTTTTCGGCGCGCAGGATGACTTCGCCGTCCTTCACCAGCACCGAGCCAAACGGTTCGTCGCCGTGTTCCATCGCGGATTTCGAAAGCGCAATCGCCTCGCGCAAAAACGGCTCGTGGTTTTCCATCGGAGTCTCCCAGCTAGAGCGGGATGATCTTGTCTTGAATCGAAGGGATTTCCAAGGGGCTGGGGGCAAGGACCTAAAGCGCGACGAGCGAATCTGAAAGATCGCGACGCGCTTCAGGCCCCGCTCCTGACAGGGGTGAGGTGGGTCAGCACGCACCGCCACCTGTCACCCTGCCGGTGATAGACGTCGGTGATCCATTCGTCGGCCGATATCGGTTCGCCACGGAACATGCCGGTGTTCTGTCCGCGACCGGTAACCGTGGCGACATTGCCGAGCAGATGGACGTGATGCGTCGTCTTGGTCATCGTGTCATGGCTCAGGACACCGGATCCGATCGCCGAAAGAATAGCCTGTGCAGGGATCGGGCCGCGCTCAGGCGTCACCAGCACCCAGTCCTGGGTGATGCAGGCGGCGATCTGGGTGGGATCGTTGGAAACCATCGCCGCGTTGAAGGCGCACTCAGCCTCCTCGAGCGCTTCAAGGGCTGCGGCGCTCACGCCGACATGTCCTCGTTCCAGCGGCGTTGCATCTCCTCAGGCGTGACCTGCTCGATGGTTTGCGACAACATCCAGCGATGACCGAAGGGATCAAGCACCTGCGCCACCCGCTCGCCAAAACTCTGGTCGGTCGCCGGGCGCAGCATCGTCGCCCCGGCCGACAGCGCCTGCGCCAGTGCTTCGTCGGTCGACACCGTGTCCATGTGGAAGGTCACCGGCGAGCCTCCAATGGTATCGGGAGAGAGGGCGCCGAAGTCCGGATATTCGTCTGCCAACATCATCAGCGTCTCTCCGAAACGCAGCTCGGCATGGCCGATCCGCCCGTCCGAAGGATCGGTCATGCGGAAGACTTCCGTGGCGCCGAAAGCCTCCTTGTAGAAGTCGATAGCCCGTGCCGCATCCTTGACGATGAAGTAGGCGCTCACTTTTCGGGCAAAACTCGGCATGGGAGATCCTCCTTGACTGGGTCTTATATTAACGTTACGCATCGTAAAGATATGAGTCAAGAGAATAACGCAACACCGAAGAAACGAGGGCGGCCGCCAAGCGCTGCCGCGCAGAGGCGTGCCTTGGAGGCCGCCCATGAAATCCTGATGGCCGAAGGTTTTGGCCGCATGACCATCGAAGCCGTGGCGGCGCGGTCCGGTGTCGGCAAGCCGACAATCTATCGCTCCTGGGCCAACGCGCAGGAACTGGCGATGGCCGCTCTTCTGGTCAACCGGCTACCGGAAGCGGAGGTTGGAGGGGGCACGGCGCAGGCGGCTCTCGGCGCGCAGATGAGCGGACTGGTGACTGCCTTTGCGAGCACGCGCGGGCGGCAGATCACCATGGCGCTTGCGGCCGCCGACCCGGAAAGCGAAT
The DNA here is from genome assembly GCF_032464805.1 of Rhizobium sp. 10PS4. Classification (NCBI taxonomy): domain Bacteria; kingdom Pseudomonadati; phylum Pseudomonadota; class Alphaproteobacteria; order Hyphomicrobiales; family Rhizobiaceae; genus Rhizobium; species Rhizobium sp. 10PS4. Next base: position 174,854 of record NZ_JAWDIW010000013.1, on the reverse strand, counting down.
TCACCAAGGCCTTCCGCAATCAGGTGATCCTGTCGAGCCGCAACGCGGGTCGTGTCATCCTGGAGGAGGCTCTGGCTCGGGGAGAGATCGTTCCGCCGCTTGATATGGAGGCGCTGCTCGATATGATCTACGGACCGGTCTTCTTCCGGCTGCTGGTCGGCCATCGCCCGGTCTCGCCGGAGTTCGGCGATGCGATCGTCAGGACCGCGTTGCGGGCCGTTGCACCGTCGGGCGCGTGAGACATGCTTTAGCCGTGATCGTCACCCGATTCGCCAAGGTGGCGCTGGACCCACTTGATCTCTTGCGATGCCGTGCGCCCGAAATGCCGTTTGAAATCGCGGCTGAACTGCGCCGGGCTTGCGTAGCCGACCGAAGCCGCCACCTCGGCGATCGTTCTCGTCCGGCGGGCGATCATCAATCTTGCTTCGTGAAGCCGCATCGCTTTGACGTATTGCATCGGACTGTTGCCGGTCAGACCCTTGAAATGGACATGGTAGGAGGGAACGCTCATGCCCACCTCCCTTGCCAGATCGGTGACCGCGATCTCCAGGCCATAGTTTTCCCGCAGCCAGGCCAAGCTCTGAATGATCTTTCCGGATCTGCCTTTCTGCTGAAGAGCAGCGATCATCGCACCGCCTTGCGGACCGACCAGGACCCGCTAGTGCAGTTCGCGCAGAATGCCGGCGCCAAGCACATCCGTCTCAACGCTGCTGCAAAGCGCCATCAGCAGGCGCAGCAGCACATCCTCGATATCGCCGGACATCCTGCTCGAGATTAGACTTCTCGGCTCGTCGCCTGGCAGTTCGGCATGGTTTTCCACCTGCAATGCGATCTCGGCCGCCATCTGCATATCGAACTCGACATAGACCGCAAGCAAGGGCCGCTCGGGACTGGCCGTCGACGTCATCCGGAATGGAACTGGCAGCGACACCGCCAGATAGTGCTCCTCGTCATAGAGGAAGACCTCGCCTTCAAGGATGCCCTGCTTGCTCCCCTGCAAAACGAAAACCACGCCCGGTTGATAGAGGACCGGGATGTCGTGGAGCACGGCTTCCGTGCGCAAGATGCGGACGGAAGCAAGCGCGGTCGGATTATACCCGTGACGGGGGGCGAGACGTGCGGCCAAGGCGACCATCTCCCCTCGCCTGGATAGGCCGCGATCACCCTTCATAGGATTTGGCAACATTCTGAGAGAATCCGCAATCGATGCGCCGGTTTCTCCATACTATTTGTCAAATCGTATCCTCAATCAAGGACTATCGCTCATGTCACAAAAGACCTTCTTCATCACAGGATCGAATTCCGGCTTCGGGCTGGCCATTGCGTCTGCGGCCCTTCAGGCGGGCCACAGGGTGATCGGCACCGTGCGCTCAGAATCCTCGCGCACAGCGCTCGCCGAAACCCTGCCGGCCCTGCGGCCGGTCCTCTGCGACGTCACCGAGTTCGACCGTATCGATGATGTCGTCGGCCACGCGGAGGAGGAGCATGGACCTGTCGACGTGCTGATCAACAATGCCGGCTACGGCCATGAGGGCGTACTCGAGGAGTCGCCGATCGAAGAGATGCGGCGGCAGTTCGAAGTGAATGTCTTCGGCGCCGTCGCCATCGCCAAGGCATTTCTGCCGCGGTTTCGCGCGCGACGCCAAGGGTTCATCGTCAACGTCACGTCGATGGGCGGCATGATCACCATGCCCGGTATCGCCTATTACTGCGGCAGCAAGTTTGCGCTTCAAGGCATATCGGAGGTGATGCGGGCGGAAATGGCCCCGTTCGGTGTGCATGTGACCACCCTTTGCCCCGGCTCCTTCCGGACGGACTGGGCCGGGCGATCGATGGTCCGCACGGAGCGGTCGATCGCCGATTATGATGGGCTGTTCGATCCGATCCGCGAGGCGCGACAGGCCGTCAGCGGCAAGCAGCTCGGCGATCCCGCCAAACTGGCAGCAGCGGTTCTGGCGCTCATCGAATCCGATAATCCGCCGCCGCAGCTGCTGCTCGGCAGCGACGCCCTCAGGCATGTGTCGGAGAGGATTGTTCGCCTGCAGCAGGAGATCGAGGCGTGGACATCCGTCACCGTCTCGACCGACGGCTGACGTCGGACATCAATCAGCCAGCCCTCATTGGATGACTTTCCCACCCTCGGCCGCCTCCCGCTTCCGCCTGAGCGCCTGTTCCTGTTCAAATGTCTTGTGCGGGAAATGCTCAAAGCACCACCAGCGCGTTGGCACGGCCGGAGATGGGCTGTGGCCCCAGCCTCCCCATTCCCTGCAGCGTGTGCCGTCAGCATGCCGGTGCTCGCAATAATGTTCAACGATCTGATTGGCGCCCGGCGCACTCGAATGGCCTTCGTTGCTCATGGGTGCGCCGTCCTTGGTTTCCCGCTCCTGATGCTCTCGTAGATCATTTCCAGCCGCCTCGAGGCAACATAGGCACTGTCCTCGTATCCGGCTGACGGCCAATCCAGTCGAGGGCTGCCGTCCGTCGCCACGATCCAGAACCATCGATTATCGATCCCTCCGCCTGCCTGTGGCCGAAATATCCTTCCGATCTGGATATCGCCGTCAAAAGCGACGTAATCGTCGCCGGGTTTTTCTTTCCAGGCGTGCCGCCATTTGTATTTGATTTCTCGGCCGCTGACATGTTCCCACGATTTCCATGTGATTTGTTCTGGCATGCGTCGTCCTGTCCTCTCGCGAGGTTCTCTTTGACCGCATGGTTGGTGGATGGCTCCCGCCCGAGCCGGTGAATTCAGATCAGCGTCGGCTCCGGATCGGGGTCGATCGGATCGATAATGTCAGCCGTGTCATTCTTGGGCGAACCCACTTTGCGGCCGATCGGCCACATGGTCATCAGCTCGGCCGGGAACGGCTTCATCAGGTCGTTTGGATCGGGTTCCGGCGATAGCCAGCGTTCATAATCCTCACGATGCAGGATGACCGGCATCCGATCATGGATCTGCGCCATCATCTCATTCGGCTCGCAGGTGATAATTGCGAAGCTCCGGATCTCTATGTCATTGTCGCGCCGCGTCTCCCAGATGCCGGCGAGCGCAAAGGGCGAGCCGTCGGCCATGGCGATCGCATAGGGCTGCTTGTTCTTGCCCGTGCCGAAGATATCCTTCCACTCGAAGAAGCCGTTGATCGGCACCAGGCAACGGCGCGACCTGTAGGCCGAGCGGAACAGGCCGTTGGTACCGATGCCCTCGCAGCGCGCATTGATCGGCGGCGGACGCCCTCCCGGCTTCATCCATGCCGGCATCAGACCCCAGCGCGCCGAGGCGAAGATCGGCCCCATGATGTCAGGCTCGCGGACCATATCGCGAATAATGATGGGATAATCCAGCGTCGGCGCGCCGTTGTAGAGTGGGAATCGGTTTCCGAGCGCATCGATCGCGCCTCGCTCTGCGAAGGCGAAATTGCGCACCAGTTCCTCAAGCGAGGTCTTGATATAGACGCGGCCGCACATCCAGAACTCCATCCCCACATATTAGGTGTTCTGATTATGTTCTGGTGGTTCGAGGCGAGTCAAGGCTGGTCGCTACAACCGATGCCGCCATCACGGTAACCGCCTCGACGAGGGCCGACAGCAGAAAATTGCATTTTGCTTGACAGCCTTCCTACTGGAAGGTAGATGGCTTTATGAGCAATCTTTTGACGACGTCCGACGAGATCCTGGCCTCCGCCCGAACCCTGATCATGAACGGAGGCTATAACGGCTTCAGCTATGCCGACATTGCTGCCGTCGTCGGGATCCGCAAGGCCAGCATCCATCACCATTTCCCCAGCAAGACCGATCTGGTGCGCACGCTTGTGGTGCGATATCGCGAAGATGCCGAGACGGGTATCGCGGGCCTGGAGCAGCGGGTGCAGGATCCCCTGGCGCTTCTCCAATCCTATGCAGGCCACTGGGCCCAGTGCATCGAGGATGCAAGCCGGCCGTTTTGCGTCTGCGCCCTGCTTGCGAGCGAACTGCCGGCACTGCCGCCGGAGGTCGCAGCCGAGGTCAAGGCTTTCTTCCGCTTTGCCTCGGCATGGCTGACCTCGGTGATGGAACGAGGCGCTCAGGACGGGAGTTTGAAACTGTCGAGCGAACCGCGCGTCGAGGCTGAAGCCTTCATGGCCTCCGTCCATGGCGCCATGCTCTCAGCCCGGGCCTACGGGACTCCGGAGGTCTTCGCCACCATTCTGGCTCCCACCTTGCAGCGGCTCACGCCAACCGCTGCTCGATAGAGCTCCGGACGGAATATACGCCCGAAGCAACAACCACGACCAGAAAACTACCAACTAGTAGGAAGACAAGCATGTTCAAGACCATTCTTCCCGCTCTCGCGTTTGGGCTCAGCGCAATCGCGTCGGCGGCCCTTCCAGCGGCGCCCGCCCATGCCGAAGACCAGAAGGCCGAGCAGGTCCACGTCAGGGGCAGCATCGTCGCCTATAGCGGCTCCGCTCTCAAGGTGAAGACCCGCGAAGGAGAGACCATCGATGTCACGCTTGCCGACTGCTGGAAGCTGGCGAGCGTTGCAAATGCTGCGGTCACCGACATCAAGCCGGGCGACTTCGTCGGCATCGCATCCCTGCCGAGTGAAGGCGGCGGCGACGGCGCGCTTGAGGTGCTGATCTTCCCGCCGGCGATGAAAGGTGCCGGTGAAGGCAGCTACGGCTGGGACCTCAAGCCCAACAGCAGCATGACCAATGCGACCGTGGCCGACGCCGTCAAGGGCGTCGACGGCCGCACCGTCACCGTCTCCTATCACGGCAAGGAAAAGAAGATCGCCATTCCGGACGGCACGCCGGTCGTGACCATCGCTCCGGCCACCAAGGACGATCTCGTTCCCGGCGCCGTCGTCTTCATCCCCGCCGAAAAGGCTGCCTCGGGTCCCCTCGCCCATCAGGTCCTTGTCGGAAAGAATGGCGTGGTCCCGCCCATGTGACCACGTCGTCGCCGGTCGGCCGGGCCGCCCCCGGTTCGACCGGCGATTTACCAGGGAATGCCGCCTGACCGGCAGCCGATGGACCCGAACGACGGAGAACATCGGCTCGCCAGCGGCCCGGCGGAGCTGAAAACCAGTCTCGATGACGGACGCCGCCGCTGATGACGGTGAGCCGCCCCTATCAGACCAACACCATCACACACAGGAAAGAGATCATGATGACCACCGATCAAACCACCATCGCGTCTGGCGACAGGGAAGAGTGGCTGACGCGCTATTACTTCACCCGCGCAGCCTTTTCCGCCATCTGGGTCGCCGCCGCCTTGACGGCCGGGCTCCAGTCGCTTGCCGTCGCGGCGGGTTTGCTGATCCTCTACCCGGCCTGGGATGCCGCCGCCAACCTCATCGATGCAGCTCGGAACGGCGGCCTGCCAAACAACCGCAGCCAGGCGATCAACGTCGCCGTCAGCGCGGTGACTACAGCTGCCGTGATCGTCGCCCTGACGATGAGCATGAACTGGGTTCTCGGCGTCTTTGGCCTGTGGGCGATCTTTTCCGGCCTGCTACAGCTTGGAACCGCTGTCCGGCGTTGGAAGACCGATGGCGGCCAGTGGGCGATGATCCTCAGCGGCGGCCAATCAGCGGTGGCCGGCGCCTTCTTCATCGCCCAGGCACAAATGCCGGAAGCGCCGTCCATCGCCAACATCGCCGGCTATGCCGGCCTCGGCGCCTTCTATTTCCTGGTCTCGGCCGTCTGGCGAAGCGTCACGCAGATGCGGCGGAAGCGGGCCTGAGGCGAGCGGAGCGGGAGATCTTCGAGGCCGCGGCGGGTGGTGTCGGAATGGCTCGCCCGCCGCCGCTTATTTCCTGTCATTTCATGAATGGCGGGTGAGGCGCGCCGCCGAAACCAGCCCCTCATCCGCCTGCCGGCACCTTCTCCCCGTAAACGGGGCGAAGGGACATGCCGCACCGGCTTCCCCCAACCTCGACGTTGCGCTTGCCACGTCCCCTCGCCCCGTTTTTACGGGGAGAGGGTTAGGGTGAGGGGCAGCCATTGGCGCCAACCGGACAGCAGTTGCCTTGAGCCTGGATCCATGCCCCCTGATGATCGAGATGCGGTCTCCAAAAGCGAGTTCCATACCGGCCCGGTCGGCGATCTTATTCTGCCGAAACGCGCATCGGCGGTGTGACCGCACTCACCGCCTTGTGTAAGTTTCCAAAAGGCGGTTAGCTGCCATCGTTGGCTATGCCTCGTGTACTGAGACGTGTCCGCATTTCGGGGGAAATCTCGTGCACTGGTCCAAACCGCTCAGACTGCATCTCGGCGTCCTGGTCGTCGCATCGCTGCTTTGCACGTCGACGCCGATCATCTGGCTGGCGTTCAGGCAGGGAAGCGATGCTGCCGTCAGTGCGGGCGTGCAGCAGATGCGCGAGATGAGCCTGCGGCTGATCGAGGGGTACCGCAATACGCTGCAGGGCGGCACGGAGGCGGTGGCACTGGCATCGACCCTGCCGCAGCTCGCCTCCCCGCCGCCCCAGGATATCACGGCAAAACAGCAATTCTTTCTGGAGGTTCTCAGAAACGTCCCCAACGCGACGAGCGTCTACCGGCTATCCTGACGGCTCGTATCTGCAGGTCATCAACACGCAAAGGCAGGATGTCCGCCGGATCCTCGCAGCACCCGATGGCACGGCTTTCGCGATCCGCACGATAGCACGCAGACAGGGCCCGGACGTCATATCGACGTTTCGCTTCCTCGACCGCCAGGCAAGCCCGATCGCCGAGCGTGACGTCGATTATGCATCATTCGATCCGCGGCAACGCCCCTGGTACCAATTCGTCATCCAGCGCAGCGAGGAAGTATCCGTCGGACCGTATGTTGCGGGAACGCTGCAGCTTCCAACGCTGACGATCGCAGCACCGATGCGAGACGACGATCAGGTGGTCGTCGGCATCAACATCCACCTGATGACTGTCAGCCGGATGCTGGATGCGCAGAAGATTTCGCCGCGGGCGCGCGCCTACATCATCGATGACGCCGATGATCTGATCGCCCATTCCGACCCGGCAATCATGAACAGGCTTCTCGACGCATGGTCGAAAAATGCCGATGGCGCCGTTGCCGTCGATACGACGAAAGACAGTTACGACACGAGCCTCGAAACGGTGGCGAGGCTCAGGCGGGATCCGGCCTTTGCAAGCGGCGGCGTGGTGCGGATCGATCTCGATGGCGAACGCCAGATCCTGCAGATCGCCCCCGTCGGCGTGTCCGGTCTGTTCGAGGGAAGCGTCGCCGCAATCGTCGTGCCCCTGGAAGATCTGGTGGCTGAGGCCGATCGGCTGCTGATGCACAATCTCCTGATTGCGGCCGCCTTCCTGATCGCCGGTGTCGCCGCCTCGGTGATGCTCTCGCGCATGGTCAGCCGCTCCCTTTATCGGCTGGCCGACGAGGCGCGCAGGATCGGCGATCTCGACGTCGGCGAGAAAGGTGTCTCCCATTCCTGGATATCGGAGATCAACACGCTGGCGGGCGCGCTGGCGGCAAGCCGCCATGCCATCAGCCAGTTTGCCCTCTATGTTCCGCGTGAAGTCGTCAGGCGGATCGTCAATCCCGAAGGGCGAGCGGTCGCCAAGGCGCAGCGACAGGATGTGACGGTGCTCTTCACCGACATCAGAGACTTCACCACCATATCCGAGCAGCATTCGCCCGAGGACGTGGTCGATATGCTGTCAGCCTATTTCGAACTGTTAAACACGATCGCCGAACGCAATGGCGGCACTGTCGTGCAATATCTCGGCGATTCCATTTTCGTCATGTGGAACGCCCCTGTTCCAGATGCCAGACATGCCGAAAACGGTTGCCGATGCGCGCTTGCCATGAAAGCGGCGGTCGACGACTTGAATGAAGCCAACCGCCGGAATGGCCGTCCCGCGCTCATCACCCGATTTGGATTGCACACCGGCCCGGCGGTGGTCGGCAGCTTCGGGGCGATTTCCAGGCAGCAATATACGGCCATGGGCGATACGATCAACGTCGCCTCGCGGCTGGAAGGATTGAACAAGGAATTCAATACGTCGATCCTGGTCAGCGCCGCCATCCACGATGCTGCCGGCACCCGCTTCGAGCTTCGCCCGCTTGGCCTGGCGCAGGTCAAGGGGCGCGCCGAGAAGGTCGATTTATGGGAGTTGGTTGGGGAAAGCGGCGGCTAACGGATAGAATCTGACGCTTAGTATTCGCGGAAGTCTCCGTCCCGGTCGTGGAAGCGTTCCAACCCCGCCCAGAAGCAGAAATTCCGACCCGCCGGCGAAATCGACGCCTCAACCTCCCTCATTCCTGTGCTTGTCACAGGAATCCAGTGCGCCCAAGTCCTTGGGCGCGGGAGTTTCTTCTTTGCAGTAGAGTCATTCACGGCGCGGACGCGCCGTGGCTAGATTCCTGTGACAAGCACAGGAATGAGGGAGGAGAAGTGGGCGCCTGCCGGTTCGCGCAAGTCGGCGGCAGCTTCAGGTTAGGTTACGGTTGTCGAGCAGTTGCTACCAACGGCAGCTTCGCGCCGCGGCGGCCTTTGTGGCGTCGTAAACTTTCTCTATTTCTTTCGTCGTTTCATCATGGCCTCCAAGGGTATCGTCAATGGGATGGGAAGCACTCGGGCAATGGGGTGAAGACGCGGTCCGCATCGAACGGCTCACGGGTGGAGTTGCCAACGACGTGTGGAGCGTTCGTGTCCACGGGCAACTCGCGGTCGCTCGTCTCGGCTCCAGGAGCGACGCTGATCTCGCATGGGAAGCCGAGCTGCTCCAACACCTCGACCGTGAAGGCATGACCGTCCCGGTACCGATCCCGACGACTGACGGCCGGCTTTTCGTGGACGGTCTGGTGGTGATGAAATACATGGAGGGCGCACCGCCCGAGACGGGATCCGACTGGCGCCGCGTCGCCGACACGCTCCGCGATCTGCATCGGCTGACACAGGGCTGGCCGCAGCGCCCAGGCTGGCGATCGTCGAGCAACCTCCTGCATACTGAGACCGGAACGAGGATCAACCTTACTGCGATGCCGCCTGAGGCTGTTATTCGATGTCGAGCAGCGTGGGCGCGGCTCACCGGGCGTCAGACATGCGTCGTCCACGGCAATCCCAATAGCCCCGGCAACGTCCGCATCACCGCAGATCGGGTCGCGTTGATCGACTGGGATGAGTCACATGTCGACGTCCCCGACCTTGATCTGGTGCTGCCAGACAACGCTGCCGGCCTCAACGATGGCGCGTATGACATCGCCGCGCAGGCCTCAGCCGCATGGGAAGCCGCCGTCTGCTGGCAGGACGAATACGCCGTCAAGCGGCTTGCCGAGGTTCGACCGGTCTGAGCAGTTGAGTTGAAAGGGGCTGTCACACGCTCGCGCTGAGCGTGATGAGAAGTTCATCCAACTGCTCGAACTGCTCCGGCAACGCGTCTTCCATGCCGACGAAAGACTGGTCGAGCGCTTCCTTCGAGGGATAGAGTTCCCGCAGCACCAGCAGCGTCCTGCCGTCCTCTTCCTCGAAGGTCACCGTGGTGACGGCGCCCTCCTCCCCGCCTTCGTCATTGGACCAGACGAGGCGCGATGGCGGCGACACGTCGAGATACTTGCCGAAGAAGGCCATGGCTTCCGAGGCGTCGTGTCCGAAGGTGATGCGATAGCTGCCGCCGGTGCGAACATCCATCTCGCAGGAAAGCAGGGGCACGCCCATCGACTTCGGCGCCCACCACAGCTTGAACAATTCCGGCTTGGTCCACGCGTCGAATACGAGGCGAACCGGGCCGTTGAAGGTGCGCGTCACCACGAGTTCAAGCTCCGACCTCCGTTCGACCACTGTGCGGCCGTTACTCGCTCTGTCTCCCATCGGCGTTCTCCTTCCGTTTCAGGGCCTCGATGACGCCATCAAGCGCGTCGAAGCGTGCGCTCCAGATCTGGCGGCGCGCTTCGATCCAGTTCACCTCTTCCTCGAGCCCGCGTGAGCCCAGCCTGCAGGTCCGCACACGGCCGACCTTCTCCGTCGTCACCAGCCCCGCCTGCTCCAGGACGCCGATGTGCTTCTTCATGCCCGTGAGGGTCATGTGGAACGTCTCTGCAAGCTGCGTGATCGAAGCATCGGCACTGCCGAGCTGCTCCAGAACACCGCGTCGCGTGGCGTCCGAGAGCGCGGCAAAGGAGGCATCAAGGCGGGTTGTCGAAAACTGAACCATATAGTTCAGTATCTAGCATATGGGTCAACGTCATGCAATGGGGCCGAGATCGGCCGGAGGCTAGCGGCTAGCGGCTAGCGTTGGAAAGTAAGGTGGATGGTGCCGCTCGGTGACGTTTCCGCCTTGACGGTGCAGCCGGCTTCCAAGCCGCGCATGTCGTCCCACAGGCGGATGCCGCGCCCGAGCAAAATCGGCGTGATAGCAACATGAAGGCGGTCGACAAGGCCAGCTTTGAGATAGTCGCGAACGACGGTAGGACCTCCGCCTATTCTCACATCCTTGCCGTTTGCCGCCCTCACGGCCTGCTGGAGCGCATCATCGGGGCTGGTATTGAGAAAGTGGAAAGTGGTGCCACCGGCCATCTCCAGGGAGGGCCGCGACTTGCGGGTGAGGACGAAGACCGGACAGCCGAACGGTGGCTCCTCGCCCCACCAGCCACGCCAGTTCGGATCGTCGGGAAAGTTGTGGAGACCGAACATGCCGGCGCCCATGATCTCGGCGCCCACATTCTCGAAATATTCCTTCGCATAGTCGTCGTCGAGACCTGTGGTCCCTGCTCCCGTCGTATCCTTGAGCACGCGCTCACGGAACGTTCGCGTTGCCGCATACGCGCCGACGAGACGCGGCCAGTCCTCGCCGAACGGGCTTTCGGGCGTCTGGTCCGTCGTTGTCGCGAAACCATCGAGCGAGATCATGAGATCGACACGAACTACCACTGGGAATCCTCCTTGCGGGTTATTTGCACCACAGCCGCCCTACCATTCAGGGCTGAATACTAAGGCAACTGCCTTCATATTTGGAGCCGGACACTAAGGCAAGTACCTTTTTATCCTTGACCGCCGCCACCGACCATTTTACGGATTAATATGCCTTACCACTCGACCCCCCTCGACCTCGCCTTTCACGCTCTCAGTGACCCGACCCGCCGTGCCGTGGTGTCGCGTCTGGTCGAGGGCGAGTTGCCGGTCAGCGCGCTTGCCGAGCCTTTCGACATGGCGCTGCCCTCCTTCGCCCAGCATCTCAAGGTGCTTGAGGATTGCGGGCTGATCGCCAGTGAGAAGCGCGGGCGCAGCCGCTGGTGCCGCCTGGAGCGGGCGCGCTTCGACGAGGCGGCGGACTGGATGGTAGCGGAGCGCCGGCGCTGGACCGAGCGGTTGGATCGCCTGGAAGTCTACCTGGACAAAACCGAAGAGGATGATGAAGGACATGGCAAGCCTGTTTGAGACATGGTCGCTCGACCGCGAAATCGTGCTGGTGAAGCTGCTCAACCATCCCCGCGACAAGGTCTTTGCCGCCTGGATGGATCCCGAGGCGCTTGGCGAATGGTACGGCCCGGCCGGCCTCAGCATCGAGACCCACGAAGCCGATATCCGCGAGGGCGGGCTCTGGCGGTTCGACATGGTGGGCGTGTTCGAGGGCCGGGAGCAGCGCTTCCCGAACCTCATGCGCTTTCTGGAGATCGTGCCGAACGAGCGGATCGTAATGGACTATGGCACACCCGATCCTGACGATCCCGACCGTTTCCGCGCCACGGTGACCTTCGACGAGCAGGCCGACGGCAAGACGGTGCTGACCATGCGCCAACTCCACCCCAGCGCCAAGCGCCGTCAGGTGGTCATCGGCTTCGGCGCGGTGGAATACGGGCTGCAGACGCTGGATGGCCTCGCCGCCTGGCTGGACCGCTGAGCCTTGGCCGCGCGGTGCCGTCCGGGAGGGGACGGAGGCGCGGCCACAGGGAGCAAGCACGAGAGGCGACATCTCGGTCAACCCCTCGCCAAGTACTGTCATCCTCGATTTTGTTATGTCGGGAAGCAACTCTGCACTAGAAAGCGGCCATTTACTGATTTCACAAAGTACAATAGGGTGACAATCAGAGGGGAACGCAATGACGGACGGAACGGATATTCTTGATGCCGTCGTCGTCGGCGCCGGTTGGGCGGGGCTGGGCGTCAGTCATGCGCTGACGCAACGCGGCCTGCGTCATAGAGTGTTGGAGCGAGGTCGCATCGGCGAGACTTGGCGGGCCCAGCGCTGGGACTCCTTTCGGATAAACACACCCAACAGCCAAACCATCATGCCCGGGGATAGCTATGTCGGCCCCGATCCCGACGGTGCAATGACAAGCGGTGAGTTTGTCGCGCTGCTGGAGGACTATGCCGGCCGGCATGGCCTCCCGGTGGAAACCGGTACGCCGGTGACCGATCTTGTCGCGAGCGATGGCCTGTATCGGGTGGCCCTTCCGCGCGGCCCCCTTTGGGCGAGGAATGTGGTGATCGCGAGCAGCAACCAGAATTGCCCGGTGCGCCCGCCTTTCTCTGCCTTGTTGCCGCCCGAAGTCCAACAGATCGATGCATCGGCGTACCGCAACGCATCTGCTCTCGACAGTGGAGCCGTGTTGGTGGTCGGCAGCGCCCAATCTGGCGGCCAAATCGCCGAGGACCTGATCCAGGCAGGGCGAACCGTGTTTCTTGCAACGGGCCGGGTCGGCCGGCTGCCCCGAATGTACCGAGGTCGTCACATCAGTGTCTGGCTGGTTCTGAGCGGACGGATGGATATAACGCGCCGGGAAATTCTGGAACAGGGGCCGATCCCTGGAAGACCGCTCCAAGGAGCGCTCCATACGATCAGTCTGCAGTCCCTCAGCGCGCAAGGCGTTGTCCTGCTGGGCCGGCTCACGGGCGTCGATGGCGGCGGCTGCCTCTCGTTCAGCGACGATGCAGGAGAGCATGTTCGCCACGCAGACGAGGGCTCCGCTATGGTTCGCAGCCTGATCGATGAGTACATCGCCCGCAACGGGATCGATGCCCCGATGGCTGAGGCGGACCCGGCGGAGGTTATTGGTGCGCTTCTGCCGAATCCACCAATCCGATCAATTGATCTCGCCGCGCGGGGGATCACAACGGTGATCTGGTGCACTGGGTTCAGAGGGGATTTCGGGTGGGTGCGTGTTCCCGATGTGCTCGATGCACGAGGCCAGCCATTGCACGAGAACGGGTTCGCGAGCGTTCCTGGCGTCTATTTTGCCGGCCTGCCTTTCGCGATCTCGCGACGGTCGGGCACAATATTGGCAATCGAGGAGGAGGCAGCCCTGTTGGCCGACGATATCCGACGTCGTTTGGATGCCTGATGACGCTCGCCGGGACCATCCATCGTCCCGGCCCTTGAGCCTGCCGTTCAGGCCGCGGCAGCTGCTCTGTTATTTTTGTTGCGGCGAAGCCTTCCCTCTGCCAGCAGTTCGCGGGTCTGCTGGAGACCTGCCCCGGCGCGTACGATCGGCGGCTCGCTGTTTATCTGGACCCGCCCATAGCAGGTACGATCTAACCCATCCGGATGATTGTAATCACCGGTCCGATCTGTAGTTTAGAGCAGGTTTCCGGCGACTCCGCGCGAAATGGTCGTCGATGGGGGCTCGATCTTCGCGACGAACTGTCCTTTCAAAGATCATGCCCGAAGAAAGCAGATGTGGCTGGTTTAAAGGAGCCTTCCTGGCTGGAGCACAGCCTTGATCGTTCCGATCGGCTTCATGTCATCGGATGATGTTTGAAAGGTAACGACATGCGCAAAACACTGGCAGTCGGCCTGGCCGCCTTGATCGCCATCTACTTACTCGGCGGCATGAGCGCGAGACATGAGATCTTTCCTTGGCCACAACTTTCCGCGCTGAAGAAAATGGTTGGCGGAGAGAAGGTGGCGGCTCCAAGCCGTTACACGTTCGACGACAAGGAACGGCTCATTGGGGATGAATCGAAAACGCTTGTGACCTGCCCGGCTCAGACCGACCGAACTGCTGTCTTACTCATTCTTGGCCAATCGAACGCGGCCAACTACGGAGGACAACGGCACAGGTCGAATTATGGCGCTCGCGTTGTAAACGCCTTTGACAAACGCTGCTTCATCGCGGCGTCGCCACTTCTTGGATCGACCAATACCAGGGGAGAGTTTTGGACGCTGCTTGCGAACAATTTGATTGCATCGGGACAAAATGACAACGTCATCCTCGCACCTCTCGCCTATTCCGGATCTGAGGTCGCACGATGGGCGGCAGGTGGTGACTTCAATCCCGTGCTGGTCGATACAGTGAAAAAGCTTCAGGATTCCGGTTACCGGATAACCAACGTCCTCTGGGTGCAAGGAGAGGCGGACCTCGTTATCGGCACCCCTGCGGAGGCCTACCAGGAACGTTTTATGTCGATGGTCGACACGTTGCGTCAGCACGGCGTCGAAGCACCCGTTTACATTTCGACCGCATCGAAATGCCTCGAACCGAGCAACGGTGGTTTCAAGGAGCATATTCCGGACAATGCGGTCGTGCGGGCGCAACTGGCCCTGTCAAAAAGCGGCCACGGTATCCGAGAGGGTGTCAATTCCGACGCGTTACTCGATGGAGACGACCGCTACGACGATTGCCATTTCGGGGCCACCGGCGGGGAGAAAGTGTCGCAGGCATGGCTGAACCTTCTGCGCTCCGATGGCCGCCTGGAAAGCTCGCGATAGTCTTGCCTGAACTGGTTTTGGCGCCTTCGCGAGTGGCGGCCTCGGGCCCTGCCCGGTATTCGACACCTTGTCGCTTGTGCCCCAGCGAGGCAGGGCGCCTCGTTAAGAGGTCGCCCTGTTGTTCGTGTTTCTTTTGATGATCAGAGCTTTCCCTCTGCCAGCAATTCGCGGGTTCGCTTCAGTGTCGACAGCAGGGCGGCCTTGTAGCCGGTTTCGCCATCGAATTGCGCCTGCTCGGCCTGCTCTTCCGGGCCATCCGGCTGTTTGCCGCGCAGGCCGAGATAGCAGTAGAAGCGCAGTTGCAACCGGCCATCTTCATCTTCGAAAAGCTCGTTGACGATCGCTCCCTCGCGTGGCCCCGTCGCCTGAAAGAAGGTGACCTTGCTTTGCGGCTCCAGGGTGATGATCTCGCGCAGATCATGCCCGGCAATCGTCGCCTCGCGCACGAAGTGGGTCTGGCTTTCCTCGACGACATCGCAGCGGGTGCAGAGACCGGCGGGAAGAAAGAGCCGGGCGTCGCGTGCCTTGCGTTCGAGACCTTGCCAGGCCTCAGCGCGCGTCAACGGGGTTTCGCCTTCCGGGTTCACCGGAACCGTGGCGGTCGAATAGATCATGGTGATCGTCCTTTCGAGATCGCTGTTGCTGCCTCAGGCGGAGGCAACGGTTTCCGAGGCGAAGGCGCGATAGGAGCGCAGCGGGCGGCCGAGCAGCTTTGTCAGACGCTCGACGTCGCCGGTCTCGGGCAGCATTCCGTCGGTCAGGAAACGTTCGCCCATCAGCCGCATGTCGTAGGCCATCCAGGCGGGCATGAACTGCCTGAGGTTCTGCTCGAAGCCCTCCGTATTGTCGCCGCCATAGGCGATCGGGCGGGCGAGCACGTCCGACCAGATGGCGGCGACACCAGCCCCCGTCAGCGTCTCCGGACCGACGAGGTTGATGCGGTCGAGCGGCAGCGGCTCTGCCGCCTGTTCGCGTCGCAGCAGCTCAAGGGCGGCGATCTCGGCGATATCACGCACGTCGATCATGCCGAGACCCTTGGCGCCGACCGGCATCGGATAGGCGCCGTAGCCGGTGATGACGTCTTTGACCATCAGATCATTCTGGATGAAGTAGGCCGGGCGCAGGATCGTCGCCTTGAAACCCATCTGCTCGATCATCCGCTCGACGCCGAACTTACCGGCGAAATGCGGCACGTTCACATAGACGTCGGCGTGGATCACCGAGAGATAGACGATCCGCTCGATGCCGACCGATCGGGCGACATTCAGCGCAATCAAAGCCTGGGTGAATTCGTCCGGGACCACGGCGCTGAGCAGAAACAGCGTCGACACGCCTGACATGGCGTTGCGCAGCGAGTCGACGTCGAGGAAGTCGCCCTGCACGACGCTGACACCAGCCGGGAAATCCGCTTTCGACGGGTCGCGGACAAGAGCGCGGACATCGGCGCCGCGCTTGACGAGGTGTTCGACGATTTGGCGGCCAACATTGCCTGTGGCGCCGGTAACGAGAATGGTCATGGTCTTTCTCCGCGTTGGGTTGCTTGACACCTCGAATATGTGTGGTTCACTGGCAGTCCGATAGACGGCGATTTTAGACAGACCGTCTCGCTGATGGAACGGACATGGATCTTCTTGCGCTTGCCGATTTCAATCTCGTCGCCCGCCACGGTGGCTTCGGCAAAGCGGCACGGGCGACCGGCCGGCCGAAGGCGACATTGTCGCGCCGTGTCGCCGAATTGGAAAGCGATCTCGCTCTGCGGCTGTTTGAACGGGGTGCGCGTAACCTGAAGCTGACCGAAGAAGGACGGGCGCTGTTCGAGCGAACCGGGGCGCTGCTTGCCGAACTGGACGAGACGGCTGCGGCGATTGCCTCCGGCGGTCAAAAACCCAAGGGAAGATTGCGGATCAGCGCCCCTTTACATTTTTCCCAGACCGCCATGGGCAGGATCGCCGCCGGTTTTGCTCTCCAATATCCGGAGGTGAGGCTTGAGGTGACGAGTGAGGACCGGGCCGTCGATATGATCGAGGAAGGCTATGATCTGGTCATCCGGGTCAATCCAGATCCCGACGAAAGCCTGGTCGGACGGGCGTTTCTGCGCGACCGCCTGGTGGTGGTGGCAAGCCCCGATCTTCCCCGCCCGACCGGCGGACGCGCCGCGCCCGGCGTTGCGCGTGGCGCAGGCGAAGCGCAAACATGGCAGGTGAAGACACCAGGCGGCCGGTCGACGATCAGGATCGAGCCGGTCCTCACCTTGTCAACGCTCATCACGATCCGCGATGCGGTGCGCGCCGGCGTCGGCGCAGGCCGTCTTCCCATTTCGCTGGTGAGCCACGACCTGGCCGACGGCATCTTGGTCAATTGGGGGGACATCGACGGCCCCGAAATCGCTCTCTGGACGCTCTACCCATCGCGGCGGCTGCTCAGCGCGCGCGTCTCGGCGTTCCTGGACTTTCTGAAGCAGGCCTTCCCCAATGGCACAGCTGACGAGCTGGCCGCCTATATCGGCCGGTGATCACCGAACCCGCTTTGAGGCGTAGAGAGTCTGGTCCATAATCGACGAGATCGACATCCGAAGGAGAGCGGTGTGTTTCGTTATCTACTTGGCGCAATATTAGGGTCCGTGCCGCTCGCCACCGCCCATGCAGAACAGCCAAATTATTGCAGAACCAGTGTCAAGCCTAACGAATCGATCGAGTCGCGTTTCATGGGAATCGAGTACGCGCTGATCATGCATGTGCTTGCGGAGAGATATTGCGGGGCGGAGCCGAAGCCGATGCGCCCGCGATTTTTACAATATGTCGAGAAACAAGGCTGTGGTCCTGGAACCGAGATCTATTCCGATCTCGAGGCGGCGATTGCCAAGATGGAGGGAGCGAGCCTGAAGCTTCTCGCTCAGAATGGAGAAGCCGGACTGACGATCTCCGAACCGCAGGTGCAGGAGTGGGCGTCGGCCACGACGAAAGAGCTTGGGGGATGCGACGCATTGAAAGCCGCGCATGATGCCGAGCAGTAGGTCGCGATAACAGAAACTGTTAGCGGCATGGATAGCGGCTCGGTGAATAGGTTCAAACGGGAGCCACTGAGCCAGTAGCAGTCGGTTTCGCTCCCACGTCATAGCGGTTAAGATGGGTTAGCTGAGAACGGGCGCGGTCGCTGCGTCGGACCACCTACGTCAGGAGGGCAGAATGAAATCGCCAACAGTGAGAGTCATGGCCGCGGCCGAGGAAGATCTGGCGATCGAAACGGTCATGCTGGCGTTTGCAGCGGATCCTATGGCGCGATGGACCTGGCCGCATGCACACCAGTACCTTGCGGCGATGCCGCGAATGATCCGGGCGTTCGGGAGCAGCGCATTTTCTAACGGAAGCGCCTTTTGCACCGACGGCTACGCCGGGACGGCGCTGTGGCTACCGCCCGGAGTGCATTCCGACGAGGAAGAACTTGGTGCGGTGCTCGAGAGCACGGCTGCGAGCGCTCTTGCTCCCGAAACCACGGCCATATTCGAGCAGATGGCCACGTACCACCCGACCGAACCGCATTGGTACCTGCCCCTGATCGGCGTCGACCCGGCTCATCAAGGCGAAGGTCACGGCGACGCCTTGATGGTATACGCACTCGCACGGTGCGATCACGACCACGCACCAGCCTATTTGGAATCCTCCAACCCGCGCAACATTCCGTTCTACCGACGCTACGGCTTCGAACCGCTCGGCGCGATCCAGGTCGGTTCGTCGCCGACGCTCGTCCCGATGCTGCGGCGGCCGCGTTGAGCTCCAGTTCGATAGAGAGCTGGGAGGTATTTTCTTCACCGGTTTTAGCAAAACTAGGAGTTGATTTCGGTAGAGAAGCAATCACAATCCAGCCCTCATTGAGGGGTGATCATGTCTCGATTCTTGTTTCTTGCCTGCCTGCTGTGCGGTGTCTCCGCCATTCCTGCCCATGCTGATTTTCGATCGTGGTCCGTTGAGAAAGAGGATGATCCTTTTTCCGGCGGAGACAGTGTGGCTGTAAGTTTCACCAGTTCGCTTCGCTCCGGCGTGATCGTGACATGCAATAGCGCCGAGGCTGGGCTGAAAGTTCGGGCGATTCCCGGCTTCGTTTTCGATGAACGGCTCCAAGGCTTTAAGCCGACCGTCAAGTTCGCCTTCGACGGCAAATTGCTATTTACCGCCGAAGGTGAGACGGGCGCGGTCGGCGACAATCTTGCGGCTTCGGAGACAAAGCTTACCGGAGACCAGGCGCAACAATTCGTCGAGGCGTTCGCGGCAGCCAAGAAGCAGATTGCCATCGACGACGGGATTTCCGACAAGCCGCATCTGCTTAATGCGCGGGGCTCGACGACGTCGGGGGCCGCGATCGTCGCCTGCATCAAGAAGCAGTCGGCCACGCAGTAGGCTACAAAAAGAGCATGGCACAAATTGACGGCCCAGCCGCCCTTGAAGTGCTCGGGGAAGTGCTCCCAGCGGAATGCGGTTTTCATTGATCCGAAGCTTGTTGCCGAAATCGAGTATCGGGCGTGGACGCATGACGGAAAGCTGCGGCATGCTTCCTATAAGGGGCTGCGCGATGCGGCTGATGAGGCGGCGGTTTATGAGGTGGAATAGTACAGCCACATGGTTAGATCGCGAGAAGGTGGGGGTCATCCGATGCTGCAATTCGAGCAAATGAACCCTATATTCAATATGCAGTTGAATTGCGCGTCTAATTGTTGTTGGAGTTAGCTCAGAATCGAGGCACGGTTCAACGACATTTCAGGCGGTATATCGCCTTGTGGAGGTTTCGTGGAAGGGCAAATGAGGTTTCGACCTCTCAACGAGGACCATGCTATCGAAAGCGTGAAGTTTTCTGTCGCGTTTTCTGCGGGAATTCTCGGCCCATCAATTATGGCTGTTGAGCAGGGCCATAGCCTATGGCGGGATAGTCTTCCCGCTCGCTCTATTGCTGATGTGAGCGTTGAGAGCAATGGGCGCAGCGGCAGCGCACCTGGCGTTTTATTTTCATTCTTACGTCCTGATGGCTTACCAAGCTGGTCTATGGCGGTGGCGGTTAATAGGATCGATATCGAATGTTCCCTCTATTCTCGATGGGAACGTGTCTGGGCGGAAGCCAGAGGCTACTTCGTTAAGGTAATTGAGATACTATCGAAATCCCAGCCTGGTCTGGAAATCGGCGCAGTTGAATTGACAGTGAAGGATGTTTTCCTGGCAACGGAGAGAGATTATCCTCTTAACCAGCTCCTGAAACCATCTGTTCGCCTTCCAAAGTTCATTTTCGAAGCCGGGCAGGCCTGGCATGCGAATTCCGGCTGGTTCGAAGTCGAAGCAAATGGCATGCAGCGTACGCTGCACAACCTCAATTGTGACGCTACTCCTGACGACGAGCTGACGGTTATTAACATATCGCACTATCAGCAGGGTGGCATGACATCGCCAGTCAATATTTCCGCCAACCGCGCGCAACTTCCCGAGACCTTAGAGCAAAGGATGAGCACTTTGCACAAGGCGAATAAACAACTAATGGTAGATATTCTGAAAGATGATATGGCCAACCGGATTGGCCTGGGGGCGGCAAACAATGTCGACATTTGATAGCACATTGAAAATCAACCGAGCGGGCGTAGATGCTCTCCTCGCTAGAGATGCCCTCGATGGTATTGAGTTCGAGGATGCAATCGCGGGAGAAGACACCCAATGGGAGCCGATGATCCGGCACTGGTCTGTTGATGCGGCTGGCCGCAACACCTTAACTCACATAACCTATATCACTCCCCATGAGGTCGACAGTCTTTCCACCACGTGGACGAAAGCAAATAGCTTTCGCGCAATTAGGGAAGAGGCTTATGCGAGAATTGCCCAATGGCATTCCGGCCGCGATCCCAACGTTGCCCAGAAGGTCGTTCGTGAACTCGGTCGCCTCAAGAACGGCTGGGCGGGTTTGGATTCCGTTGCCCCGTCGGGCAATATACTGAGAGATATTCAGCTTGTTGCAAGCAGTTTGCCTAGTTCGACCCGTTCGCCTGACGTGGAGGTTGATCCCGATGATGGAAGCGTCGTTCTGCGGTGGATGCAGCAAGCCGCATTACGATCCTTTTCACTAACATTTGTTGGGGAGGGCTGGGTCACAGGCTTTTATTCGGCCGATGACTCTTCGGCACCGGCGTGGAGGCTAAAGGCATCCGACAGTATCAGGCTGGCCATAAAATTCAGCCCTGATAACGTTCAATCTCTGCTCACTCAGTGACGCTACATGGCTTGCAGCTACGGATGCTTCGATGAAGCAGAGCAACTTGATGAAGTGTCTCCTGGGCCTGTTGGAGACGAAGAAGTGCTGTGCCGCAGCGCCTTTGGGAAGAAGGCTCACTATAATAACTCCGGTCCGAAGGCCGGATTCATCAATAATAAAGATTTGCTAGCTGGGACTCTTTCCGTTTGGCGTAGATTCGACGGAACTCCACAGGAAATGGACGACATCAGGGACCAACTGTGTCCACCTGAAGGAAACGCCCTTTGGGATGTATTCGGCGCTAAAGCTCGCGATATCAGATCTATCCGGGCGTCAAGTGAGCCAACTCTGCAGGCTTTACATGCGTACGACGACTGTAGGACAGACAACTCGGGTGGCAAGCATCGTAAACACGCGGTACTAGCGATCTGTCAAGCCTTCTCACCTAGCTCATTGAGCAAAGATGATTCGATCTATGTTGAAATTAGGGACGCGCTGTTCCGGATGCTTTTGAAAAGCAGCCCGCAGTGGAGTTTGCCTGAAGCCGACCGCAATGCGTCGATTTCTCAATAGCAATCTGCAGTCGCCACTATTCATCCGGTTTGTGCACCGAAAGATACGTGTTTTTCTCCACCCACTCTCGAACGATAGACCTGATCATGGCATTGCGCGTCACGCCCAATTCGCGGCTCATATGAGATGACGGAGGGTGGGCGCGGGCTTTACCCTCAAATATCCGGAGGTGAGGCTTGAGGTGACGAAGAGATCTATTCAGGTGACGCTTCCGGCTGCTTCAACCTAATCTAGCCGGGCGCCTTTTTGGCCCAGCCGCGCCCGCTCGTGTCATGAACTGTAAACAGATTGCCCGGTGCCAATGTCTGCGATGCGAAAGACCAGATTGACAAGCCTGCCAGCCCCATATCTGAAGCGCCTTTGGGTGCGGGAGGATGCGGCCCTGAGTGAGCAGTATCCGTTCAATCTGCCTTGGCTGGATAAGAATTTCACCCTCGATTTCGCCACGCCGGTGACGATTATAGTGGGTGAGAACGGCACCGGGAAATCCACGTTGATCGAGGCTGTGGCAGCCTTGTGCGGGTTTGACGAGGGCGGGGGCGGCAAGGGCTACATGCCAGTCGATCATTCCCATGCGGTGGACCGCAGCGGCGCCCTTCTCGCCAGCGCGTTGCGAGCAGCCTGGTTGCCCAAGGTGACCGCAGGCTGGTTCTTTCGCGCCGAATCCTTCTTCTCTGTCGCACGCTTTCTCGATGAAGCAGCTCGAGACGCCAATGCTGCACCGCCGGACTTTTTGTCATGGAGCCACGGTGAAGGCTTTGTGCGTTTTTTCGAGGAACGCATGTCCAAACAGGGAATATACCTACTGGACGAACCGGAGAGCGCGCTTTCCCCGAAGCGCCAACTGGAACTACTCCGCCTCCTTCATGCCATTCAGGGATCGGCAAATGCTCAGATCATCATGGCCACGCATTCGCCCATCCTTATGGCTGTCCCTGGTGCTCGGCTGCTGGAGATCACCCGCGGGGGGCTTGCGGAAATTGAACTGCGCGATACGCGACATTTCAAGCTCTACAGAGACTTCACCCTCAATCCAGATGACTTTGTGGATCGTGCCTTGCGCAACGAGATGTAAACGCAGGCGGGAGCGTTGCCAGTCCGGTTCATACGTCAGAGCAGCAAGGCTCTTGCTTGCTAAGCGCCAGCGTAATTGAAAATTGTTGAATGACGGACGTCATCCCATTCAAGAACGCTTAAACGATGTCGCCCATCCGGCGCATAGGCGACTTGCCGCCGCCGGGGCGATGTCGGCTTCCAGGCAGGATACTTACGTCCTCTATGACCGAAAAGGCGGCGCAATGCCGAAATGATTTCCGCAGCGGGGCCGAGAGCATGGAGCGCGCACCGAGATTGGCGCGTGCTTTCGCCGCGACCCCGCCGTCGAAGAAAAGCCTTCCTGCGAAACTCCTCGAATCAAAGTCGATTTTAGGGTAAAATTAACCAGTGCATCGAGAGGGCCGAAACGTCCTTGCGCGCCGCATGCGTCGCGTAGCGCTTACGAAGGAAAGATGAGCCAATGAAAAGGTTAGCAATCGTTATCCTGTCGCTGGTGACGGCGCTGACGAGCGTCCCGCAGGCCATGGCGTTTCCCACCATTGCCGTGCCGAAGATCGAAGCCTCGAAGGCGCAGCCGGTCCAGTACAGAAATTATCGCGGTGGGTACCGAGGCGGTTATCGAGGCTATCGCGGGCGTGGATACCGCCATGGTGGCGACGATTGGGCCTGGGCACTCGGCGGGCTCGCGACCGGCGCAATCATCGGCGGAATGCTGGCGCAGCCCAGGTATTATGGCCCCAGCTACTACGGTGGGGGCTACTACGACCGGGGCTACTACGGATCGCCCTATTACGGTCCGCCGCGCTACTACGGGTCGACCATTTACCGTCCGCGCTACTACGCGCCTTACCGCCCGCGCTACTACGCGCCGCGCGATTACCGCCAGGTCTATAGTGGCGGCAACGGACATACGCGCTGGTGTTATGCGCGCTACCGGTCCTACAGGGCTTACGACAACACGTTCCAGCCCTATTACGGTCCGCGACGGGCGTGCATCTCGCCCTATTGATGATTGCGGGCGCGCATGCCTGGACGCTCGCCGTTGAAGCGTGGCGCAATTTTCGGGACTGAAGGCGATACCCACGGTTCCGGTCAGGCCAAGCCATTGCCGCAGCAGGCATGCGCCCTTTTGACGGTCATAGAGGCCGTTGTTGCCTCGGACCGAAAGCGGCCATCGCATTGCTTTGACACGACGATCTATGCGCCGACACAAGCGGTGAGAGCGCCAGGCCTAATAGCCGCGTTGCGATGCGGCCCGCGTCACAGCCGCGTCCTCCATGACGTAGGTCGCATATCGGTGGTCGCGGATCAGTGTTATCTTTTGATCCCTCCATTCAAGCAGCATGAAATATGCAGGAGCAGCGGACGGCGCAGCCGAGACCAGCAATATTTCCCTGCCCTCCAGAGAAGCCGGTTCGATCCAAACCCGCGGATAGTCCGCATAATAGGAAAAGAACCGGCCAACGTTGGCCGCACCGGAGACCTGCGGCCGTCGTGCCTGACGAAGCTGAACATCCTCGGCAAGCAGGCTGCGCAGGGCCGTCCAATCCCTCGCGTTGAAGAGCGCTGCGAAATTCAGAACCTCGGCACTTGGGGGCTGCGGAACTTCGGACTCTCTCGCGGAGATGGATCGCAATCCTGCCCGACCACGTGAGAGATGGGCTTTGACAGCATCGATACTCAGGCCCAATAGCGCGGCGATGTCGGCGATCGGCTCTCCCAGCACATCCTTGAGGATCACCGCGCTACGCTGCGGCACCGGCAATTTGGCATAGTGAGCCAAGGCGATGCGCACCGTGTCCTGCCTTATCAGTGCATCCTCCGGATCAACAGCACTGACATCAGCCAGATCAAAGGCCGTCTCCAGCGGCTCCGACCGGCGGGTACTTCGCTGGCGCAGCGCATCGATGGCGCGATTGTGAACAATGCGAAACAGCCAGGGTCGCAGCGGCGTGCCGGACGAGATCGAGCCGACCATCGCGAACGCACTGACCAACGCGTCCTGTATCACGTCCTCGCCGTCGATCACCGAGCCGACCAATCGGGCGGCATAGCGATGCAGTTCCGGGCGAACTGCATCCGCCTCCTTGGCCAGCGCCGCGTAGAGTGCGTTCTTCGCTTCTGCTTCGAGGGCAGCTTCATCCATCATTGATGACCGTCACGCCTGTATCTCCACGCACGGCGTAGATCATGGCCTCTTCCAGCGCCGTCTTGCCGATCAGTTCGGCTACCGTATCGCCAAAGCCGCGCGGTGTCATGTCCGGCCAGGTGGCGGCCTGTTCGGCGAATGTCCGGCCCGCCGCCGCAGCATAGGCGGAGATTCCGGCGTTGCCCACGCCGGTTCCTGCGAACATCTGCCGGGGAACAATGACCCGGAAACGCAGGCCGAGGCCGAGCTGGGTCGACAAGCCCTCGGCATATTTTGCGATGAACCACTGCGCCCGTTTTGCTCCTGCATAGCCTCCGGATAGCGGCGAGCCCTGCACCGCGGCTCCGCTGGAAACGAGAACGACCAGCCCGCCCGGCGCCATCGGCAAGGTCAGAGCGGCCTGTACCCAATGCAGGGCGGTCTTCACATCGACGTTCCAGTTGGTCGTGAACGCCTCCCAGCCAACACGGTCGATCCGTTCCATGGGCGGTTCCGCGCCGGCGTTCATGATGACGACATCAGGTCGTGTCTCCGACATGATCCTCGTTGCGGCGTCGGCACTGGTCGCGTCAGCAGCCACGGTCGTGACGGCCAGTTGCTCTCTGAGCGCCCGCAAAGTCGTCGCGTCGCGCGCCACGACGGTCACTTTAGCTGCGCGCGCTACAAACGCCTCGGCCATTCCGAGGCCCAAACCGCGGCTACCACCGACGACAATTATTCGTTTTCCATCCAAATCCATGTTGTTTTCCTCATTCGATCCAAACCGCGCAAAGGCAGTCGCTACAAGGACGTTCGAATGAGCTGAAAAGAGTCATCATTTTCGCGCTTGTCATTGAGTTAGCTGTGTCGCCAAACCTTTACCGCTAAGGTCAGCAGGATTGCGGCCAGGGCCGGCAGGAGGAAGGCGTTCGGCACTATGCCAAGCAAGAGGCCGCCGGCAAAGGTGCCGACGATCGAGCCCCCGCCATGACCAGCATCGGGAAGTTCGCTCGGTTCATGGTCCGGGTGTCTTCGTTGCGGCAGGCGCTACGCACATCTTATTCTGGTAGTCCCGTGTCACATATAGTCGCGGGGCGTGTGTCACGCTGATTTCACGCGATTTCGATGGCGGATTTTGTAAGATATCTTCACCACTTCGCCGGGGCGATCTGGTGGGACGCGTTGTCTTCTGGATCGCGTTTCGGACAGCGCCGGCCGCCGAAGTGGCAAAGAGTTTTTGTGCCGATCAAGAATTGTCCCTTTAGGATGGGCCGCGGTCGGTCGTTTTCATTTGGTCATGCTGCAGTGCAGGAGGCAGCTGAAGATGCAATTTCTGGTCCACTCAAAGACGATCGCCGAACTTGAATATGATAGCGAGACCTGCGTCATGCGGGTGCTCTACAAAGACGGACGAGTGAGCTCTGTTCCTGACGTCGCTCCCACTCTGGTGATGAAGATCGTCGCGCGGGTTCCCGTCGAAAAATCTCCATATCTCATGCAGACCGCGATCTGAGACTTGCGAAAGGCATAAGGCGTCGTAAAGGGGCGGGTAGCGCCGTTCCGAAGTTCAGGCGAGTTGAGGCAGCGGAGACATGGCGCCCATCCGCAATGTTCAAACCGGGACAGCGGAGGATGTCCCGGCTGAAGAGCCGGCAACGCCGGCTATCCGATCATGCGTGCCAGGATGCTGTTCATCGATTACCCCTCGACATTATCGAAGAGGTGGACGTCGCCGTTTGCATTTGCGGGGTTCAGGTCTCCGCCCTGGAGCAATTCCAGTAAAACTGCGAAGCGCTTTTCCGACGACATGATGTTCTCACTCTTTCATGAGAACAGGATTCGGTGATCATCGCGCTTTAGCGGAAACCGCCGCTGGCCGCCAATCGTTCGCCGGTCAGCCAGCGGGCATCATCGGAAGCGAGGAAGACGGCGACACCGGCGATATCGTCCGGCTGGCCGATGCGGCCGAGCGGTGTCTGGGCGACCATGGTCTCTTCGAAATCCGAGCCGATGACGCCGGCCGAGTGCGCGCCCTCGGTTTCGACCATCCCTGGCAGGATGGCGTTGACGCGGATCTTGCGCGGGCCGAGTTCCTTGGCAAGCACGCTGTTGATGCCCTCGACCGCTCCCTTCGTGCCGGTGTAGACGGCAGTGGCTGGCAGCGCCAGGCTGGTGACCACCGAGGAGATGTTGATGATGCTGCCGCCCTCGCCGAGATGCTTGACCGCTGCCTGCGTGGTCAGGAGAACGCCGAGAACATTCACGTCGAAGATGCGGCGATATTGCTCCTCGGTCACCTCCTCAATCGAGGCGAATTCATAGACCCCGGAATTGTTGACCAGCACGTCGAGCTTGCCGAATTCCTTGACCGCCGCATCGACCAATCCCTGCGCCTCAGCGGCTTTGGAAACGTCGCCCTGCACCGCGATGGCTTTGCCCCCGGCCGCGCTGATTGACGCAACCACGGCGTCGGCTCCCGCCTTGCTCGATGCGTAGTTGACCACCACTTGCGCGCCTTCCGCCGCGAGCGCCTTGGCAATCGCAGCACCGATACCCTTGGAGGCCCCGGTTACGACAGCGACTTTTCCTGTAAGCTTAGCCATTTCTCGTTCCTTCAGATCTGGACAGCCGCCGGAGTGGCGGCCTTGTTCCATAGTTCAGAAATTCGGAACTGTTGATCTCGATGTCAAGGGACGCTATATAAAATTCATGAGACCGCTCTTTCACCCAGCCCTGGAAGACATCAAGCCCGAGGCGATCCTCTATGCGCTGTCCGATCCGGAGCGCGTTGCCATTTTTGCAAAGCTTGCCGGCGCCGGCGGTGGCGGGACGTGCTCGGCGCTTGCCGATCTCGGCGACCGCGTCATTCCGAAGTCGTCGCTGTCCAACCATTTCAAGGTGCTGCGCGAGTCCGGGCTGATCCGGAGCGAGCGCCAGGGTGTGGAGATGCGCAATCAAACGCGCTGCACCGAGCTGGACGAACGCTTCCCGGGCCTGATCAAGGCCATCCTGACGGCTTACGGCCAGCTTCCCGGGCAACCGAAGACGGACTGATCGCCCTTAGAGCAGCATAGCCCCCAATGGCCGCTGCCGACGGAGCTTCGCTAGGCGATGGTGCTTCCAACGTACGGCCATGCGGCGAAATCGGAGTCCAACGAGCGTCTGCAATGGAACTGCTGGGAAAGTGGGGAGAACCTTTCCGCCGGCTTCATTTTTCCCCATGATAACTGCCGAAGTATTTCACGGGTGACCAGGCCGGAAGGATTTCGGGCAGTTTTGGCGATAGAGCGCTATAGTCCTGCGCACCAAACACGACCTTTCCGTCCATAATAGTCAGTACAGAAGATATAGAGCTGATTTGATCTTCCGGCACGGCGAAGTAGTCCCTGTCGAGAACGGCGAAGTCTGCCAGATTTCCAGGGGCGATTACGCCCAGCTCGGCTTCTGCATTCATGAACCAGGCTGCCCCACTGGTGAACAGTTTCAGCGCCTCAGCGCGGGAGAGCCGGTTGTTCTCGGCGAGAACCTCCGATCCGGACACAGACTGGCCGGTGACCATCCAGCTTATACCAACCCACGGGTTGAACGTGGCTGCCCGGAATGCATCGGTGGTCATGGCCAGAGGGATGCCACTATCCACGAGTGTACGCAGGCGCGGTGTCTCCAACGCCTTCTCGCGACTATATGTCTTGATGAAGCCATCGGCGTGCAGCGCCATTTTGGCGTCCAGGGCGATGCCGCCCCCCAGCTTTTTCACCCGATCGATGTTCTCCGGACTAATGGTCTCAGCGTGCTCGAGACTCCATTTCAGGCCATCAAGCGGGGTCGTTTCGTTCACCTTCTCGAGGGCGTCGAGAAAGGGGGAGATGTTCTCGTCGTAGCTGGCGTGCATACGAAACGGGATACGCCGCTGGATCAGCTTCATTACATCCTGCTCGACGAAGCGTCGCATCTTCTCGGGCGCGATGATGACCGCCGGACGGTCGAAGTTCTCATGATCGTGCACTTCCCCGCTCAGAACCTCCCCGGCCCCTCGATATTCATGGCCATGTGCCAGGGTGGGGTGCAGGTTTTGCCCTGGACTTATCGGCGCGGTCTTCGTGATCGCCTCGAGTTCCAGATCCACCATGTTTGCCGGCCGGCCGTCGCCGAGTTGCAAGTCCACAAAGGGCATGCGCACATTGAGACGGTCGTCTCGTGCAAGCACGTCTACCCTCGCCTGGGCCTCGGGGTATGGCCACCTGCCGCCGTTATCGATGATCGAGGTCACGCCGACCCGGTTCAGACCGTGAATGCTATAGACGATCGAACTCACTTGTTCGTCTAACGTAGGCTGCGGCACCATGGTCTCGAGGGCGAGAAACAACCAAGTATAGCCGTGGACCACACCGGTCGGATTGCCGCGGCTGTCCTTTTCGAATTCGGTGTCCGGCAACTTTGGGAACCGATCGGTGCCGACGCCAAGTGCCTCCATCGCCTGCTTGTTCAAGAAGGCGCGGTTGTAGGCATATTGCACGATCATAGGGCGATCGGGGACGGCCTCGTGCAGTTCGGCCAGCGTGGGAAAGCGGTTCTCCTCGAATTGGGAGGGGGACCAGCCTCCGATTACCTTGACCCATTGGCCCTCGGGTGTGCGTGCGGCCTGCTCGCTGAGCATGGTCAACGCGCGACGCAACGTCGGCACGCCATCCCATCTTACATTGTAGTTGTAAGCCATGTCGTTGAGGACGTGCGTATGAGCATCGATGATGCCGGGGATGAGCCGGCGGCTGCGCGCATCGATCACCCTGGTCTCCGAATTTTTCAGAGCGAGAATATCCACATCAGAGCCGACGGAATAAATGCGGCCTTCCTTGATCGCCAAAGCTGAAGCTTCGGGCTGAGCACGGTTGCCGGTGAAGATTTTTGCGTTGAGAATGATCAGGTCAGCACCGGGCTGTTCCTGCGTCGTTTGTGCCTGAACCGCAGAGAAAGACAAACTTGTCACAAACGCGATGAATATTTTTCTGATGATTTTATCCTCGTTCGAATGATTTTTATGAATTGCGGTCATGCACAAGCCGGCGCTTACGGATGCGTGCGATGGACGAAGAAGTGAGTCGAAGCCGCAGCGAGGATGCTCATGGGAGAGTCAGCCGCAGCGAAGTTGTCATTCTCTTCTTTGCCTCGGTAGTCCTCGGTCGTGTGAAGCCGTGTTGCAAAATAAGGAACGCTTTGTGGAACTTGAGGATCTCAGAATATTTGTCGAAGTCGCTGATGCGGGCGGAGTATCGTCTGCAGCGCTGCGACTGGGTATCTCCAAGTCGATGGTCAGCCGGCGGATCACCAGGCTTGAGGCGGAACTCGGCGCACAGCTATTTGCAAGGACGACCCGTGGCATAGCGCTCACGGAAGCAGGTTCTACATTCAGAGATTACGCAGCACGGGTTTCTGCTGACCTGGATGTGGTGCGCGAAACGATCCTGCCCGCCGGTGAGCTTCGAGGCCGCATGCGCGTGGCCGCGCCACTGTCATTTGGTCCGACCTATTTTGCTCCCGTCCTCTCCCAGATGGCTAGCCGACACCCGCAGCTGCAAATCCTTTCTTCCTATACCGATCGCTTCGTAGATCTCGTGGGAGAGGGTTTTGACTGCGCAATCCGGCTGGGGCATCTGCCGGACTCGAACCTCGTCGCAAGACGTATCGGACCGATCCTTGGCAAGCTGGTTGCAAGTCCTGCCTACATCGAGGCTCACGGTGCCCCCGAAACACCGGACGAGATTGTCAATCACCAAGTCGTTATGCGGGACGCCGAGAAGTGGCAATTCATGGATGGCGACGAGATTGTCACGGTGCGTCCCCAGGGACGCTTCATAGCTGATAACGCGTTGTCCCTCGTAGTGGCCGCTCTGGATGGGCTCGGGGTCGCCTATCTGCCAGAACCGCTTGTCGCGGACCATATCTGTTCGGGTGCACTGGTGCCAATCATGACGCGCCATCCGATTCCGCCAGCCGGCATTTTCGTCGTGAGGCCGCCCGGCCAGTATCCCTCTCGAAAAGTGCGAACCCTCACTGAGATGCTTATCGAACGATTTGGAACTCGTTAATTACAGCGTGCGCCGCGCCCGCCTTTATGGTCTCCGCGCCACGGAGAAAAGCTGGCCAGGTCAGCACTGCGCCGCGAATGTCGAAAAATGCGGCATCCGCGATCTCAGCAGCCTTCCCAATGTGCGGAATCACCAACAGCGGACGGCAGCAGATCAACGAGCGCTTCTGGCTACGATCCCGATCACGAGCTCTTTGTATTTGTCCGTCCGGTAGATTCCCTGCACCATGCAGCCGCGCATGGTTTCATAGTCTTCGCGGTTCTCCGGGTTCGATCGCTTGAGTGCAACAATCACGTCGTTCGGCCCCCTCCACTGGTCCGCAAGCCGGCTCCGTGTCCAATTGAAAGACAATGGACCCTGCTGAACGCTCCCCTTCAGGTTCTCCAGTATTTCGAGGGTCACCCGCGCCTCATGGCCCGGCCTTAAGACTTCATATTTCAGAAAAGCCCCCCGAACGATCACGTCAGCGTCGAACAGCTCCGAAAAAAATGGTCGAGGTACTGCGCACGCGTCGGCGCTCGTCGCTGCAGTGAAAACGGACATCAGGGCGTAGACTGCCGGAAGCAAAAATTTCATCCCAACCCCAAGCGCAACGAATAAGCTCACCGCATCCGCAATCGTAGCTAAGCCTGTTCACGACCGCAACAGACCGTTGCGGAAGGAGACTTAACCCCGCTTCGCGACGATATTATTGAGAAAGCCGCATAAGCCCAGCTCTGCCGGCGACTTTAGTTCTTGATCACATTGATGTTGACGGTGACGTCCTTGATGGTCCCCTCCCCGTAGGACACCCTCACCTTGTACATGTCACGTCCAGAATAGCCGCTGTTGGATGTATAGTATTCCGACACGCCGAGGGATTTCCTGGAATTGCATTTATTGCGGATGCCATCTTTGTAATTGGAATAAATATTCTCTTTGACGAATTCAACCGAGCCATGCGCCGGGGCTTCTACCAATTTTATATTGGCGATTGTTGCAGCCGTGCAGTCTTCATTCAAATTGTAGGACTGGCCCATCTTTGTCCGCTCTCCACTCAGAGCCCGACTGTGATCCGCAGAAATAGCGACACCGTTTTGAGTGGTGACACATCCA
The DNA here is from genome assembly GCF_032464805.1 of Rhizobium sp. 10PS4. Taxonomy (NCBI): domain Bacteria; kingdom Pseudomonadati; phylum Pseudomonadota; class Alphaproteobacteria; order Hyphomicrobiales; family Rhizobiaceae; genus Rhizobium; species Rhizobium sp. 10PS4. Next base: position 143,043 of record NZ_JAWDIW010000013.1, on the reverse strand, counting down.
GACAGACCGAAAATGATGGAAAGGACAGAAATCGAAAGAGAGTTTTCTTTCAAAAATCGCGAAGCCTGCATTTTGTTTTTCATCTCTTGGTTTAGTAATAGCGCCATTCACCTTATCCAAACAGCAGCCTATTGCAATCGTAGGTGCCTGCGGCCGCCACCGCCTTCATGGTCTTTCACCGCGGAAGCAGCCTGCCAGCAAAGCCGATGGTACAGCGCCCATGCTCGACTTTAATCCGCTCTATTCGACCCCGCAGGTTGCGGCTATCGAACAGTTCATCAATCAGCATTATCCGCTTGCCGGGCCGGTTTCCTGCCGGATGCTGCAACGCGGCCTGAATGATGTGTATCTTGCCATTGCAAGCAACGGCGAGCGGTATGTGTTCCGGCTTTCCCATCGCCGCGCTCGTGGTCCGGCCGACGTCAAGACCGAAACGGCGTTCCTAACGCATCTTGCGCAATCGGGCGTTCCCGTCGCCGCACCCATCCCGACACGCGAGGGCAGCTTGTTCGTTCAGGGAGATGCGCCGGAGGGTCCGCGCCAGGCCGTGCTCTTCCGGGCGATCGAGGGCCGCAAGCCGGATGCGGCGGATGCCGGCGATGCGCGGGCCAACGGCAAGACCCTTGCTCTGATGCACAACGCCGCCGAGACATTCCAGCCGGACGGAGCGCTCTATCGGCTCGACCTCGAACACTTGCTGCATCGGCCGCTTGCCCGCATAGGCGATAGCGGCGTCGTGGAAGACGCCGAGGTCCGCAGCGACCTTGAAGACATCGCGGCGCGGACCGCACAGGCGATCGATGCCTTCGGCGATTTGACGTGGACTTATTGCCATGGTGACTGTCACGGCTCCAATGCGCGGATCAACGACGCCGGCGAAGCCGTGTTTTTCGACTTTGACGACAGCGGTCCGGGATACCTCGCTTACGACCTCTCGGTGTTTTTGTGGGCGCAAACATCCTTCGGCCGGAGGTCGACCGCCATGTGGGACGCCTTCGTCGATGCCTATCGGGCCGTCCGACCGATCACGCCTGATGACTTCGAAGCCGCCCATCGCTTCGTGATCGTCCGCCACATCTGGCTGATGGGTGAGTATGCCAGCCGAGCCCAGGAATGGGGAAGCGAGGCGGTCGGCTGGATTGCCAGGCAGGCGAATTTCCTCAAGACGTGGGAGACCGAGCGATGTGTCGATCGGCTGCTCTGAATTCAGCTCTGCTCGGCAGCCGGAGGATCGGCGGTGCGTCGGCGCAGTCGGCGATCGCTTCGACCTTCGCCCACTTGGCCTGGTGCAGATAATGGGACGCCCGAGAAGGTCGATATATGGGAACCTGTCGGGATATCAGCACTTAGGGGCCACCGGCCCCGTTGGCCATAAGCGGACTTTTTTGGTTATCGAAGGATAAGGTTGCTTTGCGCCGCTTGTCAGCCATGGATGCAGTATCTGCCCGAAAGCGGCCATCGCATTGATGTTTGAAGCCATGACATGTGTGCGCCGATATCGTTGGAAAAACTCGAGTCGCCATCGTGGCGTGAAATTAGTCCGAGGATACCAACCTTCATCTTCTTGTCGCTCACGCGGTCCCGGCGCGGTTTAGGGCTATGATGTCATCGTGAGTAAGGCTGCCGCCTTTTTCCATGAAGACCTTGATCAGGGCCTCGCGATTGTCCGCCGAGCGGTTCTGATCAGCTTTTTCGAGCGCCGTTTGCAGTTCGTCAGCAGTCAGTTCCGTGCAATAGGCAGGCGTGCCTGGCTGTTGTCGCCATGAGGTCGCGAGACCCCCGGCATCGAGAGCGGCGAAGCCCGTCGCCTCTACCAGTTGCATAACAATCGACTTCTTTTCGAGGTCATCACCCGCTACCGGAAGGGCGATGCGGCCGGGTTGCGACTTGTCTACGCCTTTTTCCGCGAGAGTCGCAGAAAGCACCGCATTCCAGGCTTTAATGATCGGTCGGTTGATCTGCTCGCTGACCCAGACCGCTTCCGGTTTGCCACCATCAACATCGGTGATCGCTCCGTCACGGAACGGATAGTAATTGGACGTGTCTACGACAACGACGTCCTCGGGAACATTTGCGAATAAATTGGCAAGATCGCGATGAGCCGAAAACGGGATGGAAAGGATCACAATGTCCACCCCCGTCACGGCATCTTCCTTGGTCGTTGCCGTCGCACCGACTTCCGCGGCGAGATCGCGGATGGATTCCGGACCCTTTGAGTTGGCAAGCTTGACCTCGTGATCTGCGGCCGCGAGCTTGCGTGCAAGTGTCGCGCCGATGTTCCCTGCGCCGACAATTCCGATGTTCATATCATTTCCTTGCTGCGAATATTGGATTCAACGCACGCCAACGGAAGCGTGACTTGTTGTGCTCCAAAGAATAGGATCAGCTACCGGGTACGGCAAGAACCGACTAAAAGGTGGGTAACCTACCCAGAGGTATGTATGGCAGTTGAACGAGACTGGCGCTGCGACGACCCGAAGCAGCGAATGGTATGGGCGGCGGCAACCCAGGATGCTCTGCGGGTCCTTGAAGGGAAGTGGAAGATCGTCATCATCTGCCAGCTCTTCGCCGCAAAGGGTCCGCTAAGATTCTCGGAACTCGAAAAGCGCGTCGAGGGCGTGAACCAGAAGATGCTGATCCAGCAACTCAAGGAGTTGGAGAAGGATGGTATCGTGACAAGAACCGTCTATCCACAGGTGCCGCCAAAGGTTGAATATGCACTGAGTGATATGGGGATCGCACTCGGTCCATCCATGGCGGAACTCATCGACTGGGCGTTCATGCGTCGTGATGCGCGTGCCGCAGCGTCGCAAGATCCGGCGTAAGCGACCAGAATATTTTGGTGACTGCCCGCTGTGCATCGCCAGATCAAAAGGAGCCGCTGCGTCGAGCCGCGCTGGCCGAGATCGTCTACCCCGCCGCTTAACGAAATTCAGGTTCAGGCGACGTGATCAACGCATCCTCAAGCAACACCCTGGCTGCATCGCGGTTTGCCTCCACTATGGCAGGATCGCGCGTCGATTGTGCGATCACCATCGCGCCCTGGAAGAGCGACAGAATCTGGATCACGGCTCTTTCGGGTTTGCTTAATGGCAAAGGCTCGATGAGTGACGCAACAAATCCATGTAAGCCCTTAAAATACGCGGCGATGGTTGCCTGCACGTCTGGGGAGTTAGCCTCCGGCCCGAACTCGGCCAGTCCTTTCACGAAGGGACAGCCGCGGAAGGAAGGCGCACGGAACGGTTCCTCTAACGCATCAAAGATGGCGAGGACGCGCTCCAGCGGCGACAGCCCGGCTCTTTCAGTCGAGGTTGCGAGCATCTGAAACCAGGTGTCCGTTTTGTAACGCAAATAGGTAGCGATCAGGTCTGCCTTTGATGGAAAGTGCTTGTAGAACGTCATCTTGGCCACGCCGCTTTCGGCAATGATGCGGTCTATCCCAACTGAGTGGATGCTGAACCGGTAAAACAGGTCCGACGCCGTCTTTAATATACGTTCTCGCGGGGCAAGGGCGTTGAGCGGCTGCCCCTCCACATCCACGAACTCAAGCATGCCGCGCGTTTCCATCCTTCGCCACCTCAGATTCTTCTTACACTGGTATACAGACTATTCTGTCAATTTAAAGATTGCAAATACATACAGGTCTGTCTATGAGGATGGAACGCCCCTTGGATTTCAGAGAAAGGACTTAAGATGAGCAGAAAAGTCATTGTTGTGACCGGCGCGAGCAGTGGTTTTGGGAAACTCACGGTATTGGAGCTTGCAAGGCGGGGTCATACGGTTGTTGCGACCATGCGAGACGTCGAAGGAAGAAATGCCAAGGTCCGGAGCGAGCTCATCGAGGCGGCGAAAGCTGAAGGGCATGTATTGCACGTCCTTGAAATGGATGTCGCCGACGAGGCATCGGTCAATTCCGCGATCGAGCAGGTCATCAGGCAGCACGGAAAAATCGATGCCCTGATCAACAACGCGGGAACGATGGCCGTCGGGGTCACGGAAGCCTATACGGTCGCGGACGTCGAACGGCAATTTGCGGTCAATTTCTTTGGCGCCCTACGGGCCGACCGCGCCGCACTACCGCACATGCGTGCCGCCGGCAGCGGACTTCTCGTCCATGTGACATCCCTGATGGGGCGCGTGGTTTTTCCGTTCTTCGGCGTTTATTCTGCGAGCAAGTTCGCGCTTGAGGCCCTTGCCGAAGCCTATCGGTACGAACTGAAGGGCTTTGGAATTGACTCCGTCATCGTCGAGCCAGGGCCATTCCCGAGCAACCTTATCTCGTCGAGCCCGGAGCCCTCCGATCAGACCGTGCTTGCATCCTATGGCGAGGTTGCGGCGATACCGGGTCAGATCAAGGCCCACGCCAACGACGGACACGACGAGGCCAATCCGCCACGGCCCCAACGTGTGGCCGATGCCATTGCGCAGTTGGTCGAGGCCACGGAACGGCGTCCATTGCGCACGGTCGTCATGCCTGAAGGCATGGATCTCGGTGTCCAGCGGTTGAACGAGGCCGTCAGCCCAATCCAGAACGACCTGCTCACTTCGCTCGGCATGTCGAGCATGATCTGACACTCTGCGGTTGGCGGGACCGTGTCCTACTGGTATGCAGCAAACCGTTGACGGGCAGGTGGTCCACATTTCGAGCCTAATCGGCTTCTTTCCGCGTTACGTGCCCTTCGTGCTGGGGCAATGCGTCGGTGATGGTGAACCAGGGCGCTTTCGAACCGACGAACATGTGGTCCGTCGGTGAAATTGACGGAGCATCGACCAGCGTCCCCATCGCGACGTGCACGAACCCTCCGTCAACGCGAGAAAACAGCAGCGAGCCGCATGTCTTGCAATGCTCATCGCTGAACTGGTCTTTTTCGAATGAGGAGATCTCGCTTTCACCCCGAACGATAGTCAGTTCGTTGCCATGGATGCGAGCGAATGCCTTGGACGCCGACCCCGTTGTGCGACGACAAGCTGCGCAATGACAGTTTGCTGCGAAGATGAACGCGTCTGTGACCCGATAGCAGACTGCTTTGCACAGGCAGGTGCCCAGTAACGGGCGCTTACGGTTGGTCTCGCTCATCTAGGTTCTCCGCACGTCGTCAAGCCCTCATCCGGGGGGTTTTGGCAAACACACTAAGACCGAGCCATTCCTGCATGTCGCGCGCGAGGACCCTGTCCCCGTCAAGTTTCAGCGTTTCTGCATCGGTTTCCCGACGTATGGTCGTGAGGCCCATCCAAATTGCGGTCATCGAACGGAGCGACCCTTCAACGAGAAGGTCTACATCATAGCCCGGATCGAAGTTGCAGAGATCGACTTTTCCGTTTTCGACCACAAGCCACCAGCTCTTTTGCGCGGCCGAAAGTTCCGGGTACAGAAACTGTATCGTACAACGGCGGGTCGGAAGTCTTCTTGTATCGAGGCTCCGCCGCATGTCCCACATGAGCAGAGAAGGGTCGAGATTCTTCAAGGAAAGTCGCGATTCCATCCACCGTTGAGCCCAATTTCCGAGACCTATGATCAGAGGTCTCAATTCTTCGCCCGCTGCCGTGAGTTGGTAATCGGTAATGCCGTTCGCACTCCTTGTCACCGTAATGACGCCCGATTGTTCCAGTTCTTTCAGTCGTTTTGATAGGAGTGCCGGAGACATTTTTGGTAGACCGCGACGCAACTCATTAAAGCGCGTCGATCCGCAAAGGAATTCGCGGACGACCAAGGTCGTCCACCGCGAGCAGAGGATTTCCGATGCCATTGATACTGGACAGAATTGCCCGTAGCCGTCACGCTCTATCATAAGGACCTCCACCGGTCTGGATCAGGCACAGTATTGCAAAACAATCGGTCCGCCAAATGCTCCTTGCCTGGCCATACGGCGGCGGCGTTCAGTACAGTTCGTGTACTAGCCGCAATTGTGAAACGAGCGCAGAGTCTCAATCCTCACGAGATAGGAGGCATTGATATGCTCGGGCTTACAGAACCAAAACAGAACCTTGCCGGCGGTCGGACCATTGTCGAACTAACCAATTCGGTCCTGCCCACCATCGCGCAACGCGCCGCATCGATCGACGAGAGCGACACCTTCGTCGGCGAGAATTACGCGCTTCTAAAGGAATCTGGACTCGTGCGGGCAGGCGTCCCAATCGAATTGGGCGGGCTGGGCGCGGAAGTGCCCGAACTTTCTGAGATGCTCAAATCCATTGCTCGAGCATGTGGGTCCACTGCGCTTGCCTTTTCCATGCATACCCATCAAGTCGCCATCCCCGCCTGGCGCTGGCGGCTTCAAAAGGTGGCCGCGGTGGAGCCGCTCCTGAGACGTGTTGCATCGGAGCAAATCATATTGCTCTCGAGCGGCGGATCGGACTGGATCGGCGGATCGGGCAAGGCCATGAAAGTTGATGGCGGATACCGGATCACCGCGCGTAAACGCTTCACTTCCGGCGCGGAGGCAGGAAACATCCTGATGACCGGTGCTGTTTATGAAGAACGGGACGGCGCGCGCTCCGTCATTCATTTCGGCGTTCCGATGGCATCGCCAGAGGTTTCGATAGAAGATACGTGGCGAACACTTGGAATGAGGGGAACCGGGTCAAACGATATCATCATCGAAAACCTCTTCGTGCCGGATGCGAGTGTCGCATTTTCCAGAAGCGCGGGGCAATGGCATCCAGTATTTCAAGTCATCGGCATGATCGCGTTTCCTCTGATCTACGCGGTCTATCTTGGCGTCGCCGAGAGCGCCCGCGACATCGCAGTCAAGATGGTCCGTAGCAAGGCCAACAGCGATCATGTGATCGGGTTGGTCGGGCGCATGGAAACGTCTCTGAGGGCCGCACAGATCGCACATCGCTGGATGTTAGAGGTAGTTGCTCGAAACGAACCGTCCGCGGAAACCGTCAACGAGGTTATGATCGGCCGTTCCTTGGTCGCACGGCACGCTATCGAGGTGACGGAGCTTGCAATGGAGGTCGCAGGCGGCGCGGCATTCTATCGAGAGAACGGGCTGGAGCGCTGCTTCCGTGACATACAGGGCGCTCGCTATCATCCGATGCAGCCCGGAGCCCAGGCGCAATACGCGGGTTCATTCGCGCTCGGACTTCCCACCGAGAAGATTTTCTAGCGCCTGGCGCAACGACGAACTCCGCGGAATCATAGGCTAGGTGGGTAGTTTGACGTCCAGAATTCGAATGGACGAGCCCCGCCAGCAGGGACGACAGAGCAACCTCTTGTGCGCTTTGGACCGATACGCGACCTCGACCACGGCAGCAATGCGCCCTCATAATGGTCATCGAGCCACCCGTCGCTGTTGCTGCAAAGCGGACATGACGCAGTGACAACGCGGCTCGCAGTTGCGCCAAAAGCCGCCATTCCGCCCCATGCGGGTGATTAGATCACGAATTCCTCCTCGTACGTCTTTGGCTCGGGAACGACCGTAACCTCCACCGGAACGATCCAATTGGCCGCGTAGCTCTCGCAGTCGGAACGCTGGAGGTCGGGCTGCACGCACCCCGCCCCATCGATCGCGCGACATCGCAGCATATATCGCCCCACTTTTTCAGGGGTCCACGTGTACTCCCACAAGCGCCATGCAAAGGGACGTTCTGTTTCGAGGAGCCTTCCCTCGCGCCAGCCCGTGCCATCTCCGGTGCAGATCTGCACCTGCCGGATAACAGCCTCTCCGCTCCAGGCGGCTCCGAAAATCCGGTACGGTTGGCCGGCGATGAGACGCGCCCCCTGCACGGGACGCGCGATCTGCGCTTTGACCTCCATCTCCGCAAGGGGGACCAGCCTGGGTTCCCCGAGGCTGCGCTCCCAACGGAAATAGTCGCGCGCCTGCCAGTAGCCAAGGAACGGTTGCTCCACAACCGTGATATGCGTGATCCACTTGACCCAAGCCATGCCGAACCAGCCACCCACGACCGCGCGTAGCGGGTAGCCGTGATCACGCGTCAACGGCTCCTCGTTCATCGAATAGGCAAGGATCGTGCTGTCAGCGATGGCCTTCTCAAGCGGTAAACTGCGCGCAAAAGCGATGGGGCCGGGCGAAGCCGTTTTCTTGTTCGTGTCGACGACGCCGCTGTCGGCGCCTGCGAGCAGAACCTCACGTGCGGTTGGCTTAACGCCTGCCATTTCCAAAATCTCGCGCAGAAGAACACCTGTCCACGCGGCATTGCCGACGGCTCCGTTCTGCCACTGCAACCCCTCCTTCGGCGGCTCATAATAGACACGCCCGTTCCCAGCACACTCGACGACGGCGGTGAAAGTCGTGCTCCGCATCGCCTTGATGCTGTCGAGGTCAAGTTCGATCGGCCGCTCCACCGCCCCGCCAACGCGCAATCTCCAGTCTCGCGCATCGAGGTCCGGCGACGGGAAATGGTTTCGCACGAAGAACAGCTCGGTTGGGATCAGCCAATCGGAGAGCGACGCAAACGGAAACTCGATGTTCTGTGGGGATTTCTGTCGAACTATTAGACTGGGTTGCTGTGGTGTCGGCATCGTCCTCGTCTCCCGTTTCAAGAGCACAACGTCGGCTCTCGGTCGCGCGAATTCCGGTACGATCACACCGCCCCTCGCAGTGCGTCTGTCGCATTCCGCCTTCGGGCCGCATGCTAGCACATACCGCACGTTCTCGGATCGACCTCGAACGGCAGCAAAGGGGCCGACAGCGGTCTTGACCGCTTTGCGCCCATTTCCAGACATACGTCTCGCCGATCGGAACGAGCGACGAGCGCCGCATCTGGGCTTTCGCGGTCGGTGAAACGAAGGTCGCGTCTCGGACCCTTCCAAGCGTTTGTCATCTGTGGCTGCTCGTCAACGCGATTACGGCGCAGCACACTCCGGCAGGCGCAACGGCTTCTTTAGCTTCGTGAGCTCTTCCGATTTGGCGCAATCAGGAAAGCCGACGAGTTGCATGGTTTCGATCAACCGCTGGCGCTCCGCTTCGTTGAATCCGGGAATATTGACAAATCCCTCGACGGTTAAATTGGGAAACCGCCTGAGTGCGTCCGTTACCGAGACCTTCGCCTCTTCAGTTCGGCCAAGAGCCGCAAGCGCGCCAGAACGCATAACCCAGTGTTTCCTTCCATAGTTTTCCGGCGTCAGGCGGTCCAGCATCCGCAGGGCATCCTCATACCGGCCCGCCATGAAATAGGCATGAGTGAAAATCCTGGCACTCCACATCGGGAAACCGGGGTTGAGACTGACCGCCTTGTCGACCAGTTCCGCGGTGCGCTCTGGCTCGCCGAAGGTCGAGGCCCCATCGATATAGAAAGCCAGAACTTCGAACTGGCCGGGAGCGAGGCGCAGCGCGGTATCGAACTCTGCCTTGGCGCGTTCGAATTCGCCTCTATCGCCTAAAGTCACGGCATAAACAGCATGCGCTTCGGCATCGCTCGGGTCGAGCTGGACGGCGCGCTCGGCAGCCTCGGCAGACAGAGCGCGGTTCTTGTCGGCTTCAACCCCAAAACCGATCAAAACACCATAGGAATGGCTAAGTTCGACCCAGGCGCGGGCAAGGCCGGGGTCCAGTTCGACCGCGCGGGTGAGCAGCCTGACGGCCTCTTCGACATCCGCCTGATTGACTTGCTCGAGTTTTTCGGTGCCGAGCAGATAAAGTTCGTAGGCGTTGAGATTCGCGGGTGGCTTTCGGTGGGCGGTGATGCGGCCTGCCTCCTGGACCAAACCTGCGCCGCCGCCGAGGCGGTTCGAAATCTGCTCGGAAATTTCAATCTGGATTGCGAACAAATTCTCGTCCGGCCGGTCCCAGCGCTGCGTCCAAAGATGTCTGCCCGTTTTGGCGTCGATGAGCTGCGCCGTAATTCTAACGCGGTCAGACTGACGCTGGATGGAACCCTCGACCACAAATCCCGCACCGAGCGCCTTACCCACCTCACTCGGCACGGCTGGTTTGTCCCGGTATTGTTCAGTCGAGTTACGGGCGATCACGTGGAATTCAGGAAACCCCGCCAGATCGGTGATGATGTCCTCAGTGAGGCCATCGGCGAGGCGTCCGGTCGCCTCGTCGCCGCCATAGTTGTCGAACGGCAGCACCGCTACCGACGGCTTGCCGCTTACTGTCGCGGTCGGCCAGAATTGCCAGACCGTCCCGGCCAAGACCAGAATGAGGACTGGCACGGCTGCTGCTGCCCAAACCCAGCGCGGAGGCGATGACCGCCCTGGTCGGCGTGGGGCTTGTCCCTCAAGGAGGACGCGGAAGGCCTGTACCGGTTCGGCGATATTCTTCACCTTCTGCTCGCCCATCGGCTCGAAACCGAAAGCCAGCTTCTTCTCAACCTCCCTGGCGACCTTTCCCGAGACACAGATGCCGCCAGAGTCTGCCAACTGCTGAAGCCTGGCCGCGACGTTGACGCCCTCGCCATACCGGTCCTCGCCCTCAACGATCACCTCGCCGAGATTGATCCCGATCCTGACCCTGATCCGCTGGTCCTCGGGAACGGCGGCATTCCGTTCCGCCAGCCCGCGCTGCAGCGAGACGGCGCATTCCACCGCGTCCACCACACTGCCAAATTCGGCGAGCATCCCGTCGCCCATCAGCTTGAAAATCTGGCCGTGATGGCGAGCAATATCCGGCTCAAACAGTTCCTTGCGTCCCGCACGAAGGCGCTCGAATGTACCAGCCTCATCGCGCTCCATCAGCGCAGAATAGCCCACGACATCAGCAGCGAGGATGGCGGAAAGCTTGCGGTCCATTGGTTCGGCCTCACCCGCCCTATTATAGGACTGGTCGCACCTAAATGAAACGACCGACCTCAACAGCGCTTCAGGGGAACCCGCGTTTCATCCAACACTTCCACTGAACGCCGCAGGCAGTCCCTCGGTGTGAAATGCCCATGTGAGCCCGATTGTTCGTGTGCCTACCGCAGCAATGTGAGGACCGGCGTCGAACGCAGCCCCACTGTCCGGTGTGGGCGGCGAAGCGGCGCATGACCTAGCTTTAGACTAAGTCCATTTCCGCAAGTTTCGCGATATTCGAATTTGCCTCCCGTTATGTCATTGCGGGTTTTTATAATTTATAAAACGCCGTCCGATTTGGCCAAACCTGACCTTGGCGGCAAGAACTGCTCCTGGGCGCAAGCCTGCCGCAGCTGGTTCATTCCTCGAGCGATGGCTTTCCAGCCGTCAGGCCTGGACTTGCGAGCGCAGCCACTCCTGAAGCTTTTCGACCGCTTCGGACTTCCGATATCGCGGCTTCACCAGATAGAAGTGCGACCGGATTTTGAGGGCGCCGTCGAAGACCTGCCTCAGCCTGCCCGCCTCGATGTCGGTCGAGACGAAAGCGCGGGTCGCCACAGCGATGCCCTGTCCGGCGATGGCAGCTTCGATCGCGTGCGATGTCTGCGAGAAGCTGATGCCCCGAAACAGCGAGGGATCGCCGCCGCCGAGGAAGCGATCGATATATTCCGGCCAGGAATTATGGACATCGTGAAGCAGCGTATAGTGCGAGAGTTCTTCCGCGTTCTTGGGCTCGGCTCCCTCGGCGACGAGGCTCGGATTGCAGATGGCAATGATCTCCTGCTCGAACAGCAGTTCGGCGGCAAGGCCGGGACCGAAGGGAGGGCTGCCATAGCGGACGGCGAGATCGACGCCGTCTGCCTGGAAGCTGGAAATGCGGTCCGTCGCCAGGATGTGGAGATCGAGATCGGGATGCCTCGAGGTGAAATCAGGAAGACGCGGGATCAGCCATCTCGAGGCGAAGGTCGGTGTCGTGCTGACCACCAGTTTGACCGGCTGAGGCTTCAGGTTCGCCGTTGCGTTTGCGAGCAGTTCGAAGGCGCGCCTGACGTCGGCGACGTAGCTTCTCCCCTCGCCCGTCAACGCCAACGACTTCGGCAGGCGCTCGAACAATGTCACCCCGAGTTCCGCCTCAAGCCCTCGCACGTGCTGGGCGACGGCTCCCTGGGTGACGCCGAGCTCTTCGGCCGCGAGCCGGAAGTTCAGATGACGCGCCGCCACGTCGAAGGCCTTGAGGCCGTTGAGGGATGGAAGATTGCCGATCAGCATGGCCATTCGATAGTTTTTCTACTGGGACATGTCACGAAAACTGGTTCGTTCCCGCTCGAAGCCCATGCTATTCCATGGATCAACGCCCGGCAATGGGTGCAAATCGAGCAGGGAGAGCGACGATGGCAGTAGAAAAGATAGCGATCATCACGGCTGGCGGCAGTGGCATGGGTGCGGAGGCCGCGAGGCGGCTGGCGGCCGATGGCTTCAAGATCGCCATCCTGTCCTCGTCAGGCAAGGGCGAGGCGCTTGCCACCGAACTCGGCGGCATCGGCGTCACCGGCTCGAACCAGTCCAACGACCACCTCAAGCGCCTGGTCGACGCATGCATGGAAAAGTGGGGTCGGATCAACGTCCTTGTCAACAGTGCCGGCCACGGCCCGCGCGCGCCGATCACCGAGGTCACCGACGAACAGTGGCATACCGGCCTCGACGTCTATCTGATGAACGTCATCCGGTCGGTTCGGCTGGTCACGCCGATCATGCAGGCGCAGAAGTCGGGCGCAATCGTCAATATCTCCACTGCCTGGGTGTCCGAACCGTCGGCGATGTTCCCGACCTCGGCCGTCTTCCGCGCCGGGCTTGCCGCCTACACCAAGATTTACGCCGATACCTATGCGGGCGACGGCATCCGCATCAACAATGTGCTGCCAGGCTGGATCGACAGCCTGCCGCCGACGGACAAGCGCCGCGACAGCGTGCCGATGAAGCGCTACGGCACCAGCGCCGAAGTGGCCGCGACGATTTCCTTCCTCGTTTCCGAAGGGGCGGGCTATATCACCGGCCAGAGCCTCAGGATCGACGGCGGCCTTACCCGGTCCGTCTAACAGGATCGCTCTCAACGCCAAGGAGAACAGCGATGTGCTTCAACTGGAACGTCAAGGCCGGCGAGATAAAGAACGTTGAGCCGGAGGCGGTACAGTGACCCTCGCCGAGGTCGATGTATCGGCCTGGGCCGAGCTGGAGGGTGCTGCCGCCGATCCGCAGTCGGCCTTCCGCTACCTGAACCTCTGTTCGGTCGACGCCTACGGCCGGCCCCAAGCCCGCATGGTGGTGCTGCGGCGCGTGGATGTGGCGCGACGCGTCCTGGAAATCCATACAGATGTCAGAAGCCCGAAATGGCAGGAAATATCGGCCAACCCTTTGGTCACCATCCTCGGCTTTGGCCCGCAGCCGAAAGTGCAGCTTCGCCTTCAGGGATCGGCCGAACTCAATGGACCAGCAAGCGAACGCGCGGCCGTGGCCTGGGGCCTGCTGCCGCGATCGACGCGCAGCACCTATATGGGCGGGCCGCCGGGCGACGATATCGGCGAGCGGCCGGCAAACGAGGCAGTGATCGCAGACGCCGATGGACGGGCTTTCTTCGGGGTGCTGATCTTCCGGGCCGAGACGCTGGACTGGTTCCAGCTGTGCCACGCCGACAACCGACGCGCAGTCTTTGCCTACGACCATCTGGGCGCGCTGACCTCCTCCCGCTGGGTCAATCCCTGAACGCCTGATGACTTCGAAACCGCCCATCGTTTTGTGATCGTCCGCCACATCTGGCTGAGGCTACCCTTCTTGGAGCGTCGCCATCGCCCGCTTCTGCCGGCGCCGGGCAGCTAGTAAAGTGTCCTTCGGTAGGCTTGCTCCAGGTCTTCGTCCATCTTTCGCATTTCATCCCCGTCCCTCGGCGCCCCTGTCGTCTCATCCAGAATGATCTTTATCAGCGAGGGCATCTCCGTGCGGTCCTGGAAATGATCCGGGCTCCACAGGCGGGACCGTCTGAACGCCTTGGCGCAATGCATGAAGACTTCGCTGACGTTGACGATGATCGCGAGTTTCGGGAGACGATCGGCAACGCTCATGCTCGTCAGCAGTTGAGGATCATTGGTCAGACTTGCCCGCCCGTTGACGCGCAATGTGTCGTCGAAACCGGGGATAAGAAACAAGAGCCCGACATTCGGGTTGGCGATGATGTTGCTTAACGTATCAAGACGATTGTTGCCGGGTCGATCCGGGATCGCCAGGGTGCGCTCGTCAAGAACCTTGACGAACCCCGGAGGGTCGCCGCGAGGACTGACGTCAGCCTTTCCCTCCGAACTTTGCGTGCCGATGCAGAAGAATGGCGAGCGCCGAATGAATTCCTGCGCGTGCTCGCCAAGCGAATTCTGACACTTCACGATTGCCAGAGCATGGGTCGGCTCGAACAGCGCCCGAAGCGACTGCTCATCGGCGATGGCAAAATCTGGATTGAGTTTTAAGTCCGTCATGATCCCCTCCCGAAATCCCTCTCATCGCATGGCCGAACTGCAGGTCTGGAATTCAGACCTCGCAAAGCTCGTCTCCGCCCGCAAGCCATGGTTATGATGTACGTACCTCAGAAGATATACACGAGTTGGTATCCGGGATCAATGCGGGATCGAGCCATCGGATTGCAGCTCAAGGGCGACTGATGACGCGTTATCAGATGTAATCACGTTTCAGAGAGGGCAGCCGTCGCGGAGATCACCTCCGTGTGCATGACATCAGTGCCGTAAGACTGTACATTCCATTCGAAGCACTTGCCGTTTACTCGGGTTTTGTCACAGATGTCCTCTTCGCCCACTACCAGACGACTGATGGCAATCCTGACGACGGACGTTGTCGGTTATTCGCGCATGATGGAAGCCGACGAAGAAGGAACACTGGCAAGCCTTAGCCGCTTGCAAGAAGAGATCCTCAAGCCTCGAATCCTCAAGAGTGGCGGTCGGACAATCAAAGTTATGGGTGACGGCCTACTTTCGATCTTCGATAGCCCGGCCGTCGCCATCTCGACGGCGTTACAGGTACAGCATCTGCTGGCAAGCGAGGCTGTAGGTGCCAGTGGCACCGATGCTCTTCGAATTCGAATTGGTATAAACTACGCCGAGGTCATGATCACTCAGGACGATGTGTTCGGCGACGGCGTGAATGTTGCGGCGCGCCTCGAACAATACGCGTTACCGGATGGCATCTGCATCTCAGAAACAACGCACGACATCCTTCCAGAGGAATTGCAGCGGCTGTTTGTAGATGGAGGACTGCTACATCTGAAAAATATTTCCAGGCCGGTGCGTGCATGGCATTGGCCTCGCACTCCCACGATAGTGCAGTCAATTCGAACTGTCGTCGCCGTCCTTCCCTTTCAAAGCGCAGATGAAGCAGCGAACGAGTTCCTCGTCGACGGCTTTACTGAGGACATCATCTCCGGTCTGGCAAGATTCAGGAGCCTGTCGGTGATTGCGGTGTCCTCAGCGTTTGCGTTCCGTGATCGCTCGGAGGGTTTAAAGGAAGTTGGGCGCAAGCTCGCTGCCAACTATCTCGTGACAGGCAACATGCGTCGGTCGGGAGACGAGGTTCGGATCACGGTGCGGATGATCCAAGCCGACACGGAGCGGTTGGTCTGGTCTGAGAAATATCAGCGGCAAGCGGCAGATATTTTCGGCATCCAGGACGAGATCGTGAAAATGATTGTCGCAAATCTCGTGGGCCAAATTGAAAGCTGTGATTATCGAGAGTCCCTCCGGCGGCCGCCGGCCAGCCTCGCTGCTTACGAATATTATCTGCGAGGGCTCGTGCATCTCAGAGGCTACGAGCCGGATGACAACGTCAAGGCGGTGGAGATGTTCGAAGCAGCGGTTGCCGGCGACGGAGGCTTTGCACTGGCACACGCTCATCTTGCGTTGGCGAGGATAGCGGTCGGCGGCTATGCCAACGCGCCGGAGGCTGTACTTCGCGACGGGATCGCCCTCGCTCGTCATGCCGTAAAGTTGGACGAGGGAGAGGCTGGCGCCCATCGTGTACTCGGGCTCGCTCACCTTTACTTGAAGGATTTTGACAACTCCGAGAGAGAATTCCGCTTGGCATATAAGCTCAATTCCAGTGACGCCCATGCATTGGTCCAGCTCGGCGGACTTCTGGCAAGACGAAACCGTGTAGAGGAAGCGCTTCCCTTGGTCGAAGAAGGGATGCGACTCAACCCCTACCCGCCTCACTGGTATCACGCAGTTTTGGGTAATCTTCTCTATTTTAAGGGCGACTACGAGCAAGCCCTAGCGGCGCTAAAGCAGCTACCGAACCCCGGAAAGTATACGAGCACCCGAATGATCGCCTGCTTGTCGATGGCGGGCCGCTCCCGCGAGGCTGCCGCACTTGCCAAAAGCGTTCGCGAAAATCATCCAGATCTGACGATCGGAGAGTTTTTGGCGCGAGGGATCGTGGTTGAAACCGCCGAACAGACTGAGAAGTTCAGACAGGGCCTGTTGGGAACGGGATTGCCGGAGTGATAGGACGCTGAGGCCACGTCCAGAGGCGGGGGAGTATGGCCATGCCATGAGCAAGCTAACAGCCGCCCACTCGTCTCTGGGAAAACGGAGTCAGTCCGGACAGGAATGATCAGGCAGCGCGCTCGCAGAGACGGGGCGGTCCGTCGGTGGTGCTTGGATACCGGACGCGGCCGTCCCTGACCAGCTTGTCGAGGCCTCGGGATAGCACGTTGCCAAGCTGGCCAAGTCATGGATCGTCCTCGGTCAACCCGATCTGCAGCGCGACCTGCTAGAGCGAGATTGTTTTAGGTCTGTTCATATCCGGCTTCCCTGAAGTAGCTATGGCCCCGGCGTGACGTCCGACGTCTGGAACACTTCCTCCATCTTTCGGTCGATGACGACATCCCGGTATCGGCGATCGACGACGTCCAGGGCCGACGCTTCGTGCTTCGTGAAGGTGTAGTCCTTTCGGGTGAGAAGCGGAACCGCCGAACCCTAAGCGGGTTTGAGAGCCGGTCGCTCGGCTGGTTTTCACCCCGAAAACCGCTGTCTCCTGTTAAGCCGGGCGGCCGCCCCGGCTTAACTGGTCGACGGTCCTCTTGATCGATGTTGCAGATCCTTCAATTGGAAGAGGACGACAGCTCACCTGCTTCACCGATGCTTGCAGCGCCCGCGCCCGGCTTGCAAATCGATCACGGCCTCGAGGCTATTTCCAAGAATTTCTGCCAATATTCTCTTTTCCGTTCAACACGCTAACAGACTTCGGGCCTGTATTATTCCAGGTATCACACACCGCCTTGCCCGCGTCCCTCCCCCCCTTCCAGGTACGGCAGAACGTGTTGCCAGAAATGTGCCACACGCCGTCAATTGAGATTACATCTCCGGAATCGAGTTTAACCTGACCATGTGCGGTGCCGTCCTTGAGTACAGAAAGCTCCCCACTGTAGCCCTCTTTTGGGCCGCCCAGCGCAATCACTTTGCCGTCTGAAAGCAGAGCCTGAAGCTCCTTTCCTATCATCGCGGTAGCAGCAATAGCTTGCGTTCCGAGAAACATCACAGATAGTCCAATCAGTATAGTTCTATGCATTGGCCGATTTCTCCCATCTCTGTCAAGCACAGTTTCTATCCGACATATACGAACCACAAGTCATCTCTTGTAATTAGCTACAACCCTCCTTGCCGAAAAAGCGAAGTCGCTCGATAATTTGATAGTTGTCAGCAGATATCTGGGGAAAAGTTAGTTCATAGATTATTGTTTTATTGAAAACCTATGATTTGTGTTCGAAATAGTTTTTGCGGCGCAATTAATTCGCCAGCCCAGAAAACACCCCCTTTCCTGATCCCGCTCCAGCGGGGTTTTTCTTTTCTGAACTCAACAATCGTCGAGCAAGTACAGATTAATCCAAGCATTGGTGCGGAAACGCACAGGAACCTTTTCGATCAATCGTTGTTTGGCCAAAAGGATCGTACAGGTGGCCCCAATCCCGGGGCCGTCCGCCATCCCTTCCTTCCTGTACGATCCGTCCTTTCCAGATTGCCCCGTTTCGGCGGGGCTCCTTTTTTGATCTGCTGCGCGAGCAAAGCGCAACCAGCCGGTTCCGCCGAGAAACAAACTTCGCCGAGAGTTTGACAGCCGGACCGCGCGGAGCATGATGCCATCCCTGTAGGCGGTAGCCGTCCCACTTCAGCCCGTTGCGTCGGATCTGACGTTCGCCCAAAAGACCCTGGAGGGACGCTGACATGGCCGCTCGTTGCTGGCGCATTGATATGATGGTGGACCGGGGAACGCCGGACGTCTGGGCGTACAAACGTGATCATTCGATCCGAATGCCCAGAGCGGCCGCTGTTCGAAGGAACGAAGTGGGTATTTCCTACCTCGCACCGGCGAGTGGTTCCATCGTCAAGGAGGTCGGCAACAGCCGCAAGAAGGTCGAAGACGGACTCGATCATAAGTGAACAGCATGATCTTCTTCACCAGCGACACCCATTTCGGCGACTCTCGCGTTCTTCGCATCGATCGGCGACCATTCCCTGATATGGCGACCCACGATGTCGCCCTCATCAAGAACTGGAACCTGATCGTCGGGATCGACGACGAGGTTTGGCATTTGGGCGACTTCATGTCATCGCGGGCGGGCGATTGCGACACGCTCCTCGACCGCCTGCACGGCAGGAAACATCTCATTGTCGGCAACAACGATTCAGAGGCGACGACCGGTGCATCGGGCTGGAGCAGCGTCCAGCATTACAAGGAGTTGACCTTGGACGGCTACCATCTGGTGCTGTGCCACTACGCGTTTAGAACCTGGAATAAGATGGGCAAGGGCTCGGTCAATCTACACGGACACTCCCACGGTAGGCTGAAGCCGGTCCCCCGTCAGTTCGATGTCGGCGTCGATGCGTGTGAACTCCAGCCGGTCCGGCTTGACGCTCTGCTTGCCTCGACCCGCCGAAAGGCCAACGCGCGGCGAGCTAAAATGAACGCGACCTGAGCTTTGCGCGCTTTCTTGCCGCAAACTCCAAGTGGCACTTGCCTGGTTTGCCCTCGATTTCGGGCGCCAGCCGCTATCGGCGGTTCAAGGGACCGGTCCTTTTGGAAGACGCGCCGGTCAGGCCGGAGAATGCATCGCGGCTTCTCAGGAAAACTTTCAGCGGGTTGGCGCGTTAACATCGCGCGCCCAGAACACGAGGACCGCTGATGACCAAGGGATTTCGATTCGATCTGCTCGCCAAAGGCGGTTATGCCGCGCGCGGCGTTGTCTTTTTCCTTGTGGCCGGGCTTGCTCTCTTCTCCGGCCTGGCGGGTGGCCGGCCGGAGACGAAATCCGCGGTTTCGGCACTGCTTGGGCAGCCGCTCGGTCGCGTTTGGGTCGGATTGATCGGGCTCGGCCTTCTCGGTTTTGTCGCCTGGAGGTTGGCGCAGTCTCTAGCCGATAGCGACGGCCATGGTGGCAAGGCAAGAGGATTGGCGATCCGATCCGCACTCTTCGGCAGCGCCATCACCTATCTCGGGCTTGCCGGATATGCACTCGGCAACGCTCTTTTCATGGGCGGCAGCAGCGGAAGTTCAGGTGAGAAGGATCTGGCAGGATGGATCATGTCGCAGCCCTTCGGCTCCTATCTTGCGATCGCCGTCGGAGCTGGCTTCGTCATCGGCGGCTTCGTGACGGCCGCCAAGGGCGTCACCAGGAAGTTCGAGCGCCACCTTCGGATATCTGATCAAAAGGGTATTGTGGCATTGGTATGCATCTACGGTCTTGTCGCCCGCGGCGTCGTGTTCGCGATTACCGGGGTCCTTTTCGCCTATGCGGGTTTCAGGGTGGATCCTGGACAAGCCGGCAGCATGGGCGACGCCTTGGAATGGCTCCGCCAGCTTCCGCTGGGATCCTTTCTGTACGTCGCCGTCGCCGTGGGATTGGCGGCTTTCGGAATTTATAATCTTGTTGAGGCAAGGTACCGCATCGTTCGGAGTCCTTCGCTAGCGGACGCTAAGCGTTCGATCTCGATGGCGGGTTCCTGACATTACTTTTCCTGTGCCAAGGTGCCGTTATGCGGAGGTCGAGCCGGCAGCTGGAACTTCAATGTCGATAAGCAGCCCTTCCTCCGACCAGGTTTTCTCGAGACGTCCTTGAAGCTGCTTTTCAACCATTGCGCCGACGATCACCGTACCAAAACCCCGCTTGGCCAATTTGGGTGGAGTGGGGGCGCCTATCTCCTGCCAGCGGATGTTAAAGCCGGCCCCTGATGGTCCGGGCTTCCAACTGATCGAAAGCCTGCCTTGCGCAGTGGCAAGCGCACCGTGATGGGCTGCGTTGACAGCGAGCTCATGGAGCACGAGCGCAAGAGGCTGGACGACTGGTGCCGGCATTTTGACATCCGGCCCGCTAAAAAAGGCGCGGGTGGCCGCGAATGGCGCCACCTGCTGGCGAATGAGTTCCTCAAGAGAAATGCTTGTCCATCTTCGTGCAGCAAGCAAGCTATGCGCACGGGCGAGCGCCTGCACGCGGTGTTGGATGGCGGCGGCGTAAAGCGCGGGGTCTTCGGCGTTGCTCAGGCGGACGATGCTGTCGACGATCGCCAGGACATTCTTGGATCGGTGGTCGACCTCCATGAGCAGGCGATGTTCGGAGGCTTCCAGTGCCTCGATCCGCCGGTACTCCGTCATGTCGATTTGCGACCCGAAGAAATACAGGATCCTTCCGTCATCTCCATGGATAGGACTGAGATGCAAGCGGTTCCAGAACTGCTCTCCGCGTCTCTTGTAATTGAGGATTTCGACGGTGATCTCGCGCTCTTCGGCGATAGCGGCACGAAGTTCGGCAACGGCGATCGGAGACGTAGCAGGACCTTGGAGGAAACGACAGTTGCGGCCTAGTATCTCCCTTGCCTCGTAACCTGTCAGTTCAAGGAATGCCTTGTTGGCGAGCACGATCGGCAGATCGGGCTTGCGCGCGTCGGTAACGACCATCGGCATCCTGGTGCGTTCAAATGCGATCGCTGCCAACTCTTTGCGATCGGCAGAAGCTGCTTTTGAAGATGCGGAGGGCAAATCCCCGTGGAGTTTTTCTTTGGTATGGGCTGTCATGCTTGTACGCTCACAAAGTCGTCGGCTGATAACGTAGCTCGTGTATCTTTGTTTCCGAGACAGTTGCGTGGCTTAAGCGATTGCTACTCCCCGAGACTTGCCGGACAACGTGTCACGGCTGCGGCCTTTGCCAACGCCACGCCGTCCGGTATAAATCAGATGAGGCCTTTCAGCCTTGCAGGCCCTGAAAGGATCTGACGCACCACATGATCATGAAACTGTTTTCTAATTCCAGCCGCTCCCGGGAGCGCTTTCTCGAAGCGATCCTCCAAAGCGCGATCGAGTATGCGATCATCTCCATGGATCTCGATGGCCTGGTGACCACGTGGAATGAGGGCGCGCGCCGGATCCTCGGATGGGATGCGGATGAGATTGTCGGCCAGCCTGCAGCGGTCATTTTCACCGAGGAAGACAGGCAGGCCGGGATTCTCCAGCTGGAAATGACTGCCGCTTTGACCGAAGGTCACGGCAATGATGAGCGCTGGCACGTTCGCAAGGACGGCACATTGTTCTGGGCGTCCGGTCAGATGATGGCGTTGACATCGGACGACGGCGAAGTCGAAGGTTTCGTGAAGATCCTGAGAGATCGCACCGAGCAGAGAGAGAATGAGGAACGGCAGCGCATCCTGATGCACGAACTCTCTCACCGCATGAAGAATACGCTGGCCGTCGTTCAGGCCATCACCAGCCAATCCTTCCGAAACGCCAGCTCTCTGGAGGATGCGGAGCATTCGATCACGGCACGCATCAATGCTTATTCAAAGGCGCACGACATTCTGCTTCAGCAGAACTGGCTGGGCACGAGCATGACGACAATCGTCGAGGCGACCGCGATCAATCTTGGACTTGAGACGTCAGGACGTTTCAATGCGAGCGGTCCTGCGGTTGAATTGGGTCCGCAGGCGGCCCTTTGCTTCTCCCTGGTGCTGCACGAACTCGTCACCAACGCCAGCAAGTATGGTGCGCTGTCGGTAGATACAGGGACGGTCGAAATCGAATGGTCCGTACGCGATGAGGCGGGCGACCAACGCCTGAAATTCACTTGGCAGGAGGTTGGAGGCCCGGCGGTGGAAGCTCCGAGCAAGAAGGGGTTCGGCACACGCCTCGTCAATTCCAGCCTGTCCGCCTTTGGAGAGGTCGCACTTGATTATGCGCCGACAGGGCTCATCCTAAGACTGGATGCGCCGCTCCAGAAGCTGCAGTATAAAAACTATTCCGACACTGAGGAATAATTTGACTACGAAGCTATGCCGTAGGCGCGGCGAGGCACCCCGCTCGCACCGTAAGTGATGCGCGCACCAATTTCTTTTATGGTTCAGGGGCACCACGCCGGCATGGCTATGCACCTGACCGGCATCGGGTCGCAGTATTTGTTTGCTTTCACGGATGCCGACAAGAATTACTTTGACGGCGCCAAGACCTACAAAGTGACGTTGCCGAAAGACATCCCGGAAGCGAACTTCTGGTGGTTTACGCTCTACGACAACATGACCCGCTCGATGCTCGACACGCCACAAGGCTATCCGCGCGCCGGCAGCCAGAGCTTCCCCTCGCCGGCAGCCGAGGCTGCGGACGGCTCCACGATCGTCTACTTTGGCCCGACCCAGCCCGACGGCGTTGCGCGGGGCAACAGGATCCAGACCGACCCGAAGAAAGGCTGGTTTACGCTCCTGCGCCTCTACAGCCCGCTTGAGCCATTCTTCACCAAGGAGTGGCGTCCGAGCGAGATCGAGTTGACCCAGTGATGGCCGCTGGCTGTTGAAGGGTGGCGCCTCTCCACGCTCGAGCGAGTGTACGTTTTTGACCGAACTTCTGAAGGGCGGCTGCATCGGACGAAAGTCCATTTCGGGTCGCCCGAAGTTAGAATAAAGCGGGACTGATCGCCCATCATTATAACGAAAAGATTTATTGTTGGCCGAATGAGGGATCTGGAATGCTTTCCTCTTCAGACAAGGATCGGAGGGACGTTCGTCATTTCAGCGAGCCGTTGGTTTCGGTGGTCATCCCGGCGTTCAATGCTTTCCGCTATATTGAACGCACTCTTCGATCTGCCGGTCGCCAGACCTACCGGAACTTGGAGATCATAGTCATCAACGACGGCTCTACCGATGATACCGCAAAGGTGGTCGAGCAAGTGGCGCTGGAAGATTCCCGGGTTCGCTTGCTGTCCACGCCAAACCGCGGCGTTGCCGCAGCAAGGAACACCGGCATCCAGGAAGCAGCAGGTTGGTTCGTCGCATTTCTTGACGCGGACGATCTCTGGCACCAGACAAAAATCGAAAAGCAGGTGAATGCGCTCAAGTGCTTATCCCCACAGTGGGCTGCGGTTTATGTGCTGCATTACATCATCAATAGTCACGACGAGATCCTTCGCTCCTGCCGGCCCGATGTCGCGAGAGGATATATCTTCGCCCGGCATCTGACTTTCAAATATGTCGGCAATGGAAGCGCCCTTCTTGTCCGTCGGGATGTCGCGCTCGAGATTGGCGGGTTTGACAGCTCATATGCAGCGGCAGGAATTGGCGGCTGCGAAGATCTCGATTTCGAGCTCAGGCTGGCTGCGCGCTATCATATCGAAGTCGTGCCTGAACGGCTCGTTGGATACAGGCAGTATCCCGGCAACATGTCGTCCAATCACCTGCAAATGGGCCGAGGCGCTCTGGAAGTTGTCAGGCGCTCGCTGGCCGCAAATGCTCCGCTTCCAAAATATGCAACGAAAAGCGCAACCAACGCCACCCAGAAATATGCATTTTGGGAATTTCGACAAGCCAGGAACACATATCTGTCACTTGTGACCATTTGGTCGATAGCACGAAGCGAGCCAGGTTTCATCGTTCGACTTGTACTCGATAAATCCCTGCGCCTGATACAACACTGTCTTCGTCTCGTGACCACAACAGCGAACGGTCAAGCTCCACCGCGAATGAACAGGTCGAAATTCGACCAGCAAATTGTCCCTTCCCCTGTCGAACGACCGGACGAGACCGAGCAATTTCGACGTCACCTGATGCGACTGGCAGCGGTGGATGCCGAGCTGAGTTCAATGCTAGAACCCCTTGCGAAGGAGTTCGCTCCGGCGGCTATAAATCACAAGCCCCGTCTCCGCAGCCGGACGCTAGAATCAGACATTTGAGCCGGCATCCCAGCGGTGGTTTCGTGGAGGCCAGAGGGCGGCCGTTGCAAGCCGCCCGCAACATAGCTTCGATTATTTCGCCATTGCGGCTCTAGCCGCCTCGATTTGCGCCTTGACGGCGTCGAGATTGAAGCTCGCTCCTTTCTGCATCGGCGGGAATTCGATGGCGGTTTCCGCCAGCTTCCCGACTTCCTGCTGGACAAACACGAAGCGCCAGAATTGGAACATGAACCATTCGTTGAAATACCCCTGTGCGCCGTCCAGCGTTCCGTTTGCCGGCGTGCCCAGGCGTTCGAAGGGATCGAGGCGCAGGTTCGTGATTGAGGGCGCGTCGACATGCTCCTTGGCTCCGAGCCAGCCATTCGGCTGCTCGATAAAGCGATACTTGTAGTCATCGATGCGCACCGCGCCCAGCGTGCTTTCGCCAAAATAGAAGATCTCGTGGCGCTTCGACGGGCCTTTGCCAGTGAGCAGATCTAACTGGTTGTAGCCGTCGAGATGGTTCTTATAGGTCCGGTCTCCGATCTGCTTTCCCTTCAACAGTTCGTCCGTGATGTTCGGATTTCCGGCAGCGGCCACGAAAGTCGGCAGCCAGTCCAGTCCGGAGATCAGGCCATTCTCCACAGTTCCGGCAGGAATCTGGCCGGGCCAGCGAATAAGCGCCGGCACGCGGAAGCCGCCCTCGTAGATCGTACCCTTCTGCCCCCGAAAGGGTGTGTTGCCGCCGTCCGGCCAGGTGAATGTCTCCGTGCCGTTGTCGGTCGTGAACAGGACGATGGTATTGTCGTCGACGCCTAAATCCTTGAGCTTCTGCATCACCAAGCCGACGTCGTCGTCGAGTTGAGCCATGCCGGCTTCCTGGAGCGACCAGCCATTCTCCGCAGTCCGCAGCGCCTCATACTTGGGCGAAAGATGAGTGATGACGTGCATGCGCGTGGGATTGAGCCACAGGAAGAAAGGCTTGTTCTCCGCCTTGGCCTTCTCCACGAACTTCAAGGCTTGGTCGCGGATCTCGTCGTCCACCGTTTCCATCCGTTTCGGATAGAGCGTGCCGGCGTCTTCGATTCTCTGCTTGCCGACCTTCCCCCAGCGCGCATCTACGGTCGCGTCGTCTGTTGTCGTTGCCCAGCTATGGACCATGTTGCGCGGCCCGACCTTGTCCAGCAAGTCCTGCGGATAGTTGGGATGGGCGGGATCTTCCATTGCGTCGAGGTGATAGAGATATCCGAAGAACTCGTCGAACCCGTGAACCGTCGGCAGGAACTCGTTGAGGTCGCCAAGATGGTTCTTGCCGAACTGGCCGGTGGCATAACCCATGTCCTTGAGGGCGGTCGCCAACGTCACGGCTTCCGCCGGCAGGCCGGTCTTGGCACCTGCCTGCCCGACGGTGGTCATGCCGGTACGGATCGGAAGCTCGCCCGTGATGAAGTTCGCCCGGCCCGCCGTGCAACTCGCCTCGGCGTAATAGTCGGAGAACAGCATGCCCTCGGCGGCGATCTTGTCGAGGTTCGGCGTACGGCCGGCCATCAAGCCGCGGTGATATGCACCGATGTTCCACATGCCAATATCGTCGCCCATGATGACAACGATGTTGGGTTTTTGCGCTTCTTGTGCCTGCGCCGGGACAAGCGCGCCCCAGAGAACGGCCGAAGCAGCCAATGCTCCGATGCCGTAGATGATCCTGCGATACATTTGACTCCTCCGTTGTGAATTCCGGCCGAACGACGAACCATCCGAACGCACGGCAGCAAAATTCAACGAGCGCCGCAGTCGCGTATTCACTCTGAATTCAATCGAAACAACTGGAGCAATTTCAGTTTCGGACGCCCTTCAATTGGGAGCGGCACCGCCCAAACGTGAGGTCCCTCGGTTTGCGAAAGGAGGCTCACAGCGCGCAACCTACCAAACGGCGGCCCGTCGCGATATTGTACCTTGGGGCAGCCATGGCCGTTCTGCAATTTTCTTGAAAGGAAACAGACATCTCTTTCGACACTCGCTGTTCGCGAGCCGATAGCCGGAAAGTTGGCGGTAGAGCAGGTCGCCTGAATTCGTGTGACTAGGCGCCACGATATCGGCGGATGCAATGGCGGCTGCGAGGCGTTTGGGGAGCACCCAGCACGTCAGGGCATGGCGAAACCAACATCATTGAGATCTCCACGCGACACGAAGAGACTTGTTCTATGCCCACGATTGAGGAGCATGGCCGGTTGAAGCGTATGAAAAACCAGGCACACGGATCAACGGCATTCTTCCGAGCCGGACGAGGGAAATAACATGGCGAAAAAATGGCCACGATCCTCGACACCGAACCCAAGATTTACCGTGAAGGTGCGAGCGGCACATCACCAACCATTTACCTCGCAAGACGCGTGCTCCATCCGCTGGCATTGATCGGTAAATCATCAGGGAGGTTCTGACTGGAGTTGGGCAACATGCTGAACCTCCCTGACGTCCTTTCAGCAAGGATCAGGAGAATCTAAGCCGGATCGTCCCGGGGGAAAGGCGGACTTAAGTCCGGCTGGCGATGTCGGGACACGCTGCTCATATTAGGTCTGAGGCAATATGAAGGTCCGTGGAGGGGCGTACAGGAGGAGAAAATGAAGTTCGGCCCCGATAACTACAATCACGAAGAGCGCTGCTCGCAAGGCCATAGTTCGGCATCCACGATCGCCACAATCGAAGCAGCCCTTTCCGCCGATCCGGATATCGACAGCAGTGCCATCGAGATCAGGATGCTCGGCCCTGTCGTCCTGCTCGAAGGCTTTATAACCAAGGCTGCAGACCGCGACAAAGCCATCTCGCTTGCTGCGATGATCGTTGGCTGGGAGAATGTCCAGGACCGGATGCTCAGCCGTTTTCCCACGCAATAGACAGGCGAATCTTACGCTAGAGCCTTTCCGGATTAGATTGCAGCATTCTGTTGGCTCAAACGGAGTCGGATGGTCGACCGGCCGGCGCGTGTCGTAGCCCAGTTCTACGGCCAAGCCGGCCGGTCGATCAGCCGGCCCGTTTCAGCCAACCCGAAGGGCCGGGCATCTTTACGTCAGGGCAAAGGCGATCGGCTCGCACGTACCTTGGGGTATGCCCTTCGCCAATCGCCTTTGCCCTGACGAAAACCTGCTCCGGCAGAATGCTGCAATCTAACCCGGAAAGGCTCTAGGACCAAGGTCGGAGCGCCCCGGCCTGAAGTCCCACACCTGGAACACTTCCTCCATCTTGCGGTTTGTCTCCTCAGCGGAACCAACCGCATCCAAGGAGGAAAACAGATGAATATCAAACTAGTAGGGTTCGCAGCGGGCATCCTTGTGGCGTCGACTTCTGCCTTTGCGCAGTCGTCCACGGTGACGGGCGCCGCAGGCGGTGCTGCAACGGGCGCGATTGTCGGCGGCCCGGTCGGCGCTGCTGTCGGCGGCATCGTCGGCGGCGTCGGAGGTAGCGTCATCGATCCGCCGCCGCCGAAGGTGGTGACCTATGTTCAGCAGGCTCCGGCCCCGACCGAGCGTGTCGTGGTGAAGGAGAGAGTGGTCGTCGGACAGCCCCTGCCGGAGACCGTGGTCGTCACGCCAATTCCCGATGATCCGAACTATGCATACGCGATCATCAACGATCAGCGTGTGATCGTCGAACCTTCCTCCCGGAAGGTCATCCAGGTCATTCAGTGACCTCGGGCGGCTCAGCCGCCCCTTACGACGATTAGGGCACGCATGCGACGCATGAGAATGCGGGACGGCATCGCGTGCCCGAAACCTCCGAGGTTGATCATGAAAAGCAAGCATCTCACCATGCTCGTAGCAGCGCTGTCACTCAGCGTGTCGCCGCTTGCCACACTGCCCGCCGCAGCCCAGCAGGACACCAGGAGCGGCGGCCAGGCCCAATCCGGTTCTCAGACGGGCACCGATGCCGGTTCGCAGTCCGGCTCCAGCGCCAAGGGCACCGCCACCGGCATTATGGCGTTGCCGATGAGGATTGCAAACGCACTTCTTTAGCTGACACCTTGACCGCAGGACCATTGCTCCATCGGCAAAAACAGCGCATTCAAGGCGTCGTCATCGGTCCGGTTTGGGCGGCATCAAATTGCCGAACTCCATCGGAAATGGAAAAATGATCGTCGAGGTCTTTTCGCCGGCGATGACGTTCAATGTACTCAAATAACGAAGTTGCATTGCCTCGGGTTGCCTGGCGAGGATTTCGGCTGCTTCAAGCAGTTTGGCTGCAGCCTGCTGCTCGCCTTCGGCATTAATGATCTTGGCACGCCGCTCGCGCTCGGCTTCCGCCTGACGGGCAATTGCGCGGATCATCGATTCGTTGATGTCGACATGTTTGATCTCCACATTGGCGACCTTGATGCCCCAGGCATCGGTCTGGGCGTCCAGGATTTCCTGAATGTCAATGTTGAGCTTGTCGCGTTCCGCCAGCATCTCGTCGAGGTCATGCTTGCCGAGCACCGAGCGCAGTGTGGTCTGGGCGAGCTGGCTCGTCGCCATCATGAAGTCCTCGACCTGGATCGTCGACCTCTCGGGATCGACAACCCGGAAATAGATCACCGCGCTGACGCGGACCGAAACATTGTCATGCGAAATGACATCCTGGCCGGGCACGTCGAGCACCCGAGTGCGCAAGTCGACCCGCATCATCTGCTGGACATAGGGGATGAGCAGGATCAAGCCGGGCCCCTTGACGCCGGTGAAACGGCCAAGCGTGAAAACCACGCCGCGTTCGTATTCCCGCAGGATCTTGATCGCAGATGCGACGACGACGAGCAGAACAAAGATAATCACAAGATAGAAGGCGAGATCTGAAAACATGCCCATGACTTTTCCTCCTGCATCCTGAAGGCGGTTAGGCCTCCTGCGAACTGCGGACCACTTCGAGCGTCAACCCATCCCGGCCTGTCACTTTCACGCCGTCGCCGGCGGAAAGCGGCTCAGTTGAAATGGCCTTCCAGCGCTCGCCATGGGCGATGACGTAGCCCGAGATGCCCGTCCAACTGTCGACCTTGCCTGAAATTCCGATCATCTGCTCGCCGCCGGTGACGACATCGTGCCGGCGCGAGATGTAGGCGAGACGGGCAATGACAAGGCTAAGAGCGAGGCAGGCGACGGCGATTGCGCCAAGCACCGACCAGGAAACCTTAAGCCCGGGTATGTCCGTGTCGAACAAGATGGTAGCGCCGAGCATCAGTGCGATGCCGCCGCCGACGCCGAGTGCGCCGAAGGAGGGCGAATGCGCCTCGGCCAGCGTCAGACCCACGCCGAGAATGATCAGCCCGAGGCCCGCAAAACTCACCGGCAGCAAGGCCAAAGCATAAAGACCAAGCAGCAGGCAGATGCCGCCGATGGTTCCCGGCACCAGCGTCCCAGGCGTCAGAAATTCGAAGATCAGGCCGTAGATGCCGACCATCATCAAGATCAGCGCGATGTTCGGATTGGTGATCAC
Source organism: Rhizobium sp. 10PS4 (assembly GCF_032464805.1). Taxonomy (NCBI): domain Bacteria; kingdom Pseudomonadati; phylum Pseudomonadota; class Alphaproteobacteria; order Hyphomicrobiales; family Rhizobiaceae; genus Rhizobium; species Rhizobium sp. 10PS4. The sequence goes on along the minus strand of NZ_JAWDIW010000013.1, from coordinate 113,611 downwards.
CGAAAGCAGGCGGGTTCGCCAGTCCGGTTCAAGTTCCTGGACGATGAGACCCGATGTTTCGAGCCGGACATCCTGTTGACCGACCTGCACGACCCGACCCTGCGCCTGTGCCAGGAGATCGTTTATATCGGCCGCCACGAAATCTATGACCTTCTCACGCAGAGCTGCGGCGGAGGAAAGGCTTGCGGCCTCGCGCACGGCGCGCTCCGCCCAGTCGGCGTTACGATTGCGCAGTTCCGCAAGCCCGCGGATATAGGCCACCGCATCGTTGATCGCCTTCGCCTCGCCGGCAGCGCCCGGCACTTGCCGCTGCTTGCCGGTCGTATCAGGGCTGTCGTTCCGGTCATCATCGGATGGTCGGCCGCCAAGTGCGATCGGCGTCGCCGCACCCAGATTGGTGCCCGGTGCCATTGCCGCGATATGGCTTGCGTAAAGAATATAGGTGCCGGCGCTGGCGGCTCGTGCTCCGCTGGGTGCAACCAAACTCGCGACCGGTATCGAGGAGGCAAGGATCGCGCGAATGATGTCGCGCATCGACGTGTCGAGACCGCCGGGCGTGTCGATCTGCAGAACAACCAGGCTGGCGCCGCGTTCATTGGCTCGTTGAAGGCCGCGTCTTACATAATCGGCCGTCGCCGGGCCAATCGCCCCGTTCATCTTCAGGACTATAGCGACACGCTCAGCTTCGGATGCGGGCGTCGCCAGGCCCAAGGCCGAGAGCAACGTCAGCAGCAAAGCAAGGATTGACGGCATCCACCGCCAAAGCTCCAAACGCCACACAATCGTCCGCCGGACTCTCATATCTTGAAATATATGGCAGAACTGCGAAACGGTAAGAGACAAGTCTGAGCTGGCTTGCTCGCTGATGGCGAGCAGGAGGAAAAGCAGCCGGTCGTAGTCGTTTACAAATACGCGACGACGCTTCTCACGGACGTCAAGTCCATCTGCCAGAATTGGTCTTCGCGCGCTGCCGGCTCTTTTGGATCTTACGATCTCCGCCGCTTTCCTCGCTGCTGGAACAGGCGAACGCCTTGCCATGTCAATACATAGAAAACTGCACCGCATAGCGCGGCGAGCGGAAGGCCGCCGACAAGTATCGGCTTTAGAATTGGATGCCAAAGTGGCACAAAATCGAGGTGCCGGAGCAGCGTGAACAGATTGGCTTCACCCACCCGCTCGGGCGCCCGACCCAAAAGAAAAATGCCGATCCGGTAAGCGGCAGCAAAGATCAGAGGAAAGGTAAGAGGGTTCCCAAACGCCGTCCCGAGCGCAGCCGCGATCATATTGCCTCTGAGGATGAAGGCTAGACAAAAGGCCAAGATGAAGTGAAAGCCGAGGAACGGCGTACAGGACACGGCCACCCCTGCTGCCACGCCAGCCGCAATGGCGTGAGGAGTAGCCTTCAAGCGAAGAACTCGAATGGCGATGTATCGGATGGACCGCAATAGCCCCTTGGATGGCCAAAAGACTTCACGGATCCGCTGAGCCGGTGAGAGCGGCTTCCGTCTCCTAAACAGCATTCCTTACCTTCCGCCGCGTGAGCGCTTGGGTTCACAATCGAATGATATATCGAGAGGCCCGTGTCCGGAACCCAAGCCATCGATCTGTGCAGGCAAGCGAATTCTTCGCGCCGGTCATTGGCACCGCTGCAGCTTATCGCGCTTTCCTGATCTTACCGGTCTGGCACGAATACGGAGTGTCGATTGGGCACGATGTCGTCCAATGCATTTCAAGGATGCGCCTGAAGTTTGTCCGCAGCAGCCTCGATGAAACCGACTGCGTTCGCAACCCCATCCTCGTCCCGGATTGGTGCGCCAACCGCATCTGCCTGGCGTCGCATATGTGGATCGTCCATGGCTGCGAGTGCATCTGTCAGGCTCTCGACGGTCAATGCTCTGCGATCGAGTGACAGTCCGACGCCGAGGTCTGTTACACGCCTTGCCCAGAACGGTTGATCGCCGAAAAATGGGCAAATGATCATGGGCTTGCCGGCCCGAAGAGCGGCCGCGGTCGTTCCGGCGCCGCCGTGGTGGATGACCGCGCTCACCTCGGGAAACAACCAGTCGTGAGGGGCGTCGCGGACGACGTGAACATGCTCGGATTTATGGTCCGCGGCCAGGGCACCGCCTCCAAGAGCCAAGATGCCCCGCTTGCCCTGCCTTGCGAGGGCCTCGACAACAGTGGCTGTCATTCGGCCCGGATCGACGCCCGGCATGCTTCCGAAGCCAACGTAGATTGGCGGCTCCCCTTCCGCGAGGAATGCTGCCAAATCGTCTGGGGGTCGCCAGTTCTTGCTGTCGAGAAACCAGTAGCCACTCACCAGCACGTCACTGCCCCAGTCCGGAGGGACCGGCACGACATGGCGACTATAGGCGTAGAGCGCGCCACTCGAAGCGATAGCTGGCGTCCTGCGTCGCGCCAGACCAAGCCGTTCCACCCTCCAGGTCGAGAGCAACGTGCCGAACAGAAGTTCCGCGCCCCTGATCGCCGCGATATGGCTGATCCGGTTGAACCAGCCCAGATCTCTGAAAGGCAACATCGGGCTGCGAAAAGTGGCGGTCGGCGTAAAGCCAGGCAGGGGCGAGGCCAGAATAAATGGGCACTGAAGCGCCTCCGCCATGTGTGGCACCGCGATTGCCTTCGGATGATGCACGAAGATGTCGGGGTTGAAGGCCTGCGCTGCTTTCCATTCCGCGTCTAGCAGGGTTCGCATCATCGGACGGACGTACTTGAGCAGCTTCAAACCCGCACTGAAGCCCTTGCCGCCGGCGATCGCCGCCTTTCCTTCCGGAGTATCGAGAAGAGCGAGAAACTCTCCAGGCAGGGGGGCGAATGCGACGCCGTGGTCTTGCACCATGCTCTCGAACTGAACCGGAGCAGCGAGCTGTACGCGATGTCCTCGCTCGATCAATCCCAATGCCAGAGCGATATAGGGTTGAACGTCGCCGCGCGTGCCGAGCGCATGAATGGCTACCCTCATTGCGCCGTCACCTCGCTTCCGCCTGATTCAATAGCCGATGTTGCCAGTGTCACCGTGCGATTTCGTCGTCCACTCAAGCTACTGTTGTTCTTTACAGTCAAGGGCCGGACGGCCGCAACGAGCGGCTGGCGACTTTCCCCAGCGTGAGTCCCTGAACCACGATCGTGAAAATCACGACGGCATAAGTGGCGGCAAGCAGAGCCGCCTTGAAAGGCGTTTCCGGAAGGGACAGCGCCAAGGCGATCGATATGCCGCCCCTGAGACCTCCCCAGACGAGAACGATCACGGTCCCGCGAACGAAGTCGTACTGTCTGCGGAGCAAGGTCACGGGGATGATGGTCGACGCGAAGCGGGCCGCGAGCGCCACAGGTATCGCGGCGAGGGCGAGCGGCAGGATCGGCGCCTCGTAGCGAAGAACAAGTACCTCAAGTCCGATAAGGAGGAAGAGCACCGAGTTTAGGATCTGGTCGACCAACGTCCAGAAGCCGAAGAGATATCGCTGCGTTACGTCGCTGAGCGCGTCCTTCGGTCCGCGGTTGCCAACGAGGATTCCGGCGACCACGACGGCGATCGGACCGCTCATATGCAGTGCGGAGGCGAGGGAATAGCAACCCATCGCCAGCGCGATGGAAATCAAAACCTCGACAGGATAGTCGTCGATCGCCCTCATGGCCAAGTAGGCGACGTAACCTGATAGCAGGCCGATCACTGCCCCTCCCAGTGCCTCGAGGACGAACAGTTCCGCGACCTGCGCCGCGCCAACATCGGCGCCGCCGCTCGCCAGCGCGAGCAATGCGGTGAATACGACGACCCCGACGCCGTCGTTGAACAGCGACTCGCCCGCCATGTCGGTCTCGAGCGCTTGCGGAACCTTGATGGCCTTGAGCGTCGAAAGAACCGCCACGGGATCAGTAGGGCTGATCAGCGCGCCGAACACCAGCGCCCACAGGAATGGCAGCTCTATGCCAAGCAGGGCTGCCAGGGCCCACATCGCGACGCCGACGAGCGCCGTTGAAAGCAGCACGCCGAAGGTGGCCATAGCACCAACGACCGCGACTCGTGAGCGAAGGGCGGAAAAGTCGACATGGAGCGAGCCAGCAAACAGGAGGAAGGCGAGAAGCCCGTTCATGACGGTCGTCTGGAAATCGACCTGCCGCACAAGAGCTGCGACATCCGCGTAGACGGAAACGTCTGGAATCGAAAGCTCCAGCAGGACGAGCAAAGCTGAGGCCGCAAGTCCCATCACGAGGATCCCGATCGAGGGGGGAAGCCTGAAATAGCGATGGTTGACCCAGGAGAACCCGGCAGTGAGAACCAGAAGCAGCGAGATGAGATCGAAGACGGACAAGATCAGCGTTCCTCGCAATGTGACAGAAGATCTGCGCTTATCGGCAGCCGCTAGATGGTTGTCTGCAGCCCGAGTTCGACCACTCGCCCCGACGGCAGCCCGAAATAGTCTGTGGCATTGCTGGCATTCTGTGCAAGCGAGATGAACAGCCGGTCTTGCCAGAACGGCAGGCCGCCTTTCTTCGATGGCAGGATCGTTCGGCGGGAGAGGAAGAACGAGGTCGACATAATATCGAACTTCAAGCCTAGCTTGCGGGCGAGAACGAGCGCACGAGGGATGTTGGGCGTCTCCATGTAGCCGAACGTGATCACCAGCCGGCTGAAGTGGCGATTGAAGCTTTCGAGGAAGATTTTCTCATCGTCCGGGACGAAAGGCGTGGTCGAAGTCACGACGCTGAGAATGACGTTCTGCTCATGGAGCACCTTGTAGTGCTTCAGGCTATGGAGGAGTGCGGTTGGCGCGCCTTCGATGTCGCTTGTCAGAAACATCGCAGTCCCGGGCACCGTGGGTGGCTTCTTCCGGGCCAGGTTGTCAATGATCGCGGAAAGTGGGATTTCGTCGGCCTTGGTGCGGGCGGCAAGCAGCCGACGCCCCGCCGTCCATGTCTGCATGATGAGCGCCATCGTCGTCGCCACCGCAACGGGAACCCATCCTCCATCTGCGAACTTCGCGATGTTGGCGGCCAGAAACCCGGCGTCGATCAGTGTCATCGGCACGATGACGGCAAGAACCGTCGCCAGCTTCCAGCTCCAGATCCGCCGCATCACGATGAAGAGGAGGATCGAAGTGATGAACATTTCGCCTGTCACGGCGATGCCATAGGCGGCGGAAAGGCCGCTCGAGTTTTGGAAGAAGAGCACCAGAGCAGCCACGAAGATGAACAGCAGGTTATTCACCTGCGGCATGAAGATCTGTCCGGACTGAGTTTCGGAGGTGTGGAGGATGCGCAGGCGAGGAAGCAGGTTGAGGTGCATCGCCTGACGGACAAGGGAATAAGCGCCTGAGATCACGGCCTGGCTGGCGATGACCGTTGCCGCGGTGGCCAGACAGACCATAGGAATCCGCGCCCACTCCGGATGCATGCTGAAAAAGGGATGCTCAGCCATCTGCGGGTTCGCGAGCACGAACGCTCCCTGCCCGAAGTAGTTCAGAAGCAGACTGGGGAAGACGAGCGAAAACCACGCCGTGACGATCGGACGGCGTCCGAAATGTCCAAGGTCGACATAGAGGGCCTCCGCGCCAGTCACGGCAAGAAAGACGGCCCCAAGCACCGCGATGGCTGAGCCGATGTTGTTTGCGATATACCAGAGTGCGTGGACCGGATTGACTGCGCCCAACACCGACGGGTCGTCAAATATGTGGATCGCCCCGCTGACGCCAAGGACGATAAACCACAGAGCCGTTACGGGACCGAACACCGACGCCACGCCGCTCGTCCCGAACCGTTGGACGAAAAACAGCATGGCGATGATCGTGAGAGTGATCGGCACGACCCAGTTGGACAACGCCGGTGCGACCACCTCGATGCCCTCGACCGCAGACAGGACTGAGATCGCAGGCGTGATGATCGCATCACCGATGAACAGCGAGGCGCCGATCACGCCCAGGACAAGCACCCATTTGGGGCGTCCGGCCAGACCTTCGCGGGCGAGCGTCATGAGAGACAGCGTGCCGCCTTCGCCCCGGTTGTCTGCCTTCAAAACGAACGTTACGTACTTCAAGGTGACTACGATCGTGAGCGCCCAGACGATCAGTGACAGGATTCCAAGGATGTCCGCACGATGAGCTCCGGATCCGCCGGTGGCGTGGAGAGCCTCTCTGAATGCATAAAGCGGGCTAGTTCCGATGTCGCCATAGACGACGCCCAGGGTAGCGAGAACGAGCGAGGGCAGTCCTCGCCGGCTCTGGTGTTCCAGTTCCGGATCCGCTGATCGCAGCTTTTCATCGGTCAAATGGGCTGTCCTGTTGTAGGCACGGTGTATGCTGGAAGCTGCCACCGGCTTGTTCTGATGGCAACGCGAAAACTTATGCCAAGCGATTGCATCCACCTTCCGAAAAAGGTCGTGAGGGCATCATCACAGGCTGCCCACAGTGTTAAGGCTCATTGGACATTGAGAATCGCCTTACAGAATTGATCCGTGATTTTGCCGGGCGGTTACTGACGAGTATATTCGCGAACACGTATCTTTGGCGGAACATGATGAATGTGCTGTCGCGCTGGAGAATCGATGCACCTGAATGAAGATGCCGAGCGTGCCGAGCTTGTCCAATGAACATCCTATCGCGGAATTTCTATCCGGTGTGTTGCGAATAGCCGCCCGTTTATCCGCTATCTCGATCGCAATATCCAGATGTCGCCGCGACCGCGTCATGCCGAGTTGAAAACGCCGTTATCGGGATGCCGAAGGCGGCCGGTTTGCGAAGCCGCCTTCTGTTTGGTCAGGCCGTGCGCCTGACCATTCTCGCAACAGCGATGAGGATGCAGGCTCCGATGAAGCCCGCGATTAGATAACCCAGCCATCCGCCAAGGACGACGCCGAAGAGCGACAGGATAAAGTTGGCGACGATGGCGCCGACAATACCGAGAACGATGTTCATCAGCACGCCCATGTTGCTCTTCATCAGCAATTCGGCGAGCCAGCCGGCAATGCCGCCGATGATGATGGCGGCAATCCAGCCGATACCTGCACTTTCCATAACAATTCCCCCTTGTGAATGATGAGTGGGCGGCGCGGGCAATCACGTCCCGCAGATGCGGCTAAACCGATTGCCAGGCGACAAGACTGTAAATCTTCGCCGCGCCAGTTGGTTCCATAAGCCCCCGCCCCAAAGCGCTCGCGTGCCCCTCCCCGATCGGCTTCAGCTCACTTGTCGGCCGCCGGCCAATCGTTCGCAGGCTCCTCTATCACGGCAGCGTCGTCCTCCGCAGGATCGGGATCGCGCTCGAGGGCTGCGCGCAGATTGACGATCTCCTTGATGATCGTATCGAAGACGTCCTGCTGCCTGGCCCCGGCCACAACGCAGTCGTCGACGAGCTGCTCCAGCTTAGCGCGAAGCCCGGCCTGCCAATTATTCTTGCTCATGACCTCCTCCTCCTCTGATCGATCCACACGGTGCATGGTCGCTCGCCTGTTCCACCGCCTTTTATGGGCGGGCGGCGGTTTCCGCGCTCAGGAGACAGTGATCGATGTGTGGCCCTGGTTGACGGTTTGATCCTCGCCAATCCTGTTGTCCGGGATGAGATCGCGGCGAACGGGTAAGGTGCTCGCCTGGCATTTCGTTGCCCGCACCGAGAAATCGGAAAAACCGGTGCGTTCACCATCTCCGTCACGTCCGATTGGCACGTCGCGACCTCGGCGGATTAACCGATAGCCGCGGCAACGGTTCCGCCCGGCCTGGACTCTTTGCGTCCGTGATCACCACCGCTTCGAAAAGCACAGCGAAAACTACCTTGCTCTCGTCAAACTCGCTTCGGCCAGAAATCCGGTTGCGGCTTGACGAGTCGGTGCGCTAGAGCAATTCCAGGAAAAGTGCGAAGCGGTTTTCCGTCCGGAATTGCGTAAAAACAAAAGTCTAGAGCGGTCCTGCGCTTCCGTTAATAGCTGAACCGCTCTAGAAAGCCCTTCGGACGCTCGGAGAGGCGTTCAGGCAGGAGGCCGACCATGATCAAGATGAGCGTCTATTATCCGGCCGATGGCGGCTCGAAGTTCGATCACGACTATTACCGCACCCGCCACATGCCACTGATCCAGGAACGGCTCGGTGATGCCTGCCTGCGCTACGAGATCGAAAAGGGCCTTGCGGGTCGCGAACCTGGAAGCGCGCCGAAGTTCGTCGCGGCGTGCCACGTCTACTCGCCGACCCTGGAGACATTCCAGGAGGCGTTCGGTCCCCACCGCGCGGAGATCGTCGCAGACGTCGCCAATTATACGGACATCTCGCCAATCGTGCAGATCAGCGAAATCGTTGGAGGCTAGGGGCTTCGGCGCGTCAGGCGTAGCCGTTGAACTTTCTGGGATCGGCGTAGTGCTGGCGCACCTGAAGGCCAGATGAGCAACCGCAAGGGGGCCTGGATCGTGCTCGACGTGTTGCCCATATCAGTCGAGATCCTGGCGCGGCAGGGCTAAGGATTTCAGCAACGGACCGCCGCCATAGAGGCAGCGTCAGGCTTCTTGGGTAGGCAGTGGACAAGGAGTAGACAATGAGCATAGCGATGTATGATGACGCAATCCGCAGCCTTCGAGACAACGGGATCGCGGTTCTTGGGACCAAGAGCGCGACTGAAGACGACTTGAATCAGATCGAGACCCGGCTCGGCGTGACGCTGCCGGTCTCGTATAAGAAGATGCTGTCCGAACATGGCGCGCTCGAATTCGACACGATCGAGATTTACGGTTGGCTCTCCCAGGGCATCGACGCGAAATTCATCACTAATGTTGTGTATGCCACGGAACGAGAGCGCGCCGATGGTCGGATCAGCGAGACGATGATCCCGTTTCTGGCGGCGGGTTATGGTCCCTTCTATGTGATGGATTGCGCCGAGATGAATACGGACGGCGAAGCGCCTGTCTACGAGGTGTCCACCGGCGGATACACAAACGGTAAGGACAAGCTTGCGGACAGCTTTGGCGAGTTCCTGCGCACCGAAGTGCGGCGCACTCTGGAGGCGCGTGCCCAGGGTGGCCTGGAATTCGGTGAAGACGAGGATTCACCGCCCTCACGTGAATTCATCAGCGAATATTGGAAGGATCGGGCAAAGGACTTCGAGTAGGTCCAACACCCCAGCTGGGGGAGATGCATCGATGGCAAATGTGCTCGCAGCCTTTCGCAAGGCCAAGACCCCGATATGCAAGGCCGGCATTTATTTCGAGCCCGAGACTATGCCAAGGCAATTGGCTAAACACCGCGGCTTCCCGGTCCAGCTGGGCATATTTCCCGCTGTGCGCGCGGCGGATTTGCGCCATTACCGGTCTTCATGTTCATCTTCCCTGACAGGGCGATGGGGCATTCTATTTGCCGATTAGTTGTGGCATTTATTCACCTCGCCAGGAGGCGAGATACGCAAGTGTGAGCAGATACTGTGATTCGAGTATTAGCGACACAAGCAGCTATCCGCTCGCCCTTATGATCTTTTCGCAACTATTGTTTGACCTTCGCTCCACCTCGTCTTTTTCGGCATCCGCGAACGTCAAGATGAACATTGAGAGATGAACTTGCTGCCTATCTTAAGGTGCTTGCGGGCGCTTCGCGGTTTCACGGTCACCGGTTTAGGGATGGTATTGTGCTTCCCGCTCGCAGGATGCTCATATCATTTTATGAGCGGCGTTGAGGGAAGCTACACCGCCACGGGTACTCCGCTTCTCGGGATGGTTTCTTCAAATGACGAACAGGCAGGGGGCACGCTTGAAATCGGCTCGGCCGAGAAGCAACAATGCAAAGGTTGGTACAGCCTATCGCAGTTGAAAACAAATCGATGGAAGCTAGAGACCGAGCGAACTTATCGAGGCCAGATCTACTGCCTGGACGGTCGAGCAGGAGAGTTTGACCTCATATCGGCGGATAAGGGAAGGACGGGTTCGTTCATCGGTGAGGTCAACGGCGAGGCATTTCAAGTCAATCTGATAGAGCCGAAGAATAGCAAGTGTGAGACGGACGAATGCAGATGGGGTTTGAAGTGGACTTACGAATACCCAGACAGAAACACAAAGACGTATCAAAAGGTTGCGGCTGAACATAAGACGGACTCAACGGACCGATGATCAAAGCGACAACATTCGCTAACTTTGGTGTGTTGAGTTTGGCTCTGACGTGCTGCTTGAGAATTCAGGCAGCCATGCGCTCCATACCGATTTAGGATTTGAGGAGACACAGCGCGTCGTGTTCTTCCGAAAGCCACTGTAGGCCGGCGTTGCCCTTCCACTCGGCTTTAACGACTTAGTGCGCGAAAGCCGACCGTCTGGTTGCCACCCCATTTCAGCCCTTCCTTATGCGCCAGATAGCGTGATCAGTAAGCCGCCAAACAGGGTGAGCGTTTATAGGTCTTTCCTGAAGCGTTCGAGGAGTTTCGCCGCAAAACTCTGTCGCAAAAGTTGGAATTTCAGGACAAGCTATAGGCTGTCCGTGTCTTCCCGAACCTTTAGAATACGGTCGATAAGGCCCCATTCCAATGCTTCTTCCGCCGTCATGAAGCGGTCGCGATCCATCCCGCGCTCAAAGTCTTCATAGGGGCGTCCGCAATGCTCCGCGTAGAGCCGCGTCATGCGCTGCTTGGTCTTCAGAATTTCTTCGGCATGAATCAGCATGTCGGAAGCCTGGCCTTGGAAGCCACCGGATGGCTGGTGAATGAGGATACTGGCATTGGGCAAAGCCGCTCTTCCGCCGGCCTCGCCTGCCATCAGCAGGAACGATCCCATGGAACGGGCTGTGCCCATGCAAAGCGTATGAACCGGCGCGCGGATAAAGCGCATGGTGTCGTACATGGCGAAGCCGCTTGTCACGACGCCGCCCGGAGAATTGATGTAGAGATTGATCGGCTTGTTTGGATTCTCGGCCTCGAGGAACAGTAACTGCGCGCAGACCAGAGCGGAAACGGTATCGTTGACCTCGCCGTTGAGGAAGATGATGCGTTCGCGCAAAAGGCGGGAGTAAATGTCAAAAGACCGCTCCCCTCGGCTGGATTGTTCTATGACCATAGGGACGAGTTGCATCGCTTCGCGCATCGGCGAACTCCAATCTTCCAGAATTTAAAGGGGAGAGCCTGCCGCGTCAGGCGGCGAGCATGAGGGGCGGACTGTTGCTGTTCGCGGCCGTTTCCGCCGTCCGGTCAAGCCTCGCGTCGGTGAGCTCGTGGATAATGCGCAGGCGGGTGCCGCCGGTCGCGTTCGGGACGATCGTGAACGTCACCGTGCTTTCAAGGAAAGGTGGAGCGTCGTCGCGCAGGCTATAACGGACTTCCTCGCCAGGTGTGATCGTGGCCGGTTCGGGATCGGCCAGAGCGTCTTTCGGCAACCAGTTTTCCCGAAATTCCCGGATGCTGATTGCCCGCCAGACCTTTTGCGGCGGTTCATCCAGATCGAATTCCAGTTCGATGCCGCCTTTCTGCTCCTTGGCCTTTCCATCGTTCATTGATCCATATCCTTCAGCAAGACCTTGAGAGCTTCGATGCGGGCAGGCCAGTAGGCGCGATATTTCGCCAACCATTGTGCGATGAGAGCCAGCCCCTCCGGATCGACTTCGTAATTGACGAACCGCCCCTGCCGTTCTTCCCTCACGAGCCCTGCGCTCCGCAAAACCGAGAGGTGTTGCGACATTGCCGGCTGGCTGATCTCCATGCCCTCGCGCAGGGCACTGGCGTTCATGCCGCCCGCCGCCAGCTTCTCGAAGATCGCCCGGCGGGTTGGGTCAGCCAAGGCGCGGAAAATGTCATTCTCGATCATGCCAACACATAAGCACACACTTATGCGATTCGCAAGTCTGTTTCGCGATGGCTTTGGTGTTTTCGGAATAGTTCCGCGCTGGCGGTTTTGCTACGAAAGCCCTTATTGAAGATTTCGCAATCCGGCAGCGGTCTTTCCCAGCTATGCTCAGCGAGAAAAACAATGCCGTTCGGTCCGAACTACGGCAAACGACGGTGAACTGGAGGTACCCGATGCACGCTAAAGATTTGGTTGGTATCTGGATCATCGAGTCCTTTCACATGGAGGACTGCGCAACGGGCAAGCGAACGCAGCCTTGGGGCGAGCGCCCGTCTGGAGCGGTAACGTTTAATCCCGAAGGCCGCATGTTCGCCCTGATCACGCCGGATGGTCGGTCAGACCCAAAGACGGAAGCCGATGAGGCCGTGGCTTTCCGTTCGATGCTCGCCTACTCAGGCCAATATAGGGTGGAGCCGCCCAACCGCCTCGTTACAACCGTCGATATCGCTTGGTTTGAGCCTTGGGTCGGAAGCGAGCAAGTCAGATACTGCAACTTATCTGGCGACAGCCTGACGCTCACAAGTGCACCTCTGAATATGCCTCAACAGAATGCTTTGATGTTCGCTGTGGTGACTTGGAGGCGTGAAGTGGCATCACAATGCGACTGATTTTCGCGCCGTCGATAGTTGAGCGCGAATAAAGCGGCATCATGGAGCAAGTGTCACACTACTCCTTTGGAGTGCGCATATGGGGCGCATGCGATGAACTCTTTGATAATGGGTCCGAGCGACAGTTGACAGTCCCGGCTAATCGGTATTTCTAGCAATAGGCTAGCGTAGCAGCGCGAACATGCTTCTAATTCGACTGACGCGCAAGGCAGACTGACCTGCGCCACAAAGCCACGTTTCTTTAAATTTATTGTTGCGAACTCGGACCGGCCAGGCAGATGAGCAATATTTCAAATTTACAACAGGTCACATCGGTTGGCCATAAGCTCAGCGCCGGAGGGCACCTCGACGTTCACTACCAGGCACTGAAGGACGAGTATGATGCCACTCTCCGTGCCGCCGGCATCCGACCTGGCTGGTCAGTGCTTGATGCGGGTGCAGGCAATGGGGTCTTCCTCCCATTGATGGCGGAACTGTTGGGGGTCGAGGGGCATATCTATGCTCTAGATCTGGCACAGGAAAATGTTGAGGCAATCGAACGCTTGATTGCAAGCCAGCAGCCTGCCTGTCCGATTGGCGTGCGAACCGGTGACATCCTCGCGCTGCCGTATGAAGCGGGCGCCTTCGATGCGGTTTGGAGCGCGAACGTCATCCAGTACCTGAGCGATGAGGAGCTCACCCAAGCGATCGGGGAGTTCTGCCGCGTCGTAAAACCAGGCGGACTTATTGCCGTGAAGGAGGTTGACATCTCGGTTTGGCAGTATCAGCCGCAGGATCCCAAACTGATGTGGCGTCTGCTCGATGCGCTGTCCGATGACGTGCAGATGTCCGGCGCCATGAGAGGAACTCGCGTGTCAGCCTGGTTTCGCGCGGCGGGCCTAAAGAACGTCTCTGCCATTACAACGCTGGCAGAGCGCCGTCAGCCACTCAGGCCGGTGGAACGCGAATACATCCGAAACAATCTGGAATTCTTGTCTGGACTTGCCCAAACGTGCGATTTAACGGAAGCGGACCATCACCAATGGAAGGCGATCGGCGAAGAGCCGGAGCGTCTGATTTCCGATCCCGGCTTCTGCTATCGCGAAATGTGGGTCCTCAGCTTGGGTGTCGTTTCGACGGGCTGAGCCAAATTTCGCTGATGGCGATTTGGGCGTGTCACTCGCACCCATTTATGTCAGCGTCAGAACGAATTCTTCTGTCATCCCAGGGGCCTCGGGCCCGTAAGCTTGGCAACCAGCTCCCAGATCACAAACGCTCCGCCAGCAGACCGGCCGCCAAGGCCTGAAAAGCCTCGACCGCCTTTGGCATCACGCTCTGCGGATCGTCGCTCGCGGCGATCCAGAGAGCGGCATTGAGAGCTGCGCCGCTCAGCAACCGGGCCGCCGCCTCTGGGTCGAGCGGCTTGAGGATGCCTTGGGAGATCAGGCGCTCAACCGTGCTCCTGGTCACCTGCAGGCAATTGTTCTGGCTCGGCCACTGCGAGGGATCGCCCAGCACAGCAGGTCCGTCGAGCAGGACGATACGCTGGACTTCCGGATTGAACGCCATCTCGATATAGGCCGCACCTTCGGCGAGCAGGCCCTGCCAATCGTCCCCTGCGCGCGCCCCGATCTCCTGAGCGCGCACCGCCATCTCCGTGTCGATCTGATCGACGACCGCCGCCAGCAGCCCGCGCTTGTCGCCGAAATTGTGGTAGAGCGCGCCCCTCGTCAGACCGGCGTCGGCGGTCAATTCGTCCATCGATGCTGCGGAGTACCCCTTTTCCGCAAAGGTCCTGCGCGCCGCTGCGATCAGCTTGGCGCGGTTTTCCTGCATCGTTTCGCTGCGTTTCCTTGCCATCCGATTCCTCAATTTCATATACAAAGCGTATATGGACTTGACATACGATGCGTATCTCATACATTCCACATACGAACCGTATATCAAATGGCGCGAGATGTGAAGCGATACGTCGCGCTCAACGGTCGTTGTCAACAATGAAGAGAGATCAGAATGACAAAACGCGAAGCAATCTTTCCGGCCGACAGGCACGCTCTTTACGAGAAGCACGGCTATTCCGCCGCGATCCGATCCGGTGATCTGCTGTTTGTATCCGGACAGGTCGGCAGCCGTTCGGACGGAACGCCGGAACCCGACTTCGAAAGCCAGGTGCGGCTCGCCTTTGAAAACCTGAAGGCGACGCTGAGCGCCGCCGGCGCAACGCTGGATGACATCGTTGACGTCACCAGCTTCCACACCGACCCCGAAAACCAGTTCGGCACGATCATGGCGGTCAAGCAGGAGATGTTCAGCAAGCCGCCCTACCCCAACTGGACCGCCATCGGCGTCAACTGGCTGGCCGGCTTCGACTTCGAGATCAAGGTCATCGCCCGTATTCCGTGAAGTCACTGACATTGCCGGGGCCGCATCCGTCACCGCACGACCTGCCGGCAGGAGAGCGGCCCCGCGCTCCCCCTCTTGGATATGACAAAAACACAACTCTAGGAGTTATAGGATGGGCCTACACCGAGGCCCTTCCTCAAGGCGCCCGTGGGATCGTCGGTTACCCCACACCGTTACTTTCTGCTTACATTGCCCCGGCGCCGCAGAGAATAACCCGCAGCGCGCCACTTTCCCATATATTTAGAAAAATCAACTACATAATCTCGCGGAACAAAGATCTCTCCTGCGTGTTCTGACCGCATGGATCTCATCTGATCCGGAAATGGAAGAAACGCATATGAAGAAGATCGTCTTCGCGGCGGCAATTCTGGGCGCGTCTGCCATTGCAGCCTTTGCCCAAACCACACCGGCTCCATCCAAGGATGGAAATACACCTGCGGTTGCAACCCCGGACACCAAAAATCCGACCGCGCCCGTTGAGGGCGCCAACAGCTTTACCGAAACTCAGGCTAAGGATCGCATTGCGGAAGCGGGTTACACCGACGTCAAGGATCTCAAGCTCGACGACAAGGGGATCTGGATGGCCTCGGCATGAAGGACGGGAAAGCCGTCTCCGTTGCTCTCGATTATCAGGGCAACATCGTCGCCAAGTAACCCAAGGAGAAGCATGATGAGAACTGTAACCGGACTTTTCGACGACCACTCGGACGCTCGCTCCGCCGTCACCAAATTGGAAGCGGCAGGCATTGCCTCAAACGACATCAGTATCGTCTCCAACAAGGCTGGCCGCGTCCATCGCGACTCTGACGTTGGCAAGGATGCCGCGACCGGCGCCGTCATCGGCGCTGCCGTCGGTGGCGCCGGCGGCCTGCTCACCGGACTGGGCCTGATGGCCATTCCCGGTGTCGGGCCGGTGGTTGCCGAAGGCTGGCTGGCCGTGACTGCGGCCGGGGCTGTCGCCGGCGCCGTCACCGGCGGTGCGGTTGGTGGCCTGATCGGCGCCCTCACCGACTCCGGCGTTTCGGAAGACGATGCCCACCTCTATGCCGAAGGTGTCCGCCGCGGCGGCAGCCTGGTCACGGCCAAGGTCGACGACGCCCGCGCCTCCGAGGCGCAGGCTATTCTCCAGGGGTCAAACTGCGTCGATCCGGTCGAACGTCGGCGTGCCTATAAGGAGCAGGGCTGGACCCACTTCGACGACACGCTCGATCCATACGCCCCCGAGCAGATCGCACAGGAGCGCGACCGGTATCCGCGGACAGGCATTTAATCGAGTTCAACCGTCCTTGCACGTCGCAAGGAGGGTTGAAGCGTTGATCTCACGCAGAGCGGCGGATACCAATCCGCTCAGTTTCCGCTGGCCAATCGTCACTCGTCGCAACTGGCTCAGGTGGTCTTGAGCGTGCCGTTCATCCCTTCCGGATAAAAGCCGCCCTTGCTCACTCCGTCCTTGTCGGTGAGGTAGACGATCCGGAGCACCTCCTGCGGTGTTCTGGTGAACGCGATCGCATCGGGCGTCGAGGGAACGATGTTGGCTTTTCCGTCCCCCTGGATCCCCTGGTCCTTATCGTCTGATCCGTCGATTTTGTCTCGGGCATCGGAGACCGCGTTGGCGGCCTTCCAGGCTTCCTCTCCCTTTCGGTATAGCGTCGATCGCGCCATTCCCATGTGATAGGCCTCGACCGCCAGGATGCCTGCGGCAGCGGCGAGGAAGTCCTTGTTTTTCAGAATTGTCGCCGCACCGGCATAGGCGGTGACGCCGACATCCTCGAACACCATCCCGCCGAGAACGAAGTTCGTCTCGTTGCCGAAA
The DNA here is from genome assembly GCF_032464805.1 of Rhizobium sp. 10PS4. Classification (NCBI taxonomy): domain Bacteria; kingdom Pseudomonadati; phylum Pseudomonadota; class Alphaproteobacteria; order Hyphomicrobiales; family Rhizobiaceae; genus Rhizobium; species Rhizobium sp. 10PS4. Next base: position 97,005 of record NZ_JAWDIW010000013.1, on the reverse strand, counting down.
GGGTCGAAGTCCGGCCCGAGGCCCGCCGCTTCCGCGACGGCTTTGAAGCCCGCACCGAAATCGATGGCCGGCCTGTCAACCGCGTTGGTTCCAAGCGTCTTGCGGTAGAAGCGGACGTGCGCGAGTTCGTTTTCCGCGACTTCCTGCATGAATTTGCCGATGGCGGGCGTCTCGAACGAGACTTGCTTTCCACCAACGACGTCGCCGGATTTCGAACCGGCATCGGCTGCGTCGATGCCCATTCCGGTGGTGCCGCGGAGGTAGTATTCAGCCTCCATATATTCGAGGTTGAGCGCAAAGCGGAAAATGTCCTCGTCCGTTATGTCCTGTGCCAATACCGGCGAAGGCCGCGCAATTCCGCTGAGTGCCGCTCCGGCACCGAGTACGATAAGTCCCTGAAGCGACTGACGCCGGGATAGGTCAAGTGGGGCCTGCATGGCGGTCTCCTATGTTTGTTGATTCAGCACCGCTGTCAGCACCGCGGCACCGAATGCGTTTGCCTGACGATTAGATGATCCGGGCCGCCAAAATATTCCCGTGTCCCACTACAAAGGTCCTGCGAAAGGAGCTGCCGTAATCTCGGCGTGGACGGCGTCTAGAGCTCAGTCGCCGCGTTCAACAGATGCGTATCCTCTCGAACCAAGCGAATTGCGAGCCGATCGAGGACTGATTGCGCGAGGCGGTCACAACGAGCGCCAGCGAAGAGAAACGTATCCGTGAACACGGTGGCGAGCTGGTCCCGCAGCGCCTCGCGGAGCAGCCGGCGTGCACGATAAAGACGGGTGCTCACTGTCTGAGGTCGCAATGCCAAAAGAAAAGCCGTTTCCTCAATGCTCATTTCCTCGACGTCCCGCATGACAAAGACGATGCGAAAGGGCTCCGGCAAGTCACCGACGGCTCGCTCCAGCAGGCCGCGGATTTCAGCGAGAGCGGCCGCCTCTTCGGGATCAGGCTTGTGCGCGCTGAATGGAGCGACCATGCCTTCGATGGCTTTCGCGTCTACGGTGGGTCGCCTTTTCCGGCGGCGTCCCAGCGCCTCGTTCAGCGCGATCCGGGTGAGCCAGGTCGACAGCCGCGCCTCCGCGCGGAATTCGGCCAGATGGGTGAAGGCGTGGATATAGGTCTCCTGAAGTACGTCCTCCGCCTCGATGTCGTCATTCAGGACGGCGCGGGCGACCCTGTGAAGCCGCAGATTGTGACGCTTGATGATTAGCCAGAATGCGGCGGGGTCAAGCTGTCGCGCGTGTTCAACCAGCCCCGCGTCGTCAAGGTCCTCGATCCTCACCGCCTCGGTGGATCCGCTCGGCTTCATCATAGGCGCTCCAGATGCATCAGCTTACTATGAGATAAGCGTTTTCCGGCTTTTCGGTCCGCGGCCAGGTGGAGACTCGAGACTCTACCGGACCAGAGGTCTGCTGACCAAGTAAATCGGACTTGTTGCGGAGCGGTTCTATGTTCCGGTTTTGGCGCAACTGAAACTTCCAGCGTGGTCGCCGGCGATGCATGCTTTCAGGAAGCGGCAAAGATAATCTCTACGGCCGACATGGGAGCGCACAGCAGCCTTATCCTTTCGATAACCAAAAAGGTCCGCTTCCCAGGCCTCGAGCCTGGGATTCATGCGCCGCCGATGGAGGCCAGCATGGATCCTTCGGTCGACGGAGTTTGCGGAAGTTTGCCGCCCTCCTCACCGCGTCGTGCTCGTTTCTTCGCTGACGCCGACCCGGTGGCGATACACCATTTCCCAGCCTTTCCAGCCGTTGAACAACAGCAGCGCAACGGCGATCAAAGACAGCGCCAGCCCGGTCGGCACGATGAAATCGGGGCCCTATACGACCCGCCGCCAAAGGCTGACGGCCTCGATCAGAACGAGGATGATGTTGCCGATCATGTGGAACCACGCAGCCCGCAAGCTGCGGATGCGGCTATCGCCGAAGAAATCGGTCAATCCGGCGAGTGCTGCCAGGGCTGCCATGACGAGGCCGGCCGTCAGCATCCAGTTCGACGCCGCCGGCCAGAACGGGTCGTCGGATTGGCTGTGGAGGATATCGGTGACGAGCGTTCCGACAAAGAAAGCGACCGGGAACGGGATCAACATCGGATGGATCGGATGGCCGGCAATGTTCAACGTGCTTTTCGGGTTCATGTGCTCGCTCCGACGTGCTCGGCTTATGTGCTGTGAAAACAAGCGGCGGCATGTTCGGTTCCCGCGCGTCGGGGATGAAGGCAATTTCGCTGTTGGAAGCGGGTTTGAGAAGGCTTCAGGTTTTCGAGGGCTTATCGCTCATGGCAACGACTTTGAGATCACGGCTGGACCGAGATCGTGATCACGCGGTGCGGTGTTGCCAAGGCGTTTATTCAACTACAAATTTTCTTCTTTCATTTTGCTCCCAAACATAAATTGACTCTGATTTCGAGTGATATTCCGTATCATGCTGTTGGACCGTTCAGCGATCATTGCTTGCCCCAAGCATTGCGTCTCCTGTACTTTGGGCGGCCCCTGACGATTGCCATTAATGCGATCAGTCACACCAATCATTCCGCTGCTTCGGACTCCATGCCCGTGCAACGCCTCTAAGCAGTCGTGAGGACACGTACATCTCCCTTGCGGCCCACGACGTCTACGACGACCTGTCGGCCGGACCGGCGAATGGTGACGTCAGCCGAACCGGAGCCCACCATAAGATGCCGCAAAGTGATCTCATCCAGGAATGCCGGCAGGCGCGGCTGGTTAAAGCTGATCTGCGAGGCGTTCGGGTCGAAATCCAGACCGAGGCACGATTGCAGTAACGACAAAGGCGCTGACGCGGCCCAGGCCTGCGGAGAGCACGCCACGGGATAGAAGGTCGGTCCATGCGACCGCCGTTGGGAAAAACCGCAGAACAGCTCGGGAAGTCCGCGTAATTCGATATAGGTCGAGGCTGCGAACAGACCTTCAAAGATTTGCGCTGCCGCTGCCTTGAAGCCGTAGCGCGCAAGCCCCATGGCGATCAGACTGTTGTCGTGCGGCCAGATCGAGCCGTTGTGGTAGCTCATCGGGTTGTAGCGCGCCTCGGTGGCGGGAATGGTGCGAATGCCCCAGCCGCAGAAGGACGAGGCGTTCATCAAGGTGTGCGCCACCTGTTCAGCTCTTGCGGGGTAGGCAATGCCGGTCATGAGAGCGTGGCCGGCATTCGAAGAGCGAACCCGACAGGCTCGCTTGTCTCCGTCCAGCGCCAGCACGAACGTACCGAGTTCCTCGTCGAAGAAACGGACGTCGAAAGCACGCCGCAGCCCTTCTGCCTTCGCCAGCAATTTCGCCGCGCGCTCGGGCTGGTCGAGCCGGCGGAATATCTCCGCGCTCGCTTGCCACGCGCCGTAGACATAGGCCTGTACCTCGGCAATCGCGATCGGCCCCCTGGCGAGTGTCCCGTCCGCATGAAAGACCGAATCGTGGCTGTCCTTCCAGGCCTGGTTGATCAGGCCCTCCACGGTCTGGCGCCCGTATTCGACGAAGCCGTCACCGTCGCGGTCGCCATATTCGTCGATCCAGGTCAGCGCCGCCTCGATATGCGGCAGAAGCTGCTGAAGAGTTGCCGTGTCGCCGGTGCGGTCCAGGTAGCTCCCCGCGAGCATGAGAAACAGCGGGGTCGAATCGACGCTGCCGTAGTAACGCCGGAACGGAACTTCCCCCAGTTCGGCCATTTCACCGAAGCGAACCTCATGGAGGATCTTGCCGGGTTCGGCATCCGATGCGGGATTGATATCGGTCGCCTGGTTGGCGGCGAGATGGCGAAGCACCCCCTTTGCGATGGCGGGATCCAGCCACAGCGTCTGCAGCGCGGTGATGATCGCATCGCGGCCGAACACCGTGCTGAACCACGGCGTCCCGGCATAGGGGTACGGCCCTTCAGGCGTGTCTGTTATCAACATGTAAAGGTCGGACACGCTTCGCCGCGCAAGCTGGTTGAAGATCTGATTGGAACTTGAAACCGAAGCCGCCCTTGCCATCGACGATCGCAATGCCCGTCGAGCATCGCGCATGGCCAGGAAAAAGCCGTTGACGCGGCGATCCTTGTCCAAACGGTCGCAGTCGATCTCGATGAAGATCGAGCGGCTGCCGCGCGCGCTCAAGTGGAGGTCGTAAACCGCCAGATTCGGCGCGAGTTCATCGGGAGCCGGATCGAACGAGACCCGGGTTGTCCGTGTTTTTTCATCGAGGCCGATATAGGAAAGAAGGACGCTTCCATCTTCGATGACGGCCGGCAGGCTACGGCCTCGTTTTGCCCGCACGGTGCCTCGCACTTCGAAGAGGTCAGCAAAGTCCGTAAAGAATTGGAGCTTCATCCGCAGGTGATGATCGCTGTCGTCATAGTTCTTCACTGCCAGGCGCTCATAACAACGCCCCGCCCATAGAAAGCGTGTCCGTCGAATATGGATGAGATCATGCTCGAGGCGCAGCTTTCCATCTTTGCCAAGGAAGTCCGGGTTCGTCAGATCGCAGGTGAGCGTGGCGTTGTCGTCGCGCATTGTCGACGACAGGAGCATCGGACGCCGATCCTCGAGCGTCAGGTAGAGATGCGAAAGATATCGCGTGTCGCGGTGAAAAAGCCCGTCGGGACTTCCTGGTCCGGAAAGAGCATCGCCATTGTGATCGAAGACCGCGAATGTATCGCCGTGCTTTAATGTACGTGATTGCCGCTCCTGCAGCGACGCGGCAGCGGGAATGAAGAATTGCGCAATCGGCGTCACTTGCTTCGTTGCTGCGGGATTTGAGTTGCCGCCTGCAGATGTCGTCACATGTCGCCTCCGTATTTTTACGCCACAACCTGGTCAATGGATATCGGGCGGTTCGCGCGCCGGCGCTGCGGGGCTTTTGCGCGCAATCCATGCAGCTGGCCGTAGACCGCAAGATAGTCTCTTGCCATGCGTCCCGCAGTAAAGCGTCTCTCGAAGTTCGCCCGCACCTTGCGCCGATCAAGCTGCAGTGCCCATTCGATGTTCTCGACAGCTTCGGCAACGGTATCGACCAAAATTCCCGAGATGCCGTCGTCGATCACCTCCGGGACCGAGCCGCTGCGGAAGGCAAGAACCGGTGTGCCGCAGGCCATCGCCTCGATCATCACAAGCCCGAAGGGCTCAGGCCAGTCGATCGGGAAAAGCAACGCGCCGGCATTGCCCAGGAAGCCCGCCTTCTGGCGATCGTTGATCTCGCCGATGTACTCAACATTCGGATGGCTCATCACCATCGGCCGAATTACCGTTTCCCAATAATGTTTGTCGACATTGTCGATCTTGGCTGCGATCCTCAGCGGCATGCCGACCTTGGCCGCGATTTCAATCGCCCGGTCAGGCCGCTTCTCCGGAGCGATCCGTCCGAGGAACGCGAGGTAACCGCCCGCCGGCTTTTCCGTGAAAGGTAGAAGGCTAGCGGGAAGGCCGTGATAGACTGTCCCCAACCAGTTGACGGGCGGCATCGGGTGGCGCTGGTCATTGGAGATCGACACCAGGGGAATATCTGGAAACGCCTTGTAGAAAGGCCAGAGATCAGGCAGGTCCAGCCGCCCATGCAGCGTCGTGACGGTGCGGTCGGCAAAATATCGGGTCAGCGGGAAATGCAGCAGATCGACGTGGAAATGCAGGACATCGAATTCGTGCGCGCGCCTGCGGATTTCCTCAAGCATCAGGATCTGATGCGGCAGGTGGTCCTTGATGGCGGGATTTAGTCTCAGGGCAGTGTTCGAGCACGGCACGAGGCGGGCATCTGTAACGGAATCGCCGCTGGCAAACAGCGTCACATCGTGGCCTTGGGCCACCAGTTCTTCGGTAAGGTACGAAACAATCCGCTCGGTTCCCCCGTATAATTTCGGCGGAACACTTTCTGCAAGCGGGGCAATCTGAGCGATCTTCATCGGCAAAATCTCCTCAGGTGAGCAGAGAGTCGACCGCAAAAATCGGAGCCGCATACTTCAAGGCATGCGGCAGTTGAATCCTAGCTTTTGCAACGGCTGCTGTTTCCTGCGTGCTCCTTTCCAGTAAGACTTCCTCGTCCAATCAAGATTGAACTTTGCCGAACTCAGCGAGCGTGTTTTGGTTCCGGCTGCGGCGATCACCTTCGGTACTAGATACCTGAGACATTTCGATCGCTGACCCGCCGCAGGTGCAGGGGCACGTCTTCTATGTCGGCGAGCTTGCCATGCTTTTTGAGAAAGCGACTGAAATTCGCTGCGACGACCGACGCGGGTAGTTGCCGATTGGCTGCTTTCCGGCAGGCGTCCAACATCACCTCATAGGTGACATCGCGTTTCTCCTGTGGCCATTCGTCGAGAAAATCAAAGACATCGTCAAGCCCGGTGATCTCCTGCACGAAGTACTTCCGTTGCGCGTAAATCGGGTGTTCAAAAGTATCGAGTGCCATCGTTTACCTCCTTCCATGGCGTGAGTGCCGCTGATTTAGGCAACGGAATTCTGCTCTTCAAGATCGCGGATTGGCTGAAATCATCGCCGGGATGGCTTGACGCCAGGATGCATGTCCTCGTGCGTGATCATCCGGAGCGGGTGACGGACTGCCCGGTGAATAGCTTCTTCGAATCGATCGGGCGTAGATGGTTTGGAAAGCCAGATTGCCGCTCCCCACCCGTCACCTTACCAATCCGTAAGTTGTCGCCAAGCCTTCCTCTCGGCTAGATCTCGCCCCAGGCATGGCGGGAATGATCGGGCTGATGCGAATCCTGCTTATCGAGGACGATACCAAGACGTCCGATTATATTGCCAAGGGCTTTTCCGAGGCCGGGCATGTCTGCGACGTGGTCGGAGATGGCCGCGATGGGCTGTTTCAGGCGCAGCGCGAGGCCTATGACGTCATCGTCGTCGATCGCATGCTGCCGGGTCTCGATGGCCTGGCGATCGTACGTTCACTTCGGGCTGCCAAGATCGGCACATCGGCGCTGTTCCTGACCTCGATCGGCGGCGTCGACGATCGGGTCGAGGGGCTGGAGGCTGGCGGCGACGACTATCTCGTCAAGCCCTTTGCCTTTTCCGAACTCATGGCCCGCGTCAATGCGCTTGGCCGGCGCCCGCCGGTGCAGGAGCAGCGGACGGTGCTGAAGGTTGCCGATCTCGAGCTCGATCTGATCCGGCGGGAGGCCCGCCGCGCCGGCCAGGTGATCGAGCTGCAGCCGCGCGAATTCACCCTGCTCGAGGTGCTGATGCGCGGCGAAGGCCGGGTCATCACCAAGACGATGCTGCTGGAGCGGGTCTGGGATTTCCACTTCGATCCGAAGACCAGCGTCGTCGAGACCCATATCAGCCGGCTGAGAGCCAAGGTCGACAAGCCGTTCCAGGTCCAGCTTCTGCATACGGTCCGCAACACCGGATACAGCCTGCATGCGCCTCGCTAGAACAGGAAAATCTCAAATCCTGTTCGCAATTTAAGAGTAAGAGCATGATGTCGTCCGAAAACCGCGCACATTTTTCGGCATCATGCTCCAGCCTGCGCAGGAGCACGCCTTTCCGGCTTGCCGTGACTTTCGGCGTGCTCTTCGTCGTCGCCTTCATCCTAAGCGGCGCGATCATTTACCACATGCTGCGCCTCGGCCTTGAGCGTGATCTCGAACAGTCGCTCCACGAGATGAATTCGCTCATCGTCTCGACCTACAATCCCGGTGACACCGAGGATCTGATCAACACACTGAACAATTATGCGAGCTTCCAGTCGACCTCCGATGGGCTCTATTCGCTGACGGATGCAGGCGGGCGCAAACTCGCCGGCAATTTCGCCGCACCCCGCATCCCGAACGGCATCTATACCGTCACCTCCAGGGATGTCGGGCTGAAGGGGCATGAACGCTACCGGATGCAGGTCTCGACCATCGGTCCCTACAGCCTGGTGGTGGCGGAAAACTTCAACGATGTCGACGAGATGCTGCGGATCGTGCTGGTCAGCTTCGAATGGGCCGCCGCGATCGTCGTCGCGACCGCGATCGGCGGCGGCGTCTTTCTCGCCGTTCGCGCCCAGGCGCGGCTGGACAGGGTCGCCCTCACCATGAACGACGTCTCCCACGGCGCGCTCGACGCCCGCATTGCCATCACCGGCAACGGCGACGATCTCGATACGGTGGCGATCCAGATCAACGCGGCGCTGGAGCGGCTGCAGAGATTGGTCGAGAGCATGCGGCAGGTGAGCGCCGATATCGCCCACGATCTGAAGACGCCTCTGAACAGGCTGCGCCTGACGCTGGATGCAGCGGTAGCCGGAAACGACCAGCAGGCGGATGTTTCGGCGCTGCTTGACGAAGCAAGACACGAGAGCGACCGGATCAACGCCACGTTCGAGGCGCTGCTGCGCATTTCCCAGATCGAGGCCGGCGCGCGCAAGGAGCGTTTTCAGGCCATCGATATCGACGCCGTGCTTGCGGTGATTTCCGAGGTCTATGGCGATGTCGCCGAAGACGCGCTGATGGCGCTTGATATCGCGGAGCGCTGTCCCGCGCTCATCCGGGGCGACCGTGATCTGCTGACGCAGATGATCGCCAACCTGGTGGAAAACGCGATCAACCACTGCCCGGCCGGAACCGGCATCACCATTTCGCTGCGCTGCCAGGGCGGCCGCGCCATCATTGCGGTCGCCGATAGCGGCCCCGGCATTCCCGCCGATGAAAGGGACAAGGTCTTCCGGCGTCTCTACCGGCTCGACAAGAGCCGCGCGACGCCCGGAAGCGGCCTCGGGCTCAGCCTCGTCAAGGCGATCGCCGACCTGCATTCGGCTGAGATCACCATGGCCGACAATCATCCCGGCCTCATCGTTTCGATCGCCTTCCCTCTCACTTCGGCAGTTGGTCCCAACCTCCCATCCGCCATGCCGCGAGCCGGCTGAAGCGGGCGGCAAAGCGGCGCAGCTCGGCGGCAGTGCGATATGGCAGCACGCTCCACGGCCGGCGGCGGCCCAGCCGGTAGGTCGAAAGCGCTGCCTGAATCTGCGAGCAGGGATCGACCCTTTGGCTGACCGGCAGCGGATCGACGAAGCAGGCGCTCAGCCCATCATCGAACTCCAGATCGAAGGCGAGATCATAAGGCAGGCGCATGGGGACAAGCACGCCGGCAATCCAGCCCGCCGCCTTGCGATTGATCAGATAGGCGCCGGACCCCTTCTCGCGGGTCAGCGCGATGGCGAGCGAGCGCGATGTGGTCAGCGGCTCCACCTTGTGCTTTCGCCCGGAATTGACGGTCGACAGGCGCAGGATGTCCCAGCGCGCACCGTGATCGAGGGCGGCATCGAGCAGCTCGGCCAGATCGTCATCGAAATCGAGATCGTCTTCCAGAATGAGCGCGAACTCGGCATGGCTGGCGAGGAACCGCTTGGCGCATTCGACGTGGCTTAGATAACAGCCGATCTCGAAAGGGTTCGGCCGCCGGCCGTGGCGGCTGAGATAGGCAGCTTCGTCAAAGCCCGGATGCGGCAGGCTCAGCCCCGCCCCATCGACCGCCGCCACCCGCTCGAAGGCAAGGCCGAAGCTTGCCAGCAGGCGCTCCATTCGAAACCTGCGCAATGGCGCACGGTCGAGATTGATCAGGTAGGTGTTCACCCGCAGGCTGACCGGATGAAGGGCCGGCATAAGGGCGGCAGGTGCGGCGCGCATGTTCATGAAAGAGCTGACCTTCGACTTGGCAATGATGGCGCCAAGCCTGCGCTCCAAACCTCACGGGGACCTCGCCCGAACTATACATTTTGGTAAAGTGCAGCGGTCGAACGGCCAGCGCGGCAATCTTACGGATTGGTATGTTCCCGGCAAAGTGCGCGTAACAATTTCGCGCTACCAGCGTCGTGCGGCATGCAGTGGACGCCTCCCTTCCCGCGATCGAAACGACAATCCCGCGCCTTCGATGACGACAGCGACCACTGCGTGCCGCGCTGGAGGGGGCCTTGGCTTGAGCAACCTTTTCAGTGCCCCCGTTCAGAGATCGCCACCTGCCCCTCAACCGGCTGCCGCCACCTTCTCCCCGCAGGCGGGGCGAAGGCACATTCCGCAACGTCTCCGTTCCCACCTCGCTCTTGCGTGGCACGTCCCCTCTCCCGTCTTTACGGGGGTCCGCAGGACGGGTCGAGACGAGTGGCTCGACCCCGGCAAGGTTAGGGTGAGGGGCAGTCCTCGCCGTGAACCGTATAGCGCGGGAGTTCGGGCTTTCGCCGCTATTGCTTGCGGCGATCATCGAGGTCGATGCGTTGAAGGTCGGCGACGCTTACCATGTTGAGCTGTTAATGCGGTTGAAAATTGATCAGAGGTAGGCACAGTCGGTCGCATCAGAAGCCGACACACATCCTCGAACAGTCTTCGGAATGGGAAAATCTTGGCCGAGAATGATTATGATGCGTTCGCGGTGGCTTATGACGCCGATAACGAGGTCAATGCCTGGAATGCCTATTACGAGCGGCCGGCCATTCTTGCCCTGGTTGGCGATGTCGCGGGGCTTTCCGTGCTCGATGCGGGATGCGGAGGCGGGGCGCATGCGGCAGCGCTGCTCGAGCGCGGGGCTGTTGTGACCGGGATCGACGCCAGTGCCGGCATGCTTGAAATCGCGCATCGTCGCCTGGAAGGGCGCGCGCGCCTGCTAACGGCGGATCTCAACGAAGCATTGCCCTTTGCGGACAAAGCTTTCGATCTGATCCTTGCCTCGCTCGTCATGCATTATCTGCCCGACTGGTCGAGGCCCCTTTCGGAATTCAACCGGCTGCTGCCCGAAGGCGGACGCCTGGTCTTTTCCACCCACCATCCCTTCATGGATCACGCCTCGACCGGCCGCGACGATTATTTCGAGACCTACAGCTTCGATGAGACCTGGCAGTGCGGCGGCAAGGATATCGCCATGCGCTTCTGGCACCGGCCGCTGCATGCCATGTTCGACGCGCTGAAATCGGCCGGATTTCAGATCGACATCGTCAGCGAGCCCCAGCCCGATCCTCGCGCCCGGACGCTTTTTCCGCAGGCCTATCAGAGCCTGACGACCAAGCCGCGATTCCTGTTCTTTTCAGTGGTGAAAGCATGACGACGGGTAGACATCGTTTTTCGCCTCCTGCGCGGTCGTGCTTCATTGCGACCACACACCACGCCGCGTCCGAGTAACGAGCGAGTTCCGGTCGTTTGCCGAAATTGCGCCGGCCGGACCCCTGAAAGGATGAAGAGCCGTCGGCGAAGACCTGGTGTATGCTAGGCGACGGGATCCGTCACACGTGAGGATCGTCATGGTCCGTTCGCCAGCAACTGCCACCTTTATCCTCAACGACAAGGTTGTCGTCGACCTGGAAGACGAGACGCTCCGTCTTGAGAACGGCGATGCAATCGCCCTCAGGCCGCAGGCCTTTGCGGTCCTTCGCCACCTCGTCCAGAACGCGAACAGGCTGGTCAGCAAGGCCGAGCTGCTTGAAGCCGTCTGGGGAGGCGCCGCCGTTACCGACGACAGTCTCGTTCAATGCATCCACGAGATCCGGCGAGCGCTCGGCGACGAGCGGTATGCGGTCTTGGCCACCGTCTCGCGGCGGGGCTACCGCCTGTCGCTGGAGCGTGCCGACGAGAGTGCGCTCGGCGGCCCTTCGATCGCCGTGCTGCCGTTCGCCACCATGCGCGACGAGCCCAATGACTACTTCGCCGATGGCCTGGTCGAGGACATCATCACCAACCTCTCGAAGATCCCGGGTCTGTTCGTCATCGCACGCAATTCCTCCTTCGGCTTCAGGGGCGAGAAAGCCGATCTGCGCACAATTGCCGCCGAACTACACGTTCGCTACCTGCTGCAGGGCAGCTTGCGGCAGTCCGGAGGGAGGCTGAGGATCAATGCCCAGCTTGTCGACGGCGCATCGGCCACTAATGTCTGGGCCGACAGGTTCGAGGGCGCGGCAACGGACGTGTTCAATCTCCAGGATCAGTTGACTGAGCAGATCGTGGGCTCGATCGAACCGAGTGTCCGCCGTGCGGAGATCGAGCGTGCGCACCGCAAGCGGCCCGAAAGTCTGGACGCCTACGATCTCTACCTTCGGGCGCTGCCACACGCCCACGCGAACACGCCCGTCGAGACGGACAAGGCCCTGCAATTGCTGGCGCGCTCGATCGAGCTTCAGCCCGACTATGTCGCTGCGCATGGCTATGCCGCATGGTGTTACGAGCAGCGCTACCTGCGCAACGGGTTGGATCCCGCAGACAAGGCGACCGCACTCAGCCACGCCGACATTGCGTTAGGCATCAACAGCGACGACCCGCAGGCGATGAGCATCGGCGCGTTCGTCCGCGCCAACCTCACCCGGGACTACGACGCCGCCGTCGAGGTGCTCGACCGGGCTCTCGCATTGAACAACAATTCGGCCCTGGCCTTTGGCTTCAGCGCTTTGGTCAGTGCCCACAGCGAGCGACACCAGCGGGCGGTGGAACATGCGCACAAGGCGCTGCGGCTGAGCCCGCTCGACGATCCGCTGAGCTACCATCCCTACTGCGCACTCGCCCTGACCCACCTCTTTGCCGGCGCCTTCGCCGACGCAGCCAGATACTCCGCTCTGGCGGTCCGGGCAAATCCCGGCTTCAGCATCCCGTACGCCTATCTGGCGGCCAGCCACGTCGGCCTTGGCAATGTCGAAGCCGCGCACTCTGCGGCACGACGACTGATGGAGGTGGCGCCGAATTTCTCGGTCGGCGGCTACGTGCGAACGAACCTGTTTCAGCCGTACTTGATGGACGCGCTGGCAGCGGCCTTGCGAACGGCAGGGCTTCCCGAATGAGGCCGGCCAGCGGCGACCAAACCGCGCGTCAGATGCGGCGCTGTCACAAGCCGCCGGTCCCCAGATCATATCCGTTGGGCGGATAGACCAGTCGAGCCGCGATGCGAACAACATCTGCGTCATGAAACGTCCATGACGCATCTCCTGCCATGGTCGGCGTCGAGGAATTCGCAGGCGACCATATCAGCAAATGCTTTTCTAATTCGAAACATGCTCGGCCAACGATGCCGATCGGGGAAATATCGTCATTTGATCGGAGTCCGTTCGTTACATGCGGCAGGACCTCGCTCACAATTGCCGGCAGATTTGCGACCTGCCGCCCCCGGAACACTAAAGATGAATCGCGCTTTGTATTTCTCAGCTATACTATCGACGCTGTCTTACTGGAATGGCGCTACCGCCCACGACACCGAGTCGGGATGGATCTATCCACCCGCATGCTGCCGAGGAGACAAAGAACGAGGCGATTGCCACGAAATTCCGAGTACCAGCGTGAGCACCGGTCCTGACGGTTTCAGAGTGCTGCTCAATCCGGGCGACCATCACCTCGTCACAAAGCAACACTTCTTCCGAATTCCGTATGGTGCCACCATTCCGTCCGGAGACAGTCATTTTCACATTTGCTTGCACCCAACCGAAGACCAAGCGAACTGCTTCTTTGCCCCTCCTTACGGATTTTGATTTGCGAGGCATCGGAGGCGCCGCCTGCGGGTGGGATGCTGACAGTCAGCTTATTGTCGGAGGCACCACAAAGCAGCCAGTGGGTTGGACGACCTCACCGGTGCGCTCACCCATGCGCTCCGTCTTGACCCCCGAGCAGAGCGGTCCTACAAGACAGACCATGGCAACACACCTCTGATTGACCGCGCCTTGCGGCCTTGAGCGAAGCGCACTCCTGCACGACACCGCGGGGCGGCTTCCACTTGCCAATCCAAATCAGAGATTTTCCAATGCCCACGCTCTACCTCACTTGCGGTCTTCCCGGTTCGGGGAAGACGTCGCTCGCCAAGATCATCGAACATGAAACATCTGCCCTCCGTCTGACCGGCGACGACTGGATGCACAGGCTTTACCCCGGCATCTCTACGCCGGAAGCCGAAACTGGTCCCTGCCAAGGCAGAGTCGAGGGCCTGCAATGGCAGATCGCTCTGCGTGCCATCAGGCTTCAGTGTAACGTTGTCGTGGATTGGGGTGTGTGGTCACGGGCAGAACGCGACACCTGCCGCGAGGAAGCGCGCGCAGCCGGTGCCCGCGTCGTCCTCTGCTTCCTCGACGTTCCCTTTGATGCGCTTTGGGACCGGGTCTCCCGGCGAAACGCCGCGCTTCCTGCCGGCACGTTCGACATCTCGCGGGCGGACCTGCTTAGGTGGTCAAAGCTGTTCGAGCCGCCAACCGCCGAGGAGTTGGCGCTTTACGATCGGCAAACCCATCCAGCCATCACCGCCCTTGAATGAAGCGCCACAGCGCCAGGGTATTCTCAGTCTGCGTAGCAGGCGGGTCCGGGCCAGCTCGCTGGTGAGGACACCTCGCCTTCTTACCCGGGGGCCGGAGCACGGGACGGTGGCGGAGCTGTTCCCGCCGTTGAGTGGTTCATCTTCGAAAGTGGACGAAATGTTCCAATCCATTGTCACCCATTGACGTGAACAAGTTTCACCCCAATACGGTCAGGCCAGCCAAACGACAACAGGAGTGTAATCGTGAGCGAACCGACCGTAGCAGATGCAACAAACCGCATTTATGAGTCGCTCCAGGCGGACAATGCCGACATCGACGTGCATATCGCGGCCCTGAAGGCAGCGTTGACGCGGGCGGGTTTAAAAGAGGCCGTATTCGACCCGGCCAGGCTCGTGCAGAATAACCGTTCCGGCAGGAAGCGAATGCAGGCCTACTTTCGCCAGCGCGGTGTCCTGGTGAAATTCTCAGACTCGTGAAGCCTTCCAGACGGCTTCGCTACCCCACTGAATGGCGCGACAACGGTGCCCAGAATTCGGGCGGCACCGACCCGTCACCTCTTTTCCTCCCAATACCTTTGCCAGAGGTCGAGCCTTGGCTTCAGCGGATCTGCTCCGAACGTCACGCCGTGATTGGTGAAGTCGATGACCCTGTGGACGAAGGGGTCGTGGTGGGGCCATTTTGGCCGTGAGCCGCCATTGGGATCACCGCTCGTTGCAAATTGGACCCAGTAGGCACTCGCCAATGTGGCCATGGCCCAGTCGGCAGGCGTAACCTTGTCTTTCACCAGTGCGTCCGGAATGTTGAGCGTAAACGGAATTTCGAAGCCGTGCAGAGTGCCTTTCCATGCCGGATCGGTACGGAGGGCCTCGGCGACATAGGAGAAACGATACCACCACGTCGGCTGACCAGCGCGGATCATCTCGTCAGCGAGGTGGCGCGACGGTTCGACAAGCGTTTTGTCGGCCAGAACCTGCTGCTTCAGCTCATCGAGCGTCTGTTGGCCGGTCGGATCGTAGAGGGTGCGGGCTTCGGCTGCATGCTTCCCGAACAGCGCGAAGAGATCGTCTTTCGTCGCGGCCTCACCGAGACCGAGATCTCGATTATTTGCCCCGACGATGACGGGAACCGGCGCCTGGCGGCCGGCCGCAAAGGCCGCTTCAGGCGTTTCGAGCAAAAACCGTCCGTCAATGATCGGGCCTGAGACGCCGATGACGGGCTTGTCGGTCGACATTCCCTCCAGCACGTCGTGTGCCGATGCACCTTCGGTCAGCTTTTCGGCAGGCAGCGCCCGAAGGGCGGTGAGAGCGTCGGCATCGCTTCCATTGATACCCAGAGAAGCCGCATAGTCCAACGCGGTTTTCTCCGCCTCTTTCAAAGGTGATAAAGGCGTGCTCTCAGCACGCGCGGTAGGCAGGCCAGGCGACTGTAGAATGGCGCCGCGGAAAAGCCCCCGTGACAATGGCGATATCATGTGCGCCATCACCGAGCCGCCACCGGCCGACTCTCCGAATATGGTCACTTTCTTCGGATCGCCGCCGAAGGCTTCGATATTTTTCTGGACCCATTTCAGGGCTGCAAGCTGGTCCATGTAACCATAATTGCCAACGGGCTCGTCAGGGGATTCCTTCATGAGCGCCGGATGGGCAAAGTACCCCAATCGGCCTACACGGTAGTTCATGCTGACGAACACAACTCTCCGGGCGGCCAGCTGGTCGCCTGGATATTGAAGGGTGTTTCCCTCGGCAAGAGCGCCGCCATAAATCCAAACCATCACCGGCAGCGGGGTCCGGGAACGCTTGGCGGGTGTCCAGACATTGAGGGTCAAACAATCTTCTGACTTCGGCAGGTCATCGGTCTGCATGCAGGACGGACCGAAATTGCGGGCATCCTTGATACCGCTCCATGTCTCCATTGGTCTCGGATTGCCCCATCTGAGATCACCCACCGGCGGTGCCGCATAGGGTATGCCTTTGAAGCTGACGACCGTGCCGGATCTCTCACCTTTCAGCATGCCGCTGTCGATGGTAACGGTGTCGTCTGCCGCACCCAATTGTGGCGCGACTGTCAGCTGACACGCTGCGACGGCCAAAAAGAGCAGAAACCTGCGACTGCCGTCCACAAACACTGCACTCTCCAGCGCCAAGTTGAGACAGTTTGGGAGCAAAATACTCCGATGGAGCGGCAACGAAAAGGGTTCATCAGACGTCGGCCAGAGTCCGCTATTGCTCCACGGCGGGTTTCGGATCGATCCGCTGGGAGTCTGGCGAAAACACACGCCCCAACCTCCGTCATCCCAGGCCTTGAGCCTGGGATCCATGGCCGTGGCTGATCGAGGCAGGCGTGGATCCTCGGGTCAAGCCCACGCTGTCCTGGTAAAATGTTTGGACTAAGTGCCGTTGGCTCTACTCGGTTGCAGACGTTTCGCGGCGTTTTGGACACGAGCAAGGGCTTCATGTCATGCGACAACCCTGCCCAGAGTTCCCCGCCTGCCCCTCATCCGGCTGCCGCCACCTTCTCCCCGCTTGCGGGGCGAAGGGACATGCCGCGACCTCTCCGTTCCCCACCCGGCCTATGCATGGCACGTCCCCTCGCCCCGTTTACGGGGAGAGGGTTAGGGTGAGGGGCAGCCCTCGGCTTGAACCGGATAGCGCGGGAGTCCGGGCTTTCGCGCCTATTACCTGCTGCGATCATCGATGACATCGGCTCGACGCTCCATTCCCTTCACCGTTGCATCGTTCCTCCAACCAGACGGTTATCCGGCTCTATAAATCGATGGGCTTCGAGGCGTGGGCTGTCGAGATCGATGCGTTGAAGGTCGGCGACAAATATTATGATGAGCTGTTGATGCGACTGGAAATTGGTCCGAGATAGCAGTGCCGGTCAGTCATCATCCGGCGGGTCACCCAATTCATCCAGCCAATAACCTCGGCCTTCGATATTCGTGAATTGATCCTTATGACGCCAGAGGATGGTACCCAAATAGCGGGCTTTGTCCTCGCTGTTTATTATAAGTCCTTTTTCCTCGATGAGTTTGACCAATCTTCCACGTCGGATTGGCGTACCCAATTCGCGAATCACCTCCGCCGCAACCTGAGCGATTCTCTTCGGCGTCGCTGGCCCTCGGGGAAAACGCACTCGAATTTTAGGTCGAGAGGGCGTCTCCTCCAAAACTTCGCCCGGTGACACCATCTCATCTTGAACTACTTTTGTTCCGGTTAACTCCTCATAGAAACGGATAAACTCGTTCAATCTTTCAAGCTCAATTTCTAATTCCCTCTTTTTTTTCAGCGCTTTACGAATTGCATCGTCCATTGCCATTAGCTCGCCACCTTAAATACCCATTCAAGGGATACATGAGAACATAACATGAACACTGTTTTCCCCTGCGAAAACGAATCCGTGTTGCACAGTGATTGGCCCCAGTGTATATGATTTATGTGTTTCCTGGCAAAGGAAAAGGCCCAGTGGTGCAAACACTGGGCCTCGGGTATTGCCAGCGACTCTCGGTGCTCGTGAGTGCCAAACCGAGAGCGAAGACAATTTCGCTATATGAATATGCATTACGCATATATCGTTATTCGTCGGAGAGCGCAACCGGCACGCCTTGAACACAGGTTTAAAAACCGATGTCTTCACGTGCTTGCCATTGGGTCGGGCCGTATACCCGTGTCCGCTTCGGACATACGGAATACGTCTGCGGCTACTGGCGCTGCTGCGGTTAAGACCGCTGACAGCTCTTGCGTCTGCTCGACGGTGTAGCCGTCTATAGTGGTGCCTGTCCGCCGGGACGCTCTCGGCGGACTCCGTATTATGCGAAGCGCTACAGTATCCCTTCCGCGCCGACTATCTGGATCAGCGGAACCAGCGAGCGGTGAGTAGGCATTCACACCATTCACCGCATCACCCACCCCTCGCCCCTCGCAACGCCGTCAACCCCCGCCGCAGCCACAGCAACTGCTGCGGCGGCATCTGGCGCAGGTGGTCGTAGTCCATCACCGTGACGTTATAGACCATGCTGCGCACCTGCGGCCCGTCGGGGCAGCGCAGCAGGATGCCCTGCAGCGCCATCATGCGGTTGCTGGCTTTGCGGGCGCGGTCGGCGAAGGTTTCGGTCGGCTCGCCCTCATGGCCTTTGACGGAGAACAGCGATTGCGCTCTGGGGCTCGGGGCCGGGATGCCTGTGGTCTTGTGGTAGCGGGCGATCGTCTCGGCATAGTCGTCGCCGGCCTGGCGCTGTTCGGCGGTGACCAGGCCGTCGAGGAACATGCGGCCGAGGGTGTAGCCGGCAAAGGGGCTCCTGACCGTCTCGTCATCAACCGTCCGGCCGAAGCCGTGGATGCGCCGGCGGGCTGATATCGCGACGCTGATATTGTCCTTTTCGGTTTCGAAGGGCTTGATCTTGCCGCAGGGAAAACGCTCGACATTTTCCTTGCGCGGCCGGCCGGCGCCCTTGTTTGCCCGTCCTGTCTTCACCTTGGTGGCTTTGCCGCCCATGCTGATGGTCCTTCTATCGAATGATGCCGTTTCTGAGTGCCGCGGCGACCAGCGCCGTTTCCTTGAAGACGCCGAGCTTCATCTTGGCGTTGGCGATGTGCGTGTTCACGGTGATCGGCGAGATGCCGAGAATGGTGCCGATCTCGGCGGCCGTCTTGCCCGCCGCCATCCAGCGGATCACTTCGGTTTCGCGTGGGGTGACGGCGCTCATGGCTCAGCGGGCCCGTCGATGCTGGGCACGCGCGGCATCGTCACATGCGCGCCCGACAGGGTCACCCGTGTCACGCGGTCGGGGTGGCGGATCGGCTGGACGGGCGGGCCTGCCTTCGGATGCGGATGCCAGGTGTCCTGCCTGGAGGGGAACCTGTCGCGGTTGCGGTGCGCCATGTTGATGACGGTGTTCTTCTTCGAGCCGAACAGGGTGGCGATTTCTCTCGCCGACAGCCCTTCCTTCCAGAGCTTTTCCGCCTTGACGATCTTGTCTTCCGTCCAAAAGGTGATGGTCACTTGGCTGCCTCCTGTGCATCGCGCGCGGCGCGGGCGATGATCGGGTTGTCGGGAAACATTCGGGCGAGCTCCCGCTTGGCGCTGCGGCTGCCATTGGCTGCATCGCGCAGCAGTTGCATCTTGTAGGCCGGCACTTTCGGCCGCGGCACCTCGGGCACGGCTTCCAGCCGCGGCCGGCGTTCGGCCTCGATCGCCGCCTGCTGCTGGCGGCACTCTTCGGCAAAGCTGGCACTGCTCGGGGCAAAGGCGCGGTTATGATCCCTCACCTGGCCGGAGATGAAGCGTTTGGCGGCCCGCCAGACCGCCTCTGCCGGAAGGCCCTCGACGGCGACGAGATAGGCGCGGATCTGCATGTCGGGATCAGTGCCTGCGGATGCCGGGAAGCCAGAAAGCATCCCCGAAATGATCTTCACCAGGGGGGAAATCTCGTGCGGCATCCACTGCTGTCCTTCTCGTGCTGCTGTTGATCGACCCGGCCTCCCTCGCCTTCTCCTTGAGGTACCAGTCGCATTTGATCGCCTGCCAGCCGCGGAAGATCTGCATCTCGGCGGCGCCGACCGGATCCCCGGTCATGAGATATTCCCTCGCCTGCATCCGCGCGGCATAAGCCGTCAGCGGCTTCTTCAGCGTGCGCTTGCGATGCTCGACGATCGCTGCCGCCAATTCCTCCCCCAGCACCGGGCGGAGGATCTCCATGATCTCCTCACTCACCGTGTCCTTAGCCATGCGATGTGCCTTTCCCGCTCGATCCAGTCCCGACCCCATGAATGGTTGGCCTCAAAGCCGCAGCCTCCGTCGCCCGCCGGGCAATATTGACCGGGGCGCCGGGGCTCGCGGGGCGGCGGGCAAAGTGACGGATTTCGCCGGCATGGTCCTGCTGGGCGGTGTCGCCCTTTTCCGCGTTTCGTAGCCGGTGGATCTCGCTTTCCACCGAGGGCACCGACGTGCCGAGGATGGCTGATATTTCGATGTAGTCCCGGCCGGTGCGGAAGAGTTCGAGCGCGTTCATGTGTGTGCTCTGCTGCGCTGGCGCGGCCTCGGCCTGGATGCTCATCGCTTGATCCTTCTTTCCGATTTCGAACGCGGTCCGCCGTTCCCGCCGGAGCGGGTGGCTCGTCCCGTGCTTGATTCAAATTCATCGATGACGACCGGAGCCGGCTCTTGCGCGAGCAAAGGCTCCGGTCGTCTGCCAGGCCGCCGCCTGGGTCGGACACGACATCGTCGCGCCCGAGGATGCTGGCGTCGCCGAGGGAGGGCAACGACGCCAGCGGCCGATAGCCTCAGGGAGGGGCTGGGCTATCGGGGTTGGGGATCGGCAGCGCGCCGGGCGGGATCATCGTTTCCCGCATCTCTTCCGGCCGCGTCGGCCGATCGCAATTCTCGCAGTGGCGCTCGATCACCTCGGCGATCGACAGCGCCTTTGCGCAGATCGGGCAGCCGGTGTAGCGGCCGTTCGGTGGCTGGATCTGCGCCGCGGTCAGGGTGATGGTCATATCGACTCCACCTCCCGGTTGGCGTTCAGCACCTGCTGCAGGGCCTTGGCGAGGAAGGGGATGTCCTCGTTGCGAACGGGGATCACCGACATGCGCCCTCCTCTTGGACCGTGCGGCCGGTGAATGACGACGCCGGTTGCGATGACGTCCATGGCGAGCCGCTCTTCCGAGGAAATGGTGAACCTCATGGCGCCGTCTCCCCAGCCGCGGGACGCGGCGCGCAGGCCGGTAAAGCCAGAAAAGCTATGTGGTCGCTGATGATGTCGGTGTTTGTCATGGCGATTAGGGTACAATTAATACCTTAGATGTCAAGCACATTAGGGCATGACATGTACCTTAATTTGGGGTATTTTTTATATCATGTTGAAAGATCAGGAACAATTTGAGCGCGAAGAACGCGCAAAGCGGCTGGTCATGGCCAGGAAGAATGCCGGCTTTGCCGGGCCGAAGGCGATCGTCGATCGGTTCGGCTGGAATGCCAATGTCTACAAGGCGCATGAATCCGGCCGCAACGGCTTCGGCATTGCCGATGCGAAGAAATATGCCCGCGCTTTCAAGGTCAATCTCAACTGGCTGCAGTTCGGCGCCGGCAACGCGCTCGATCCGGATGAGCTGCCCGCCTCCGTCGCCGATGTCCCGAAAATCTCCTGGGTCAGCGCCGGCCAGCTGAGCGAGCAGGCGCCGATCACCGATTTTTCGGAATTCCCGACGGTCGCCGCCCTCGATCTGCCCGATGGCGAATGGATCGCGCTCGAGGTCGAGGGCAATTCGATGAACAAGATCTCGCCGCCGGGCTCGATCATTTTCGTCAATCTGCGCGACAAGCGCCTGGCGCCGAACGCGCTTTATGTCGTCGCCGACGAGACGGGGGCCGCAACCTACAAGCGCTATCGCCCGAACGACGACCCGCCCTTCCAGCCGGCTTCCTACGAAGACGTGCCGCCACCGGAATTCCAGGGCGCCGTCACCATCGTCGGCCGCGTCCGCCGGTCGATCATCGAGATGTGAGGTTCCATGCCGGGCGCGCTCGATGATCTCACTGTTTTTGGGTGTACTACCGGCACCCGTGCGAGCACATCACCAACCTGCCGGGCAGATCAGCAGAAGATAACATTGGAGGGGAAATGCTTGCTTTTATGGGAACATGGCCGGCGCCGGTTGTTTACGGCCTGGTTGGGGGGATATTCGGGGCGATCGGCGCGGCTGTCGGCCATCTGGCGGCCAAGCGATTTCCGAACGCGAGAACGATCATTGTTGTTCTGTTTCTTGCCAGTTCAAGCCAAGTCACCAACTGATCGTCATTCCCAGAATTCAGAATGACGAGGCGAACGCTAACCTGCCGCAGAAGATAGACGCCATTACCACTCTTGAGCGCATCTCTGTCGAGGGGAAGACGGTCCGATATTTTTACCGTCTGAGCGATTCCCTCCCTTTAACGGATGGGGCCGTTATGAAATCAGGCATTGCCCCGTCCGTATGCTCTTTCTGGAAGCCGAAGCTTGAATCGGGCGAGGCCGAACTCGCCGTCTACAACTACGCCTTCAAGGATGGGCAGTCGAGTTTCGATCTGAGGGCAAGCGATTGCCAATAACGTCGCGACGTCAGGTCATCCGTTAAAGAATATCTCAATGATTCAAACGCCTTACAAAGGGTAAAAGATCGACATCGCGCGCAGGCAGAATCTGGTTCTATATCGTGACTTTCGCGGTGTTTCTCCTGGCGTTCAGCGCCGGGCGGGAGATCTATGGTCTCTAGGATTTCGCTCTGAATCTTGCCGGATGGCATCCAGACCCGCCTCGATCACCTCGTCGGGGATTTCGATTTTGTGCGACCGCCTCTTTTTTCTCGTAGCTTCATACTCCAACTTAGTTCTCTATCCTCTCTCTTCAGCTTAGGAGAGAAGGTTCCTGAAGGCTGGTGAGGGAGGGTTCCGGCCAAAGCTTCCCCCTACCCCATGAGCAAAGCCCATGAAGCCGGGAGAGCATTGGCCGAGTCCTGAAGGCCGGAGCCGGGATGGGACACGTGCCAGAGGGGCCATTCGCTTCGCCCTCGTCCTGATTTTCTGACAGCGCACTTAAGGACTTTCGCTTCCCGCGCCGCTGGGCTTCGTCAGCTCGGGAGTTGCACCCGGTCGCCCAATCACTGGCCCCAGACATAAACCTACGATTCGTACCTCGTCAATCACTGAGGTATTTTTTATACCTCTCATCATTGACGTGATAGGGTATTATATATACCTTTCCTCTCAAGCCGATCAAACGGGCGAGAGGACAGGGCGATGCAGCACATTCGCAGGATCGAGACCGAGGAAAGCAGGCGGGATTCCCGCTGGAATGGCGCGCAGACGATCGGCGACTGCCGCGCCTATATGGCGATCGAGGCCCAGCGCATGGGCGCGCTCGGCTTTGCGTTCCTCCGCCGTCCCGAACATTTAATCCGCGGCCCATCCTGGCTGCGCGGGGCGGCAGCCTCCGTCGAGGAGCATTACCGCTATGCCCGCGAGATCATGGGCATCGCCAACAACGATCAATTCTACGCCTGAGGGGAACGGAGATGCCTGCCGCCAACCTTACAGCTGGTTCAACCGAGAGCTCTTCCCTTCCTGCCACCCCACTGGCCGGATCAAGCAAAAAGACCCGCGCCAAGGCCCGCGTCACCGCCGGGGCACCCGATCTCCTGAAGGCGCTGGTCGAGGCTGAACGTTTCTTCGATGGCAGCAAAGATCATGGCTGCCCGCTTCACCGGAAGATCCTCGCCGCCATCGACACGGTGAAAGGCGGTGCAGCATGAGCGATTGCCTGATCAAGGCCTTTTCCGGCTGCGCCTGCCCGCCCGGCGAATGCGCTGAAAAGCCTACCACCCCGGCGCCGGTCACCTTCGTCTCGTGGCGGGTCCAGGCCATCGCCTGCCTCACCTTCGGCTTCCTCGCGGCCATCGTCTCGGCCGCCTGGATGGAGACGCAGTTCAAAACCTGGGATCTGCGAAACCAGGAGCATGTGTCATGGAAGTGAGCCAGGGCCTTGCCAGATGCCACGGATCAGGAACTGAACTTGATGTCGCTCGCCTTCGCCGCGGTAATGAATGCCCGCCGCACCTGCTCCGGCTCGGCGGCATCGTTGAACACATCAAGCACAAGCCGCTCGGCCACCTTGGCCGCCGGCGTCTGCTCGGGCCAATCATTCAGCAAAGTGTTGCCGGCCTGGACGACATTATAGACCGTCCTCACCTTGCCATTGATGGTGATCTTCACCGGTTTGAAGCTTCGTCGCCTGCTCATGATGCAGCCCCCTCACGCTGGACACGCGACTCAACGAATCACTTCGGGACTCGTTCCGGTTGAGGAGGCTAGCGTGCGTGTTATTGTTGATCAGAGAATAGAAAATTGCCGGTACGCTCGTCGTTGACGTATTCGCAGAAATCAAAAGTGCCGAACGCCCATCCAAAGAAAAATGGTGGAAAAGGATAGATGCCTGTGCACGACGAGAAAGCCTGAATTGACTGCAATCACAGATATATTCGATGAATAATATTCTGAGATTTTTGTCGGGGCTACGGATTTTGCAATGGCACGAAAAATTAAAATGTCTTCTCTCGTAATAAACATCCGGGTTCATCCGCATCCGGAGGGGATATACCTCGAATTGATACGCGATATTTTCAGGTTAAAGCGACCGCAGAAACTCTCGGGTGATCGGTACGGTTTGATTTCAAGCTTGAGGGAAATCGATGAGGAGAAAGGGACAGTCGCCGGAGTGCTAACCACGTTCCTTCAAGTTGAGATGGATGGCACTTGGTTTAATGAGATTAATCTTTCTGACGCTTCAGAGGATGACGTTGCGGAAATTAAGATACCGCCGCACATACATCCTAACCGCAAACAATACTTTTTCTTTCTACGAGGACATCGGCTTTACCTCCAAAATTATTATGAAGGGAGATGGATAAGCGCTAAGCAAGCAGAAGCGTTTGTGAACGCCAGTATGGCGGAAGATAAGATAACCGAAAAATACGGCACCGTGTCTGTCACGGTTGAGCAAAGCCAGGAAGCGCTTAGAGAGATTTTCAATTTAGAGCGGATCGACGAAATCAAAATTACCTTGATGCCGCCCAATATGGATGTTTGGCCGGACGATTTTGAAGAGAAAGTCCAGAATCATATGGTTGCCACGAATACGAAACGCCTTGAATTCCGTTATGTGGCTGAGACCGGCAAATCCATCGTGATTGATGACGATATCGAAAAGGTGTCGAAAGCCGGGATGTCTAACGGTCGCGTAGACGTAAGCGGGCGCGATGAGACCGGAAAAGTGCGGCGATCATCTGAAGATCACCCGAAGGTTCTTCAGGATAGTTACGATCCGGACATTACAGGTGAATGGTCCGCTTTCCAGCATGTTATTAGCGGTGATGGCAATTGAAAATATGGACGCAATACGTTGCCTTTGGGAAGGCTCTGAAGGGCTACTATGTGGCCTATGGTGGCGTCACGTCCGTGATAACTTCCCCGATATTTGGGCTTTCTCTAGCTATTACGCTACTTTCCTATGAAAATTGGCAAAAAGCTCAGTGGGTAGCGCAGGCTCAATCGATCCTCCCCAACATGCTGGGCTTCAGCCTCGGCACTTATTCGGTCCTGTTGAGTCTGTTAAGTGAGAAGCTGCGCGTAGCATTGGCGACAGTAGGGAACGGACCAAAAGCCTCCTATCTCTCAATGATGAATGCTACTTTTTTTCATTTCATTTTTGTCCAGATCATCGCCCTTCTGTGGAGCTTCCTTTATCAAGGTTCTTGGGCCGTTGACCTTTTCTATTCTCTGGATCAATCGTGGTTCCCTGGCGCTTACCGATATTTCTTCATCGCGATGGCCTCGGGATCATTTATTGGTCATCTACTACTCGTTTACTCTCTAGCACTCACGATATCTGCTGCACTTGCCATGTACCGGGTGGCCTCGTTGCGAGACAAGGAACAGCAAGAGCAACCTTCGGAACCGAAATAGTCTAGAAAATTGTCTCGATGAGAATTCCCTTGAAAAATTCCCCCTCTTGATTCCGTCAGCGTCACTGTCTATTTTGACCATATATGGTCATTTAAGACGTGAGGCCACAATGTCGACAATCAGCGTCGCAGAGGCAAAGGCCGGTTTCGCCGGTCTGGTGGATGAAGCGGCAAACGGGGAATTCGTGACGATCACCCGGCACGGAAAGCCCGCTGCCGTGCTTGTGTCCGTCGAAGCGGCCGAGGCCGCGAAAAGGGCTTTGAAGAAGCCACGGCCGAATTTCGGGGATTTCCTGTTGACGTTTCCCGGTGGGGTCGAGCTGGAGCGGAACCCCTCAAAAATGCGCGATATCGATCTGTGACCGCCTATCTTCTCGACACGAATATCATCTCGAAGCTCGCACCGGGCAAGGTGCCGCCGTCCGATCCAATGCGAGCATGGTTTTATGAGCATGGCGAAGCCGACAGCCTGTTTCTGTCGGCTTTGTCGGTCGCGGAGATCGAGAAGGGAATGCGGAGCCTTCACCGTCGCGGCGGGATCGAGAGGGCAAAGCGCCTTTCGGCATGGCTGCACGTCATCACCGACAGTTTCGGCGATCGGATATTGCCGATGGATACCGTTGTCGCGCGCATCGTCGGCGCCCTGGAAGATGAAGCCGAAAGCCAGGGCCGTCATCCCGGGCTTGGCGATCTCATCATCGCGGCGACCGCACGCGCCTATGACCTCACTGTCATTACGGAAAACTTGCGGCATTTCCAGCCGCTTGATGTCGCTGTTGATCTTCCCGCCGCGTTCCGGTCGGAATGATCGTTACCGGCGCTGCCAAGACGCCGCCGAGCGAATCGCAGATATCTCGCGAGCAGGATGCTTCGCCGGCCGCGCGACGATTGCAACACATTGGCTCAATGATGTCCCGCTCCGATATTCATCTGGATGGAGGCACTCATTACAGGTTAGCTAGGCCGGAGGTCTCCGCGTCCATCTGACCCGACCGGGGGCCAAGGCGCTCCGTCAAGTTCTGGAGGAGTCTGTCCCGGGCGGAGTTCTGAACGAGATCGATGGCAAGGGTCAGCGCGCGGCGGCCTTCGTTGCTATCGATCTCACAGTGGTTCCTTGTACACCACTGCCGAACCGCAGTGATGACGACTTCGATGTCTTGATCGGACAATGTAATGAGGGACTGAAGCATTTCGATGCCTCCAAAATCCGATAGGAGCGCCTACGGTCATGCCAAGGGATGGGACCGATATCGCTAGTGATGAGCAGCGGACGTCGTCGCGTTGATCTTCAGCGAATGAGGGCTGTCAAACCTGGCGATCAGCAGCGTAGCCAGTTCCTCCGGCGTCCTGTGCCCCTGGCTAAAAAGATCGACAGCCGCGCTACAGAGTAATTGCGTTGCTCCTTCCGTCGGTGTGACGTGATTATGCTGGTACCAGGTCCGCACAGCCTCCGTCAGCAGGTTCACGTCCTTCGTCTGGAGCGAGAGATTGAAATCGATCATATCATCCTCCGACGCGTCGCCGCTCCAGATTAGTCTTGAGTTGAAGCTCGCGTTAAAAACTTAATCCATTGGTTCCTCGCCGCCAACTATCAGTGCGGTTGCGCACAGTTCCCGTAAGGACATCGGCACCGATGACGAAAGCATGCCCAATGCTGTTGATCTGAACGCTGCGGAACGGCAAAATAAGTGACTTATCCTGCCGGGCTTTGAAGGATTTCGAATGCCACGCTTCTACTTCAATATCCTGTCGGAAGCCGGATCGCTCGAAGATTGGGAAGGAACCGAGCTTCCTGATCTGGATGCCGCTCGCATGGAAGCGGTGCGTGATGCTCGCGCATTGATGAGCAGTGCCGTGCTTCTCGGATATGACATTGCGTCAAGAAGCGTCGAGATCAGAAACGAAACAGGCGATATCCTGCTCGTGTCGCCCTTTTCGGAAGCGGTCAAGCGAGTGGACTGATCTATCTGGCGCGGAGCGGACCCAGCAGCTTTTCGTATTCGCGCTCCGGCACTCCATAGCAGCCACCGGCAATTTCGATCAGTTTTTCCCTGTCCATTATTCGCACGTTTCCGCGGGTCGATCGGATGGCGTGGACGCCCTCAAGGACGTGTAGTTCATTGGTAACGCCCGAACGGCGGACGCCGAGCATCAATGCCAGAAATTCATGGGTAATGGCCAGGTTGTTGCCTTCAAGGCGGTCGTGGCACATCAGGATCCACCGCGCCAACCGCTCATGCATATTGTAGCGCGCATTCGCGAGCGCCGAATGGGCGAGCTGCAGCACGGTTGTGTGAACATAGCGAAGGAAGAAATCCTTCATCTCGGGATCATCGGCGAGCGCGCGCTGAAACGCCTCCATCGGCACCATAATTCCCGACCCTGCGACTTGCATGAAGGTGCGCGTGGGGGTGGTCTCTACCGCCAGAACGACGTGCATGCCGGATGCGCCTTCGCGCCCGATATGGCCTATTTCCACCACTTCTTCGTCTATGCTGCTGACAACCATGGATGCCAGACCTCTTTCCAAGAAGCAGACATGCGTGGTCGGCACGTCGCTACCGACAAGAACGTGCCGTAATGGCAGGTCGACGCGCTCCATCCCTTCCGAGAGGCGTGCGAAGCGGTCCGCGCTCAACATTTTCAGCAGGGTGTTTTCGACAGTCGATTGGTCAATGTGAGTCATAGCGGCTCCGCATGGGAGCTTGGATGTCAAAACCAAACGCCTGTGAGTTGGTGAAAAACTACGGGACGGCCGTTGGTTTGACCATAGGTCCCAAGGAACTGTGCGTTTATGACAAAACCGCACATAAGCCGCTGAAATTGTTGACAACCAGCGACGAGAAATCGGTAGCGATCTTTCGATACCTGGCAAAGACCTTAGCACATTTTGCCTCGGCATGCGCGCTCATTGCGAAAGGACGAGCGATTCCTAATATTAATATCTGCCTTTTGTGGATCGTTGACATAAATCGCAATCAATCTCGCCAGCCAAGCCGGCGGCAATGCGCTTCGGCGGTCAGGACGGCCGCCTTTCGGTCAGCATAGGGACCTGGCAGATAGACCGTGACTCCGCGGAAACTGACGATCACCGCCTTTGTCGCGCTATCGAAGACGATGGCCATATCAGGCTCGTAAGCCATTTGTTTTCCTGACGACGCTTACTCCATCGAGATGTGCTCTTATTCGGATGAAACAAGGTGCCGATATCAATCCTTCAGGCACGGGGCGCTGGGTGCGGAACCGCACAGGAACTTTTCCGACTATCTATGGGTTAGATCACAAGGATCGCACAGGTGCCCCTCTTGTGACGGGGCTGTACGTCAACCCTTCCTTCCTGTGCGATCCGTCCGTTCCCAAATTGCCCCGTTTCGGCGGGGCTTCTTTTTGATCCATAGCGGCAAACGCGCGAGGACGATCAGGGACGCGGCAGGGTTTGGCGATGATCTCACAAGCACGTTCTGCGCCACATGGAGCCGCTTATCACAACAGAGCGATGCGAGCTTTGCGCTACCGGCGCTCTTCCGGGCCCGACAGCCCCTGGGGCGAGGCAGGTTTTCCGCTTATGGGGCTTATGCCGCACGTGGCCTTGGCAGCTTGCCCCGCGCGCTGGAAGAAACGGATTTCTGCGGCGATGGTTTCGCGGAACGGATCGGTTTGGTTGAAGTAGTCGCGGTCCAGACCGAGCTTTGCACCGTGTGCATCGCCTTCGTAATAGGTGCCGAACAAATGATCCCAGATCGGGAAATAATTGGCGAAATTCTTGTCATGATGTTCCCGCACTCGGGAGTGATGGATGAAGTGGTCGCGTGGTGACTGGATCACGTATTTGCCAAACCAGCCATGCCAGGGAATGGCACTGTGCTTGACCAGACCAATAGCGCCAAAGGTGATGGTCACGACGGCGAATTCGGCCGTTGGCAGGCCGACAAGCAGCGCCGGAACGACCATGATGGCCATATTTATCGCCTTCTCCAGCGGATGCTCCCGCGACGAAGTCAGCGCGTTGAACTCTTCGGCTGCGTGGTGAAATTCGTGCAGCCGCCATAGTACGGGCAGCCGGTGCATCAACCGATGCTGCCAGTAGCTCAAGAAGTCTGACAGCACTAGGAACAAGAGAACATGTGCCCAGCCTGGCAGCCTCCCGGCAAGGTCCAGGTGGGGGGCATTCTGAGCAGCTTTGGTGATGGCATAGGACAGACCAAATGATGCGAGCGCCGCGAATAGCGTAATCATACCCGTCGCCTGAAGGACGAAATAGACGATGTCGGTGATTGTGGATTTGCTGCGTTCGAAGAAAACCCGACGGAACCCGGAATTGCCGAACCCCACATAGGTGAGTTCCACCGCGAAAACCGTCAGAACCAGGCCAATGGAAATGGCGAAACTGAGCGCCATTGCCCGACCATTCAAATAGTAAGTGTTGTAAAAAAAGTCTCCAAGCTTGTGCAGGCAGTACTCGACCAGCTCCATGCCGCTGCTCCAAAACGCGAACTCGTACAGCTTAGTCGTGACGATGCGCTGTTGCCACATTGCTCAAAGGACGATCAGGGCGTCCTTTTGGTATTACCAGCGGTAGAAGGGCAGTCCCGGGAAGCATGCAGGTGGCCGCCCAACGCATAGGAGACATAATGCTTGGGGTTAGCAAGTGATCGCTGAGCGGCCGACTGCCTAATACAAATTGTGACGTGGAGTTGTAGCTTTTGTTCGGTTTCGTACAATAACAGCTTAGCGTCTTAGAGAAAACCTTGCGAGGTGGCCCCATACTGGGCCGTCCGCTTCCCAAGCTTCTTCTGTGCGATCCGTCCTTTCCAATTGCTGCGTTTCGGCGGGGCTCCTCTTTGATCGTCGGCGTGGAATGACGGAACCTAGCCGGTCCGCTTTTTGTTATATCGGCAGGAAAGCACGGGCGTTCCTCCTGTGCGATCCATAGACTGGCCCCGCCGAGAGGCGGGGCTTTTTTTCGAATGGAGTTCCGCGGAAGCAAATGCGGAATCGGTCACGGGTATGCGCATGCGAGTCCGGACTTCCAACAGCAGGCAGCGAACGCTTTTTTAATCGGTCCGCTGCTTCAAACGGTCCGCAATCGGTCCGTTGATATGAAAATAGCTTTCGCGGGGAAGTCGGCTCGGGAGTGAAAACCCTTATGGTGCAAGGGTTCTAGCTGGTCGGAGTGGAGTGATTCGAACACTCGACCCCCACGTCCCGAACGTGGTGCGCTACCAGACTGCGCTACACTCCGTGACCAGCGGCGCTTCTATAGAACAGCCTATCTGGTTGCACAAGCACCAAATTCCAAAAAGCCGGCGGAAATTTTGACGGGGTTGTGACGGGTTTACAGATGAGCGGCTGCAGCAAAAAGCCACACCTCTCGCAAATCGAACGGAAGTCTCTCAGGAGCAATTTTCTTTTGCCGGGTTCCGCGCTAAAGGGCACGACAGGACAGGCGAAACCGCTCACGAGGGCGGCTTGCCAGCCATGCGCTAGAGATCAGGGACGACACGATGAATTTCCGCATCATGACCGCGGCCGGGCTTGCCATTGCGCTTGCCGGATGCACCACCATACCTTCCGCCGGCAATCCGATCGAGGCCCGCTGGGTGGGCAAATCGGCCGGCGTCTTCTTTGCCGCCTACGGGCCGCCGATCAGCGACAGCGAGCAAGGCTCGACCACCATCTATACCTGGCGCGGCGGCTACAAGACCGTGCGCATTCCGGCGAAATATGCCGAAGGCGCCGACGGCAAGCGCGGCAAGCAGATCGCGTCGGCCCGCACCGCCTATCTGCGCTGCCAGGCCGAAATCACCACCAACTCCGATTACACGATCCGCGACATCCGCACCGTCGCCGACATCCCCGGCGTCAACGGCCCGTCCTATTGCGCAGAGTTCCTGGCGCCCGAACAGAAGTAACGGACGGCTTGTCCGTAATGAAGAACAGGCGGCCCCGGTGCCGCCTGTTTTTGTTTTGGCTGGTCACGGCCAGGCGCATCTTATTGCGCCTGGAACCGACCGCTTTAGATCCTTCGATCGGTTCCGCCTAAGCTGTCCTTGCGGTTTATGAAAGTTTCGGCTTCATCCACCACGCGCTCCTTGACGGCATCATGCGCATCGGACGCAGCATCCACGGCCTTTTGATAGACCTCCGACGCTACCTCTTTACCCTGCGCGACGACGTCCTGCGCCTGATCGCTGAGGGTGTCTTTCGCGCTATCTGCGGCTTCCCCGATCCATTCATCCTCGGTGTCGGTGTGCGGCAGCGCCGCGCCGATCGCCGCTCCGACCGCGAAAGCCAGAGCTCCGCCAACCAGCGGCTGGTCGCGGAAATGGATGAGGATCGCCTCGTTGAGCTTGCTCGTTTGCTCCTGAAGACTGGTCGCCGCCGAAGAGGATCGGCTCGAAAGCGAGCTTGCCGCGCCGGACGCACGGGCGGTGAGGTCGCTCGCTGCGTTTTTCGCCTGCTCCCATTTCTCCGCCGCCCAGCCGGTTGCCGCGTCGAGCATTGCACCGGTCTCGTCGGTGATCTGACTGATCTGTTTTCCGCTAGCATCGGCGAAGCCGCGATAGGTCTTGCCTGCCTCGTCCATAAAATGGCCGGCACGCCCCCCTGTTTCGTCGGTCAAGGCTTTCAACCTTCTGCCGGATTCGTCGGCAAAATGGCTGTAACGCGCTCCGTTTTCCATGGCCGGCGGACCAATCCTGCGGACTTGGCCAGTCGCCGGATAAAGCGGGTATTCAGGATCCTCCCTCCAGGTCGCCGTGTCGCCTGATGACGGGCTGCCTTTTGCCATGAGCCAGGCCAGGCTCACGCCCATCAGCGCGACCGGCAGAGGGTTCGCCTTGAGGGCGTGGCCAAGATTGCTGACATATTCTCCGCCGCCGCTTCCCTTGGCGTAGGCAATCACCTCATCGACCAGCTGGCCTGGCGACATCCGTTCCTGGATAGCGTCAATCCGGTCTCCGATGCGGCGGCGGTCCTGGTCGATCTCCCGCTGAAGCTCGGCCGATGTTTTCTCGATTGCGTTTTCCATCAGATTTTGTCCTTCACAACATCAACGTCGCGGCGAAGCGAGGTCGCAGTTCGATCCAGTGTCAGGTTGTTACCGCGAAGCGCGGCGAGGCCCCGGGAGACCATTGCCCACGCGATGCCGGCAATGATGATGCCGACTATCAGCGAGGCGAGCGCAGTGGCAGTGGTTTCGGTAAATCCCTGTGTCACGAGGAAGGCCGCGAGACCGCCGACAAGGGCGCTCAGCAGGACGCCGACCGCCCCGATTGCCAGGACCAGACCGAAGAGGAGAATCTCTACGCCACTCAGCGCCTGCGAAAGTTTTTCCGAAGCCTCCGTCTTGGCAAGATCGATTTCCTTGCGGAGCAGGCCCGTGACATCACCAACGAGGCCACTGACGAGTTCGGAGAGGGGTGTGTTCTCTGAAGATTTAGCCATTGTACTCGCCTCCAGTCGTTGCTGGGCCGGAGCGATCGGTTGATGCTCCGCGCGACGCGGCAGTTGTTCGCCTTTTCGCCGACGCTGTCAGGAAGCGGCTTGCGGCCAGGCCTGCGAGTGCGGCGATGCCGAGAAAGGCGAGCGGTTGTTTGCGCCCGAAATCCTCGGTCATGGTGGCGATTTCGCCGATGTCCTTGCCTTCCATCCGCCGAGCAACAGTCTGCACGCTCCGCCCGATTTGCCTGGCGTATCGTCCTACTTCTGCCTGACCGGAGCTTTCCATTTCGGCGCCGGCCTTCTCGAGCGCCATTGCAACGCCACCGACCTGGCGAGCGGCGAAGCTGGTGCGTTCGGACATGACTTCCTTGGCTTTCTCGACTGCGGTGTCGGCGCCTTCCCTGATCGTTTCCTTGACGGCGGAAACATCCTCGCTCACCTTCGCTTCCAGATCGGAAAAGGATGTGCGCGTTCCCGGCGAGGAGCCGGAACCTGGGGATGAGGACGGGGTCTGCGCGGACGTGCTCCGCCCCGCCGGATCTGTGATATCGTTCTGCATTTCGAACCTCCCAATTCGTGCCGGCAAATTGCCGCAGCCCCGAACCATGGATGGCCCGCTTTGTTCCCGGACGCGCTGTGGGAGGTTCGCCTTCGCTATGGCTCAGAACTGCGACTGCGCGAAGCAGCACCGTCCCAGGCTCCTTCGCGTTCCTGATCTTTGGCAGGCGTGACAATCGACGCCGCTATGTAACGCTCCGCCCGGTCGCCATCGTTGAAGTAATAGACGGCGAGCAGGGATCCATCGCTGCGTTTTACGAGTCTGGGATAGCCGAGATCAGCGGTGCCGCCGTCGCTGCGGATGATCTTCTCGGCGCCCCATGTCCGGCCGTCATCGAAACTCATGCGCATCCTGATACCGAATGGCGGATCACGGTGGCCGTAGACGACGAGAAGCATGCCTTCGATCCGCGCCAGCGCCGGCGGGTTGCCATTGCGGCCCGTGTCGTCGACGATGCAGCCTTCCGGCGTCCAGGTCCTCCCTTGGTCATGGGAGGTGAAGGCCTCTATCCAACCCTTGCCAAAGCCTCGGCCTATGCAGCGCGTCAGCGTCAGGATGGCGCCACCGGAAAGTGCCGTCGATGCCGGCATGATCGAATAGCCCTCGGGTTCCGGACCGACAAAGCCTTGCAGGACGAAGCTGCGCCCGCCATCCACGGTGCGCGCGCAGAACACTCTTCCTTCCGCACCGTCCTCTTTGGAAGTGCTGAGCATGAAGAGCGCATCGTTCCTGCCGAGAGGCACGATATCGGTGCGCGCCGAGAGCGGAAGATGCAGACCGGCGAAACGAAACGGACCCTGCCATGTCAGGCACCGATCCCGGCTGACATAGAACCAGCTGACAGCATCGCCCTGCACATCGGTTCTGGCGCACATGACGATCGTCTCGGCGTCCAGAAAGTCTATGGGATCGTCAATCGAGCAGAGGTCTTCACGGACCGACAGACGGGGACGGACCTTGAGGTCGGCGTTCAAATGCTCGTCGGCCGAAAGCGAGAGTCCGCCCGGCACGCGGCCGCAGAACGGCTCGTCCATCCAGGTCAGTCCGCCGTCCAGGCTGCGTGCCTGCCAGGGTACGAAGGGGTAGCCACGGTCCAATTCGTGCAACTCCCCCTTCGCTCCGAGTTTGCCGCGCGCGAAGACGACGAGCATTTCGTCACCCCACGACCAGAGACCATAATTTGCCGGCCAGCCCGCGAACTCGCCGCGTCTGCGATAGATTTCGAGATTGCGGAACTGCGTGTCCATGGAGGCTTCCAGACGATCAGAGCGTTTCGACTGGAAGTGCCCGCACAAGCAATTCTTCCTGCCCGAGCAGCTGTTCGAGTTTGCGCCGGTATTGGCGCCACCAGGCCCGATCGAGACTGTTCACCATCACTTCGATGACGATGACCGTATCTTCTTCAGTGCCCTCGCCAGTCGACCAAAACCCCTTTGCCGGGGAATTGAGGTATGAAGTCGCCCCGCCATGGCGCTCGGTCATCTCGCGCTGAATCATCGCGATAATGTCTTCGATGTCGATCGCCGCGTGCGGCGCTGCCGGAATAAACAACTGTATCAGATGCATGTGGAATTCTCCTCGTCCCGCAAACTTCGGAGATCTGACGAGGTTCCGGCCCAGCTCGAAATCGCGGATGGGTGGATGAAAACCAATGCGGCGACGGACGGTCGTCGCCTGTGGCAGCCGATGCCGGCGCTCTAAAAAGCCAGCCGCAGCTGCGGCGCCGCGGCCGGTACTCGTTCTTCCAGCGAGGAGAGGGTGACGCCGAGCAGCCTTATGCCCTTTCGCGGCGGAAAGATCGGTGCGAGCAGCAGGTTGACCAGATCCTCGAGGTCGGCGATTGCCGGCAGGGGTGCCGGAAGCGTCTTGCTGCGCGTGATCTGGCTGAAGTCGGCATATTTCACCTTGAGCGTCACCGTCTTGGCGGCGATCCCGTTGGCCTCGCAGTAAGCCCACACCTTTTCGATCAGCGGCTGGAGCCCTTCGCGAGCAGGCTCGAAGGCGTGGAGGTCCTGTGAGAAGGTATCTTCGGCGCCGACGGATTTGCGCACCCGGTCGGGCTTGACCTGCCGCTCGTCGATGCCGCGGGCGATGCCGTAAAAATAGGGCCCCGACTTGCCGAAATGCTCGACGAGGAACTCGAGCGTCTTCTCCTTGAGATCGGCGCCCGTTTCGATCCCGAGTTGATGCATCTTCTCGGTGGTCGCCGGTCCGACGCCATGGAATTTCCGGACGGGAAGCTGCTCGACGAAGGCCGGCCCGTTCTTCGGCGTGATGACAGCCTGGCCGTTCGGCTTGTTGAGGTCGCTCGCCATCTTGGCAAGGAACTTGTTGTAGGAAATCCCGGCCGACGCGTTAAGGCCGGTGACTTGCTTGATCTTGGCGCGGATCTCCAGCGCGACCTCGGTGGCGACCGTCATGCCTTTCAGATTTTGCGTCACATCGAGATAGGCCTCGTCGAGCGACAGCGGCTCGATCAGCGGCGTGTATTCGGCAAAGATCTCACGGATCTGCTGCGACACCGCCTTGTAGACGGCAAAGCGCGGCGGCACGAAGATCAGGTCAGGACATTTGCGCTTGGCGGTCACAGACGGCATTGCCGAGTGAATACCGAATTTACGGGCCTCATAGCTCGCCGCCGCGACCACACCCCGGGCGGCCGACCCGCCGACGGCAATCGGTTTGCCGCGCAAGTCCGCATTATCGCGCTGCTCTACCGACGCATAAAAGGCATCCATGTCGACATGGACGATTTTCCGGACGGGGGGTGAGCTTGTCTCGTTCATGGCGGTTTCAGCGATCGCGATGGGATCGGCCTCTGAAATTGCGCGCCGAAACAAAAACAGAACATAGCAGGCTTGGAATGCGATATCAACGATTCCAATGGGGCCTGGACCTGCCGTCGAACTACCAGCCGCCCAAGGCGTTCTCATCCAGTGGACATCAAATTCAGGAGGCAATCAATGGCGGACGACAGCACGACCACCATTCGAGCCACATTCGAAACACGCGAAGCCGCTGATCTCGCGGTCGAACATCTGGTTCAGCAGCATCGGGTTTCGAGGCCCGACATCTTTATCCAGTCGGCAAGCGACCGCAACAGTGCGGGTTCGGCGCCATCGGGTGGGGATGCCTCTCATGACGATGGCGCCCGTCGCGATGCGCCGCTCGAAGGCGAGATCGAGGTCTCGGTGGATATCGCATCCAGCCAGGTCGCCGCCGTCCAGCGCAGTCTCCGAGCTGCCGGCGCAGTGCGTGTATCGAGCCGCTGAGCACGGCCGATCTCCGCGTCGTTGTGCCCGTCGAAGACATCGATTTCGGCCATGTCGACTTCCTCTTGGAACTATCACCGGCGCCCGTCTCAAGACCCCTCCCCAACCCCTCCCCACAAGGGGGAGGGGCTAAGCTGTGGCACCCGCCTCACAAACAAATAGACCAGCCGCACAGTCGACGTTCAATAGGGCGCACGACGAGAGCCGCATGTTAAGCCCCTCCCCCTTGTGGGGAGGGGTTGGGGAGGGGTCTTGCAACGCGCCTGCAACAATTCTCCGGTTTGCGCCTGACGCCTGCCAAGCCACGCTCTACGCCGCCTCCCCCGCCAGCGCCGCACTTTCCGCCAGCTTGCGCGCCGCGACGAAATCCACCTTGCCGGAGCCGAGCACCGGCACCTTGCCGATATTGACCTCGGCCGGCACCATCATGTCCATGGCGCCCCTGGATTTGGCGAAGGCGAGGAATTCGGCGCGGGTGGCGGTGGGGGCGTCGGTCAGGAGCACCAGGCGCTCGCCCTTCTTGGCGTCAGGCAGCGAGGAGACGACCGACAGAGCGCCCGGCCAGAGTTCGGCGGCGAGCGTCTCGACGGCGGCGAGCGAGATCATTTCGCCGCCGATCTTGGCGAAGCGTTTGGCGCGGCCGCGGATCTTGACGAAACCATCCTCGTCGATGGTGACGATGTCGCCGGTGTCGTGCCAGCCGTCGACAAGCGGCTCGAGCACGCCGGGCTTTTCGGCGCGGAGATAGCCGGCCATGACATTAGCGCCGCGCACATGCAGCCTTCCGCCCTCATCGATGCCCGGCACCGGTTCGAGCTTCCATTCCATGCCCGGCAGGATTTTGCCGACCGTGCCCGACTTGTTGTACATCGGCGTGTTGATCGAAATGACAGGCGCGGTCTCGGTGACGCCGTAACCTTCGAGGATGCGCAGGCCGAACTTTTCCATATAGGTCTGGCGGGTTGCGGCCTTCACCGGTTCGGCGCCGGAGAAGATATAGCGGATCGAGCGGAAGTCGTAAGGATGCGCCGTCCTCGAATAGCCGTTGAGGAAGGTATCGGTGCCGAAGATGATCGTGGCGTTGGAGGCATAGATCAGCTCCGGCACGATGCGGTAATGCAGCGGCGAGGGATAGAAATAAACAGGCACGCCCGAAATCAGCGGCAGCACCGTGCCGGCCGTCAGCCCGAAGGAATGGAAAACGGGTAAGATGTTGAACACCTTGTCGCCGCTGTGGAAATCGATGCGGGCAGCCGCCTGGGCGGCGTTCGACAGGATATTGCGGTGGGTCAGCACCACGCCCTTCGGCGTGCCCTCGGAGCCCGAGGTGAAGAGGATGACCGCCGGATCATCCGGCCGGCGTTTGACCAGCGGCCGAGCCTTCCTGAGAAACCCGAAAATCTTGTCCTTGAGTGAGATTTCGGCCCGGAGATCATCGAGCCAGACGATCTTCACCTGCTTTTCCATCTCGGCGATCACGGGGCCGAGCTTCGCCTGGGTGACGAAGGCGCGCGAGGTCAGCACATGCTTGACCTCAGCCGCCTTGCAGGCAGAGAGGATATTGGCGGCACCCGCCGTGAAGTTCAGCATGGCCGGCACCTTGCCTGCCGTCATCACGCCCAAAAGGGTGGCGGCTGCGCCATTGGCATTCGGCAGCATGACGCCGAGGTTGTTCTCCGGGAACATGGCGCGGAATTTTGCGCCGAGCACGGCAGCCCCGGTGAGCAGCTTGCCATAGGTCAGCCTTCCGGTGACCGGATCTTCGACGGCAAGTTTCTTCATGCCGAATTCATGGCCGGCCTGAATGACGCGGTCGAGCACGGTCGACGAGGTATCGGCGGTCTGGAACAGCAGGTTCGACATCACCTGGTAGAGGGCTGCCCCTGCCGCCGTGCGGCGCTTGCGGCCTTTCAGCTCTGAGGGCACTTCGAGCTTCACCGGATCGAGAATGGTGACCTTGACCTTGGGGAACAGCCGGCGGCGGATCTTGCCGTTGTCGAGATAGGAGAGATAGCTCTTCTCCAGCCCGTCGATCTTCACCGGCACGACCATCGAGCCGGTCTTGTCGGCAACCATGGCGGCACCGTCATAGACCTTCATCAGCGTACCGGTCACCGTCAGCCGGCCCTCGGGGAAGATGCCGATCGGGTTGCCATCCTGCACCACCTTGATCAGCGAGCGCGTCGCCATCGGCTTTGTCGGGTCGAGCGGCAGGAATTTGCACATCTTCAGGAAGGGACGCACCCACCAGGCCTGGGCGATCTTGTAATCGACGGCAAAGGTCGGCTCCTCCTCGGTGATGGCAAGCGCCAGGGCGCCATCGAGCAGGCTGACATGGTTCAGCGCAATGATCGGCGCGCGGCCGGCCTTCTTGATATTCTCCAGACCCTCGACCTCGAGGCGCATGAAGGCGCGGAACAGGATCGAGATGAAATCGCGGAAGGGATTGGTCGGCAGCGTCTTCAGCATCAGCCAGGCGACGGCGAAATTGATGATACCGAGGCCGATCAGGATCTGCGGGATAGAGGCGCCCATCGCCTGGACGGCGGCAACGAGGCCGAGACCGACGGTGATGAACAGCGCAGACAGCACATTGGCGGCGCCGATGACGCGGGCGCGGCGGTCCTCATGCGCCCAGGTCTGCAGGGCGGCGAAGGTCGGCACGGCGATGAAGGCGCCTGCTATCGCCATGCCGGCGAGATCGATGGCGACGCGGATGGTATTCTCACCGGCAAAGAAGGTGGCGATCGTCGTTGCATGGCTCACCGAAGCCAGGCCCCAGAGGTTCCAGGCGAGATCGAGGCTGAAGAGGCCAAGCAGCGCCGTGCCGACAGGGGCCGGCAGCAGCACGATGCGGCCCGACGACATCCAGGCGGCAATCGCCGAACCGACGGCGACGGCGATGGCAAAGACGGTGAGATAGGCCGGCACGACGATCTCGGAGCCGCCGAGCAGTTCGGTCACCATGGTCGGCAGGATGGAGAGAACGAAGGCGCCGACCAGCCAGAACCAGCAGTTCATCAGCGCCGAACGCCACAGGCGCTTGTCTTGGCGGATTTCCATGACCAGGGTGTAGCTGGAGCGGATGACATTGCGGTCGATCTGAAGATCCGGCGCCTTGGAGCC
Organism: Rhizobium sp. 10PS4; assembly: GCF_032464805.1. NCBI lineage: Bacteria > Pseudomonadati > Pseudomonadota > Alphaproteobacteria > Hyphomicrobiales > Rhizobiaceae > Rhizobium > Rhizobium sp. 10PS4. Next base: position 56,919 of record NZ_JAWDIW010000013.1, on the reverse strand, counting down.
GGTGGGCGGGATCATCCGGCTCGCCAGCCAGCAGAGCAGCGAAAGCCCCATCATCATCGTGCCGAAGAGCAGCACATTATCGCCGCTGGAAAAGGCGAGTGCGGCGATGATCGTGCCGCCGAGGATGGCAATGAAGGTGCCGCCCTCGATCCAGGCATTGGCCTTCGGCAGGTCGCGGCGCTCGAGATGATCGGGCAGGATGCCGTATTTGATCGGCCCGAACAGGGCCGAGACGATGCCGAAGCCGAACAGCGCCGCCATCAGCACGAAGATGGAAGAAAACGCCAGACCGACCACCGCAAGAGCGGCGACCGCGATCTCGCAGCGTTTCAACAGTTCGGCGATCTTTGCCTTGTCATGCTTGTCGGCGAGTTCGCCGCCAAGTGCGGAGAGCAGCAGGAAGGGCACGATGAGGATGACGCCGGCGAGCGTCACCAAGGCCGCACCTTCACTGGCCGACATCTTGAAGAGAATGAGGAACACCAGGGTGTTCTTGAGGAAATTGTCGTTGAAGGCCGTCAGGAACTGGGTCCAGAACAGCGGCGCGAATTTCCTGGAGGTCATCAGATTGTGTTGCACGGCGGGTCCCTCTTTCGACTGGCAGAGAAGGCCACAGAGTTGTTACGCAAAAGTTGAATGCGGTAACAACTCTGCGCTGTGGTTAACCAAGATCAATCTTCATCGTTACGATTGAACTTGACCAGGAGTTTCTCGGTGCGGGCATCCTCGACCTTGCGGATCAGCTTCTCGGATTCGGCATTGTCGCGCAGCGTCTTGGTGATATTCACCGTGGTCTGCACCAGCATCAGAATGCCCATGGCGAGATAGCCTTTGCCCCAGAGATCGAGCGGCATCATGTAGAGGCCGAGCGCCAGCATGAAGGCGGCCGAGCCGAAGGAGATGTAGGAGAAGCTGACCCAGCTTGCGGAATGTTTCTGGAAACTGTCGTTCATGTCAGTGGTCCTTGATGTTCGATGGATGAATGGTTGGGTGGATGCAATCTTAAGCGGCAGGCGTGATGCGGCTCTTCAGCCGCGCCAGCACATCATCGGCGGAGGTGCGCAGCGGCGCGCCGAAGCCGGCATTAGCAAGCTTTTCGATGATGCCGGCCGGGCGGATAGCGCCTTCCATGTCCTTCAGGGCTGCGGCCGTCAGCTCATTCTGGCTCTGGCGCAGGCGAAGGCGGGCCAGCGTCTCCTCGGCATCGTCGAGCGTCGCCAGGCCTGGGCCGGCGACTGCGACATCGAGCTTCTGCGCCTCCTGCGTGGCACGCGCCAGCCGCTCGCCGCGCTGCAGCTCCTGCAGCCTTGCCTCGGAAGCCCGCACGATGCCCTTCAGCTTGTCGATGGCGCTGGTGAACTGGCTCTGCGCCTTCTCGGATGCATCGCGCTCGGCTTCGAGATAGGCGATCGCCTCGGCCGCCTCGCGGGCCAGGCCCTCATTGCCCTTCGCCAAGGCGGCGGAGGCGCGGGTCTCGAGATCGGCGATGCGGGCAACGATCGCCCCATGCTGAACCTTCTCCTGCTCGTTCTGGGCGATGGCGACGGCCACACTGCGGCGAGCCGACTGGATCGACTGGGCGGCATCGCGGATCTGCTGGGAAAGCAGCGGCACGGCGTGATGATCGGCAAAGGCCTGCTCGGCATCATGCGCCCTGCCCCGCAGCAAAATGGAAATCAGTTTGAACATTTCCTTCCTCCGGTTTATGAACGTTGTTCACGAGAGGTGTTATGCCAGAATCATGAACGTCGTTCAAGATAAATTTTGAACGACGTTCAAAAATCGAAGTGGAATGGTTAATGGCCGGCAGACGAGAAGAAAAACGCGAAGACCTGAAGGCCCGGCTGATCGAGGCGGCGCGCGAGCGGATCGCCAGGGACGGGCTGGCAAATCTCAGAGCCCGCGACATCACCCAGGATGCCGGCTGCGCGCTCGGCGGCCTCTACACGGTCTTTTCCGACCTCGCCGAGCTCGTCATCCATGTCAACTCGGCGACGCTGAAGGCGTTGGAGGCCAGGCTGACCCTTGATAAAACCAAGGACCGGCCGCCGACCGACCGGCTGCGCAACCTGGCGCAGGGTTACTTGAGCTTCGCCGTCGAACACCGAAACCTCTGGAAGGCGCTGTTCGACCACTTCCCGCCGGAGAGCAGCCCGACGCCGCAATGGCATCTTAACGAGCACCTCTTCCTGATGGATGTGATCGCCGAACCACTGGCCGAACTGCAGCCCGACATGCCCCCCGAAGACCGCGCCATCCGCGCCCGCACCCTCTTCGGCGCCGTCCACGGCGTCGTCAGCATCAGCCTCGAAGGCCGCTTCGTCGGCTTGCCGCTGGAGCGGCTGGCAAGGGAAGTGGATGAGCTGGTGCAGACGATTGCGGCGGGAGCGGAGCGGCGGCGGGGGTGATGGGGGGTGGGCGGGTGCGGACACCCGATTTGCTTGGAACATTACCACACCCTCCAGCCTTGAGCCGAGGATCCACGCACGCCCAACGAGTCACCAGATATTTTACCGAGCGGGAAATTTCATACCCTCAACCCTTCCCACTTCTCCAAATAATCCCGATCGGTAAATTTCCCTGGACACAGGCTCCGCATTCGCTATATTTTCCCGATCGGGAAAATCATGGCGAAACACGTACACAGTCCAGCCGACATCGGCGCCCTGGTTCGAAGCACCCGCAAGGAACAAAACCTGCGGCAGGACGAGCTTGCCGGCGTTGCCGGCGTCGGGCTTCGTTTTATCGTCGACCTCGAAGCCGGCAAGCCGACAGCGCAGATCGGCAAAGTCCTGCAGGTTCTGCAAACGCTTGGCTGCTCCCTCGACATTCTGGCTCCCGGCGAGCGCAGGCAATGACATCAAGGCTTCTCAACGTCTGGTGGGACGGCCGCATTGTCGGTCAATTCACGCAGGACAGACACGGCGATATCGGCTTTGTCTATGCGCGAGCCTGGCTCGACGATGACAAAACGCTGCCGCTCTCGGCCTCTCTGCCGAAACGACCGGAGCGATTTACCCGCCAGGAATGCCGGCCGTTTTTCGCCGGCCTGCTGCCCGAGGAAAGCCAGCGCCTGGCCGCAGCACAAGCCTTGGGCGTGTCTCCCGCCAATGACTTTGCGCTTCTCGATCACCTGGGCGGCGATGTCGCCGGTGCGCTGCAACTGCTTGCCGAAGGTGAGGCACCGGCGGGGACGGGGTCGATTGCAGATCGCCGGCCCCTGCCCTTGGACGAAGCAGGCATCGTTGCCGTGTTGGAGGCACTGCCCGTGCGGCCTCTCCTGGCCGGTGAGGAGGGCCTCAGACTGTCGCTCGCCGGCGCGCAGTCCAAACTGCCGGTTGTTCTGGTCGATGGGCGGATCGGGCTTCCCCTGCCCGGTCAGGCCACAACCCATATTCTGAAGCCACCGATAGCCCGCTTCAAGGCGACGACCGAGAACGAAGCTTTCGTGATGCGGCTTGCGGCCGCCATCGCGCTCGATGTCGCAGCCGTCGAACCGAGATATGTGCAGGGGCGCCCGTTCCTTCTGGTCGAACGATATGACCGCGTGCGCGGCGCCGGCGGCCTGGTTCATCGCATCCATCAGGAAGATTTCTGCCAGGCACTCAGCGTGCCGCCGGAAACGAAATATGCGAGTGAAGGCGGGCCGACCTTCAAGGATTGCTTCGATCTCATAAGACGGATTTCGGCAAGGCCGGCTGTCGATGTGCTGAAGCTGCTGGACGCGGCCATCTTCAACCTGATCGCCGGAAATGCCGATGCCCACGGCAAGAACTTCTCCATCCTGTATGATAGCCAAGGCCCGCGGCTGGCAAAACTCTATGACCTCCTCTCCACCGTGATCTATCCGGAACTGTCGCCAAAGCTCGCGATGAGAATCGGCAAGCGCGCCACACTGGCCGAAATGGATGCCGAGGGCTGGAAGGTCTTTGCGGGAGAAGCCGGCATCGGCACACCGCTGTTGCGCCGCCGCGTGAACGAGCTTTGCGACAAGGTGCTGACATTGACCGGCAAGGTCGCCGATGAGCTCGCAGACGCATCGCCCGATCGAGACCCGATCGACCAGATCGCCGGCGTGATCACAGGCCGGGCCGAGACAGCGAGGCTGACTTTATAAGGTTGAGGGAAACGGGAAACGACGCCCGACGTCGCGCCTCTTGCCGGTCGCCTCTCCCCACCCTCCGTCCTCCTCGGGCTCGACCCGAGGACCCATGCCGCTGCCGATGAGTGCTGCATGAGCTTCGAGTCAAAGCGCTGAAATCACCGCCTAAAAAGCACTCGTCCACCTGCCGACGCCCGTCCTTCGGACCCCCGCTCGCTGGGCAAAGACCCCGCCCCAAACCCCTCCCCACAAGGGGGAGGGGCTTAACCTGCCGCACCGCATCTCCCAAAACTCCAGAGCGGCAAACGACGAGATGATCTCGGGCAAAGCGGTGATGCTGGGCTAGCCCCTCCCCCTTGTGGGGAGGGGTTGGGGAGGGGTCTTAGATTGGTCCGAACCGGCTACATATCGACCACACCCCAACTCCCGCATTGAGCAACCAGCCAAAAGCTGCTTGACTACCCTACCCCCACCGCCGCGAAGGGAAACCCCATGAGCCGCATCTTCATCACCGGTTCCACCGATGGCCTCGGGCTTGCCGCCGCCCGCACCCTGATGAAGGAGGGCCATGACGTCGTGCTGCATGCCCGCTCCCGCGAGCGCGCCACCGCCATCGCTGAGACATCAGCCGCCGCTCTCGGCCTCGTCATCGGCGATCTCGCCAGCGCCACGGAAACGCGCTCGATTGCCGAGCAGGTCAACGCCATCGGCCGCATGGACGCCGTCATCCACAATGCCGGCATCTACCTGGAGCGAAGCCGGGGCGAAACGCCGGAAGGCCACGCCAAGACGCTGGCGGTGAATGTGCTTGCCCCTTATCTGCTCACCGCCTGGATCACCCGCCCCGATCGCTTGGTCTATCTCAGCAGCGGCATGCACCGCAGCGGCAGCAGCACCCTTGACGATCTCGACTGGAAGAAGCGGCCGTGGAGCGCCAGCCAGGCCTATTCGGAAAGCAAGCTCTACATCGCCACACTCGCAGCCGCCGTCGCCCGCCATTGGCCGGATGTTCTCGGCAACGCGGTGGATCCCGGCTGGGTGCCAACGAAGATGGGCGGCGCCGGGGCGCCGGATGACCTGGAGATGGGGCATCTTACGCAGACGTGGTTTGCGACGAGCGATGAAGCGGCTGCCAAGGTGAGCGGCGGGTATTGGTATCATCGGCAGCGGCGGGAGGCGGCGGTGGAGGTGACTGATGCTGGGTTTCAGGATGCGCTGGTGGAGAAGCTTGCGGGATTGACGGGCGTTCGTTTGTTTGCAGAGAGTGGGTGATGCTTGAGAACCCGAGATGAGGACTAATCAGCGAGCTAAAACGTTGTTCTGGCCACGATCTCAGAGAGCAGTCTGTCAACAGTCCCTGCCGACGTGGCAAAGCGTCCGTCGATCAAGTGAGGAATTCGCATTTTTTCCTCATAATCATAGCTCGCTCGAAAATTCTCAACTGCGTCGCCTGCCAACGGAATGCCAGCTTTCACAAGACGTTCATAGGCCAGTACGACGAAGTTAAATATACAGGGATTTATATTTACCACTGGCCCATACCAGTGGAATAAATCTTGGCACGCCCGTCGCGCGGCATCTTTGTGGCGGGGCATTGTCTCCTCGATCGCCGCCTCCACGGCGGTGCGTGGCACCACGCACATGTACATGAGGTCCGTGACGATTGGATAGTCGCCAAGGGGCACCAACCTTACGAGATGTTTCAATTCCTGATGGTGATGGAAATAATTCCTGAGGCATTTCAGCGCGGCGAACTGGTTAACGTCAAAAAAATCGAGATCGGCACCAATCTTCAAGCGGTCATTGAGGCTGTGGCTCGCCTCCAAAAAGGAGAATAGCGTGTCTTCGTCTGGTTCACCGCAATGACGTTCATATAACCGGAAGAAGCGCTCTGAAGCAGCCGCTGTGTTTGCGAAATCGGCGTTTGACATACTTGCGCTTTCGGTGTTGCAATCAGCGCGAGCTGATTAATGGGCTGCGGCGGGGAGCCATGGTGGCGACTACTTCCACAAAAGCCAGCGCAATCGATCGGCATCTTGTTCTGAATACGATTTTGAAGGAGGGGCACCTTGAACGAGATCATGGGAACGACTTTTCTTGAAGACGGTAAGTGGCTTCTTCGGCATGAAGGGGGAGCCGGCAATAAGGTGCCATTACTCGCCCCCCAGATAATTCTCGTTCAGTTGCAGGACGGCCAAGCACAGATCTTCGAGGGTTCTTACGGTCTTGATCATCGTGGTGTCGTGGTTGCAGCTCATGTCGTGGCTATAAAGACTTTTAGAAAAGCAGGTACCGATCCCGTACAGTCACCGTAATCGGGCCTCAAGATGCTCTAAAAAGCCCCCCGGATAGAGCAATCGGCTTTCGCGAGCTCTATTCACAAAGCCCGAAAGAGCGCGATCTGACAGATCGGTCCACGAGTAGTTGCCATGGGATATTCGCCCGATATCAAGAGAACTCGGCGCTTCTTGGACGCTAACCGCAAGACGTAGGCCTCGGCCATTTCCCCAAGCTGCCAACGGCCATATAGGTCGGTCCGGCATAGGCGAAGAAAGTTTGTGGTCCCATGGTGCAGGAGAATTCATCCGATCAGAAATCCATCGGACTACCGGAACACTCACCGCGTTGCCAACCAATCCCCACCGAAGACGCGGTGATGCGGCTCCCGTCCAGCCCTCTGGAAACCCCTGAAATCTTTCAGCCGTCTCGATTGTCGGAATCTTGACGCTCCCATCTGGAAACAAGACGGCGGGCGGCGATGGTATCCCGATTGACGAGCCGGTCTTCAACGGTGGTATCGCGTCGGCCGTCAGGCCGTGGCCGCTTCTGCCCTCCGTCCAATAGAAGCCGACTGGTAGCGATAGATCCAAAGAATTGGCGGGAAGGGTACTGCCAGCATCCGAAAGGAGCACTTCGCCCGGATCGGAATCTCGTGAGGCTAGGAAATAAAAGCGTCGGCGTCGCTGGGGAAGCCCGAATGCTCTGCTGTCCAACGTGCGATATGCCCACGAGTAGCCGAGTTTTTCCGCTGCGTGCATAAGGTAGAGAAGAACTCGTCCGCCATGAACGAAGCGAATCGACTGGACATTTTCAAGCAATATATGGGACGGACGGGTCGCTCTCGCGAGACGAAATACGTGTTCAACCAAAGCCGAGCGAGTACCTGCCAAACCACGTTGTCCGCCCACGATGGAGACGTCTTGGCACGGGAACCCCGCGACCAGCACGTCGGCGGAGTTGATGTCGTCCGGTTGAACGTTTCGCACATCTTCTATCAACGCCACGTCGGGAAATCGCTGCCGGAGCACATCGCGAGCACTCATGGCGACGTCGTTAACGAGTATTGTCCTATGTGTGTCGCCAAAACCTGCCTCAAAGCCACCGGCGCCACTAAAAAGGCTGACTATGCGCATCAGGCGATCTGCAAATCTGGCATATAGCAATTTTGGGTAGCCGAGACTGGCGTCAGCTTCGGCGAGGCTTCCCATTGTTTTTGCAGAGCTTCTGTTATGGCTATCAATCGAGTCCGTTGATTACTTCTAAGTGTCACTAAGCCGTGTGATCCAGCTTGAGATTTGGGCCATTCGAACGGAAAGAATTCCGCTAGTACCAGGTCAAAACAGTCTGTAGGCAAAATTGCAGTTATCGGAAAACGAGGTACGGCAATAGGTATGCGTCCCTTGTTTTTGAGGTAGTGCTCTGAGAATTGCATGTGAACATGCGGACCAAGCTGCTCACGATTTTTTAGATCATGATGAAAATGTAAAATCTCAGAATCATCATCCGCATTGTAGATCCGGATGTGGGTAACCATTTTTTTTATGTTCCATAGGGATGTTTTCTTGGATTGCCCATTACTTTCGAATGTTGATTCGAACTGCCACCCGACCTTGACTTTATGAGGTGTTTTATCAGGGCCATCGTAACGCTCTGCTTCTTTAGTCACAATTGGCTTGTCTAACTTCCAATCGAAAGCCGGTCGAAGGTTGTCTCGGCCGTTTTCAAGCTGATCCTTCAAAGCTGACAACGCGCGATGAGACTCCTTGCCGATGAACGGTTTCAGCGCGTCGATCCAATAGCTCAGTTCCGTAGCGTATTTTCTCAGATTTATTCTCATTCGGAAACTTCCAGAAGTTCACGATCCTCATAGACTACTTTTGCCGCTAGTTTCCGATCCGCACGTGCAGAAGCTATGAGTACCCAAGCAGGATCGATACTTGCTGGAAAATCTTCGTCAGTTACTCGTACACAGTCACTTGCTTCGGCAATCTCATCGGTTTCCACTAGGTCCGCATCGGAAACCAAAACCGGTTCAGATTGGGAAATCCAAACGACCTCGACAGTGTCAGAGAGTTGCTGTAGGGCCGGACGGAAGCCGGTACCGTCCTGAGAGAGATGCCATGCCAGGTCGTCAATCGCCGCGCGCCACCATCGCGGCCCTAAGAACTTCGATAGAGGCCCCTTGTATCTACACGCCTTAAACTTTGTTTGATAGAGATTGGTATCTCCAGCGGATTCTACAGCGTTTACGAGTGCTCTAAAGCTCGCTGGCGTTAGCTCAAGACGAAGGGCCGCTTGCCTATCGGTCAGCAAAAACGACGGGTACGGCAGTATATGTGCGAGCAGCCAGCCGACTATAGACTGAGCGGTAGTCGGACCAGAGGTGTTTGATACTTCGCGCGGGGGGCGGGCGCGATCGATCTGGCGCATGGCGCTGTTTGCCCATTCCGCATCGCGGGACACACCTAGGATGTCAAAGCATAGGCTTGCAGGATCGTAAGTGCCGAACTGCTTGTTATCGAGGGGAGTAATCAGAAGATTATTGCCAATGAGATCTGCTGCATCAGCAAGTTCTATGATCCGATCCAACGTTTCCTTTGTTTTCGTCCCCACCCATTCTACGCCGTGCTTTTGTGCAATTACATGATGACGTTCGAAAGGACCAAGGGGTTCCCCTACAGCTTTTTCTATATCGCTGCTGACGACTACTGTAGTTGGGCGGCCCCCGATAGTCGCCTTCCATTTCTGGAATAGACTAAGTCCGTTCTCATCTCCGTGTTCCGTATGAGCTGGGGCAACTAAGAAAAAATCAAATAGCCAAACATTAGCCGCCTGGGCAGCGTTGAATGCGAGATCGTTCGAGCCATTTTCCTCAAACTCAAATGGCGTTATTCGGGCGCCGTGCGCTCCTGCCTCGGACAGAAGGTCATTTGGAGTATCATCGATGTATACAATATCGGTCATGGGTTACCTTAGTGGAATTCTGAAGCGTATCGCCGTGGCGAAGCCGCTTGGCGGCGCGACGAAATCGATTTCGCCGCCATACTCCTGAACGAAGGCGCGGGTGATCGTAAGTCCCATGCCCATGCCTTGGCCCAAAATGGCGTCAGGTCGCTCGGTAGTGGACACGAACGCATCGAAGAGACGCCGGGCTCGGGATAGATCCACAGCTGCACCGGTGTTGGAGACCTGAACCTCGCAGAAACCGCCGTGTTCACGTGCCGAGACTTCGATACGTCCACCGGCGTTGCTGAACTTGACCGCGTTCGACAGCAAGTTGGTGAATATTCCGGACAACTCCGACGGGAACATCGGCGGGCTTCGAATATCGGTCGGGATATCGTTGATCAGCGTGATGTTCTTTTGTTCGATCCTGGATTCGAAGAACAATCGTACGGTTTCGAATCTGTCCCGCAACGTTAGTCGCGCGCGCCGGCGACGTCCTTCGAAACTGGTCGCGTCGACTAGGTAGGTGGCATTGCGCCGAATCCGATCGGCAAGGTCCAAAGCCCTTTGCCTGGCCTTGCGGATCGCAGTTCGGGTGCGTGCAAGATCATCGATCGTCAGGGCATCCTCAAGCTCGCGAGCCAACGCTGATATCTGAAGCCCGACGGCATTGATCTCGTGAACGAAGGCCGCGAGTTCGGCGCCCAGTGACGCCAGCACGCGCCACTGTACGGCCTCGCTCCCGAATTGGTCGGCCATCTCGCGAATCTCGGAAAGATTCGGCTGCAACTCTCTGGCTTCACGCGTCGCCGTTGCGAAATCGTTGCGTTCGACGGCCTGCTGGATATTGGCGAAGCTGCGCTCGACCTGCAGCGCGTGTTCTCTGACTCGCAATGCAGTCGGGGTTTCGTTCATATCCGAGCGCAGGGATGCGTCCCTTTGCGCTACGCGCTGCTGATTTTTGATTTCCTTCGCTTCTTTGCGGGCAACCGACCCCAATCGGACAATCAGGTCGGTGGCCACGCGAGTCCATTGAGTGATGAAGTCGAACGCTGCTCCAGGAAGGAAACCCTCGCGGCTGACGACCATTTCAAGTCCTGGACTGCTCGACCTGTGCAGGAAAATACCGCCCATGTAGGCGTGATTGCCTTGAACCACGAGTTCTTCCGCTTCCAGGCCAGCGGGAATTTGATCTGCATTCAAGGTTGCCAGACTCGTCAACTGGCGTTTCTGTCGAGAAAGATAGGTGCGTTCCAGGCCCAGCCAGTCGTCGCGAAGATCGCCATAGGGCGACACACGGAAGCCTTCCATGAATACGCGAATGCCTTGGACTTCAGCCTCCCATGACGCGAGGGAACGTTGAAGTATCCGTCCAGTGAAAGACGGCCCTGCGCCTGGACCAAGATTTTTTTCTAACCGGAAACCCTCCGCGCCGGGAGCGTTGCGAACTTCCGCTTTCGTAGGCGACAAAGCTATTCGGAGCATGCCTGTGTCTCGATCGAAAGACAGTTCGGCGATCCAACTGGCTGCGGCTGCCACATCGGGCAGAAGGCGATCGCCAAGATTGAGATCTCCACCGAAGACGACTTCGAATCCCGGATCGCCCGTCTGTTGATCTCGGATCGGCAAGGTCTCGAACAGCAGCTCCTCGGCCACGATGCCATCCGGCAGCTTCTTCCACGTTGCGGCCAGGGGTGCGAGCGTAGCGGCCTCACGCAGGAAGCTCGCGCGTATACGATCGGACCATGCCGTTCGTAGCGGTGAGATCTTCAATGTCGTACCGCTACCAGGCTTGGATGGCTTCGCGCGTTCATCGACGCGCACGGCGCCGGACCCGTCGATCTGATCCAGCGTCTCCAGCGCTTCGATCGTACGCCAGTCTATCCGAGCGACCACCTCCGAAATCGCCGGCGGGAGAGCGATTGCGCCTCTAGGCGCCGGGCCGGCTTTGCGCGACTGAACCTCTACGACCATCCCCAGTTTGTGAGAGGCGAGACGTCCCACGCCTTTTTCGCCAGTGTAGCGACGACCAAACACCGGGGATCGCCGGTCGCCAGAATTTTTGGTGCGGCCCGCGATGGTTAGAAAGCCGCGCCGGAATTCGCCGCCATCCATGCCAACTCCATCGTCGGATACGACAATGCTGCCACTTGTCGCATCGCCAAGATTGACGCCAGTCACTGTTACCAAGGTGGCATCGGCGTCATAGGCATTTTTGACCAGCTCGACGAGAGCAGTGCTCTCTTTCGCGACCAGCAGTTCGCCGAGCTCTTGAAAGAGCTTGGTATCGACACTAAAGCCTGTCATTCGGATGAAATCTGACAGGAGGCAAGGCCTGGCCGTTGGACGCTCATCGTTTCTTCAACCCTCGACCATATCAATGGTTTTCTAACTGCCCTTCGGGCCACGATATTGTTATAAGCACTGAATAGAAATTGCCAGAGGACGAATGAATGGAACTGCACGCAGCGATAGAGCAATTGCACGATCGTTGCGCAATATATACCTCAGCTCCAACCGCGGCCCGCTTGCTTGATTTGATTGGTTGGACGCCCAACACGGACCTGTCGCAGGCAGTTCTCCTGGAGCCTTGCGCAGGGGAAGGCGCGATCCTTTTGGAAGCAGTTCGCCGTCTTATTCGTTCGTTCCATTCGCACGGCCAGATAGCTTCTCTGGCGACATTGAAACCACGAATCAAGAGTTTCGAGCTTCATTCGGGCGCGGCAGCTACGGTGCGACGATTTCTCTGGAAGCTCCTCGTAGAGGAAAACCTTAGCGCGCACCTCGCCGATGAACTCGTCCTAGAATGGGTATCCGAACGCGATTTCCTTTTGGAGAAGCCGGGACGCGCCACGCACGTTGCCGCAAACCCGCCTTACGTCCGCTGGAAAAATCTTCCCCCTGTTTTGGCAGATATTTATCGTGAAGCCTTGCCGACCATGAGCACGCGGGGTGACCTATCTGTCGCTTTCATAAATAGAATGCAGGAGTGGGCCGAGGATGGCGGCTCTATTGCCGCGTTGACCAGCGATCGTTGGATGTTTGCACAGTACGGTGAGGCATTTGTGGAAAACACCAAGTCGCGAGGCTGGACGATTACCGTAGCGGACGAGCGTCCAGTGGATCCATTTTTGCGATCGGTGGGCGCGTACAGCGCCATCGTCCTTTTGACGCAAAGTGATCGGTCGATCCATCGCGTATCGTCGAACAAGAGAGAAAAAGCGCGAGCGATACAGCGAGAACTGCTTGCGCGACATGGGAGTCTTTTCGAGGCTGGTTGCGTCGTCCGCGTGGGACCGGCGCTTGGGGCGGGCAGAACGTTTATACTAGAACCTGAGCAGGCCGCAGAAGTGGAGGACGAACTCATTCGACCTTTTCTCGAGCGAAGAGATTTGACCGGTCCCGTGGTTGAGGCAACGCGGTTGCGGGTGGTGGTACCGTATGATCGCCGCGGCACACTTATCGATCCTGCGCAGTGGCCAGGCTTCGCCGCTTGGATCGAGGGGCACAAGGAAGCACTCAGCAAGAGAAGCCACTTCAGGGAGAACGGCGAGTACTGGCGTACGATTGATGCCATTCCTGCCCTTTGGTCAGAAGGTCCTAAACTTCTAATGCCTGAACTATGCAACAAACCGTTTGTCACCCTGGATCGAACCGCGGCAATTCCCACACATTCCATTTACGCGATCTGGCCAGGGGAATGGCCGGTAGAAGTACTCCAACGGGTTCTAAACGGCGGCCTACTTGAGGTGACAGCAAAAGCCGAAGCGCCAGCTCTCAAACAAGGTTGGATGCGCTTTTACAAACGTTTCCTATTGAGAACGCCTTTACCGAAGTGGAGCCATCTATCATCTGAAGACCGCTCCGGTCTCGCGGGTGACAACTGGCTTCACTTCGATAAGACGTTCGAAAGGCTGTTTGGATTTACGCCTGGCGCTACCTTGGAGCTATGAAGACACGCGATCTCTTTGCAGATGTCCCTGAGCAGCGCCGCCGCTTGATGGCAAAGGTGAGGCCCACCGACAGCAAGCCCGAAATGCTGGTAAGACGCACAGCGCACGGGCTGGGCTTCCGATATCGGCTTCACGTTCGGACGCTCCCTGGCACGCCTGATCTTGTCTTTCCTAGGCTTCGCAAGGTTGTATTTGTTCATGGGTGCTTCTGGCATCGTCATTCGGGATGCGCGCGAGCGACAACGCCCAAAGCACACGCAGAATATTGGCAGCAAAAATTCGATGATAATGTCAGGAGAGATGAGGTAAGCCAGTCAAGACTGGAGGCGCTTGGCTGGACTGTATTGGTAATCTGGGAATGCGATACGAAGGACCAGGCAGGTCTGGCGTCGCGCTTAAATGAGTTCCTGTCGGAAAGCCAATGAATGGAGAACGGACCATGTGATCGTGGCTGGGGCGCCTGGATTCGAACCAGGGATGACGGTACCAAAAACCGTTGCCTTACCGCTTGGCGACGCCCCACCAGAGCTTGAGCGGAAACCGCCTGCTCAAATCGACGCCTGATTAGCAAAGCTCTTCGCCTGTCACAATGACTAAGTTTAACCCGGCGCAGATTTATGCGCTGCGCAGTACCTGATGTCGTGCTAGAAATTGGCGACGTCATCGGCCCGAGATCATTCCTTCATGGACAGTCCCGCTTTCGACCTCGCTTTCGAGCCGGCCTATGGGCAGGCCGTGCCGGTTGTTTCGGGTGTCGAGCGGGTTACAGTGAACAATCCCGGCCCTTTCACCTTTTTCGGCACCAACAGCTATATCGTCGGCGCTTCCTCCGTCGCGGTCATCGATCCCGGCCCGGAGGACGAGGCGCATTATCAAGCACTGATGGCAGCGCTTGGCGGCCGCGAAGTGACCCATATCCTCGTCAGCCACACGCATCGCGACCACTCGCCGCTTTCCAAGCGCCTGCAGGCGGCAACGGGGGCGGTGACGGTGGGGCAAGGGTCGCACCGGCCGGCGCGGCCCTTGCGGGAGGGCGAGATCAATCCCTTTGCCGAAAGCTCGGATCTATCATTCGTGCCCGACATAACGCTCGGTGACGGTCAGACCCTGTCGGGCGATGGCTGGGCGCTGACTGCAGTGCTGACGCCGGGGCACACGACCAATCATGCCGCCTTCGCGCTTGCGGGTCGCGACATCCTGTTTTCAGGCGATCATGTCATGGCCTGGTCGACCTCGATCGTCGCGCCGCCGGATGGTTCGATGGCGGATTACATGGAATCGCTCGAGCGGCTGATGGAGCGCGACGACCGGCTGTTGCTTCCCGGCCACGGCGGGCCGGTGACGGAACCCTCGACTTTCCTCAAGGCGCTGAAGGCGCATCGCCTCAGGCGCGAGCAGGCGGTGCTGGCGCGCGTCCAGGCCGGCGATGAGCGGATCGCCGAGATGGTGAAGGTGATCTATTGCGATACCGATCCGAAGCTGCATGGGGCAGCCGCCCTTTCGGTTCTCGCCCATATCGAGGATCTGGTGGAGCGCGGTATGATTGCGGCGGATGGGCCGCCTTCGCTGGCCGCCACCTATCGGCCGGCGACACCGAAATGAGGACGGGGATATCACGATGAAGCCTCGAGCCGATTATAGCTATCGCGAAGATCCTGATGTGCCTGATTTTGCCGATGATCGGCCACTGATCGTCTTCGATGGAGAATGCGTGTTCTGCTCCGGCTGGGTGAAATTCGCGCTGAAACATGACAAGCAGCAGCGATACCGCTTCCTGGCGGCGCAGACGCCGCTCGGCGAAGCGCTCTACCGGCATTACGGGCTACACGCGCGTGACTACGAGACCAATATCCTGATCGAAAACGGCCGCGCCTTCTTCAAATCCGACGGCTCGATCCGCATGGTGGCGGGGCTCGGCTTTCCCTATTCGCTGGTGAAGATCTTCCGGCTGCTGCCGCGGCGGGCGGCCGATGCGCTCTATGAATTCATCGCCCGCAACAGGCTGAAGATTGCCGGCCGGCAAAGCTGCATGGTGCCGACGCCGGAGCAGCGCAGCCGGTTCATCGCATGAGCGACGAGAGATTTTGCCTGCTCATCATCGGCGGATACGGCACGTTCGGCGGGCGGCTCGCCCAGCTGCTTGGCGATGAACCGCGGCTGAGGCTGCTGGTTGCGGGGCGCTCGCTTGAAAAGGCCGACGATTTCGTTGCCGATCTCCGGACGCCGAAAGATGGCGCCGAGGGCCTGGGAAGCAACAATCTCGGCGCGATGGTGCAGGCCGTTCGCTTCGACCGCGACGGCGATCTCACCGAACAGCTGACGCGGATGAGGCCCCATCTCGTCATCGATGCCTCGGGGCCGTTCCAGAGCTTCGGCAAGGATGCCTATAAAGTCGCCGAGGCCTGCATCGATCTCGACATCGATTATGCCGATATTGCCGACAGCACCGGCTTCGTCGCCGGCATTGGTGGGCTCGATGCGGCCGCCAAGGCCAAGGGCACCTTCGCTCTGTCAGGGCTGAGCAGCCTGCCCGCCCTCTCCTTTGCGGCGCTGGAGGCGATGGCGCCGCATTTCTCTCGGGTCGACAGTGTCGCAGCGGGCATTGCGCCCTCGGCGCATGTGCGGATCGGGCTCAATGTCGTGAGAGCGATTGCGAGCTATGCCGGCAAGAAGATCATCGTTCGGCGCGATGGGCGGCCGGCCGCCGGGCGCGGGCTGATCGATGCGATGCGGGTGACGGTGGCAGCACCTGGGGCGGCACCGCTGCGCAGCCGGAAATTCCTGCTGGTGGATGCGCCTGACCTGGCGCTGCTGCCGGCCCGTTTTGCCGATCTCAAATCCAGCTTCACCGGGGTTGGCACGGAGCCGCAGGCGCTGCAGCATTTGCTCGGCTTTGCGGCAAGGCTCGTCCGCTTCCGGCTGCTGCCGTCGCTGCTGCCGTTTGCGCGGCTGCTGCAGCGTGCCAGCCACGCTTTCGCGGTGGGCGAACATCGCGGCGGCATGTTCGTCCGTGTCGGCGGCGTCGATCACGCGGGCGAGCGGCTGACATCCGGCTGGCATCTGATTGCCGAAGGTGATGACGGGCCGTTCATTCCCATCATCGGCGTGGACGCGCTGGTGCGACGGCTGCTGACCGGCATCCGGCCGGAGAATGGGGCGCGGCCGGCGGCTGGTGAATTGCGGCTTGACGATTTCGAAGCGGCCTTCCGGCGGTTTTCGATCACATCGGGGATCCGGATGGAAAATGAGGAGCCGTGCCAGCCGCTCTACCGGCGGATTCTCGGCAGCGCCTGGGAGCGGCTGCCGCCTGCCCTATCAGCCCTGCATGCCGGCGGCGCGCGCGTCGCCTCCGGCCGGGCGCGGATCGAGCGCGGCGGCGGGCTGCTGGCGAGGATCGTCGCTGGGGTGATCGGATTTCCGAGAGCCGGCGAGGATGTGCCGGTCACGGTGCGTTTCGTGCCCGATGGCGACAGGGAGGTCTGGACACGGGATTTCGGCGGCACGGTGTTCCGCAGCTGGCAGGTCGAGGGCAAGGGCCGCGACCGGCATCTGCTCGCCGAAGTCTTCGGGCCGTTCCGGGTGCTGATGGCGCTGGTGCCGGATGGGGGGAAGCTGCGGCTCGTCGTGCGCGGCTGGCGGTTCTGCGGCATTCCACTGCCGATGTTTCTGGCGCCTGGCGGGGATACTTATGAGGAGGAGCGCGATGGGCGGTTCCACTTCCACGTGGAGATCGGCGGGCGGCTGACGGGGTTGGTGGTGCGGTATACGGGGTGGTTGGTGGTGGAGTAGTGGGTCTCTGCCTGCGCGGATGGCTGCCCCTCACCCTAACCTTGGCGGGGTCGAGCCACTCGTCCCGACCCGTCCTCCGGACCCCCGTAAAAACGGGGAGAGGGGACGTGCCCTGCGAGAGATGGGCTAGGAACGGAGAGGTTGCGGCGATTTCCCTTCTCCCCCCGGGGAGAAGGTGCCGGCAGGCGGTTGAGGGGGCCACACGGCACACCCCTCTCGTAACAACCTGTCGGCGACGCCCAAAGACGATGCGGTCGAATCCCGCATAGACGTTGTAAGGAAAGACCGGCTTCGGCGGCCCCCTCATCGCAAGCGCTGTTTTCCTCGCACATTGACCAAGCGCGTTGGGCCGTTTCGAACACTACCGCTGTGACAGAGATGGCAAGAATTCACCATTTCCAGACCTTACCTCGGAAGCTGCGATCGTCCCGTCTCGGCCCTAACCGGTCGGCCGCGATGAATGCGATGACCGTCTCGATTTTGAGCCAAAGCGGAAAAATGCTGTTTTCAGAAGCGTCCTGTGATCCGCCATTGTGCCGCCTTGATGATCCCGCGGCCGGCTCGTCGCGATGGGCTTGTCACACATACCGTTCGACAAGCACGTGCAAGGGCTCATCAGGTAATTGGGCCAATCCAGCAATGTCATTGCTTCTAACGTAGCGCCCTCGATGGCCAGGCTGCCGGAACATCGTTTTATGTAAAGTTTCGATAAAACCCACCGTGGGTAAGCCCCGCTGCCTTCATGATGGAAAGCACCTTCACAAAGTCCTGCAGGTCGGCCGGCTCTATTCCCTCAAGATCGTGTCACTTATCAAACGATGTCCATGGTCCGCGCACCGTCTTGTCACCCGCTCAGATCAAGCTCCTGAAACCAGCGTGTCGATTTCGGCCGATCCTGTTCGATTAAGACGGAGCGCCGTGAGCCAGTCAAAGGAGAGACAAGTATGGCTGCCACTAAGCATTCCGAACACGTCGAACTACAGTCGCCACACCTCAGTGTCGTGGGCACCTTGCAAGCCGTTTGGATGCTGCTGAAGCATCAGCGAAGGTACCGCCGAAGCTTGAGCGAGCTCTCGCGGTTTGACTCTCGCCTGCTCCGTGACATCGGCTTGGAGCCCCCAGAGATCTCCGCTGGAAAGATCGCAGAGCAGCAAGGAACTCTCGCCGGATAAGCAGAACTGGCAGCATTTTTTGCTCTTTGTCGAATCGCGGTGTTCAAGTTCGACTTACATCGACAGCACCATGGAGGAACCGGATGCGCTACCTTTGTCTCTTCTACATCGATCAAACACTTGCTGATGCCGCCAGCAAGGAGGAATGGGCCGAGATCGACCGGGAGTCCTTAGCTTCCAATGAAGAACTCCAACGTTCAGGCCACTATCTCGCCTCCAACGCTCTTGCCGACCCAAAGACCGCAAAGACATTGCGCGTTCGCGCCGGCAAGGTGAGTTGGACCGACGGGCCCTTCGCAGAGACCAAGGAGCATCTGGGTGGCTTCCTGCTCATCGAAGCGAAGAACCTTGCGGAGGCAATGGAGATCGCGGAGCGGGACTCGCTCGCTCGGATGGGGGCGATCGAGGTGCGCGAGACCGCCGGCTTTTAGATTCGAAGTGCCCCGGCTACTTCCCCTCATCCGCCCTACGGGCACCTTCTCCCCGAGGGGAGAAGGGTGAATCGAGAGGTTGCGGCCCGCAGGGCGTCGAGTTTGCCGCACCCGCTCCCGGCCCTTCGCTTTGGGCTCAGGGCGTTCGCCGCTGCAATCGATTCACTGGATCGATTACTGCCGCCTTCGGCGGCACCGCGGCTCACCCGCTGCAATCGATTCACTGGATCGATTACTGCCGCCTTTGGCGGCACCGGTACGGGGGTTGAGTTTGCCGCACCCTCTCCCGGCCCTTCGCTTGGGCTCAGGGCGTTCGCAACTGCAATCGATTCGCCGGATCGATTGCTGGCGCTTTGCGCCACCGTTGCTCACCCACCCGCAATTCCTAAGAGTTCGGCATCCAGCGCCTTCAGATAATCGCTGGCGATTTCGGCGCTGAAGCCGAGGTCGTGTTGGCCGTAGCGGGAGGCGACGCGGATGTCGACGAAGGTGGTTTCGGCCTCTTCGCGGAGCCGGATGATGAAATCGAAGCGCAGGCCGAGGATCAGCGTGCGGGTGGTGCCCTGCAGCGTCACCCCGTTGACGCCGCGGATCAGCTTGGCGACGTCGTCGTCATAGGGACGCGGCGTCGGCACGGGGATGGTATCGGGCGCATCGGCCACCGCATCGTCGCCGGCCTGCGGCGGCTTGACCGGTCTGTCTTCGGGATCGCGGCCCGGCTCGGTGTCGCCGCTGCTCTCGGTGATGGTCATGCCGCTCATCTTGGCGACCTTGCGCACCGCCTCCAGCACGCGGTCGAGCGCGCCCTCATAGCGCCGGCCGGTGAGTTCGGGATAGGCGGCGAGCTGCTTTTCGCGATCCTCCGGCGTCACCTGCACCTTGCGCTTCAGCCAGATCTGGTCGAAATACGGATAGGAAAGCCAGTCGGGCGCGGAGACCGGATCGGTGGAAACGTCGTAGATATCGGGCAGCGTCAGATAGCGCTCGGTGGCATAGGCGCCAAGCGCCAGCGGAAAGGCGGCATAGATCAGCGCCGCCAGCGCCGCCAATCCGCCCTCAGCCCCAGTCATCCAGAGGCTGCGCAGTCCGATGGCTGCCAGCATGGCGGCCAGCAGTGCGCAGCCGGCAGCGACAATCAGCAGCAGCACCAGATAGGGTGTGGCGAGGCCGCCGAAGCGATGGGCGATCATCACGGCCAGCGCCAGCACCAGGGAAAACGCCCCGATGAGCCGCGAAGAGCGGGCGGCGCTGGAAACGGGGCGGTCATAGCGGATGGCCATCAAACTTACCGGTTGCTCGTCAGCGCCCACGCGTTCGACCACGCAAATCGCCTCAACCCTGTTTAGAGCATGATGCCGAAAAGTGTGAAGCGGTTTTCGGACGACGTCATGCTCTATTCTTTGATTTAGATCCGGATTCAGATTTTAGGCCGGCCCGGCCTGAAATCATCCGGATCTGGGGCAAGATTCGGCTAAATTGAAACGATTGTCTGAGGCATTGCGTTGGAATCCACGGCGAACGCCATGGCGAAATGGCGGCTTCTTCATAAGCCCTTGCTGATATGTCAAAAAAAGGCCATTCTGCCGCGGTTTCATCTCCAGATATAAAGGAGAGACGGGATGATTTCACCCGAGATTGCAGCAAGGCCGCAGGCGTCTGCGCTTGGCGGGATCGACCACCAGTCCGAGCCGATGCTGCCGATGGAGCTGCTCGAGCTCGAACTTTCGCTCGAAGGTTATGCCGGCGGCGATGCCGGCTTCTGCGAGGCGGTGCGCCAGGCGGCGGCACGCTCCGGCGGCGAATTGCTGTTCGACCTTCCGGCCGGTGGTCTCATCGATGATTGCCGCCGCATCGCAGTGCTGCGCATTCCAGACGACGGCCAGCAGATGCGCGTCGTGCTGGCGCTGCTCGACGGCAACGGCACGGAGATCCGCATGCAGGCGCCTGATGAAGAGACCGCGCCGCTGGTGCGCTTCGCCGATGCCTTCATCGAGGTGCTGGAGCGGATCTGAGGTTCAGAGCACGGGCGGTCGCTGCGTCAGTTCCTGGTCCCGCTTCTCGTCATCAGGCCGATAAGGTCCTCGTCGCCACTTTGCCGCGCGATATCGAAGGCTGTCACGCCGCTATCATCCTTGGCATCGGGATTTGCGCCGTTCTTCAGAAGCGCGGCGATAACATCAGGCCCATTCTGCCGGTTGAGCATTTGGACGATAAGAGGCGTTCGGCCGCGATTGTCGCGAGCCTCGATGTCGGCCCCCTTCTCTATCAGGAGATTCACCGCCTCAGGATCGGTGATGATGTGGAGAATGCTTATCCCCTCGTCATTCCTGGCGTTGATATCGGCTCCGTTCGCAAGCAGAAGCTCCAGGATTTCCCGCTCGAAATACATGTCGAGAAGGTGGACAGGCTGGAATCGATATTCATCGACGGAGATCGCGAGAGATGGATCTGCCGCAAGCATGGCTCTTACCGTCGTGACATCTCCCACCTGGACGGCATCATGAAATTTCTCGGCGACTTCGGCGTTGGTAGCAGTGGCTGAACTGAATGAAAGTGCCAGGACGGCGATCACGCGCAGGAAAAAGCCAAGCATTGTTACTCCGAAAGACTACCGGCGCTCGGCCGCTGCTTCAGCAACGCTGCGGAAGGGGAACTTGCGCCCGCATTCGCATTTGATGACGAAATTTTCCTGATGGTTGGAAGGCCGCTGCACGCCAAAGCCGCGCGGCAGCTGATCGACCTTGAAATCCGGGTGCTTGCGCTTGGGATCATCAACTTCCGAGGCTTCGGCAAAGCCCTCATTGCCGCATTGCGGGCAGTTCAGTTTTTTCGAAAATCGATCGCGAAGGGCCATGCTCGTTCCAAGGTTTGCCGGCCTCTCAGGGAGAGACCATGTTTTCCTCATACATAGGAATGGCCCTCATGCATAGAAAGGTTGGCCGGCGAAAGTGGAACCAAGTGCCAAGCCTGCCGTTCCTTTTTCGAAAAGGAGGCACTCATGCCGAACAGAAACCCGATCCCGACACCCAATGCCGATACGCCGCGCGGCCCAACGCCGACATCAGGCATTCCCGACCGCATCCAGGAAAAACCGCCGCTTACACCGGCTCAGGACCCGGGCGACACGAAGAACCCGGAGGATCCGCCGCTTAATCCGGCGCTGCTGCCGATCGGGGATCCGGCTGGGGCGGCGTGAAGTCGTGAGAGCGTCACCCCAATCTCCCTCATTCCTGTGCTCGTCACAGGAATCCAATGCGCCCAAGTCCTTGGGCGCAGGAGACCTGCGTCACCTATGAGCGTCATTCACCGCGCAGACGCGCGGTGGCTGGATTCCTGTGACGAGCACAGGAATGAGGGAGGAGAGGTTGGGTGCAGGAGGCTGTAAGGAATGGCAGACCCGACCCCCTTTCGCCCCTACGGGCACCTTCTCCCCGAGGGGAGAAGAGGCAATCGAGAGGTTGCGGCATACCCCCTTCGCCCCGCAAGCGGGGAGAAGGTGCCGGCAGGGCGGATGAGGGGGCCGCACGGTAAACGGCTCACTTTATCACCCAGCTCTCAGCGATCTCCCGGGCGAAGAGCAGCTTGACGCCCTCGCCCGAATGGCCTTTCCTCAGGGAAAAGCATCCCAAGGACCACACCAATGCGCATTCGTCTTCTCATCACCGTCATGGCCGCCATCGTCGCCGGGCTTTCCGCCTGCCAGACGATGACGCCGGAGGAGCGGCGGGCGGCGGATGAGCAGCGGTGCCTGAGCTATGGCTTCCGGCGCGGCACGGATGGTTTTGCCACCTGCCTGCAGCGCATCGATCTCGACCGGCGCGCCGAATCGCGGGCGCAGAGTGCCGAGATGATGAACCGCATGGCCTGGGATCTGAACGGACCGTACTACCGCGATCGTTGGCGCTATCGCTACTGAGTGCCCAGGGCACCCTGCCCCACACTCAACCGAATATCCTACACGGTTGCCCGCCGGTCTTTCGGACCGCGCCGGATCTCTTCCAGACCGCCGGCAATCACCGCCTGCGCCGCCGCCAGTCTGGCGATCGGCACACGGAAGGGCGAGCAGGAGACGTAGTCGAGGCCGATCGTTTCGCAGAAGCGGATCGAGGCCGGGTCGCCGCCATGTTCGCCGCAGATGCCGAGCTTCATGTCGTTGCGGGTGCGCCGGCCGCGTTCGGCGGCGATGCTGATCAATTCGCCCACCCCATCGAAATCGAGCGAGATGAAGGGATCGTGCTCGATGATGCCCTTGCGCTGATAGGTGGGGATGAAGGCCGAGGCGTCGTCGCGCGAAATGCCGAAGGTGGTCTGCGTCAGGTCGTTGGTGCCGAAGGAGAAGAATTCGGCGGCTTCGGCAATCACATGGGCGCGGAGGGCCGCACGCGGCAGCTCGATCATCGTGCCGACGAGATAATCGATCTTCATGCCGGCCTCGCGCATGACGTCGCCGGCGACCTCGTCGATGCGCGCCTTGACGTAATCGAGCTCGGTGCGCAGGCCAACGAGCGGCACCATGATCTCCGGCACCACGGCAGCCCCGGTTTCCTTGGCTGCGGCGACCGCCGCCTCGAAGATGGCGCGCGCCTGCATCTCGACGATTTCGGGATAGGAGATCGCCAGCCGGCAGCCGCGATGGCCGAGCATCGGGTTGAACTCGTGCAGCGCATCGACGCGCTGGCGAAGCACGGACGCTTCCATGCCCATGGCGAAGGCGACTTCGGCCACCTCGTCATCGGTCTTCGGCAGGAATTCGTGCAGCGGCGGATCGAGCAGGCGGATCGTCACCGGCAGGCCGTGCATGACGGTGAAGAGGCCGGTGAAATCCAGCCGCTGCATCGGCAGCAGCTTGTCGAGCGCCACCCGCCTGCCCTTCTCGTCGACGGCAAGGATCATCTCGCGCATCACATGGATGCGCTCGCCCTCGAAGAACATGTGTTCAGTACGGCAAAGGCCGATGCCTTCGGCGCCGAAGGAGCGGGCAGCCAGCGCATCGGCCGGCGTATCGGCATTGGTACGCACCGTCATGCGCCGGGCCCGGTCGGCCCAGCCCATGATGCGGCCGAAATCGCCAGACAGCTCCGGCTGGATCATCGGCACCTCGCCTTTCAGCACCTGGCCGGCCGAGCCGTCGATGGTGATGATATCGCCCTTCTTCAGCGTCACGCCGACGCCGAGCAGCCGCTCGTTGCGTTGATCGATGCGCATGGTGCCGGCGCCGACGACGCAAGGGATGCCCATGCCGCGGGCAACGACCGCCGCATGGCTGGTCATGCCGCCGCGGGTCGTCAGAATGCCTTCGGCGGCATGCATGCCGTGAATGTCCTCGGGGCTGGTCTCGACCCTCAGCAGAATGACCTTGCGGCCTTCGGATTCCGCCTCGACGGCCTCTTCGGCGGTGAAGACGATGGCGCCGGTGGCAGCGCCGGGCGAAGCCGGCAGCCCGCTACCGATCACCTGGCGGGTGACGCGCGGATCAATTGTGGGATGCAGCAGCTGGTCGAGGCTGGAAGGCTCGATGCGCAGCACCGCCTCGTCCTCGGTGATCACCCCCTCGTCGACCATGTCGACGGCGATCTTCATCGCCGCCCGGGTCGAGCGCTTGGCCGAGCGGGTCTGCAGCATCCACAGCTTGCCGCGCTCGATGGTGAATTCGATATCCTGCATGTCGCGGTAATGGATTTCGAGGTCGGTGCAGATGCGGCAGAGCTCGCGGAACGCCTCCGGCATCAGCTTTTCCATCGAGGGTTTTTCGGAGCCGGAGGAAATCCGCCCCTCCTCGGTGATGCTTTGCGGCGTGCGGATGCCGGCCACGACATCCTCGCCCTGGGCATTAACCAGGAATTCGCCGTAAAGCGCCCTCTCGCCCGTCGAGGGGTTGCGGGTGAAGGCGACGCCGGTGGCGGAGCTATTACCGAGATTGCCGAAGACCATCGCCTGGATGTTGATCGCCGTGCCCCAAGCTTCCGGAATATTGTGGAGCTGGCGATAGGTGACGGCGCGCGCGCTCATCCAGCTGGAAAACACGGCGCCGACGGCACCCCAAAGCTGGACTTCGGGATCCTGCGGGAATTCCTGTTCCAGCTCCTCCTCGATCAGCTTCTTGTAGAGGGAGACGATATGCTGCCATTCCGAGGCGCTGAGTTCGGTATCGAATTCATGGCCGAGCTTGGCCTTCTCGTCTTCCAGGATCTCCTCGAAGGCGTCGTTGCCGAGACCCATGACGACATCGGCATACATCTGGATGAAGCGGCGGTAGCTATCCCAGGCAAAACGCGCATCACCGGCATCATGGCCGAGCGCCTGCACCGTCTCGTCGTTGAGGCCGAGATTGAGCACCGTGTCCATCATGCCCGGCATGGAGACGCGGGCGCCGGAGCGCACAGAGAGCAGCAACGGCTGGCTGACCGAGCCGAAGCGGCGGCCGGTGATTGCCTCGATCGCCGATATGCCGGCGCGCACCTCGGCCTTCACCGCATCCTCGATGTGACGGCCGTTCTTGTAATAGGTGTTGCAGGCGTCGCTGACGATCGTCAGCCCCGGCGGCACCGGAAGTCCGAGCGCGCACATTTCCGCGAGATTGGCGCCCTTGCCGCCCAGAATCCCGTGATCGCGCGCCCGGCCCTCAGCCTGCCCGTCGCCGAACCTATAGACCCACTTGGTCATCTTCCCCCCAACACCAAATCGAGATCAGCTTAATCCGTTGGAGTTGAAATGAAAATCGACAAATGCGGCAGAATGTTGCGCTGCACAATAAATCTTCGCCGCAGCCGAGGTCGAAACGATTGAAACATGGCCGACTTGAAAAAAAGCACAAAAAAAGCTTTGCGGGACTGCAACAATGTCCCGCAAAGCCTTGTTTCCGTCCGGCCAGGAAAACCGGACGGGGGGTCCCTCAACCCAGGAGCGGCTCAGCTTTTTTGTAAAGCAGAACCGCTCTGACCTCGTCTTACGCAATTCCTGGAAAATAGATCGCTACGTCCCAAGATTGCTCTCGGTTTCCGGTTCTTGCCCTCGCCCGGAAAACCGCACGCAAATTCGACAATGCGCAACCTCTGGTCGCCCGCTTTCCAGCAGAGTAATTAGGTTGCGTTGAAACAACTTCTAATGCAAGTCAGCGAAAAGAGCATCACCCAAATGGGGTACAGACGGCAAGAGAGCCGACCTTTTTTGGTGTTTATTGCTTGACCCTTGATTCTACGCAATTTCTGGACGCAAAACTGCGCCATAGCTTTACGGAAATTGCGTCGGCGCGGGCGGCGACGTGGATCCTCGGTTGGCGCCAATGACTGCCCCTCACCCTAGCCCTCTCCCCGTAAACGGGGCGAGGGGACGTGCCATACGCAGCGTCGAGATTGGGGGAAGCCGGTGTGGCATATCCCCTTCGCCCCGTTTACGGGGAGAAGGTGGCGGCAGCCGGATGAGGGGCTGCTCTCGCCAATCTTCTGGGCCGGGATGTCCAGTGACAATCAGCCCTTCCCCGGTGCAGAAAACGCGTTCGTCGAAAACCTCAAGCAATCTCGCGCAGGCGCTCGGCCATTTGCAGGTCGACGGAGACCAGCTGGGAGACGCCCTGCTCGGCCATGGTGACGCCGAACAGGCGGTTCATGCGGGCCATGGTGATCGGATTGTGGGTGATGATGACGAAGCGGGTTTCGGTCGAAGCCGCCATTTCGTCCATCAGATTGCAGTAGCGCTCGACATTGTGGTCGTCGAGCGGCGCATCCACTTCGTCGAGCACGCAGATCGGCGCCGGATTGGTGAGGAAGACGGCAAAGATCAGCGCCATTGCCGTCAGCGCCTGTTCGCCGCCGGAGAGCAGCGTCATGGTCTGCGGCTTCTTGCCGGGCGGGCGGGCGAGGATTTCGAGGCCGGCTTCCAGCGGATCGTCGGATTCGATCAGCTGCAGCTCGGCGGTACCGCCGCCGAAAAGATGGGTGAACAGCCGCTGGAACTGGGCGTTGACGATGTCGAAGGCGGCGATCAGCCGTTCGCGGCCCTCGCGGTTGAGGCTCTGGATGGCGCCGCGCAGCTTGCGGATCGCATCGATGACATCGTCGCGCTCCTTGATCAGCGCTTCGAGCTTCTCGCTCAGCTCCTTCTGTTCCTCGTCGGCGCGCAGGTTGACGGCGCCGAGCCGCTCGCGCTCGATCCTCAGGCGTTCCAGCTCGCGCTCGACTTCGCGCGGATCGGGAAGCGCCTGCATGGTCGGACGGCCGGTCAGCTGCAGCGCCTCGTGCGGCGCGACGTTCAGGACCTCACGGATGCGGCCTTCGCTTTCCTGCCGTTTTTCGCGGGCTGAAACCAGGCGCTCCTCGGCGCGGCCGCGACGTTCACGGCATTCGGCAAGTTCCGACAGTGCCGTCGTCGCCTTCTGGTCGGCCTCGCGCTGGATGCGTTCGGCCTCGGCCAGCAGGTCGCTCGCCTGGCGGCGGGCCTCCTCGGCCTTTTGCAATTCGCTGAGCAAAGCGCGGCGCTTGTCGTCGAATTCATCCGGCGCCAATTCGAGCTCGGCTGCCTCGTCCCGCGCCTCTTCCTCGCGCTCGCGTAGCGTCGCGACATGATCTTCAGCACTTGCCGCCCGCTGGCGCCAGGTCTCGCGCTCCTGGCCGATCGCCATGATGCGGCGCTGGCGGGCCTCGTTTTCCCGGGCGAGGCTCTCATGGCGGGCGCGGCTTTCGGCCAGCGCGCCGCGATCGGTCGCAACTTCCGCCTGCTGGAACCGCAGCCGCTCGTCGATATCAGTCAGATCGGGCGCGTCCTCCAGCTCGATGCGGGCAGTCTCTTCCTGGATAGCGATCTCCTCCAGCTGCGACCGCAGCTGGCTGGCGGCCTCGCTGACAACATCGCGGCGGCGGATCAGATCGCCGGAGGCACGCTCGGCGGCAACGAGAGCGTCGCGCGCTTCGGCCAAATGACGCGCCGACAGGCGGCTCATGTCGCGCGCCTCGGCAAGCCTGCGCTCCTCGGCGCGGATCGCTTCGGCGGCGGCTGCCTGCCGCTCTTCGGCTTCGGCAAGCACGTCGCGGGCAAGGGCCGCCTCACCTTCGAGTTCGGCCAGGCGGTTCTTCTGGGCCAGGCGCAGTGCTGCAGCACTCGGGGCGTCGGCACCGGTGACATGGCCGTCCCAGCGATAGACCGCACCCTCTTTCGTCACCAGCCGCTGGCCGGGCTTCAGCGCCGCCATCAGCCGCTCGGCATCGCCTTCCGCCACCAGGCCGATCTGGCGCAGACGGCGGGTGAGTGCCGCCGGCGCGCGGACATGGGCAAGCAGCGGCGCAACAGCGGATGGAAGGGCGGGATCGCCGGCACCGTCGCCATTGTCCGACCAATGGGCTGGCGCCTCGGCATCGAGCGGCGATTCGAGATCGTCGCCGAAGGCGGCACCGAGTGCGGTTTCGAAGCCGCGGTCGACCTTCAGCTCGTCGGCAACCGGCGGAAATTTGCCGGCCGCGGCACCGGCGGCGAGCATGCGGGAAATGGTCCGGGCCTCGGTCTCCAGCGCATTCAGGCTGGAGCGGGCCTGCTCGACCGGCGCACGCGACAGCGCCTCGGTCTGGCGGGCGCTAGCCAGCGCCTGGTCGACCGCCTGGACCGCGGCTTCCGCATCGGCGACGGCGATTTCGCCGGCCTCGACGATGGCGCGTTTTTCGTCGGGATCGGGCAGGCCTGATATCTTCTCGCCGATGGCTGACAGTTCGTGGTTTGCCTCATCCATCTGGCGTTCGAGGCGCATCCGGCGGTCGGCGAGATCGCGGATGGCGCGTTCCAGCTGGTTGCGGCCGGCGGCAGCCTCGGCGCGCTCGGCCGTCAGCTGGGTGAAGATGCGCTCGCTGTCGGCAAGTTTTGCCGCCGCGCCCTCGAACGCCTCGCGGGTTTCCTCGGCATAACGGCCGGAATCGGCGAGAATTTCCGAAATCTCCGCCTCTTCGGCGTCGAGTCTCGCCAGGATGACGGCGTTGTCGGCGACCAACCGCTCTTCGCGGCTTATATCCTCGGCAAGTTGAGCGAGACGGCGGGTCAGTTCGTCGCGGCGGCGCAGGATGCGGCCGGCATCTTCCTCCAGCTGGCTTCTGGCGATCTGCAGGCGCTGCAGGGCGGCGGCGGCACGCGCCTCGCCCTCGCGCAGTTCCGGCAGCTTGAAGCTGGCGATAGCTTGGTTCTTCGCCGCCTCCATCTGCATCTGCGCCTTTTCGGCGACGACGGAGGTCGCCTGGTTCAGCGCGCTGTCGGCCTCGGCCTCGGCCTCCTTCGCCTGCACCCAGCGGATATGCAGCAGCATCGCCTCACGGGCGCGGATATCGGCAGACAGCGTCTTGAAGCGGTTTGCCTGGCGGGCCTGGCGCTTCAGGCTCTCGATCTGGCTTTCGAGCTGCGAGGTGACATCGTCGAGACGCTCGAGATTGCCTTCGGCGGCACGCAACCGCAGTTCTGCCTCGTGGCGGCGGGAATGCAGGCCTGAAATGCCGGCCGCCTCTTCCAGCAGCTGGCGGCGGGCCTGCGGCTTGGCCTGGATCAGCTCGCCGATACGCCCCTGCCCGACCATCGAGGGCGAGCGCGCGCCGGTGGAGGCATCGGCAAACAGCAGCTGCACGTCCTTGGCGCGGCTTTCCTTGCCATTGATGCGATAGAGCGAGCCCTGTTCACGCTCGATGCGGCGGGTGACCTGGATCTCGTCGCTGTCGTTGAAGGCGGCAGGCGCGGTGCGCTCGGCATTGTCGAGATAGAGTGCCACTTCGGCGGTATTGCGCGCCGGGCGGTTTCCCGAGCCCGAAAAGATCACGTCGTCCATGCCGGAGGCGCGCATGTTCTTGTAGGAATTCTCGCCCATCACCCAGCGCAGCGCCTCGACCAGGTTCGACTTGCCGCAGCCATTCGGCCCGACAACGCCGGTCAGTCCCCGCTCGATGATGAATTCCGTCGGTTCGACGAAGGATTTGAAGCCGACCAGGCGCAGCTTGTTGAACTTCATGCAGCCGCTCCGGGGCGCGGGGCGGGCTCGTCATGCAGCCACAAAAAAACAGGCGCACGGCTTTCGCCGTCGCCCGTTCTATCGAAACGATCCGGTTCAGAGCAGGCTGTCGATGAGCTTCGACAAAGTGTCAACCGGCATGTCTCCAGAGTAGCGCTTGCCATTGATCAGGAAAGTCGGGGTGGCGTTGACGCCGAAATCCTTGGAACCTCTTTCCCGCGTGGCGTTCACTTCATCCAGAAGCTTCTGGTTCGTCAAGCATTTCGTGAAGCTATCCTCAGTAAATCCGGCAAGCTTCGACATCTGCAGCAGTGCGGCGCGGCCATCATCGGCGGCTGCCCAGACCTGCTGCTGCTTGAAGAGCATCGAAACCATCGGGAAATACTGTTCCGGCGTGCTCAACTGCTCCGGATTGGAAGAATTGCAGCGGGCGAGCATGAAGGCAGCGGCGGCGCGCGGGTCGAAGGGGAATTCGCGGATGATGAACTGCACCTTGCCGCTGTCGACATATTTCTGCTTGATCGTGTCGAAAACGGTGTTGTGGAAATGGGCGCAATGCGGGCAGGTCATCGACATGTATTCGACGATCTTGACCGGGGCATCGGCCTTGCCGAGCGCCATTTCCGGCAGCACGCCGGGCTTCAGCACTTCGGCCATGTCGACATCGCCGTCGGACTCCGGCATTTCGGTCGCCGAGGTGGCCGCCGTCTGCATGGTGTCGACATTGGTGCCATCAGCCATGGTCTTGCCGGAGGACGAAGCATCGGCAGCGTCGTTGCTGTCGTTGCAGGCGACAAGCACTACGGCAGCTGCGGCGATGGCGATACCGCTGAGCAGGCGGCGTTTCGTCAGTTGCATTTCGGACATCTGCATGGATTCCCCATAGATAGTGAGATTGACGGCATGACTGTGCGATATAACGGCTGGCGGCCACTCACAAGGCACGGTTCGCCAACTTCCTTCAAAGAATTGTGACCGTGGTGGGACGACTAGACCAAAAATTGCAGGATTACATCGAGGCGGCGGCCCACCTCGTATCGGCTGCTCGATGAAACTCAGTTGTCCAAGCCATGACGCGCCAACAGCTCGGCCAGCGGCACGGTATCGCTCTCGCCCTGATGAAGCTCTTCCAGGCGTCTTTCGGAAAGATAGACATCCTCTAGATCGTCGAGATGCGCGAGGATGGCTTGCCGCGCATAGAAGCTCTTGCTGCGGCCGGTACGCCTCGAAAGCTCAATCAGCCGCGCTTCGATATCAGGGGGCAACTGCAAGACCAGCATGATTTTTCTCCCGTCTGCCATATAAGTATGGCATCCGAGGTGTTCGATCGCCAGTCCTCTTCAAGAGGGTTGCGTCAAAGTTCGGTGACGATGTCGAATATGAGCGTCGCTAGCGGCTGCTCGGAGCCCGCAAAGCTCTCGATCATGGCCTCGATGACACGTTCACGATCAAGCACTTCGGCATTGAATGGCAGGCCGACATGTCTGGCCAGAAGCGCGAGGAAGGTCAATTGGGTGCGGCCATTGCCTTCACGGAACGGGTGGATGGCGTTAATTTCGGCAAGGAGGTGCGCAGCCTGAGCCGCAAAGTCAGCCGGTGTCAGACCTTCGAAATAATCCGCCCGGGCCAGCTCCCGGAAAATCCGATTAAGCTCGTTTGGGATAAATTCCGGGTAGCAGAACCAGTTGCCACCCTTACCGATACGGATGGTACGGATCTCACCGCCCCAATCATAGACATCCTGGAACAGGTGGTGATGAAGGGCGAGATAGTGGGCGACATCCAGGTTACCCTCCGGCCAAGGTTCTTCGGAGCGGAGCACGAACATCGTTGTCTCGAACTCGTCGAGCTCGCTCTGGTCCGTGAGGTCCAGTTTGTTGCGGAGCACGGTCGTGCCGGGATAACAGAGGGGATCGGATTCGGCGGTATAGACCAACGCTTAGGCGGACTTGCGCGTGAACTGTGCGCGGATCGCCTGGCGACGTTCTTCGGGCGGCTGATCCTTGGTCTCGGCCAGGAGCTTACGCATGCGCGGGCTGAGTACCAGGCCTTCAACCGCACTGATCTTTTCGGCACTGGCCTGGGTCATGCCGCCGGTCTTGGCGTTGCGGGTCAACTTGGGCGTTTTGCTCGTCATGAGTCAGAATCTAGCACGATCTTACGCGGATCAGCAAAAGGAATTCGCTTAACTGAAGTCAACGCTTGTGGTTCACGGCGAGTGCAGTTCAGGTTGACAACCCATGACCGTAAAGCGCTAGCGTTGATTCCCCCGTTTCCCCATCACCGCGGTCCCCAAGCGCTGGATCGCCTGGCGCAGCTTGTCGTTCTCTATCCCCTCCATCATGCCTTCGAGCTTGCGGGCGGCTTCGCCCTTCAGCGGCGGCGGGGTGCGGGAGCGGCGGATGGCTTGTGAGACCGGCTTTTGGACGATGCGGATCTGGTGGACGGCGGCAAAGCCGAAGAAGCTGTTGATGCGCTGGATGAGTTCGCCCTGGGCATGGGTGAGAAACAGCGCACGCGCGCCTTCGCAGGCAATCGTCAGCACGCCGGGGCGGAAGCCGCCGGTCTCATTGCCGCCGCGGGCCCAGGCGATCTTTTCCGGCCGGGTGCAATCGGCGAAATCCTCGCCGGCGATTTCGCTCCACGAGCCGAGCAGCGCCGTGTTGATGCCGGCGCGCCTGGCAAGCACGGGATCGATCAGCCCGTTCGCCAGCTCGGAGATCTGTTTTGCACCTTTGCGTGGATAACTCATCGAAACCCTTCAGCGACGCCGCCAATTCGCATGCCAATTCGCACAGGCGACTTGATCGCGCGGCATTGCTTCGCCAAGTATAGGCACTTCCCCCCATCGCGGCAAATCATGACGATCACCACACTCGACACGCCCTCCGCCAAGCCCCTGCTCGACTGGTATGATCGCCACCACCGCGACCTGCCCTGGCGCGTTTCGCCAGGCATGGCGGCCCGCGGCGTAAAGCCCGACCCCTATCGCATCTGGCTGTCCGAGGTGATGCTGCAGCAGACGACGGTGCAGGCGGTCAAACCCTATTTCGAACGGTTTCTTGAGCGCTGGCCTGAAGTGACCGACCTTGCCGCAGCCGAAAACGACGCGGTGATGGCGGCCTGGGCGGGGCTTGGCTATTACGCGCGGGCCCGCAACCTGAAGAAATGCGCCGAAGCGGTGGCAAAAGAGCATGGCGGCATCTTTCCCGATACCGAAGAGGGCCTCAAGTCGCTGCCCGGCATCGGCGACTATACGGCCGCCGCCGTCGCGGCCATCGCCTTCAACCGGCAGGCGGCGGTCATGGACGGCAATGTCGAGCGGGTGATCTCCAGGCTCTATGCGATCGCCACGCCGCTTCCTGCCGCAAAGCCCGCGATGAGAGAGAAGGTGGCGCTGTTGACGCCCGCCGATCGGCCCGGCGATTTCGCCCAGGCAATGATGGATCTGGGTGCCACGATCTGCACGCCGAAACGGCCGGCCTGTTCGCTCTGTCCGTTCCGAGATGCCTGTCAGGCGCTGAAGCTTTCCGATCCCGAGCTCTTTCCGGTCAAGGCGGCGAAGAAGGAGAAGCCGGTCCGATATGGCGCGGCCTTCATCGCGGTGACGGGTGATGGCGAGATCCTGCTGCGGCGGCGCATCGACAGCGGCCTGCTCGGCGGCATGACCGAGGTGCCGACGACGGCGTGGACGGCGCGCATCGACGGCGAGACCTCGGCTGCCGCCGCGCCCTTCGAAGCGGCATGGCAGTCCTCCGGCACCGTCATCCATGTCTTCACGCATTTCGAACTCAGGCTTTCGATCTGGCGCGCGGCGGTTGCAGCCAAAGTCGCCCTGGATGACGGCCCGAATGACGGATGGTGGGAGCCGGTTACAAATCTTGAAGCCCAGGCGCTGCCGACCATCATGAAAAAAGCGATCGCAGCGGCTATTCCTCTCGCGTTCAAAACATCCAAGGGATGACCATGACCACCGACATAAGACATATCGTTTTCGACATCGGCAAAGTCCTTATTCATTACGATCCGCATCTTCCCTTCAGCCGCCTCATCCCCGATGAGACCGAGCGCCACTGGTTCTTCGCCAATATCTGCACCCATGACTGGAACATCGAACAGGACCGCGGCCGCACCTGGGCGGAGGCCGAAGCGCTGCTGATCGAACAGCACCCGGCGCGTGAGGAACATATCCGCGCCTTCCGCAAATATTGGCATGAGATGGTGCCGCACGCCTATGACGACAGCGTCGCGATCATGGAAGGGCTGATTGCCGAAGGGCGCGACGTGACGATGCTCACCAACTTCGCCTCCGACACGTTCCGTGAGGCGCAGGCCCGCTTCCCCTTCCTGACCAAACCGCGCGGCGTCACCGTTTCCGGCGATGTCGGCCTGATCAAGCCCGATATCGCCATCTACGAGGCCCATACAAAAAGCTTCGGTCTCGATCCGGCAGCGACGATCTTCATCGACGACGCGCCTGTTAATGTCGAGGGCGCGAGGGCTTTCGGCTGGAATGCGGTGCTGTTTTCAGGTGCGGAAAAGCTGCGCAGCGATCTCGCCGGCTATGGGGTGAAGGTCTGAGACCCATGACTTTCGACCCTGCAAAGCAAATCGAACTCTTTCACGCTGCCATCAACGCCCTCGATTTTCCCGCGATCGAGGCCTATTTCGCCGAGGATGCGACCTATGTCTCGAACGGCGTCGGCGATCTCACAGGACGGATTGAGATCATGGCGGCCTTCCGGCGTTATTTCGACGACTATCCTGATCAGACGGCGGAAAATTCGCTGGTGGAAACATTGACGCCGCTTTCCGGCCGGTCGGTCTGGTCGGTACGCGCCACCCACAGCAAGACGGGCAAGCCGCTGATCCGCGAGGGCGAAGAGACGATCACCTTCAACGCCGAAGGCCGCGTCACACGGGTCGAGGTCACCGATTATCGCGACTTCTGAAATGGTATTCTTGAATAGAAGACGCCCGGAGCTCAAACTCCGGGCGCCTTGGCCTTCTTCCGTAACTGGAGGAAACCGGAAGAAGGTATTTCGATCTCGCGAAGGCGTTGCTCACTCCGCCTTTGCAAGATCACTGCGGATGACGGACCTGAGATCGTCGATCGGGCGCAGGGACCGCCCGTCTTCGAAATGCCAGAAGGTCCATCCGTTGCATGCATCGAGACCCTGCACCTTGGCGCCGAGACGATGAATGGAGCCGGCCTCGCCGCCTGAAGCCACGGTGCCGTCGGCGCGAACGATCGCGCTATAGCGGCGCTTGGCGTCGGTCAGCACCTGACCGGGCTTGATCAGGCCGCTTTCAACCAGCACGTTGAAGGCGACACGGACTTCGGCCTTCTTGCCGGTCATGACGGTCAGTTCCGCCTTGCCGAGCGGCTCGACGGCGGCGATGCGGGCTGTGGCCGCATCGATATAATCCTGTTCGCGCTCGATACCGACGAAGTGACGGCCGAGACGCTTGGCGACCGCACCCGTCGTTCCCGAGCCGAAGAAGGGATCGAGCACGATATCGCCGGGCTTGGTCGAGGCCATGATGACACGGGCAAGCAGCGCTTCCGGCTTTTGCGTCGGATGCGCCTTCTTGCCGTCCTCGCCCTTCAGCCGCTCGCTGCCGTTGCAGATCGGGAAGAGCCAGTCGGAGCGCATCTGCACGTCGTCATTGGCGGCCTTCAGCGCATCGTAATTGAAGGTATAGCCCTTGGCCTTGGCGCTGGGGCTTGCCCAGATCATCGTCTCATGGGCGTTCTGGAAACGGCGGCCCTTGAAATTCGGCATCGGGTTGGTCTTGCGCCAGATGATGTCGTTGAGGATCCAGAAATTCAGATCCTGCAGCGTGGCGCCGACCCGGAAGATATTGTGGTAGGAGCCGATCACCCAGATCGAGCCCGATGGTTTCAGCACGCGGCGGCAAGCCAGCAGCCAGGCGCGGGTAAAAGCGTCATAGGCCTCGAAGGAGGCGAACTGGTCCCATTCGTCGTCGACCGCATCGACCAGAGATTGGTCGGGACGATGCAGCGTACCGCCGAGCTGGAGATTATACGGCGGATCGGCAAAGATGATGTCGACGGAGTGGCTGGGCAAAGCTTCAAGGGCGCTAACGCAATCGCCCTTGATGATCGTGTCGACCCAAGACCCGGCCCTGGAATCCTGCCGGGAATCCGACTTGACGGAAGCCTTGAGGTCGGCAAGCGGAAAAATTGATGCCATTTAAATACTCACTCACGCTCTACGCTTAACTGTCCGTTATGGTTACGCAACTTAGTTACCAAAGCCTGAAGCGCTGGCCGATTTCGGGAATTTTTTCGGGTGGCCGATGAGTGAGCGGCAGATTTTGGCGACGCCGGCGATCAGGCGGCGTCGTGAACGCTTCGGCTGTCGGCCGGCGCTTCGTCGCGTTCGAACATGCCGTAATCGCGGATGACACTGGCGATCCGCAGGCGATAATCGGCGAAGATGCCGCAGCGTCCGGCCTGCTGGGCCGCCCGGTGAACCTCGAGATTGCGCCATTCCTTCACCGCCGCCTCGTCGCGGAAGAAGGAGAGCGACAAGAGCTTGCCGCGCGTCGTCAGGCTCTCGAAACGCTCGATCGAGATGAAGCCGTCGATCTTTTCGAGTTCGCCGCGCAGCTCGCCGGCGAGATCCAAATATTTGTGGCGTTCGCCCATATAGGGCACGACTTCGAAGATGACGGCGATCATGGCAGCACCAGCTTGGCGTGAGGGGCGGAGACATTTTTGAGGAAGATACGATCCTCCTTGAGGATGAAGCCTTCGCGTCTGGCAAATTCGTAATTCTCGCGGCCGAGCGGGTCGGCAGCCAGCCTGGCGCGATAGGCTTCGTAGGCGGCGAGGCTTTCGATATTATAGACGCCGTAAGCCGTCGTTGCCGATCCCTCATGCGGGCCGTAATAGCCGATCAGGTCGGCGCCGTTTTTCGGTATCGCCTGGCCCCAGTTGCGGGCATATTCGGCAAACGCCTCCTTCTTGAAGGGGTCGATCTGATAACGGATGAAGCAGGTGATCATGGGTTTTCTCCTTTGGCTCTTCACCCGTTTTCGCACATTGCCTGACGGCGATGCTTCGGTTACGATCGAAGTATGAAGGAAGGTCCTGACATTGCGCAGATCGGCGCGCTCATCGGCGATCCGGCGCGCGCCAACATGCTGGCGGCGCTGACCGGCGGTCGGGCGCTGACGGCGACCGAGCTTGCCGGCGTCGGCGGCATCACCTTGCAGACGGCGAGCACGCATCTTGCCAAGCTCGAAGCCGGCGGACTGCTAACCCAGCGCAAGCAGGGGCGCCACCGCTATTTCACGCTGGCCGACGAGGCCGCTGCCCGGCTGATCGAAGGCATGATGGGCTTTGCCGCCGGGCGCGGCCATCTGCGCCACCAGCCGGGACCGAAGGAGCCGGCGCTGCGCAAGGCGCGCATCTGTTACGATCACCTTGCCGGCGATTACGGCGTGCGCATGCTCGACAGCCTGATTGCCTCCGGCTCGATCGACGCTGTCGGCGACGGCCTGGCGCTGACGGAAAAGGGCGAAAGCGATCTCCAATGCATCGGCATCGATGTTAGCGACCTCAGATCGTCGCGCCGGCCGCTCTGCCGCTCCTGCCTCGACTGGAGCGAAAGACGCGCCCACCTCGCCGGCAGCCTCGGCAAGGCTCTGCTCTCAAGCTTCCTCGACAAGGGCTGGGCGCGGCGCACGGCGGAAAGCCGCTCGATCCTATTTTCGCCGGAGGGCGACCGGCAGTTTCTGAAGCTTTTTCCGGTCGAGGGCTGATCGCTACCATTTCACGCTGAACCCGGCCTTGGCGCCGAGGGCGTTGCTGTCGCCGAAGTCCTGGAGGCTGGTGCGGGCGAAGGCCTCGCCGTAGGCCGCGTATCGGTCGTCCGCCCAGCTGAGCGAGCCGCCCATGCCAAGGCCGCCCCAGAGCGCCTGGTTCTCGCTGACGAGGCTGGTCCCGGAGACATCGACCTTCGAACCGTCGAGGAAATCGTAATAGAGGTTGGCGATGCCGTAGAACTTCGCGCGGCTGGTCCTTCCGGAGGCGTCCTTCCAGTCGCGGTCATAATCGGCCGAGATGCCGAGGCGGCCGGTCAGGCTGTCACCGTCGTCAAGCGATGCGGCGGCGCCATAGGCATCGGTGAAACTGTCGAAGCGCACGGAGGAATAGGCAAGCTGGACCTGCGGCGTCAGCGACCACTGGTCCGTCAGAGCGATCGTCTGGCCGGCTTCGACGCTGAAGCCATAGCCGAAGCCGTCATTGCCGTCGGCAAGCGTGGTGTGCAGCGTCGAGGATTTGAGATCGCTCTCGTACCAGGTCACGCCTGCCTGCGTATCCAGATAGAAGCCGCTATTGCCGTACCAGGTCAGGGTGCCGTCGAAGCCGTAGCCTGTCGTGTCGATATCGCCCTTGCCGAAGCGCGAGGAGATATCCGCCGAGGCCGTATCGGCATGAAAGCTGACCCCGCCGATCAAGACGCCTGCCCCGCTTTCATGCAGCATTCCGTCGACGCCCGCCTGCATCGTCCAGCTGTCGACGTCGTATTCGGTGCCCGTCGTCGAGCTTTCCGGCTCGAAATGCGAATGCGTGCCGCCGATGCGGGTCCAGATCGCCCTGCCCTGATCATTGGCTGCTTCGTCGGCAGATTGACCATCGTCGCGCCCGCCGGTGCGCTGGCGCAGCGTGCCGAACTGATTAAGGCTTTGAAGCACACCGGCATAGGCCTCATAGAGCGGCACGCCCGGCGCATAGAGCGGCCCGGTCCCGCCGCTGCTGGGATCGAGCACGGTCGAGCGCAGATACCAGTCGCCGTCGCCAGGCGTGCTGAGGCCGTTCTGGTAAAGCCGATAGGCATAGGCGCCGCCCACCACGGCCTGATCGCCCTCGAACACATAGTCGCCTTGCAGCGAGAAGCTGCCGGCCGAGATGCCGCCGACATCGACGATCTTGATGCCTTCGACCGTCTGCGCGCCGCCGCCGCCGAGATTGATGACCTTGACATCAGTCGTGCCCGCCGTGTTGCCCGTCACGACGAGACGGTCGGACGGCGAGGCATCGCCGCCGAGCACGCTTTCGATCTCAAGTGTGCCGCCAGTGCCGGTATAATTGCCTGCGATCGTCAGCGTGCCGATCGAATTGCCGGGTGCCAGCACGCCGGCATTGGTCACATCGCCGAAGATCGTGCCGGTGCCGCCGAGAATGCCGGTTCCCGATGTCGTGACCGGGCTGGTGATCGAGCCGTTGACGGCAAGCCGGCCACCGCTCACCGTCGTCGCGCCGGTATAGGTGTTGACGCCCGAAAGCGTCTGACTGCCGCCGGTGACGGTCAGCCCGCCCGTGCCGCCGATGACGCCAGCGAACGTGTCGTTGGCATTGGCGATCGACAGAGTTTGGGCTCCGAGCAGCACGCTGCCGCTGCCGGCCAGGCTCTGGATCGTCGGGGCGGCGGCTGCCGAAACGTTAAAAGTGCCATCGGCGACGACCCGGCTGGAATTGGCGATGGCGCCGGCACCGGAAAGGGCAAGACTGCTGCCGAAGTCGATCTGCGTCTCGCCGGTATAGACGCTGTTTGCCAGCAGGCTGAAGACGCCGCCGCCGGTGACGGTCAGGCCGCCGACGCCTGAAAACCCCGACGCCGCGTCGGTTCCCACAGCGAAACCGGCAGTATCGATCGTCAGCCCGCCCGCGAGTAGGTTGAGTTCAGTGGCGGAAAATCCGTTGATGAAGATCGCATTGGTGGCAGTCGCGCGCAAAATGCCGTCGTCGAAAGTTGCCTGGCTGCCGCCGCCCGCCCCCCGAAGGGATAACGTTTGCAGCGTACCGCCGCTGCCGATG
This sequence comes from Rhizobium sp. 10PS4, assembly GCF_032464805.1. Taxonomy (NCBI): domain Bacteria; kingdom Pseudomonadati; phylum Pseudomonadota; class Alphaproteobacteria; order Hyphomicrobiales; family Rhizobiaceae; genus Rhizobium; species Rhizobium sp. 10PS4. The sequence continues at coordinate 17,424 of NZ_JAWDIW010000013.1, read as the reverse complement.
TTGAGCGTGCCGGACGACCCGGCACTGCCGCCCAAAACTGTATTGGACCCCGCAGTAACCTGGCCGCCATTCTCGATATTGAGTGTACCTGTGCCGGAAAAGCCGAGATAAAAAGTTCCGGCCGGTATGTTCCATTGTGATCCAGGACCGGTGACGGTGACGGTTCCAGTGCTTCCGACTGCTACCCCAACCCGCGAGATACCGCCCGTGCTAGTCAAACGGCTGCCGTTCTGAATAGTCAGCACGCCAGACTTACCGACGCTCTGGCCTACGCTTGTGGTGCCGACCGAGACAACCACCGGCCCGCCGAGGCCGAGGATCACGTTTGGCTGCGTTGTCGCCAGCGCGCCTATATTGACGGCCTGGCCGGCGCCCGGAGCGCTCCCCGTCGACCAGTTGCTCCCGTTCGTCCAGTCCGTGCTTGTCGTGCCGATCCAGTCAGCGCCTTGAGCCGCCGCCGCAGACATCATCATTGACGCCACCGCTGAGACGCCCGCCAGCCCGCGCAGATTGAGGGATGGCGCGCCGATCTTGTTGATGGCCGGCAACGTATCGGCGTCCATGGTCGTCCCCGGAATCGTGAATTGGAACGGCAACTTAGGCGAGCTACAGAATGTAGACAACCTGGAGGTACAGCTAAATAGCTTGTAAGGTTGAAAATTTCTCGCCGGCTTAAAAGGAGTTGCAAGATTGCAAGTTCACATTCGATCGCACAAAAGTCATCGAACCCACGTTAGTTCAAGGTGCATTGCTCGGCCGCCCCAAAGGCACTGGGCGCCTGAGGGGCTGGGCCGCAACGAGGTACATCTTCTCCTAGAGCAATTCCAGGAAAAGTGCGAAGCGGTTTTCCGTCCGGAATTGCGTAAAAACAATGGGATAGAGCGGTTCTGTGCTCCCGTTAAAAGCTGAACCGCTCTAGCACGCGGTCGCAGAATCCGGCTTGTTTGTCGTCGTGCCGGAGGGTGCCGAATTGCCGGGTTGGCCTGCCTGCTGGCGTTGGCAATCATCGGGGTCGCCGCCGGAATTGTTGGCGCCGTTTATCCCTCCTGCGCCGCCGCCATCTGTCGAATTCGCGCCCGAACCGCCCGAGCCCGAATTGCCGGAACCAGAATCCGAACCGCTGCCGGAGCTCGAGGAGCCGCTGCTGCTGCCGGAACCGGATCCGGAACCGCCGCTGCCGCCGGATTGTGCGATGGCGGCCGTTGTCAGGCCAAGTGAAAGCGCTGTTACTGCGAGCAGTCTCAGAAGCATTGGAATCTCCTTTTTGCTTCACCGGGGATAGTGAGCGAACCGGGATTCCTTTGATTTGTTCCGATGAAAATGCGCGGGATCTTGTCGCTGCCAGACCACGTTCTCGGTGCCCGCAAGCTATCGACGGCTTACCTCTGGCAACCTTTCTTCCTCATCTTCCTTTCGATTTTGGCTCTCTTGTCGGTGCCATCCCCAGCATGCTTTCCGCCGGTCAGGGCATTATCCTTCATCGCCTGCAGCTGCGCACAGCTTCGGTGCTTGCCCTTGGCGATGACGTCGGTGGATGTGAAGGCAAACAGCAGCACTACGGCTGCCGCCGGTCGGACGAAAGCTGGAAGCCTCATGGTCCCTCTCCCATTGCAAATGGATGGTACGCCGAGGCCCTTGAAGCCGCAATGAGCGCGGTCCATCCCGATGGTAACGGACGCCGGGATGGAGGTTTTCCAACCCGCCGGCCGGCTCATGAAACCCTCCCAGAACGCTCGAACGTCAACCATGACGGCGAGGTCGGACCAAGGTCCGAGGCCCATCCGACTGAGTGCCTAAGGCAGGAACAGTGGTGTGAGAGCGAAGTTTGTCAGGCAGCTATCCATCCATTCAGGATGCGACGGCAAGTTAGAAACAAACGGAGGAATACACCATGATGAAGGCAACACATCTGGCCTTGGCGGCCGCCCTTTTGGCTGGCACGGCTGTTTCCGGCTTCGCTCAATCGTCTAGTACCGTCGGTACCGGCGGTTCGTCGGCCGGCGGCGGAACTGCGAGCAGCACGGTCGGTACTGGTGGCAGCTCTGCCGGGGGCACCTGCCCTGCCGGCGCAACCAACTGTAATTCCGGCTCATCCTCGACGCTCGGCACCGGCGGCTCATCGGCCGGCGGCGGCACTTCGAGCAGCACGGTCGGGACCGGCGGCTCTGCTGCGGGCTCGGGCGACGCGAACTCGGCCTCGAGCGTCGGGACTGGTGCTTCGTCTGCGGACGGAGACAAGACCGGCAGCACTGTCGGCACCGGCGGCAGCGCCGCAGGAAGCTCTGACAACAAGGGCAAGAAGGGCTGTGCACCCGGACAGGTCAAGAAGGACGCCGCCGGCACAGAAGGCTGCTGACAATGTCGGCCGGCGCCTCGATGGCGTCGGCCAAGCCCTCGGAGATAAAGCAATGGCACAGTTTTCTACAATCGCATTCAGCACGTCACTCGCCCTGATCGCCGGGCAGGCAATGTCCGAGGAGATCAAGCTCGACGACGGAACGACATGCACCGTCGTCCAGTCTCAATCGTCGCAGGGGGACATGTCCACCACCGTGACGGCCGGCAACGGACAGGTTTCGTCATCGACCACGACCGGCGGCGGATCGGCCGGCTCCTCTTCGTCATCCTCCTCCGCCGGCTCCTCGGCCGGATCAGGAAGCGTCGACAGCTTTTCGACGGCAAGCATCACCCGGCCTGACGGCACCGTGATCACCAAACGGTCCGACGGAACCTGCTCGGTCATGAAACCCAAGAAGTAGGAGATGGCAATGAAACCTATCAACCTTATCGCGGCCGCCTCGATCGCGCTGCTCGCATCGAGCTCGGCCGTACTTGCAGAGGAGTGTAATGCCGCCGGAACGGTCGGAACAGGCGGAAGCGCTTCGGCCGGAGGCACATCGGCAAGCTCGGTCGGAACGGCGGGCACCTGCCGGACCGACGACGGCACGACCTCTTCGATCGGATCGGGGGGAAGTGCAGCCACCACCGATGGAAAGGCGCAAAGCAAGACCCACGTCAACGACAGTGGCGACAAGCTGAAGGCGCAGACGAAAGCCCAGGCAGTCGACCAGGGGACGTTCAGCAAGTCTCGCACAAAAACCAGCACCGACGGCAGCACGCTGGATAGCACGACCCGCACGATGTCGCATGTCCCGGGCGAGAAGCCGGTCAAGAACACCACAAATCAGAAGATCATCCTGCCGGAGCAATAATTTGATGGGGCTCGCCCAGCATTATCGGCGTGATCGACGAGATCGCCTTCCAGACCAATCTGCTGGCACTGAACGCCGGCGTCGAAGCGGCCCGCGCCGGCGACGCCGGCAAGGGCTTCGCGGTGGCCGCCCATCTGCAGCTGGACGGCGGAGTAGACAGCTGGCGGCCTGACGGCTGCTATCTGCTCGCCAGTCTTCATTCCCAGGTCAAGCCGACACGACCCATCCGGCGGCGACGCCGGAGCCGGTCGCTTGCCGCATCGCAGCCATGCTTGAGATCAGGTTGAGCTTTGGCCGGGCATCGTGTAAAGCCGCAGCATTCCCGGACAAGACCCAGACTTCCAGCCCAGACTTTCAGCAAGGCGTGAACATATGGACGGCTTCGAGCTCATCATCTTCGACTGCGACGGCGTTCTCGTCGATTCGGAAATCATCGCGGCTGAGGTCGAATCCGGACTTCTGACCGAAGCCGGATATCCGATCAGCGCCGAGGAAATGGGCGAGCGCTTCGCCGGCATGACATGGCGCAACATCCTGCTGCAGATCGAGCGCGAGGCGAGCATTCCGTTTTCGGCCTCCCTGCTCGACAAGTCGGAGCATCTGCTCGACCTCAGATTGGCGCAGGACGTCCAAGCCATTCCCGGCGTCGAATTCGCTGTCTCCAGGCTGCCGATCAAGCGGTGCATCTGCTCGAATTCGAGCACCAAGCGGCTCGACATGATGCTGACCAAGGTGGGCCTCAAGCCGCTATTTGCGCCGAACATCTTTTCTGCCAAGGATCTTGGCCCCGACCGCGTCAAGCCGAAGCCCGACATCTTCCTGCACGGCGCAAGCCAGATGGGCGTTTCGCCTGACAAGGTTGTTGTGGTCGAGGATTCCGTTCACGGCGTGCATGCGGCCCGCGCCGCCGGCATGCGCGTCATCGGCTTTACCGGCGCCTCGCACAGCTATCCCGCCCATGCCGACAAATTGACGGATGCCGGCGCCGAAACGGCAATCTCGCGCATGAACGACCTGCCAGGCGTCGTCGCCGCGCTGGCTGTATGGGACAACGTTTTCTGAGGCGTCGGAGCGCTGATTCCGATACCAGGGGTTATGCAACTCTCACTATGCTCCGAGTCTATGGAGCCCGCGGAATCATCCTGATTCAACACTGATTGCTCTGCCGGGTGGGCACGCCCTCTCCTCCCTCATCCCTGTGTCCTCAGGGCTTTGCCCCAGGGATGTCACAGGGATCCAGTGCGCCCAAGTCCTTGGGCGCGGGAGAACGACTTCATCGATGATGAGTTATCCACGGAGCAGACGCGCCGTGGCTGGATTCCTGTGACGAGCACAGGAATGAGGGAGGTCGTGCATCCGTATCTCGGAAGCAGTCGCTGGAATAACTCAGCTGCTCTTCTTGGTCTTCGCGGGCTGGGTATCAAAGCCGATATTGACGCGCACCAGGGAGCCGGAGCCAACCGGCATCGTGATGCCGTCCTTGCGGAAGATGACCTGGGTGCCCGGCGCACCCGGCGGGATCTCGGTCGGGAATTTGGTGACTTCGGAATAGAGCACGGTCTCGCCGTCGACGACGGAGATGCGGATCGGCAGCGTCACCGGACCGGGCGTGCCGGCCGGGCCGGTGATCAGGCGCAGCTGGGCGACGATGGTCATCGTCAGGTTCGTGTCGTTCAGCGTGCACTGGCGGGTGTAATCGCCGACGGAGGCCTGGAAGACGATCTGCTGCGGATCGTCCTTCTTGCCCTTGGCATAGGTGCGGAAGATCGCATCCTGGTCACGCATGAAGATCTGCGGGCAGGCGCCCTGGACGACGGGAGCAACCGTGCCCTGCGCCGTCGTGGCGGTGCCGATCGAAGGATTGTTCGAGGACGGGTTGGCCGGCGCCAGCGGCATGATCTGGGCGGTGCCGTTCGGCTGGGTCGCCGGCGCAGCCGGCTTGCTGTCGCCGCCGATACCGAGCGAGTTGCAACCAGCGAGCAGGGCAAGAAAAGATGCGGAGACGATGAGACGCGAGACCTTGCCGAGCACCATATTCCATCCCTTGTATAAGCGCTTCTTGGAGGCCCCATGTCTTTTCCGTGGGGCCTTTCACGACGGTTTGCGATGGTCTATATCAGCGGCGCAAACAAAAATCGATTGGGTCAGCGCCGTTTTGATGCACTTTTCGACGCCGGATGTGGGCAAGTTCAACAAGATAACGGCAATGGTAAGGCCCGAAGGCACCACCTTGCCGAATTCCGGCAGACCGCACCAGGGCCGCGCCCGGCCGGATTCCCTCCAGCGATAGATCAAGGATGATGAACGTGGACTATATCTCGACCCGCGGCGAGGCCCCTTCCCTCGGCTTTTGCGACGCCCTTTTGACGGGGCTGGCGCGCGACGGCGGGCTCTATGTTCCGCGCAAATGGCCGAGCTTTTCCAAGAAGCAGATCCGCGCACTCCGCGGCAAGACCTATCAGGAAATCGCCTTCACCATCCTGTCGCCCTTCACCAATGGCGAGATCCCCGACGACACGTTCCGGGCGATGATCGACGAGGCCTATGGCACCTTCCGCCACCCGGCAATCGCGCCGCTCGTCCAGACCGGACCGAACAGCTTCGTCATGGAGCTCTTCCACGGCACGACGCTCGCCTTCAAGGACGTGGCGATGCAACTGCTCGCCCGGCTGATGGACTATGCGCTGGAAAAGCGCGGCGAGCGGGCGACGATCGTCGGCGCCACCTCGGGCGACACCGGCGGGGCAGCGATCGACGCCTTCGCGGGCCGTGAGCGCACCGACATCTTCATCCTCTTCCCGCACGGCAAGGTTTCGCCGGTGCAGCAGCGGCAGATGACGACCTCGTCGTCGCCGAACGTGCATGCGCTTGCCGTCGAGGGCAATTTCGACGATTGCCAGAACCTGGTAAAGGCGATGTTCAACGACGCGGCCTTCCGCGACAGGGTCGGCCTATCCGGCGTCAACTCGATCAATTGGGCGCGCATCATGGCCCAGATCGTCTATTATTTCACGGCGGCGGTGGCGCTTGGCGGACCGGACCGGAAGATCTCGTTTACGGTGCCCACAGGCAATTTCGGCGATATATTCGCCGGCTACTGCGCCAAGCGCATGGGTCTGCCGATCGACCGGCTGGTGATCGCCACCAACGAAAACGACATTCTGGCGCGGGCGCTGAAAACCGGCCGCTACGACATGAAGGCGGTCAAGGCGACGAGCTCGCCGTCGATGGACATCCAGATCTCCTCGAACTTCGAACGGCTGTTGTTCGAAGCTTATGACCGCGACGCCACGAAGGTGCGCGCGGCGATGGAAAGCCTCAAGCAATCCAACGGCTTCGAGATCGGCGCGCAAGCGCTGAAGGCGATCCGCCGCGACTTCCGCTCCGGGCGCGCCAGCGAGAAGCAGGTGACTGAGACGATCCGCAAGACCCATGCCGAAACCGGTTATCTGCTGGATCCGCATTCGGCGATCGGCGTCTTCGTCGCTGCCAAGAAAGAAAAGCCGAATACGCCGATGGTGACGCTTTCGACCGCGCATCCGGCGAAATTCCCCGCCGCCGTAAAATCCGCCTGCGGTATTGACCCGGCGCTTCCGACGTGGCTTGCTGATCTGATGCAAAGGGAGGAGCGTTTCCAGATCATCAAACCGGAGCTGAAAGCCGTTGAAACTTTTATCGGCAAGCACGCCCGCGGCGAGACGACAGCAGGCGCAGAAAGATAGCCAATGACAGTTGAGTGCACCCGGCTGAAATCCGGGCTGACAGTAGTCACAGAGACCATGCCGCATCTTGAAAGCGTTGCGCTCGGAGTCTGGATCAAATCGGGATCGCGTAACGAGACGGACAACGAGCACGGCATCGCTCACCTGCTCGAACACATGGCCTTCAAGGGCACGGCGCGCCGCACGGCCCGCCAGATCGCCGAGGAGATCGAGGATGTCGGCGGCGAAGTCAATGCCGCCACCTCGACCGAGACGACCTCCTATTACGCCCGCGTGCTCAAGGACTACGTGCCGCTCGCCGTCGATATCCTCGCCGACATCCTTACGGAATCGGCCTTCGAGGAAGAGGAGCTGGAGCGCGAGAAGCAGGTGATCCTGCAGGAGATCAACGCCGCCAACGACACGCCCGACGACGTGGTGTTCGACCGGTTCTCCGAGGTGGCCTATCGCGACCAGACCCTCGGCCGGGCGATTCTCGGCACGCCGGAGACCGTCGTCTCCTTCACGCCGCAGCAGATCCGCGGCTATCTCAGCCGCAACTACACGACCGACCGCATGTTCGTGGTCGCCACCGGCGCCGTCCAGCATGAAGAATTCCTGCGCATGGTCGAGGATCGGTTCGCCAGTCTGCCGACGGCACCTTCCGCCCCGCCCGTCATGGACGCGGCGCGTTATATCGGCGGCAGCGTGCGTGAACCGCGCGACCTGATGGACGCGCAGATCCTGCTCGGCTTCGAAGGCAAGCCCTACCACGCCCGCGATTTCTATTGCTCGCAGATCCTCGCCAATATCCTTGGCGGCGGCATGTCGTCCAGGCTGTTCCAGGAGGTGCGTGAGTTCCGCGGCCTCTGTTATTCGGTCTATGCCTTTCACTGGGGCTTTTCCGACACCGGCATCTTCGGCATTCATGCCGCGACCGGCGGCGAAAACCTGCCGGAGCTCGTGCCCGTCATCATCGACGAGCTGCACAAGTCAGCCGATGCGATCCACCAGAACGAGATCGAGCGCGCCCGCGCCCAGATCCGCGCCCAGCTGTTGATGGGCGCGGAAAGCCCGGCCGCCCGCGCCGGCCAGATTGCCAGGCAGATGATGCTTTACGGCCGGCCGATTTCCAATCCGGAGATGATGGAGCGGCTGGAAGGCATCACCATCGAGCGGCTGACCGACCTTGCCGGCCGCCTGTTCTATGACACGGTGCCGACGCTGTCGGCGATCGGTCCGTTGGAACAGCTCGCGCCGATGGAAGACATCACTGCCTCGCTTTCGGTCCCGGCGTCGAAGACGCTGCAGGCAAGCCGCTGAGCCGACATCGTCCTGCCGGGAGTGATCGATGCCAAAATCGGTTTTTCGGTTCCTGCAGCGGCAGCCGGAAGCGGTGCAGCTGGAGAACGACAGATATCTGCTACGCCTGCCGCGCTACCAGGATTTCAACCAGTGGCACCGGCTGCGCGCCGACAGCCGCAAGTTCCTGGAACCCTGGGAGCCGACCTGGCGGCGCGACGAGCTGACGGAGGGCGCCTACCGCGCCCGCGTCGTCCGCGGCAAGCAGGAATATGCCTCGGGCCAGGCGGTGCCGCTGTTCATTTTCCTGAAAGACGACATGACGCTCATCGGCGGCGTCACCATCGGCTACATCAGACGGGGTGCGGCACAAAGCTGCATGATCGGCTACTGGATGGGCGAACGTCATGCCGGTCAGGGGCATATGTTCGCCGCCCTTCAAATGGTTATTCCTTACATCTTCACCGGGCTTGAGTTGCACCGTATCGAAGCAGCCTGTATTCCAGATAACGCGCGCAGCATCCGTCTGCTTGAAAAAGCCGGGTTTCAACAGGAAGGCTATCTGCGCGGATATTTGAAGATCAACGGTCAGTGGCATGACCATGTGATGTTTTCACGTCTCGCCACCGATACGGATAAAGGCAGGAAAACCGACAGCTGATGACAAGAGACCGCATGCTGCCCAAGTCACCGTCCGGACGAGTGATCGCGGTGATCGCAGCCCTTTTCCTGGCGGCCTTCGCCTTCGTGGCGGGCGTTGCCCAGGCGGCCGAACCGGTAAAAATTTCCCGTGACGATACAGCGCTCGATCTGACGGCAACGACCGAGATCTACGCCAGCCAGGGCGAGGCCTTCCAGGTTTCGACGGCGGCCGGCGCCGACGGCATCCGCCGCCGCATCGAGGTCAGGGCAAGCTCGGAGAACCATCAGGGCGACTGGGCGGTGTTTGCGCTTGCCAACGTCTCGGAAGAGCAGCTCGAGCGCGTTATCGTCGCGCCGCATTTCCGTCTGGTCAATTCCAAGCTGTTCTGGCCGGATCTCGGCTCGCAGCGCATCAGCGCGATCACGCCGAGCGAGGGCTTCGCGCTCGACCGGCAGCCGAGCGACGAAGCCGACGTCTTCCGCATCACGCTGAACCCCGGCGCAGTCATCACCTTCGTTGCCGAATTGTCGACGCCGGAACTGCCGCAGATCTATCTCTGGGAACCGAACGCCTACAAGGACACGATCAACGCCTTCACACTCTATCGCGGCATCGTGCTCGGCATTGCCGGCCTGCTCGCCGTGTTCCTGACCATCCTCTTCGTCGTCAAGGGCACTTCGATGCTGCCGGCGACGGCAGCACTCGCCTGGGCGGTGCTCGGCTATATCTGCGTCGATTTCGGTTTTCTCGGCAAGCTGATCAGCGTCGCCTCGGCCGACCAGCGAATATGGCGCGCCTGCGCCGAGGTGGCGCTGGCCTCGAGTTTCGTCATCTTCCTCTTCACCTATCTCAACCTCAACCGCTGGCATGCGCATCTCGGCTACGCCACGCTTGCCTGGGTGCTCGGCCTTGCCCTGCTCTTCGGCGTGGCGATCTACGACCCGTCGATCGCCGCCGGCATTGCCCGGCTTTCCTTCGCGTTGACGGCCGCGACGGGACTGCTCTTGATCATCTATCTCGGCTTCAACCGCTACGACCGCGCCATTCTGCTGGTGCCGGCCTGGGCGCTGACGCTCGTCTGGCTGTTCGGGGCGTGGCTGACCGTTACTGGCCGGCTCGACAACGACATCATCCAGCCGGCACTCGGCGGCGGCCTGGTGCTCATCGTGCTGTTGATCGGCTTCACCGTCATGCAGCATGCTTTTGCCGGCGGCGCCTATCAGCAAGGGCTGTTTTCCGATCTCGAGCGGCAATCGCTGGCGCTGACCGGCTCCGGCGACATGGTCTGGGATTGGGATGTGGCGCGCGATCGCGTCGTCACCATTCCCGACGTCTCGATCAAGCTCGGCCTGTCGCCCGGCACCATGCATGGCGCGGCGCGCAACTGGCTGCCGCGGCTGCATCCAGACGACCGCGACCGCTTCCGCGCCACGCTCGACGTGCTGCTCGAACACCGGCGCGGGCGGCTGAACCACGAGTTCCGCATCCGCGCCGAGGATGGCCATTTCCACTGGCTGCTGATCCGGGCCCGGCCGGTGCTCGGCTCGAACGGCGAGATCATCCGCTGCGTCGGCACGATCGTCGACGTGACCGAACAGAAAAATTCCGTCGAGCGGCTGCTGCACGATGCGCTGCACGACAATCTGACCGGCCTGCCGAACCGGCAGGTCTTCCTCGACCGGCTGCAGTCGGTGCTGGCGCTGGCGCCGGGCGGCGATACGCTGCGCCCGACGGTGATGGTGATCGATATCGACCGCTACAAGCTGGTCAATGATTCGCTCGGCGTTGCCGCCGGCGACAACATCCTGATCGCACTGACGCGGCGGCTGCGCCGGCTGTTGAAACCGCAGGACACACTGGCGCGGCTTGCCGGCGACCAGTTCGGCCTCATCCTGGTTTCCGAGCACAATCCGGCCAAGGTCGCCGATTTCGCCGATGCGATCAGCAAGGCGATCATGGTGCCGATCAACTTCGCCAATCGCGAGATCATCCTGACCGCCTCGGTCGGGCTTGCCTCCTGGGTCGACCGGCAGGAGAGCGCCACCGGCCTGCTCAGCGATGCGGAACTTGCGATGTACCGGGCAAAACGGGCCGGCGGCAACCGTGTCGAGCCGTTCCAGCCGGCCTTCCGCGACTTCGGCACCGACCGGCTGCAGCTGGAAACGGATCTGCGCCGCGCCATCGAGCGCAAGGAATTGGCGATGGTCTACCAGCCGATCGCAAGGCTGGAGGATGTCGAGGTCGCCGGTTTCGAGGCGCTGATGCGCTGGGAACATCCCAAACGCGGCAATATCCCGCCGTCCGAATTCATCCCGATCGCCGAGGCCTCCGATCTTATCGGCCCGCTCGGCATGTTCGCACTGGAACAGGCGACCAACGATCTGATGAGCTGGCAGCACCAGACCGGCGAATTGCCGATCTTCGTCTCGATCAATCTGTCGAGCGTGCAGCTGCTCAACAACGAGCTCTACGACGACGTGCGTTCGGTTCTCGCCAAGACGCATTGCCATCCCTCGCGCCTCAAGCTCGAACTGACGGAATCCATGGTGATGGAAAATCCGGAACAGGCTCGCCTCGTGCTGCAGAAGCTGAAGGAAGCCGGGATCGGCCTGGCGCTCGACGATTTCGGCACCGGATATTCGTCGCTCGCCTATCTCACCCGCTTCCCCTTCGACACGATCAAGCTCGACAAGGCCCTGGTGCGCGACAGCAGCGACAAGAAGGCGACCGTGCTCCGGTCGGTGATCGCGATGGCGCGCGAACTCGACATGAAGGTTGTGGCGGAGGGGATCGAATCCAACGAGGATGCGATCGAGCTTGCCAAGATGGGCTGCAACTACGGCCAGAGCTACCTTTTCGGCCCACCGATCCCTTCGGAATCGGTGCTGCGGCTGCTTCGCGACCGGTTTCCGCTGACGAAACGGGCGTGATCGAAGCGGCTGACCTCAGGGATTTTCCGGAAGCAACCAAAGGCCGCCTTCGGCCCGAGGCGGACACCTGCTCGTTGTTGAATGATGCGGCTGATTTGCGGCCTTGGTCTGTCATCAAGTGCGTTTTGCTGTACCCGACCTGCTCAGATCGGGTACACCGTTTCGACGGAAGCTTAGACCTGCCGCAAGCCGCCGTCGACGCACAGTTCGGCACCGGCGATGTAGCTCGCGTCATCGCTCAACAAGAACAAGGCGGCCGCAGCCACTTCTGAAGGCCTCGCCATTCGTCCCATCGGGATCGGAGCGACAAGTGCCGCGCGAGTGTCTTCGGGAACCGCAGCCATCATTTCCGTATCGGTTGGACCGGGCGCAACAACGTTGACGCGTACACCTTTGGGCGCGAGTTCTGCCGTCCAGGTTCGGGCATAGGAACGGACGGCCGCTTTGGTGGCGGCATAGGTTCCGTACGAAGAGTAGCCCGCGCTATCGGCGATGGATCCGACGAGGACGACCGCCCCACCTGCTGTCATCGCCGGGAGAGCCGCCTGCAGGCCGAAAACCATCCCGCGGACGTTGACGCCGAAGTGGCGGTCGAAGTGGTCTGGCGTTATTTCGGCGATCTGCGCTGGCTCGGAGAGGCCTGCATTCAATACGAGCGCGTCAATACGCCCGCATGCTTTTCGCACTTTTTCGACAGCCTCCACCATATCTTCGGGGACACTGGCATCGGCGGCAATGCCGACCGCGTCATTGCCGATACCCTTGGCCGCCTTCTCGGCATCTTCACTTCTACGACTGGTGATGAAGACCTTCGCCCCTTCGGCAGAAAGCCGCTCTGCAATTGCCAAGCCGATGCCCTTGGCGCCGCCGACGACCAGGGCAATCTTGTTACTCATTCGAGCCATCGTAAATCCTTTCAATTGATGGTCTCGCTATGATATACATCGTATATCTGGTATCAATTACGCACCTGAAGTAGCCTAGATATGGACGAGTATACTGATCTGGAGGCACTTTCTCATCGCGCGTTTGGCGACATGGCGCAGGTTCGCCCGGTGCTCGACAAGATCGCTGACAAATGGACGATCCTGATACTGACAGTGATCTGTCCCAAACCCTCGCGCTTCAACGAAATCAAGCGGCGTCTCGATGGGATCACGCACAAGGCTCTGGCCGACGCTTTGAAGAGGCTTGAGCGGAACGGCCTTGTGACGAGAACCGTGCTCCCAACGCAGCCGATTGGCGTGGAATATGCAATTACTCCACTAGGCCATTCACTGCGGGAGCCGTTTGAAGCACTGTGTTCATGGGCAGCGGCCAACGGCAACAAGGTCGAGGCGGCCACGCTACGCTATGACAACACCGAAAATCGTCGCTGAAAATGTCGCTATGTCCGCTCTGGCGGATACTGTTGAAAAACACCACTGAGCCTTGGCAAGACCACTCTGCGCCGTGATCGTCGAGGATAGTTTTCCGGGTCTTCCGAGCTACCTGAAACCGATTGCGATAGAGTGTCAGCGGCGCCGCCTACGCGCAATTTCATTTCAGCGAAAGCGTGCGAGAAGCTGTCAACTGTCGCGAAAATCCTGACTTTTGCGACACCCCGGTCTTTGAAAGCGTCGAGGATTCTCGCCGCAAGACTCTGTCGCAAGAGCTGGAGTTTCGCGGCGGATTTTTTGCGACGCCAGTGACCGGTTTGCGCCTCTTGTCGGCCATAACGGCGACTTTTCCCCTACCTGGAAGCAGACATTGCGGCTACCACTCAACGCGCCTACTTCGCAGGTCCGGAATGGTGCTCATGTGCGACCCGCCACGCGCCGTCTTGTTTGACAAAACCAACCGTCAATCGCGCGGTTGCCTCCGGGACACCTTCGCATCGAAGCAAAGCGTGTGCCCACGCGAGATCGGCGCCGCAGACCACGTGAAGGTCCTGCAGCTGAAACTCTCTTGATCCTTCGAACGCGAAATATTGCACCCATGAGCTTCGGTATTCACCCATGCCTGCCAGCCGAATCGGCTCAGGAACATCGAACATCACGATATCGTCGGTCCTTTCGGCGCAAACGGCGTCGAGATCGTGCGACCGGATGGCTCGGACCCACCGGTCCAGGAAGGCTCTCACTTCGCGCTCGTCGGCCGAGGTGGCGACTTCAACCTTCGCTCCGGTTGGATCGTTTGATACGGACGCAATCATGGTCGACTCCTTTGTTGGCGTTCAGCTGCCGAAGTTCTGACAGATGGATAGGTTCTCAATGCACCGCAGTAGCCTTGGCCATCAACCGGAGTCGACACGAGATGTTCGGATGATCAGCTCACTCGAGACCTTCGCCATCAGCCATTTTGATCATTAGCGTTGTCACCAATCTTGACGGATCGGGTTCAATCGAGGGATTATTCTCGTGGATTTCGAGGCGGCAGGCGAATAAATCACCCCCCTCTGTCGGCGTGACGTCCCATTTTACTCCTTTTTCCTTCGCCCAGCCGATCAGCATCGCGGTTGCATCGTAAAGTCCGTCGTATGAGCCGGTGTAGGTCGAACTGACATATCTTCCGCTGGGCAGCTCGCCATGGACCAGGCGCCCGGAGAGAGGGAGCGTGCTGTCGGTCGTCATGCCCACTTCGATTTCGAGGCGCGGCATGTCGATCAGGTTGAATTTCATGAATTCGATGCCATCAGGCTCAACTCCCGCCCGTGCAAAGGCACCCCAAAGTTCGTCGAATGCAGGGTCAACCTCGTTATCGAAAGGAATGACCACACTCAGACGAGTGGCAACATATTTTCGTGCTTGGAACTCGATAATTTCGGGCAAAGTCAGCATGTTTATCTCCGTAGGCTTCACAATATGACGAACGACCAACGGCTTTCCCGACACCCCGCTACGAAAATTCCTAGCTAATTTTCGTACTGCAGCCGCTTTGATTGGATCACCTGAGAAGCGGTGCCAGCGTGGGCGTCATATCACGCTCGCCTATCTCACCCGCTTCCCCTTCGACACGATCAAGCTCGACAAGGCTCTGGTGCGCGACAGCAGCGACAAGAAGGCGACCGTGCTCCGGTCGGTTATATCAATGGCGCACGAACTCGACATGGGGCTCACCTCGATTTGGTGTTGGGCAAATGGGGCGGAGGAAGCCCGGATCGGCAATACTTGCAGTCCGGACGCCTGGCATATAAATTGGCTCAATGCTTGATCGTTCATCCCAGTCTTCGACGCATATTCCCACGGACGCACTAAGCGAAGTTCTACAGGACTTTCGCCTGAGCGGCGTCAACTACGGCCGTTGTGAGCTGCGCGATCCGTGGAGCATCGCCTTTCCGCAGCAACAGCTGCTGCGATTTCATTTCGTCAGTGAGGGGCCATGCTGGATCCATACGGAAACCCAGGGATGGCAGGAACTGCAAGCTGGCGATCTTGTATTGTTGCCACAAGGGGTCGAACACCGACTGGCCAGTAGGCCGGATGTTGTGGAGGACTCGCTAAAGAGCTGCCAGGTCATCAAGTTGGGGGGGAACGTCTGCGAAGTGGTGCAGGAAGGAACAGGCGCGACAAGCACCCTGTTCTGCGGTTCCATGGCCTTGGGTGC
The DNA here is from genome assembly GCF_032464805.1 of Rhizobium sp. 10PS4. Taxonomy (NCBI): domain Bacteria; kingdom Pseudomonadati; phylum Pseudomonadota; class Alphaproteobacteria; order Hyphomicrobiales; family Rhizobiaceae; genus Rhizobium; species Rhizobium sp. 10PS4. Next base: position 2,051 of record NZ_JAWDIW010000013.1, on the reverse strand, counting down.
GAATGCGCTCAACCCGTTGATCGCTCTGATGCCGCCGATCATCAAAGGTTGTGATGTTGCTGGCAATGATCCAGTCGTCGGCCCGCTTCTCGCCGCGATGACGGTGGAGGCGTCTCAGCCCCAGATAGGCAGCGCCACGGTTTTGTCACGCATGGCGGACGTACTCGTCGCACGGCTCATTCGCTGCTGGGTCAATTGCAGCGGGGCCTCGACCAGCGGCTGGCTCGCTGCGATCCGCGATCCTCATATCGGCCGTGCGCTGGCGGCCATGCACCGAGATCCCGGCCATGACTGGACGCTGGAGACCCTTGCTGGCGTGGCAGGTCAATCGCGCTCGATCTTCGCGGAACGCTTCAGTGCCATCTTAGGAGAAGGCGCGGCGCGGTATCTCGCCCGTCTGCGCATGCAGCTTGCACGAGAGTTGCTTGGTCAAAATATGTCGGTTGCCGAGGTCGCTTCTCAACTGGGCTATGAGTCTGAAGCCTCTTTCGCTCGCGCCTTCAAGCGCATCACGAGCGTATCGCCTGGAGTTATGCGCCGCACCATTTCCGGACGAACGGACATGGAATTCGGACTTTAGGATACATATCATCCTGAAAGACTCCGCTATGAAGACCTCCAAACCTTGGAGGTATTTTCAATGACGGACACAACATCACAGCTCGACAGCAGCGCGATCGCCCTCGATACTACCGTTCCGAGTTCATGGAGCCGCACCACCTGGTTTGCCGTTATTTCGATGGCGGCCACAAGCTTCGCGCTTGTGTCCGCTGAATTCTTGCCGGCGGGCCTGTTGACGCCGATGGCGCGTGACCTTGGCGTCAGCGAGGGAACAGCTGGTCAGGTTGTCACTGCAACCGCGTCTGTCGGCGCGGTAACGGCCTTGTTGAGCAATGTTTTCATCGGCAAGCTGAACCGGAAGACTGTCCTGGTTGGCTTAAGTGCCTTGGCTATCGGCTCCAATCTCCTGGCCGCCCTCGCGACGGATTTTTGGCTATTGTTGTTGGGGCGAGCCGGGCTGGGAATCGCGCTAAGTGGCTTCTGGGCACTTTCAGTTGCCGTTGTGGCGAGATTGGTTGGCGCCAATGCGACAGGGCGGGGTATGGCTATAGTCACCTTGGGCGTCTCTCTTGCCACCATAGCTGCACCATCCATGGGTGCTTTGGTTAGCGATTGGCTTGGGTGGCGTGCCGCCATGGCGATGACCGCAGGCCTCGCGGTAGTTGCGATGCTGCTTCAGATTCTCAGTTTGCCGACGTTACCCGCAACCACGAGCAACAGTCTTTCTGACGTCTTCGGGCTGACAAAACGGCGCACTGTTCAACTGGGAATGCTTGCCATCGTCTTGCTGATGACGGGACATTTTGCCGGCTCAGTCTACGTGCGACCCTTCCTCGAGCAGGTAACCCTCCTTGGCACCGGGCCGATTGCCTTGGCGCTGCTCGGTTTTGGCATCGCCGCTGTGATCGGTAATATCGCCGGCGGACGAATGGCAGACGCCAATATCCGTACGGCACTCGCTGTGACCGGCGCACTGATGGCGTTTGCGGCGCTTGCTCTCGTACTGTGGGGTTCATATAGCGGCATCGCGTTTGCCCTGGTTACACTTTGGGGTCTCGCCTTCGGGATGGCTCCGGTAGTACTGCCAACCAACTTGTCCCGCGGCGCAACGGATGCCTTGGAGGCAGCTGGCAGCCTGATGGTCGTTTCCTTCCAGGTCGCCATCAGCATCGGTGCGGTGTTCGGCGGCTACGTGGTCGATCACTACGGTCCGGCAGCGCCATTGACACTTACAGCCATGTTGGCGTTATCGACTATCGTTCTGGCGTTGCTGCAGCCCCGGGGCTGAGTCTTCGAGCTCCGGCCACGGTGCGCAGAAGAGGCGAGGTCCAAAGTGCCTGGAGTGCCGGAGCAACGCTAAGCCGAGACGCGACGGCGCTTTCTCGTTCCGGCGAGGAAGCACCGTCCGATCGCCGATGACCGCGACGACAACAATCCTCTAATAGGCGTTTATCGAAGATCGGCGCTCACGACTAACATGGCCGGTGTGC